>CALGSZ010000166.1 GCA_937901745.1 uncultured Chloroflexota bacterium | reverse complement strand
GCGAGATCCGATCGCCAAGGACCGTTCATCGAGAATGATCTTCTCTCGCTCCCCGAATTGTTCCGAGAGCCACCTGAAAGAGACTTCGGGGTCGTACCGACTCAGGCGGCTCGCTCCGAAGTCGGAAGTCCTGACGCGACGCAGTACGTCGAGCGCTTCCAGGGGGGCATCGGCAGCGGCCGACCTCGCCACTCGATCGATAGCGTCCAAGAGCGATCCAGCACCGTTGTGATGTCCCCAGGCCGCAATGTCGACCAGAGCCTCGACGACACCGGTCTTGGCAGAATCGATGACCTCTGTTCTTTCGATTGCCCGGCGTTCGGCCTCCTCGGCGAGGAAGCGGAGAAGCGTACGGACTTTCCCTTCCCCAGTCGCTCTCCAAGCGAGGATTTCGCCGACCGTCAAGTCCGCCAGAGCTTCCCAGCTGAGTTCCACGTTCTCCTTCACTCGCAATCTGACGATCGACGGAATCCGTTCCAAAGAAGGGCCAGGGCCAGGCAAGTGCGCGAGTGTCGGGAAGAGCTCGCCCAGTTTGGCTCCGCGGATGCTCTCTAGATCTACTTCGCACCAAAAGCGATTCGAGCCGGCAGACAGGTTCATGGGATAGGAATCACATCGGCCGGATGGCCCGCCGACTTCAGCTCAAACGCGTCGAATCTGCTGCAACGTCTCTTCCACGGTGTGAGCGACCGTCTCTGGCTCCTCGTGTTCCCAGAACCGAAGCACCACCCACCCCGCCTCCGCGAACTCCCGCACGTGTTTGCGATCCCTCTGCACATTCGCCAGGAGCTTGTCGATCCACCAGTCTCGGTTGTGAGACGGAAGCTTGAAGTGCTCCGGGCACCAGTGCCAGTAACACCCGTCCAGATAGACAGCGAGACGCTCACGGGGGAAGAGGAGATCGGGGCGGGAACGGGAGACACCCGCGACCGGTCGGTCTTCCTCGAAAGCCAATCCTCTCTGGCGCAGTAGTCCTTTGACTTCGGTCTCGAATGGGGTGTCTTTTTGCGGAGTGTTGCGCATCCTCGCCGCCACCGCTTCCGACAGTGGAACTGGTGAACGGAGACGCTCATCGACGATCTCCCTCAGCCGATGCTGCAGGTGGGGCAGTGGCTTGTATCCATCGACCCACCTCATGCCGCGCTCCTCCAGCACCGCCGAGATGTTGCACCACTTGAGTTCGATCGCCTTGGAGGACCGAGACGGCAGATACGGGGCGACCGCCTCGCGGATCTCGGACTTGACGAACGACTCGCCCCGCTCCTGCTTCTCGAGCATGATCAGGTAAGCGTCCACAGCCAGCCTGATCTCCTCGTCCGTCCACGGCCCCCCGGGCTCTGGCTCAGACATTTGTCGACACAGTAGAGGAAGCATCTTGTCCCCGATCCCGTGTATTAGGTTGTTGGCCTCGGGGCCGGATCGAATCGGAGACACAGATGGGATGGACTTGGGAAGAAACGACGCCGTGGAAGAGCGGCTCGTCGGGCGATCTCTCCAAGCTCTTCAAGAACGAACCTGTCAAGAATCCTGGAGTCCTCGCTGTAAACGCACCGAGTGACCGCGCCACCCTCCTCGCGAGAGAAGTGATCCAGAACTCGTGGGACGCGGCGATCGAACTACAGCGAACCGACGACAACGCTCCACAGTTCGAGATCGAGTTCGAGTACCGCGACCTGACTGGTGATGCGAGACGCGCGGCGATGGAAGCCATGGACCTGCAATCCCTCGCTCAGCGCGTACGCCGCCTGGATCGGTCGAAGATCGGTCTCCGACAGTCGGACTGCTTGGACCGGCTCGACGAAGAGCCCCTACCCGTGATGGTGATCACGGAAAAGGGCACGACGGGGATGTATGGACCCTGGGAGAGCGCTGCCTCAAAGATGTACCTCGCGCTGATCAGCCTCGGGTACACGGCCAAGGACGAAGGAGCGGGCGGCTCGTACGGTTATGGCAAGGCGGGTCTGATCTCGGGATCGGCCACCCGAACCGTCTTCGCCTACACGTGCTTCCGAGAGCGGCCCGACGACCTCGGCGTCACCAGGCGTCTCCTCGGCATGACGTACTGGGGTGAACACGATCTCGACGGAAAGAACTATTCGGGATTCGCTCGGCTGGGAGAAACGACCACTGCGGGCGTTCGACCTTTCGAGAACGAACGGGCTGACGCTGTCGCCGAGCTCCTCGGGATACCGACTCGAAGGAGCGACCACCCATCGGATCTCGGAACGACGTTCCTTCTCCTGGACCCTACGGTGGAGCCGTTGGACCTGGTCACAGCGATCAGTCGCTCCTGGTGGCCAGCCGTTATCGACAACGACTTCATCGTGACGGTGAGAGACGCGTCCGGACACATCCACCACCCCCGCCCACGTCGGGATCCGATACTCCAAGCCTTCATCAGGGCCTACGAGGTGGCGACCTTCCCGCAGGACAATCCCCAGCCGCACGAGCGGTCCGTCAGGCTGCAAGCAATCCGTGCCGGCGGGCGCGAGTTCACCGAGCCGGGATCCCTAGGGCTGGTAGCTGATCCGACAGGTTGGTCGTACGCCGATGAGACGACCACGGCCCTCGACGAACACGCCGTAGAGCACCACAGCCTGGTAGCGCTGATGCGCGGTCCCAAGATGGTCGTCGAGTACTACGTGGCTGGCAATACGCCGCCGTATGTTCGTGGTGCATTCGTGGCTGGTGATTCGATCGACGATCTCTTGAGGAGAACCGAGCCGAAAGGTCACGACGCGTGGAAGACCAGCGGTGTAGAAGGTGAGTTGGAGGAACTCGGCGCAGAGATCGCTCGGAAGGTCCTCGCCCGGATCAAGAACCAGGTAGCCGAATTCCGGCGCCAACTGAAGCCCCCGAAGCAGCCCCCAGAAAACATACAGCTCCCCTACTTCGACGAGGTGATGCGGAAGTTCATCGCTGGAACGGGCCGCGGCCGGGTCGCTCCCGTGGCCGACACGCGGCCCGTCAGCATCCGCCTCGACCAGAGCCTGGAGCCAACAGACGGGCTGCTCGTTCGTTTGAGAGGCAGAGCGCACATTGCACTGTCCGAACACTTCGAAGGTGACGAATCGGAGGTCGAAGTGTCGCTCACCTACAAGTTTCTCGAAGACGGGGTGGCTCGGACAGCGGCCGAGCTGACTATCGACCCACCGGATGGCTTCGTCCCCGTTGGCGACACCAACGGAACATTCCGAGGGCGGCTTTCGCGTGAAGGTGGCGCCGCCGTTTTCGAGTTCCGATCAGAGCCCTACTCGTCGGATTGGACAGGCCGGCTCTTCGTCACCGGCGAGCCGGTCCGACCAGTGGCCGAGGCGGAGCCGACCGAATGAGCACCGAAACCCGAACCATCCGTCCCTACCGGGGCCTCGCCGATTTCGAAACCGCCCTATCACAGTCGATGCTCCATTTCGGCAGCGATGTCTGCCCAGCAGACTCCAGCATCGCTGTCTCGATCGACGCGCACACGTTCCTCCTGAGGAAGGTGGTGCTCGAGTGGGCGCCCGAGGATGCTTTCGGTGAGTTCGTGGGAGCTCTGGAGCGGGGAGCAGACGCCGTCGGCATCGACCGAAACGACCTATCGATCCGGGTGTTCGCCAAGTCGAGCTATCTGAAGATCGTCGATCACGTCTATACGAGGAAGCTATCGGAGCTCGATGAGCTCGAGCCTCATGTCGACTTGAGCGATCCACGTCCGAGGGCCTTCCGTGCGCCTCGGTCCGGATTCACCGTCGACGCTTACATCCTGCTGGATCGGCCGCTCGAACCCAACCCTCTCCGACCCTGGCGTAAGGGGACGTGGCTCGCCAGGGCGACGTTCGGAGTCTCCACATCGCTCGGCCGAGCCCTGTACAGACCGGTTCCCCTCACCGATGAGCTGAGAGCGGAACTGAGACTTCCGGCCAAGACCGTCCGCTTCGTCGATCTCGATGATCACGACCCTCTCGAACCTTTCGCTGACCAACCGACACAACCGATCCTGTACGTAGACGAGGATCTGCTGGCAGAACTGGGTGCTTCACATCAGACCGCCACGAACCGCGCCATGCAATACGAGATGGCCCTCGATTTCGTCACCACCATCCTGTACCACGTCTCTACGAGGGCTGACGACCTGAACGAGAGATCCCTCGCCGATCTGGAAGGCACGTTGTTGGGGGAGCTCATCCGCCGTATCGCGGGACCTTCGAAAGCGGAACAACAAGCACTGCTCAACCTCGTTCGCTCGGATCCACACAGAGCGGTGGCTCACGCTGAAGCGGCGATCGACATGAGACGGGCCATGATCGACAGTCTGAAGGGGAACGACTCGTGAGATACCCGGTCCTCCCACTCAACGTCACGGAGCAGCTCGCGAAGCGGAAGTACGACGGCTACGACGACCCGCTCGAGCCTCACGTCACCTGGGTCGGAGATGGTGAAGACCTCTCCCTCACCCCGATCGCTGAGTGTGCTCAGCGCCTGACTTCCGAGGTCGCCGTGCTGCCCGACGACGTCGATCGTGATCGCGAAGAGGGCCGAGCTGCGCTCGCATTGTACGAGGCGCTCAGCCACGTTCCCATCGAAGTCCTCGACGATCCTGGCTTCTGGCGCTTCCTCGCACTCCGCTACTTCTGGGACTTCATCCGGTGGCGTGAAGCGAAACCATTCGCGAACGGAAACATCGGCAAGTACGTGAACGGTGTTTCGAGTACGGAATCGGTTCTTCCGCGGATGTACCTCCGGGCCAAAGCTCTCGACGGAGCGTCGGACCCCAGTCTGGCTTGGGCGCTGGAGTCGGCCACCGATTTCTGGCGGAGCCACGTGATCAGGGTCCAGACAGGATCTGCACCGGCCGTCACTGCGGCGTTCGCCCGCTCCCAGCGCGACGCGCGTCTCGGCACAGACAATGGCCTCCGTGAATTGGCCAAGCTCCTCAACCGGTCGTGGACGAACATCGTGATGCACGTCTACGACGAAATCGAGGCTGCGGCCTTCATCGACGAATTGCGGGATCGAGTGACCGAACTAGACCAGGGGGATGTGTGACCAGTATCCAGCAAACGCTCGACCTCACCACGCTGGAAGACGGCGACGGCGAGTCCTTCAGCGTCGTAGGTGAGTGCATCCGTCGCCGAATCGTCGTGCACGACACGGTCGTGGTCGACGCACAGATCGCGACGAGTGGAGGCGTCGACCCGAAGGGAGCGTGGTGGTGGGCTTACCTCGAGGGATCGAAGCCGACCCCGATGATCGACCGCGGGCGCACACTCCGGACGGTCGACTTGTTCTCCGGAGCCGGTGGATTGGCTCAAGGCATTCGGCAATTCGCGCTCGAAGCTGGTTACTCCGTCGTCCCTGAGTTGATCGTCGACCAGGACCGCGAAGCGATGGACGTGTACACCGCCAACCACGGAGCACGCAGACGGATCGCCGAATCCGTCTCGACTCTCGTCGATTTCCAGGTGCGGGGCCAGGGCAAGGAAGCCGAACTCGTCTACGAGCCCGAGCTACTCGACCCCAGGGCAGAAGAATTGACCGGTTCTATCGACCTGGTGCTGGCGGGTCCCCCTTGCCAAGGTCACTCGAACCTCAACAACCACACTCGGCGCGAGGACCGACGCAACGCTCTGTACCTGACAGTACCGGCCATCACGATCGCTCTCCGGGCGCCAGTCGCGATCATCGAGAACGTCCCAGCCGTCCTACACGATTCGTTCGAAGTGGTAGATGGCGCTACCGCGATCTTCGAAGCGGCCGGGTATTCCGTCGCGTCGGGCGTGCTTTCAGCGAGCGCAATGGGGTGGCCACAACACCGAAAGCGCCACTTCCTGATCGCACGACGCGATGGCGATCCTCTTCCTCTGTCTGAAGTCGCCCAGCTCTTGGCGGATCAGACAGCGAGATCGGTCTGGTGGGCGATCGGCGATCTCGAGGACCGCGTGTCGGACGACATCATGGACCAGCACACCGAGCTCTCCGAAGAGAACCGGGCTCGGGTCGATTGGCTCTTCGACAACGACGCTTACGAGCTCGCCTTGCCTCAGCGACCGGACAGCCACAAAGAAGGGACGACCTATACATCGGTCTATGGACGAATGAGGAAGGATGAGCCCGCCCCAACGATTACAACGGGGTTCATGTCTCCGGGCAGGGGCCGCTACGTACATCCAACACGTCGCCGCGTGCTTACGGCTCGAGAAGCGGCTCGACTGCAAGGGTTTCCTGACACATACGTTTTCGCTCCAGATTCAGCCGAGTTGCCAGCCCGAGCAAAACTGGCGAAATGGATCGGCGACGCCGTACCTATGCCCTTGGGTTACGCAGCAGCCTTGGCAAGTTTGGCGCATCCCATATGCTGACGTTTAGCCCTAAGGGCTGCCAACACGAAATCCGTCACAATCCGAGCGCCTTTATGATGAGCTCCTTCAGGCGACGCTCACGATCCTCGACGAACGACTCGAACGCTTCCTTGTTGTGGTAAGCCTTCTCAAGTAGCTCAGTATCAATTTGATGACTGCTCATGATCTGTGGGGCATCGTTACCTAGCTCCGTGATGACAGCCCTTGAGTCTCGCGTGCCGATTGACCTATTGGTACTTGAGCGTAGAGGCGTAAGTGCGGCGATCGGCTTTCGGTCCTCTGCTCGCCCGTACCAGGATCTCAGCCGCTGGTCAGGAACTAGGTGGTGGAAATCAATTGAGTCAGCCTCCTTGATTGCAAATTGACCGGGTACCCAATCTAACGCACCACCCAGGACGAGCAATGCCATCACAGAGCGACCAAGAATGTTTCCCTCGCGTGTGAACGCCATTCTTAGATCAAGTTGGTTCACCATATCGCGTGTGAGTGCCGACACCGACTCCGGCTCCACCCCATGCTTGGCCCAGTGCTCTAGCCGATTGCAGTCACGGTCAGCGTACGTGTTGACGCTGCCGTAGTAGTCAATTGCCAAGCTCACTGAGAAGAACCAAAGCTTCAGTTCGGCCGGCCCCAACCGCTGCCTCTCAGGCATCAAGAACTGGTCTGCGAGAGGCAAGAGCATCGCCTGCTGCGGAAGCAGCTGGGGGGCTACCACCCCGCAGGACCTAACCAGGAATTCAGCCGCTCTATCAAGGGCGTCGACAGCGACTTTGAGGCTCAAATTGGGCAGGGCGGCATTCGGGTCCCCGATTACCTGAAGGGGATCCAGCTCTAATGCGTCGCCACCCGTGAGCCCTTTGACGCGGCCACGCAAATCCGCTGGGAGGCGAGCCACTTGCTTTGCAATGAGTTGCAACGGAAGCATTCCATCGTCTTCATCAATGCCTAGCTGCTGGAGATAAGAAGCCTCGGCCAGCGCTGTCACCCACTCGTCTCGTAGATCGAAGTATGTCTTTTCGTCAAGCGGCCGATACAGGCGGGCGACCATCAGATCGAACTTGTTGAGTGGCTGTCCTCGTCGGTTCATGTCCTCAAAGATGTCAGCCACTACAGCCAATGGGGTGTCTTTCTCAATCACCAGCACAGGGAACCGATACGAGCCGATGTCGGTCAGACGAGGAGCAACCTGTTTCAGGTCGGACGCGAAAGACCGAGCATCACCTCCGTAGTGCGCCTCCACAAAGGAGTGCTGCCATCCCGCCAACTCGGGTGCGTCAAACAAGGTTCCAAAGTCCACCTTGCCTTGCTCGGCCAATTCTGCGAAACCAGGCACCTTCTGCGCGCTCACCAACTGTAGATCGTCTTCGACCATCTCTCCGCGATCCAAAGCGGCACGGACATCGATTACGACCTTTTTACGTCTATCAGCGGCTCCAAAGCCAGTCCTGACAGCTCGATATAGTGTGGTAGTTCTCTGCTGGCCGTCAAGGAGCAACCACTTAGCACCGCGATCCTTGAGCTCAGGAGCCGTATCTAGCTTTCGCGGATGGAGGTGCTGATTCTCGGACGCTTCCAACAGTAGTAGAGTTCCCGTGGGTCGCCCCAGGAGAATTGTATGCAGGAAGGGGATCCAGTTCGCCTTTCCCCATACGGAAGGTCTTTGAAACTGAGGTAAGGCCAACTCCGCTCCGTCGATCATTCCTATGAGACTTTCGACCGTTCTTTCATCGACCTTCCACATAACGCCTCCATCTGTTATCCGCACCCGTCCACTTCGCAATGCAGTGACGCGACGCATGTCGACGTGAGGTTCGGAACGCGCCTTCACCGGACTGTATCGGCGCGGGCCGGGCACACCCTGAGTGAAAAGATCCACCTATTTCAACGAGCTCAAGAGGCAGCCCAGACATGAAACCGATAGGTCACCAGCGCACTCTCAACGCGATGAAACGAGCTTGAGCCGCTTTCCTGCTTTGGCCGATGGGGCGGGAGTCACCTCCACCTACGACCTCCACCTCTATTTCCTTGGCCTCCAGAGCCCAGATCCCGCGCTGTGGCCAGAGTTGCAGGAATCTGGAGGTGACGGCACTTGGCACCGACACATTGGCCTCTTATGAGCTCGGATCGACTACGGCAGCGACCGCTCGAGTACACGCTGCACCGTCAGCCAGGTGCGGGATGTGACTTCCTTCTCGAAGGCCTTGTCCAGCCAGCCCATCACATCGACGCTGCTGCCTTTGGTCGTGTCGGTCACGGTGAACAGTTCACGGTCGGTTGCGGCGATCAGCTGAGACGCACCGTCCGGCACCTGGTAGGGCAGCTCGACTTCGATCTCGACCGGGCGCTTGCAGAACGTCACCAGCAGGTAGGTCTCAGGGCCGTGCTCGTAGCCGGCGAACGGGTCCAGCTCGACGAGGCGCTGCAGGTCGAGGATGGAGCGGATGATCGTGATGCTCGAGAACCCGAGCTTCTCGGGCCAGGCCGCCTCGATCGTTGCCTCCATCTCTTCGATGTCGGTCGAATCGGAGCAGAACAGCACGTTGCCGCTCGAGATCACCGTGCGCACGTCCTCGAAGCCCAGCTCCTCGAAGACGCCACGCAGCTTCTCGTTGCGCTGGTTGGGGTTGCTCGGGGCGATGCCCCGCAGCAGGGCGACGT
>CALGSZ010000165.1 GCA_937901745.1 uncultured Chloroflexota bacterium | reverse complement strand
GGTGCGGACGGCGGGATTCGAACCCGCACGGGTTGCCCCAGCGGTTTTTAAGACCGCAGCGTCTGCCGTTTCGCCACGTCCGCGCTACTGGAAGGATACGGCAAAATCCTTAGAACAATCGAGGTTTCAGACCAGTCACCCGCATGACCGATAGGAGCTAGCAGGCACACGTTCAGCATAGCAGAATGTGTTATGTCCACGCATTAGGAGTCAACAAAGACAGCCGCGGGCCCTGAGTCGGAGCGAACTCAGGGCATCTTCGTGAGTCCCAGACAACGAACAAGCGGGCCCTTCGGCCCGCCGTGTCCTCTGTCTCGGTTTGGAGCGGAAGACGGGATTCGAACCCGCGACCTTCTCCTTGGCAAGGAGATGCTCTACCACTGAGCCACTTCCGCGTCGGTGTCCAACCACCGTCGGCACGGGGAATTGTACAGAACCCCTGACGAGCGTGTCAACCTTGTAAGCGCCCCTTGCGAGGCACGTGGGCGCGTCCGTGCGCGGTAGACCCAGACGCTCAGTCAGCGATCACCGGTATGCCGAAGAGCGAGGAGGCCGCCGTCACCCGTTCAGCCGGTCCGCACGGGACGAGCACGAGCACTCCCTGGTCCGTGCGATACACCGTGCCGACTCGTTGAAAGCCGGCCCGCTCGATCCCGCGCGCGGAAGCAACATTGTCCCAATCGTGCCCGATCCAGAACCGCTCGGCCCCTTCGCCTTTGATAATCGCTTGCAGTAGAGCCGGGTAGATGCCCCGGCCCCGCCAGGCAGGCAACGTCCCGAAGTCCCAAAGATAGCGGTCGCCGGCCGGGAACCGCACATCTATCCCAAGCTCCGGGATCGCGGCGTGACGGGTGGCAACCCAGCCCCACGCGGCCGGCTCATCGCCGATGCGAGCAAGCCAAGGGCGGTGGCCATCGCGGAACCGCTCCTCAATGGCGTCCACATTGGTGCTCATCACGCGCGCCACCAAGACGGGATCGTGCACCGGCGCCGCCGAGAATCCCGCGACCGGTGGCAGTTCTGGCAGTGGGTCTCCGCGCATCCACATGGCAAAGTGGCCGATCGGTTGGAGCCCGCCTGCTGGCATCGCGCTAGCGTCGAACCGCCTTCCCACCGGTCGGGAGCGGCCGCAGTCCAGCTTCAATCTGCGCGCGGTACGGCTCCAGGAAAGGCGGCAATGCCAACCGCTCGCCGAGGTGCGCGGGATCCTCATCCGTCGCGAATCCCGGACCATCGGTGGCGATCTCGAACAGGATCCGCCCCGGCTCGCGGAAGTAGATCGAGCGGAAGTAGAAGCGGTCAATCACGTCGGTCACGCCTAGACCAGCGCGAGCGATGCGATCTCGCCACTCCCGGTGCTCCTCGTCTGTCGGCGTGCGGAATGCGACGTGATGGACACCGCCGATTCCGAGGCGAGCCGGCGGGAGATCCGGCCGCTCCTCAACATGCACTTCCGCGCCGGGACCGCCCGGTCCGGTTGCGAAGACGGCGACGCTTCGCGCCGAGTTGTCTGGGAACGGATACTCGCCCGCACGCCGAAAGCCGAGGATCTGCGTCAGAACCTGAACCGTCGGATCGAGCCGGCCGACGACGAGCGTGACATGGCTGAGGCCGCGGATTTGGTGCTCAGCCGGCACCGGGCTGTCCGCCCAGGGCACGAATGATTCGTCGTTGCCATCGGCGACGAGTGCCAGGCGCTGGCCCTCGGGATCGGTGAATGGCAAGACGGCACGACCGCCTCGGTCAGTGATGCCCTTAGCGTCGGTCGCCACGCCGGCCTCTTCGAGCCTGCGTTGCCACCAATCCAGCGACTCGCGGCCCGGTACCCGCAGCCCGATCTCGCTGATCTCCCCCGAGCCCGGCACGCGCGAGCCGATGTCAGGCCAATCGAAGAAAGTCAGCTCTGTCCCCGGATTGCCGAGCGCATCCCCGTAAAAGAGGTGGTACGCGGAGACATCGTCCTGATTGACGGTCTTCTTGACGAGCCGCATGCCCAGCACATCGGTGTAGAACGTGACATTCCCTGGCGCGTCGCCGGTGACGGCCGTCACATGGTGAAGCCCGCCGAGTTCCATAGTTAGTTGCTCCTATCTGATCAGCGCTCTGCCAGTCGTTGCCCCGCACTCACCTCGACGATAAGGGCGCGGCGAGATTGTCTCCTAATGGGGGACGCATCTGTCATGCCACTGGGGCGAAGGGGAGCGAGCGCTGAGTTACGCGGTACCCCCGGCAGGACTCGAACCTGCGACCCACCGCTTAGAAGGCGGTTGCTCTGTCCGCTGAGCTACGGGGGCACAACGGGGCGCTCATGTCAAGTATAGCCGACGAGGCATCCGCCGAACCGCGAGCGGCGCGCCCCGGATCGAGCGATTCAGCTTCGCGATTGCGTCCGAAGTCGGCGCAACTCGGCATGAAACTCGGCCATCGCCGGGCCGAGCCGCTCACCAGCGGCATCGAGCGTGACGAGCGTCGTGCCCGCCTTGCCGACATTTGGCCGAGCGGTAATTTCGCCCGTCACTCGCGGCAGGCCGCCTTCCCGCCCGCCCATGACGAAGACTTGGTTGGGCCGCCCAGTGCGCCCAGCGCGATATCCCCGCTCCCGAAAGAAGGCGATTGCGAAATCCAACACCTCATCCGGAGACAGCCGGCTGACTGCCTTCTTCTGATAAGCGGTCCGCTTCAGCTCTTCGTTGTACCGATCCATAGCAGAGGTTAGGAGTTAGGGGCGAGGGGCGAGGAGCGAGGAGTTAGAGGTAGGAGCAGTCGAGTTTGGAGTCGTCCCAGACCCCTGCCCCGACCCCTAACCCCCAACTCCTATCCCCTAACCCCTCGCTCCTCGCCCCTTTCTACATTTCGTGCGAATCGCCAGGGGCAAGGACAAGGCACTTGACGCCGGTTTGCTCCTCGACCATCTCCTTGAATCGGTTCGGATCCTGTTTGATTGGCGGGAAGGTGTTGTAGTGGCAGGGGATGACGAGTCCCGGCTCGAGGAAGCGCACCGCCTTCACCGCGTCGGCTGGTCCCATGGTGTAGAAGTCGCCGATCGGCAAGACCGCGACATCGAGGCCTTCCTCGCCGATCAGCTTCATGTCGCTGAAGAGGCAGGTGTCGCCCGCGAAGTAGATCGTCTTGCCACCGAAGCGCACCACCAATCCGGCGGGCACGCCCGGGGCGAGGAAGTTGTCGCTGTATGACGACGTGTGCCACGCGGGCACGAGCTTGACCGAGCCGCCGGGGAATGAAATCGTCCCGCCGTGGTTGCCGGCGATCACATTGGGCACGCCTTGCTGGCTCAAGAAGGTGCCGAGCTCGAACGTCGCGATGACGGTTGCGCCCGTCCGCTTCGCAATGCTGATCGTGTCGCCGACGTGATCGTCGTGGGCGTGGGTCAGCAGAATCGCCTGCGGCTCGAAATCGTCCGGCGAGTGCTTCGCGAGCGGGTTGCCGGAGATAAATGGATCGATGAGCACTCCATGCTCTCCGTCCTCGAGGTAGAACGCCGCGTGGGCGATATAGGTCAGTCGCATGCGCACCTCCTCCCGTAAAGCATCGTCTAGCCTCCCCCAGGACTCACCCGCGGCCAGTCAGGACTGCCGTGAATACGCGACGCGCCCCTCGGTGATCGTCAGATCAACTTCGACTGCTCCGATCTCAGTCGAAGCTATCGTCTCCAGATCCGTCTCGAAGACGGTCACGTCGCCGAGCATGCCCGGCCGGAGCATCCCCTTCCGCTTCTCTTCGAATGAGGCGATGGCGCCGTTGACCGTGTAGGCGCGCAGGGCGTCCTCGAGGCCAACCGTCTCTTCAGGCCAAACTTCGTGTCCACCGCGATCGCGCCGGGTCATCATCGTCTGCAGGCCAATCGTCGCCCGCGGCGGCACGATCGGCGCGTCGGTGCTCGCCGCCGCGACGATGCCATGGCGGGCGTAGCTCGCCAAGCCGTAGGCGTATCGCAGACGGTCATAGCCGAGATTCTGCACGTAGGCATCGCGGAAATGATAGAGAAAGGACGTGCCAGGGATCGCGATCACACCGAGCCGGGCGATCCGCGCCATTATTGCTTCATCAACGATAGAGCAGTGCTCGATCCGATGCCGGGGATCCGGCCGGGGATGCGCCGTCATCGCCTCTTCGTAGGCGTCGAGCACCAGCGAGATCGCCGCGTCACCGATGGCATGGATGCCGAGCTGGAATCCCGCGGCATGTGCCCGGCGCACCTTCGCCTTCAGCTCGTCCGGCGGCATCATCCAAAGCCCGACGTTGTCCGGCTCGCCGACGTACGGCTCACGCATCCGGGCCGTGCGGCCGCCGATGCTGCCATCGCTGAAGAGCTTGACCGGACCGATCCGCAGCCAATCATCGCCGAAGCCGGTCCGGATGCCGAGCGATTCCATCGGCTCTAGTGTCTCGTCGTAAAGCATCATCAGGTAGGTCCGCACGGGCAGCCGACCCTCTTGGTTGAGCCGCTGATAGGCGCGAAGCTCTTCCGGCCGACGAAGCATGGCTTCCGTCACACTTGTGACGCCGCTTTCAAGGAACGCCTTTCCAGCCCGGAAAAGCGCGTCGGCAAGCTGCTCCTCGTCCGGCTCGCCGATGGCGTCCCGCACCATCTGGAGCGCGGCCTCCCGGACAACGCCGGTAGGCTCGCCGTGTTCGTCGCGGTCGATTGTGCCTCCGTCCGGGTCGGGCGTCGCCGCGGTAATGTTCGCCAGCGCGAGCGCGCGGCTGTTCGCGACGCCGATGTGGTGGCAAGCGCGGATCAGGAGGACCGGGTGGTTTGGGGAAACCGCGTCGAGGTCGTGCCGTGTTGGGTGCCGCTGCTCGCTCAGCCGGGCCTGATCGTAGCCGCGTCCGACGATCCAGGTTCCAGGCGATCGGCGCCGGGTCTCGGCCGCCACGAGATCGACGAGATCGCGGATCGAGCGATTCGGCGGACTGGCGAGATCGAGGTCCGCTAGCGCCAGGCCGACGCCCATCGGATGGGCATGCGCGTCGTTGAGGCCGGGTGTTGCTGTCCGCCCGCGCAGATCGATCGCTTCCGCGCGTGGGCCGGCGGCTTCTCGCGCCTCGTCATCCGTCCCGACCGCCGCGATGCGGCCATTTCGGATCGCGACGGCGGTTGCCCGCGGTCTCTCCGGGTCCATCGTCAGCACGCGTCCATTGACCAGGAGAAGATCGGCCGTCACCGCAGCTCCCTCCCATCGGAAGCGTCGTCCGCCAGGCGGCGCTCGATGTCGCGCTCCCGCTCCAGCCACCAACGGGCGATGTACTCTGCCCTTGCGATCCAGACATCTCCCTGGTCGATCACGTCATCAATGAACCGAGCCAAGGCTCGCGAGAGGCCCGGCCTGCCAATCACGAAGGGATGCAGCGACAGGCACATCAGCTTGCCCTCTGCCCGGATGACGTCGAATTCCTCCCGCCAGACTTCGTAAACCTGGTTCGGCGTCAGGAACCGGCGCACGAAGAGAGTGCAATCGTCGTTGAACCATGAGCAAGGCAGGTGAACGAGAGGTGGTCGTTCCGGGTCCGGCTCAGAGTGAGCCACGAGAGAGGGAGGCGAGCCAGGCCGCTGCAGGACGGGCAAATCACCAACCGGCTCACCCATGACCCAGGTCAACCCGAGCTCTTGGGCGGCAGCGTACGTCGTGCTCATCACACGTCCGCCGGCTGTCTTGTATCCCGTCGGAGTCGCCTCGCCGAGACCGGTAAGGGTGTCGAATACCTCGCGCATGCCCTGCCGCACATCCTCGACGCTCAGTTGTTCGTCCGATTGGCGTCCCGAGGAGCGGAGGGCAATCTCATGACCTTCCGCGACAGCGCGCTGGACGAGCGCGGAATGCAGCCGTGCAGCTTGTCCGTCCCAGCAGAAGGTGGCCTGCACCGATAGATCGGCCAGCAGGTCGAGAATTCGCGCTAACCCCGCCGGCTCGTAGGCAGTTTGCGCGAGCAGGTAGCGATCATCGTCGCTGACGCCGTACGCCTCCCAGTTTGGAGCGGTAACGTCGAAGGTGAGGCAGAGCGCTGCGCGGTGACCTGCGGGCCAGATTGGTGTCGCTGCACACACGTCATGCGCTCCGCGCGGCGTGGCTCGTCGCCGGCTCGAGTTGCCGCTGCGCGAGGTCAGCGACTGCCGCGACGAAGTCGTCGATCTCTTCTTCAGTATTCCACCAGCCGGTGGAGACGCGGGCAATCACCGGGCTCGGCGGCTGTTCAACGTACCGGATGACGAAGCCGCGACGGCAAAGCTCGTCCGCAACCTCCCGAGCATGCCAGCCGTCAACCGTGAAGCAGATGATGCCGGCCATTCGGTCGGGAGGCGTCGTCACGGTGATGCCGGGGACGCCGCTGAGACCTTCATAGCACCGCCGTCCGAGCCGCGCGATCCGTTCGTGTAGCCAGGGGAAACCCACCTCGTCTCGCAGCCAGCGTAGTCCTTCCTCCTGACCGCGCGTGACCGGCAGGTTGTGCTCACCCATCTCATAGCGAGCGGCACCGGCCGGTGGCACGACGAACCCGGTCGCGTCGAAGCGTCCCCAGCGCAAGTAGGTCGGCGCGATATCCCCAAGACGGTCGCGGCGAACGAAGAGCGCGCCGGTGCCGCTCGGGCCGCACAGCCATTTCTGTCCGGCGAACGCGTAGGCGTCGACGCCGAGCTCATGCACGTCGACCGGGATGTGCCCGACTGCCTGAGCGCCATCAACGATCGTCAGGGCGCCGCGAGAGCGAGCCAAGCGCGCAACCTCGGCGATCGGCATAATCGCGCCCGACGACCACTGCACATGAGAGATTGCAATCGCTCTGGTTCGCGGCGTCATCGCGGCCTCGATCGCGGCGACGACATCGCCACCTCCATGGCCGATGTCCACCGTGCGGATGCGAACGCCGTATCGGTGAGCGATCAGCCCGAGCGGCGCGAAGAGACAAACATGCTCCAGGTTCGTGGTGATGACCTCGTCGCCGCGCGCCCAATCCAGTCCCATCAGGGCAATGTTCAGCCCTTCGGTGGTGCTACGGACGAGGGCAATCTCATCCGCCCCAGCGCCGATCACCTCTGCAATGAGGCCGCGCAGGTCTTCCCAGTGCGCTAAGAGATCGTCGTAATAGGTGGGAGCGATCCGGCCGTGCTCAAGTTGCTCTTTCGATACCGCTGAGATCGTCTCCGCCACCACCCGGGGCAACGGCCCATTCGTCCCCGCATTGAGATAAACGAAGCGTCGCACCGCCGGCAGTGACTCACGCAACGCCTCGATTTTCGCCTCCGTTCGCGCCTGGACCGCCGAGCTCACCTCCACCTCCACGAATTTTCCTCGTCATCCGCGTAATCCGCCGGGAGTCTAGGAACTTCCACACAACTCGTCAAACATGTACGAGGGCTGTTTTGGAGCAACGCTACCGGCACCAATTCGCCCTCGGATCCGCGCTGTTCACCGGGTACTCCCTTGGGTCATCCAAAATCCGGTGACTTCGGTTTGGGTTGCGCGAACGCTCTCCTTCGCGAAAGGGCCAAATTGGCGACCGCTTATCCTTGACCTGGCGGCGCGAATCGCCTACGGTTGCGCGTTGGCGTGTCAGGCGCCGGGCCGCACCACGAGGGCGCGTGGCCCGGAACCCACTCCCAATGCCGGCGAGATAACTGCACGCCGCATGCTGTCCGTCGCGGTGGCGACCAGGGCACTGGCTGGCGAGCCCGTCCAGGCGACGCCGAGCGGGAGGCAGCGACGCCACCCCTTGCGCCGAAAAAGAGCGCCCGCTTACCTGGATGCGCCAGGCGTTGAGTCCGGCACCAACCACGAAAACACCTAAGGGAGATTGAGCTCGCATATGGCACACAGAACGTCTGACCGCGGACACGCGCCGGCGGAGGTTGCAGCGACGGCGCCCCTCGAATTCCCTGCCCTGTCGCACCAGCAAATCCTGGTCATCCTGGGCGGCGTGATGGCAGGGATGTTCTTGGCCGCGCTCGACCAGAGCATCGTCGGCACGGCCCTTCCGCGTATCGTCAGTGATCTCGGCGGTCTCAATCACCTATCCTGGGTTGTCACCGCGTATCTCTTGACGTCAACCGCGTCCACGCCGCTCTGGGGCAAAATCTCCGACCTCTACGGCCGGCGCATCATCTTCCAATCGACGATCGCCATCTTCCTCATCGGCTCGGCTCTCTGCGGCCTGAGTCAGGACATGTTCCAGCTGATCGCCTTCCGCGCCATCCAGGGTCTCGGCGGCGGCGGTCTGATGGCGATCGCCCTCAGCATCATCGGGGATGTCATCCCGCCGCGGGAGCGCGGCCGCTACCAGGGATACTTCGGCGCCGTCTTCGGCACCTCGAGCGTGGCAGGTCCGCTCCTGGGCGGTTGGTTCACAGATGGTCCCGGCTGGCGGTGGATCTTCTATATCAATCTGCCGATCGGCGCGCTCGCGTTGGTCATCACGTCGCTGGCGCTGAAGATGCCGGTCGCGCGTCGGGAGCACGCGATTGACTACAGCGGTGCCGCTCTGATCGTGGCGTCTGTCACCAGCCTGCTGCTCTACCTAAACTGGGCCGGCGACGCCTTTGGCTGGACCGCCCCGAAGTCGCTCGTCTTGGTCGCCGTGGCCGTTGTGTTGGCAGCGGCATTCGTCTACGTCGAATCGCGCGCCAAGGAGCCGATCATTCCGCTACGGCTCTTCCAGAACGCGGTCTTCCGCATTGGCAACATCTTCGGCTTTCTCTCCGGCATGGCGATGTTCGGCGCAATCATCTTCCTTCCGCTCTATTTGCAGGGCGTGAAAGGGATGTCACCGACGCGGTCGGGACTGTCGATGCTGCCGGTCGTCATCGGTATCCTGACGTCGTCGATTAGCTCCGGCCGGCTCATCTCCCGAACCGGCCGATACAAAATCTTTCCCATCGCCGGCTCCGCGATCTTGATCGTCGCCATCTTGCTGTTCTCACGGCTGCAGGTCAGCACTCCGTACTGGAAGATCGCGATCTTCGCCTTCCTCTTTGGGCTCGGCCTTGGGATGACGCTGCAGACGATCGTCGTGGCGGTACAGAACGCAGTCGAGATGCGGGACCTCGGCACGGCAACGAGCTCGACCACCTTCTTCCGCTCGCTCGGAGGCGCCATCGGGGCCGCGATCTTCGGCGCCGTGCTCGGTATCCGTCTCGATCACTACTTGGGTGAGGCGGTCGCGGGTTTGCCGACGTCTGGTGCCTCCCTCGAGGCGAACAACATACAAGCGATGCAGGCTTTGAAGGGGCCGGAGCGCGACTTCGTGCTGGGCGCGTTCACCAACGCGATCGACGATGTCTTCTTGGCGTGTCTGCCGTTCATCGTCTTGGCGCTCATCGTCGCTCTCTTCCTCGAGGAGCGACCGCTGCGCTCAGGCCCGACGCATCGTGCCCCGAGCGATCGGACGGCCAATCAAGAAGTCATTTCGGTCGGTCACTAATTTGGAGCACCGCGGCCTGGCGAGCAGATCGGCCGGTCGCGCGAGACGGAGTCACAGGGATGGACCGACGTGAGCGCCAGGCGAATCAGGATGCCTTCCTCGGCGCGCTGCTGGGAATGGCGATAGGTGACGCGCTCGGCATGCCGGTCGCGGGCTGGCCGGCCGAGCGCATCCACGCTGAATACGGTCGCGTCGAGCGGTACTTCCCGCTGACGCTGCCGGACGGAGCGGAGGTCAAGCCTGGCGAGTTCACCGATGAATCGGAAGCGGCGCTCTGCATCGTCGAGTCGCTGACCGTCAACGGCGGCGCGCTCGATCCTGAGAACATCGGCCCAAGGCTCATGTTTCTCGCGCGCGGCGAGGCTAAGCGCTGGATGGTGCCTGAGACGATCGCGCTCCTCGAGCGCGCCGCGGAAACAATGCATTACCAGGTGCCTCTCGACGAAGATGGTCCTGCCACGGGGGATGTCGTTGCTCGCGGCATCCCCATCGGCCTGATGCACGCTGTCGGCGCGTTTCGGCCGGACGCTCTGCGCCAGGATGCCGAGGTGGTGACCCGTCTGACGCACGGCAGCCCGCTGGCAATCGCGGCGACGACCGCGGCCGCCCACCTTGTCCAGCTTGCAGCGCGGAAATCGGTGCCGCCGGACCGCTGGGCGACTGAGACGGCTGAATTCATCGCTGCCGGTGAGGTCGCGGAGCGCCTGCGCCGCGCCGCCGAGATCCAGCGCGGCGACCTCGCGACCGAGGAGGCGATCCGTGCGCTCGGTACCGGGCTCGGCGCGGCAGAGGTAATTGCCAGCGCCTACCTAGCCGCGGCGCGGGCGGACGCGTTCGAGGACGCGGTCTTTGCTGCTGTCAACGCTGGCGGCGCGACCGATTCGCGCGGCGCGCTCGCCGGAGCGATCGCTGGGGCATACCACGGCGCGAGCGGCATCCCCCAGCGGCTCATCGATGACTTGGAGGGGCGGATCTACGTCTCCCTCGCCGCTCCGTGGTTCTATCGCACGGCGCAGCGATCAGCGGGCTCATACATTGAGCTGCGGGAGATTAGTTGAGCGGCCAACCGCTCACTCCGCGAATCGCTCCTCTTTCCAGAAGTCCGCGTTGTTGTGGTAGCCGTACTGCTCCCAGAATCCCGGCTTGTCCTCGGCCAGGAACTCGATCGCCCGCAGCCACTTGGCACTCTTCCACGCGTATCGCTTCGGCACGACCGCCCGCACGGGATAGCCATGGTCCGGGGTCAAGACCTGACCATCGTGCTTGAGCGCGAGGAGCACGTCGTCGTCATCAACGACCTCTAGCGGCAGGTTCGTCGTGTAGCCACCGTCGCAGTGGAAGAGGACGAACCGCGCCTCCGGCTTCGGCTGAACGAGATCGAGGATGGTCTTGAAGGCCACCCCTTCCCAGTGGTTATCGAGGCGGCTCCAGCGAGTGACGCAGTGCATGTCGGCAGTGACGCTGATTTGCGGCAGACGCTGGAACTCCTCCCACGTCAGGCGGAGCGGCCGCTCGACGAGGCCAAAGACGCGGAAATCCCACGTCGCCGGATCGAAGTCTGGCACTGGTCCGTAATGCAGGACGGGCCAGCGCTCAGTGAGATACTGTCCGGGCGGCAGGCGTTCAGCGAGCTCCGGCGGGATCTTCGGGCGCTTCAATCCGAGCGAGCGAAATACCATCTGTCGTTCTCCGAGACGACGCGCGTTCCGGGCATCCGGAACGCGACCGCGGGTTTCCGTCCCAGCCCACCTGAGTATACGCCGCGGGTTGAGCCTCACTTCTGGCGAGCATGCCTCATTCCGATACTGGCCAACGCATTTCAAACTCGTCGCGGAGAATGCTCATCACGAGCTGGTCGTGATACCGCCCATCGAAATACAGATCTTCCCGGAGTCTTCCCTCGACAGTGAATCCGACCTTCTCATAACTGCGAATCGCCGGCGCATTCCAGTCGAGAACACCTAGCCAGACACGGTGGAGGTTGCGCTGACGGAAGAGGTAGCCGAGCAGCGTGATCAATGCATCCGTGCCGTAACCTCGACCGCGTGATTCCGCCTCACCGATCAAGAGCATGACTTCCGCGGAGCGTGTCCGCTCATCGAGTCCCTCAAAATCGATCCGACCGATCGGCGCGCCATCCTCGCGCTCAATCATGAAGTAACCCGCCACGTCGAAGCGGGAAAAGCGCCCCTCCAGATCGCGAAGCAGCTCCTGCTCCGTGACCAACGGCACCGGCCGCGCCCAGAGCCGCATCAGCTCAGAATCATTCATCCACCTCAGAAGAACCGGCACGTCCTCACGCCGTATCGGCCGCAGCCGCACCCTCTTACCAACAATCACCTCACCCCACCCCCACGTATACTCACCCCTCGGCCCACCCCTCTCCTCTCAGCACTTAGCACTCAGCACTCCAGAGTGCTAAGTTCGTCTTGACTGCGCCTTCCTCACCGCTATACTTCACTTTCGAGAGTCTTCGGTAGCCGCCAGCTACGTTCGCTCTCGCCATCGGCGGTTGCCGCTGACAGACCCGACGCACCATCGATCTGGCCCATAATCTAGGATGACCACCAAACGCGACTATTATGAAGTGCTCGGCGTGAGCCGAACGGCAACGGCCGAGGAGTTGCGCCGAGCGTATCGACGTCTGGCTCGCGAGTATCACCCTGACGTCAATAAGTCGCCTGGCGCCGACGAAAAGTTCAAGGAAATCAACGAAGCCTACGAAGTTTTGTCAGACCCGGAGCGGCGCGCGGCGTATGACCGGTTTGGCCACGCGGCGAACGGGATGGGCGGCATGGGCGGTATGGGGGCCGATCCGTTCGGCTTCGGCGCCTCGCCGTTCAGCGACATCTTCGAGACCATCTTCGGCGCCGCGTCCTCGTCTCGGCGGCGATCCGCTCCCGCGCCCGGTCGCGACCTCCAGATCACCCTCGACCTGACGTTCGAGGAAGCGGTCTTCGGCACGGAAAAGGATGTCGAGATCACCCGCCTCGAGACATGTGACGCGTGTCACGGCACGCGCATGCGCGACGGGCAGACCCCGCCTCGCTGCCCGACGTGCGGCGGTAGCGGCGAGGTCCGGCGTGTCCAGCAGACGATCCTCGGTCAGTTCATGACCGCGACGACGTGTCCGACGTGCGGCGGCGACGGCGTGCAGATCTCGGATCCCTGCCCTCGGTGCCGTGGGCGCGGTCGCGTGAGCGTAGCGCGGACGATCACCGTTACCATTCCGCCGGGCGTCGACGAGAGCTCGACGCTGCGGCTTAGCGGCCAGGGTGAAGCCTCACCCCAGGGCGGCGCGCCGGGGAACCTCTACGTCAAGTTCCGGATCAAGCCGCATCCGCACTTCACGCGACAGGGTAAGACGATTCATCTGGAGATCGGCGTCAACGTCGCGCAGGCGATGCTGGGCGACGAAATCGAGATCGAGACGCTTGACGGCCCAGTCGCCTTCAAGCTGCCTGCCGGAACTCAATCTGGGCAGCAGTTCCGCCTACGCGGCAAGGGTGTCCCGGACATGCGCGGCGGCGACCGTGGCGATCAAATCGTGACTGTTCACGTGGTCATCCCCAAGCATCTCACCGAGGAGCAGCGCGCCCTCGTCGAGCAACTTGCGCAGACGTTCGGCGAAGACCAGCGCCCTCAACCAGCGCCACGGGGTTTTTTCGACAAGGTCAAGGACGCGCTCGGCGTCTGAGACGCGGCGCCCGGCGCTCAGGGACCGTGCTCGATCAGGCGGTCGAGCGAGCGCTTCGCCGTGACCAAGGCAAATCCCACCACACCGGCCGCCAACGCAAACGCGGCCACGATCAGAGGCCAGCCAAGCGGCGTCATGCCGCCTAGCTCCCACTCCAGCGCGCCGCGCCAAGACTCCGGCGCTCCGGCGGAGAACATGACGAGTCGTGCCGTGCCGACAGCGGTGGCCAGGCCGAACAACGAGCCGGCCACGAGTCCTGCAGCCCGCCCGACAAGCTCCACCGACCGCTGCACGTGCGGCGCATCGAAGTTTGGAGCGATGGCGGAAGCGGCCAAGTCGATCGCGACGAAGCCGAATGAGGTCCACGCCACCAAGGCGAGGAGCGAGGCCGCGTCGTTCAGCGAGGGGCGATGCAGGCCGACCGCAACGAACGCGATCACTTCGCTCACGAGCAAGATCGGAATGAACGCCGCGAGGAACTTGGCGAGCAGGAGTCGCCCGGTTGAGACCGGGATCAGGCGGAGCAGTTGAATGCCTCGCTGTTCCATCCCGATCGCGTAGATCGTCGAGCCGAGAGAGATTCCCCACGGGACCAGCGCGAACGCGCCATGCTCGAGCCAGAAGCGATAGGCGCCGTCTCCCTCGGCTGAGACACGGCGACTGGCTGTTGCGGCGTAGAACAGCACCATCCCGAGCGGCCAGATCGCCCCACTCAAGCGGCGAAGATCGCGCGCGGTTGTCAGCCACTCCTTGAGCACGATCGCGCCAACTGCTGAAGGCAATGGCCGCACGGCGGCCGCCGTCCACCGCCCGAACGCGCGGCCCGACCGCGTGGAAGGGATGCTCTCGGCCAACCCGACGCTGCGCGAAAACGTCCGCGCAAACACCTGGAACGCCATGATGAGGGCGGCCACCGTCGCAAGGAGCAACACCCCCGACTCGACCGCGAGGTCGAGTGGTCGCATCCGCGCGGCGGCAAGCGCGGCTGCCCCCGCATGACCGGTGGGCAGCCAGCGCAGCGCACCTTCTAGCCTGCCGAGCGCCTCACCATTCTCGAGTGAAGCCCTCGAAGGCGCGAGTGCCGTCCAGGCCGTCAACGCCAGCAAGACGACGAGCAGAATCACCGCGAGGAGGACGCTCCGGATCCGTTTGACTGGGACCACGCCGACGACGAGCGCGACAATTGCGGCGGCGATGGCGGTGGCGAGGAGCATAAGCAGATAGACGATCAGGAACGCCACCGGAATGAGGAGCCAGGAGGCATCGCGGCGTATCCCGAACGCCGCGATAGCGACCATGGCAAGCAGACCACCCGGCAATGATCCTATCGTTGCTTCCAAGACCTTGCCCGCGAAGACCATCCGCAGCGGAATCGGCAGCGTCATCAAGAAGGTCAAGTCGCGGGCGAGATAAAGCGATTGGAGCGAGGCGGTCATCGCGCCGATGAATGAGCCGAGCAGCGCCAGCGTCAGGAGGACGCCCAGCATGGCGGTCGCTTCTGCGTCGCCATCAGCGCGGGCAAATCCCTGCCCTAGCGCTACCAGGAGCATGGTGGCGAGCAACGCGAGCGCCGGCAGGACGATTAGGATCAGCGCCGCCATGCGACCGGGATGACGCGACGCGCCAAATCGCATCCGGTTCCACGCGCTGCGCACTTGCACGCGCACAAGCGCCCTGGCCAGGGCTCCATCCCATCTCGCTCGACGTTCGGGGACGAATCCGACGGCCTGGCTCATCTGAATACGCCGGCGTAAAGATCGAGGGCAGTTGAGTCCGCCCGGCCGGTCAGATGCAGGAAGAGCGACTCTAGGCTCGCGCCGGGCATCGAGACCTGCTGGCGCAGATCCTCAAGCGTGCCGAGGGCGATCAGGCGTCCCTCATTCAAAATGCCGACCCGATCACACATCTGCTCCGCGATCTCCAGCACGTGAGTCGTCAGAAAGACCGTCGCGCCGCGGTCGCAGATTTGACGGAGAATGTCTTTGACCAACCTCGCGCTGCGCGGGTCGAGTCCGTTCGTCGGCTCATCGAGGAAGAGAACGCGCGGCTCGTGGATCAAGACAGAGGCGAGCGCAATCTTCTGCCTCATCCCCTGCGAGTAGGTCTCGATCAAGTCATCGCCAGCCGCGCCGAGCTCGAATGCCTGGAGCAGTTCGTTGATGCGGCGATCGCGAACCGCACGCGGGAGACTGTGAACGTCGCCGATGAAGCGGAGGAACTCCCGGCCGCTGAGCTTGTCGTAGAGGAACGGCTGCTCGGCCATGTAGCCGATCTCGCGCTTGAGCGCCAACCGCTCCCGAACGATATCCCGGCCCGCTACCCGCGCCGTTCCGCTGTCGGGCGTGAGCAGCCCGGTCAGCATCTTGATCGTGGTGCTTTTTCCAGCCCCGTTCGGACCGAGGAAGACGAAGAGTTCGCCGGCGGACACGTGGAACGTCAAGGATGTTATCCCGCCACCCCCCGCATAGCGCTTTGTAAGGTCTCGAACGTCGATCAAGGATGGTTGCTCCCTCGGACAGCGATCCTTTGCTTCACCATGGTACGCCGCCGGGGCCATTCTGACATCACCCGGAGGTCGCGCCGGCGAGGGAGATGCGTCCGTGCAAATAGAGAAGCGGGCCGGCAACGACCGACCCGCTTCAGTCTGGACGAAGTTGGACTAACACCGGGGTTCAAGCTCGACCGGTTCAGCTACGGCATCGCCCCGACGAGCCTCCAGTAGTTCTCGATGATCTGGTTGCCGACGGTTCGCACGATCGTGAAGCAGACGATGATGCAGAGCACGAAGATCAAGGAGTACTCGACAAGCGCCTGACCGTCGTGCACCGTGGGGTGAATGAATTGACGAAGAATGCGGCGTAAGACGCTATCGGTTCTCATGGCGCGTTGCCGCCGGCTCCTTTGTGGAGGTCTGATCGGGTGGCCCAAGAGAGCGATCGTCCCTGACGAGGATGAACGCGCCATTCCGCTGGCGCATAGACAATTGCAAACAAGAGCTCGTCGGAACGAGCCGCGATCGAGCCGCACCCAATCTTGCTCCCGTCTCGCCGGCGATCCCTCCTTTCTCCACCGGACGACTGGCAACGACAGCCATCGCCCGCGTCAACGGTGTCCCGATCTGACACCATCAAGACCGGAGTGACTGATCTGGCGCGGCAGACAGTTCAGAGTATGTTCGCGCGATCAGACCGGCCCTGCTACCAGCCTAGATCAGCTACGTGACGCTGAACATCACACGCTGTTCTCAGTCTTTCCGGTACGCGGGTCCGCAGGATGTCCCCCGATGAGACCTTCTGGAACCGTCTTGGCTAGCCCACCCGGCGCACCGTGCGCCGCCGGCAACCGGCTTGCCACACCAAGGCACGCGACTCCTAAACCGTCGCCTCCTCCGGCACAGGGATCATCACCTCGATAGAGATGCCGCGATTCGCCCGTGCCTCGGTCTTCATGGTCGCGCTCAGGAGCTGTATTCGATGCTGGAAGTGCGCCTCCTGAAGGCGCTCCTCGACCACGGCCCGGTCAGTCTGAACCGCCGTCGCATCGACTCGGATGCGCGCGACCGTCACCTCACGCTCGACGCTGACATCGATCGTCTCCGCGATACCCTCTGCGAGCACGGCAGCGAGGATGGATTGCACCATTCGGAAGAGGGCGACCTGCATCGTCGTGTTGAGCTCGATGTCGTGCTCCGGCCCGCTGACCGTCGTCTGAATCCCCTTGATCCGACCGAGCTCGGTGAGGTAGCGCCGCAGCGTCGGAACGAGACCGAGGTCGTCGAGGATCATTGGCCGCAGGTCGAAGATCAGGCGGCGAGTCTCCTGCAGCGAGGCGCCAATCATCGCCTTCAAGCCACTTAGCTCGGTGCGAGCCTCGGAGAGATCCCGGTCGAGCAGCCGCTCGCAGATCTCAGCCCGCAGGATGAGGTTCGTCAACGCCTGCGTCGGCCCGTCATGGATCTGGCGAGAGATGCGCAGCCGCTCGTCCTCTTGGGCTTCGATGATGCTCAGGATGCTCGGCGCAGGAGCTGCTGCCTCGCCGTTCAGCATTCCAGTGCGGCCACGCGGCGCCGCGGGAGCGCTCTGCTCGTCTTCGTTCGCAATCGCCTGAATGCTGAGAAGATCGATGAGGAGCCGGAGCTTCTCTTGGTACTCCTTGATGTGCTGCTGGCGGTTCTGCAGCTGCTCCGCCTGCGAGCGCATCATGAACAGCCGAAGCTGCACCTCGTGCGCGGTGTTGTACAGGTCTCGGATATCCTCGCGACTGTAGTTGTCGAGGTGCATTTCCATGTCGCGGACGCGATTGGCCATCTGAAGCTCGCGGCCCGCGAGTTTCTCCACCTCGCTGTTCGTCTTCTGCAGGAGGAGCTGGATCTCGTTCATCGACTGAACTGATTGCTCCAGCTCGCTGCGGCAGGCCTCCTCCAACTCCAGGATGCGATCGCGAAACTCTTTCGTCTGCGGCGGTGGAAGGACCATTCGACTCCTACTCCCAGGTCACTCTGCGGCGTTCGGCGCCCGGTGATGCCGCGTTGATGGCACAACGGACGTACCGCGGCGACTTGAGCGTAGGGTGCTGCCGGGACCAGGGCAAGGGGACTAACGTCCCAAACCGGCAAAGCGCCGCCACAATGCGGCGAACGGCCGTGCTATCATTCCCAGACGGAGTCGGGTCACCTATTGACCGTCCGACTTCGAGCGGCTTGTTGGCGGGTGGTGAAATGGTATCACACGGGTCTTTGGAACCCTTGTTCCAGGTTCGAATCCTGGCCCGCCAGCCCGTCCTCATCTCGGCTGGTGGATCCGCCTCAGCATGAAGATGCAGCAAGACGCCGATCCGGGCGCGGCGCCGCGGGCCGCCGACACGGCACTCGTCGTCCTCGCCGCTGGGGCGGGAACGAGGATGAAATCGGCGCTGCCGAAGCCGCTCCACCCGGTGGCGGGCTTGCCGATGATCCTCCACGTTCTCCGAGCGGGCTTGGCAATCTCACCCGCCTCAACGACCGTCGTTGTCTCTCCTCACCTTAGCGATCTTGCGACTCGGCTCGACGGCGCGCCGCCGTTTCAAACGGTGATTCAAGACCCGCCGCGCGGCACCGGCGATGCCGTCCGGCGCGCGTTGGACACGATCGAATCGGCTCGCTGGATCGTCGTCCTCTACGCGGACCACCCGCTCCTAACCGGGCAGGTTGTTTCCGACCTCATCGCTGGCGCGCGCGAAAGTCGAGCACTCGTCACGATTCTCACCTGTGAGCTTGACGACGCAGCCGCCTATGGTCGCATCGAGCGAGATCGGCACGGCCGGCCGGTCCGGATCGTCGAGAAGGCAGATGATGATCCAGCGCTGCGGCGCGGCCGTGTCGAGATCAACAGCGGCATGATGGCGATCGAGGCAAGCTGGGCGCGGGACGCCCTTTCAAGACTCGTCCCGAGCGCCTCCAACGGTGAGTACTACCTGACCGATCTCGTTGAGATGGCGGTTCTGGAGCGGGCAACGGCGAAGGGTCCCTGGCCGGTGGCCACGGTCACGGCCCCCTCTGAGATCGTCTTGGGAATCAACGACCGCGTCGAACTGGCTCGCGCGGACGCGCTAATTCGCGACCGTATCCGGCGGCGCTGGATGCTCGACGGCGTTACGATTCTGGCTCCCGAAACGGTGCTGATCGACGCGGATGTCGAGATCGGGCGAGACACGACGATTCTGCCGTTCACGATGCTCGAGGGGAAGACGGTCATCGGCTCCGGCTGCCAGATCGGGCCAGGCGCGAGTCTTCGCAACGCCCGCATCGGTGACCGGGTCCAGGTGCGCGCCTCGACGATTGTCGATTCCACCGTCGGTGATGATTCCGATGTCGGACCATACGCGCACCTGCGCGGTGGCACGGTCATTGCCGACCACGTGCATATCGGGAACTACGCTGAGCTCAAGAACGCCGTGGTGGAGCCGGGAGTCAAAGTCGGGCACGTGAGCTATCTCGGCGATGCGCGAATCGGCGCGGAGACGAATGTTGGCGCCGGGACGATCACCTGCAATTTCGACGGAGTCTCGAAGCACCGCACCGAGATCGGCGAAGGAGCCTTTATCGGCAGCGACTCGATGCTGGTCGCTCCCGTGACGATTGGGGCTGGCGCGCGCACCGGAGCCGGGTCTGTGGTAACTCGAGACGTGCCTCCAGGTGTAACAGTCGTCGGCGTCCCCGCGAGGCCAATTCGACCAACACAATCCTCTGAGGAACCCACGAAAAAGGATCATGCGCCGGAAGGCGACGAATGAGGCGATAAATGGACGGTCGGCTCCAGATCTTTGCCGGTAATTCCCACCCAACCTTAGCGGCTGCGATTGCCCGTGAGCTCGATACGACGTTGGGCCGGGCGATAGTCGGGTCGTGGAAGAACGGCGAAACGCGCGTCAAGCTGGAAGAAAACGTCCGCGGCTCGGACGTCTTCGTCGTGCAGTCGATGTGCATGCCCGTCGATCATCACATCATGGAGCTTCTGCTGATGATCGACGCGCTCCGACGCGCCTCCGCGGCGCGGATCACGGCGGTCATCCCGTATTACGGGTACGCGAAGCAGGAGAAGAAGACGACCGGACGGGAGCCGATCTCTGCCAAACTCGTCGCGAATCTGCTGGTGACCGCGGGCGCCAACCGCATCCTAACACTCGACCTCCACGCGCCGGCGATCGAGGGCTTCTTCGACATCCCGGTCGACCACCTTCGCGCCACGCCGCTGCTCGCGCGCCGGTTCCGCTGGCAATCCGGCGACAACCTCGTCGCGGTTAGCCCGGATTCCGGCGGTGTTGCCAGGGCCGACGACTTTCGCTCGCGAGTAGGCGGCTCGATCGCCATCATCTCGAAACGGCACCCAGGCCCCGAGGCGACCGAGATGCTCGAGATGGTCGGTGATGTCGAGGGCAAGACGGCGATCATCGTCGACGACATGATCTCCACCGGCAGCACGCTCGTCCTCGCCGCCAATCTGCTCAGTGAGCGCGGCGCTGCCGAGATCCATGCCGCGGCCACGCACGGCATATTCGCCGACAACGCGCTCGAGAAGATCGCGAATTCACCGATTTCTCGCGTCTTCGTAACCGACTCGGTGCCGCTGCCGGAGACCGGTCCGCGCGACCGTGTCGAGGTCGTCACGGTGGCGCCTCTGCTCGCCGAAGCGATCACACGCATTCACAAAGACCTCAGCGTGAGCGCGCTGTTCACCTAGGCGCGTCTTAGCTGCCTTTTCCGGCGAACGCTCACGCGATCACTCCGAACCGAGGCAAGTTCATGCGCATCGGTGAGCCGGTCGTCTGGTTGCCGACGACGACAAGCACGATGGACGACGTGGCTCGACTGGCCGCGGAAGGCGCGGCGGAGGGACTAGTCGTCGTCGCCGACGAGCAAACGGCTGGACGTGGGCGTGGCGGCCGGTCGTGGATCGCGCCGCCGGGCTCGTCTCTCCTCCTCTCTGTCCTGCTGCGCCCACCGCTCCCGGCCGCTCGCCTTTCCACGCTGCCACTTGTGACCGGTGTCGCCGTCGCAGAGGCCATCGAGGATGTAGCCGGCGCGTCATGCCGTCTGAAATGGCCGAACGATGTGCTGCTAGGTGACAGAAAGATCGCCGGCATCCTCGTCACGACACAGCCAGGACCGGACAATCGAACAACGGCCATCGTCGGCATCGGGATCAACGTCTCGACGCCACTCGACGCCTTGCCACACGGAGCAGCCAGCCTGCTTACAGAGACCGGAAGTGTCCTCGATCGCAAGGCACTGCTCGATGCTCTCTTGACCCGGCTTGACTGTCATTACAGCGCGTTCCTGGAGGCCAGCGGCCGCCCTGATCTGGCGCCTTGGACCACGCGTGCCGCGTATCTCGGCGAGATGGTCGAGATCCGAGACGACGAGCGGCGATACACGGGCTGGTTTCGCGGCGTGGATGCCGACGGAGCGCTGGTGCTGGAAATCGGGGACAATACGGTACGCCGCATCGTCGCGGGCGACCTCGTGCGAGGTCCGCGTCCGACTCCCAACGACCACCAGTGATCGAAGTCCTACAGGGATCGGCGAGCAGCAGGTACTCATCGGGCCCACTCAAAATTCAATCGAGAATCTCGGCAAAACTGTGTTGACAAGGAGGCAAGGAAGGTGTACGTTAATGCCGTGCTCCGATGATTCTGTACGGAATCAGGAGAGGGCGGGTAACACCGCTATCTTCTGAGGACGGCAGGATTGTCGGAGCACGTTTTCTTGTGCGGAACTCCGAATTTTCATCGGCATCTTCGGTCGCCGTGGCAGCGATCCCCTCATCACATGGATTCCCCTCCGCTCCGCGCGACCGTTGGTATGATCCGCAGGGTTGGGCCCGTTTGGCCCATGGCATGCCAGAATGGTAAGGAAGGACAATCGTGCGCGCGCTCCTCAGCGTCTATGACAAGCGAGGCATCGTCGAGTTCGGGCGCTCACTCGTTGAGCTTGGCTGGGAACTGATCTCCACCGGCGGCACGTTGGCGGCGCTTCGCAGCGCCGGAGTCCCCGCCACCTCGATCTCTGACCTAACAGGCTTCCCAGAAATTCTCGATGGACGGGTAAAGACACTCCACCCACGAGTCCATGCCGGACTCTTGGCGCTCCGCGATGAACCGTCGCATGTTGCGGCGCTGGAGGAGCATCAGTTTCCGACAATTGACCTCGTTGCCGTCAACCTCTACCCGTTCGAGGCGACTGTAGCTCAGGAGGGCGTCTCGGAGCGCGACGCCATCGAGCAGATCGATATCGGCGGTCCGGCGATGATCCGAGCCGCGGCCAAGAATTTCCGCGACGTCGTCGTCGTCATTGATCCGGACGACTACGGCCCGGTGCTGGAAGCTCTGCGTGGCGACTTCTTCCCGATCGAGCGACGGCGCGAGCTGGCCGCGAAAGCGTTCGCCCATGTCGCCGCCTATGACACGGTCGTTGCCGAGTACCTGAGAAGGGCCTCCGCCGCGCATCCCGAATGGCCAACCGAGATCAGCGTCGCTGGCCGACTCCTTGCCTCGCTGCGCTATGGCGAAAATCCGCAGCAAGCCGCGGCCGTTTACCGTCGGCTCGTTGCCGGCCAGGCCCCACTCGGCGTCCTCGACGCTCGTCAACTCTCAGGCAAGCAGTTGTCGTTCAACAACCTGCTCGACGCCGACGCGGCTTGGAACGCGATTCTGCGTTTTCACGAGCCGGCCGTGTCAATCGTCAAGCACACGATCCCCTGCGGACTGGCCGAGCGCGAGACGATTTCCGAGGCATTTGAGGCAGCCTTGGCGGGCGATCCCGTCTCGGCGTTCGGTGGAATCATCGCCGCGAATCGCCCGATCGACGAGCTGACGGCGAACCGAATCGCCTCCAGCTTCTTCGAAGTCGTCATCGCACCCGGATTCGAGCCGGCCGCCCTCGAGCGTCTCACGCGCAAGAAGCAGCTGCGCCTACTGGAAATGCCGGCGCCGAGTGAAGACGCACTGCACGATCCGATGCTGTGGGATGTGCGGCCCATTCGCGGCGGGCTGTTGATCCAGGAGCCGGACGATCGAGTGGACGATCCTGCGCGTTGGCAAGTCGTGACGGAGCGCGAGCCGACTCCCACTGAATGGTCAGACTTGATTTTCGCGTGGGAAGCGGTCCGGCATGTAAAGTCGAACGCGATCGTGCTCGCCAAGGACCGAGCCGTTGTCGGAGTGGGAAGCGGCCAGCCCAACCGAGTGGAAAGCGTTCGCATCGCCATCCGGGTCGCCGGCGAGCGAGCAGGAGGCTCAGTACTCGCCAGTGACGCCTTCTTCCCGTTTGCCGATGGCGTTCAGGCCGCGGCAGCCGCCGGCGTGACCGCCGTCATCCAGCCAGGCGGCTCCGTGCGGGATGAGGAAGTCATCGCCGCCGCAAACGAGGCCGGGATGGCGATGATCTTCACCAGCATCCGGCACTTCAGACATTGATACAGGCAGCCAACCGTCGTCGGCGGCACACGACGGAGCGGTTCAGCCGCCGACGACCCGCGCTAGCCAGTGGTCTGGTTGCCTCAACTCTTCCATCGTCGGCAGATTTTCCGGCCCGTCCCAGACACGCCGCGCCACGTCGTGTCCCCGCCGCTCGACGATGGTATCGATGAACTTCTGGCCGATTCGATACTGCTCGAGTTTGACATCGAGACCAGTCAATCGGGCGAACAGCTGCTCTGCCATCGTCCGCTGACGTTGGCGTGCCTCGAACTTCGTCGCGATCGTCTCGTATTCCCGGAGCAGCTGCTGACCGACCGCGTTCATGACGTGGTTCGAGTATCCCTCGATGACGCACATCAAGGCCTGCATCTTCGAGAAAAGCGCGCGCTGCTCGGGCGTCATCAGCGCCTCGATCCAGCTCTCGCCTTCTCCCGCGCCGGTGCGGACGCGATCAACGAGGATCTTGAGGCCGCGCATACCCTGCTTCAGCTGCTCCGCATCCTCTCGCAAGAAAGCGAAGTAGCTCTCGAGCAGCTGATTGAAGTACGAGCGCACCCAGGGATGCCCTTCGAACTCGAACGCGTGCGTCGTCTCGTGCAGGGCGAGCCACATCCGGAACTCGTCGGACGGCAGCCCGAGCATCCGCTCGACGCCTTGGATATTGGGCTCGACAAAGTACAGCTTGCCGTTGGTGATCGGCTCCCGACCGAGCAGGGCAAGATCGTACTGGCCTAGCACCCGGCGGGCGAGATACCCGAGTAGGAGCCCAAGCTCCGCCGTGATGATCGTCCGATTGATGCCGCCCCACAGCGCGGCCGCGACCGAGCGAGAGCTGGGAGTCGGATTCAACGCCTCAAGCGGCGCCAGCATCGTCTTGAACGCATCAATATTCGCGTTGATCCAGTCGACCCGGTCGAAGGCAAAGGTGCGCTCAGTCGTCTCGGGCAGCTGAATGCCGGTGTACTCGGAGACGATCGGGACACAGCGCCGGACGAGGTCACGATAATACCGGTCGAGGCGATCCCGCTCGACGGCAGTCAGCGTCAGCCCACGATTCATGTTGATCGCGATGCCGCGGGCTTGGTCCCAATCGATCAGCCCACCCGGCGCTGTCGCGGACCGGGCCGACCACTCACGCACTCGGCCGCTTGCCCATGCGCCAACAGCGGCCCCGGCCAGGAGTCCCATGGCAATGAGTCGCCGGTCAATGGGGAAGGCCGATCGCGCGCCTTGAAAGCGTCGCTCAGTATTCATCAAGAAACCTCGGTTAGCGCGACCAGCCAGCTTGTCGACTCGCCGCACGACTACGTAGGCGCCGGTTCAGGTCGCATCAAGCCCTATTCGCGCCCCATTCGGGGCATCGAAAGGGACTGTACGCGCCACGCAAAGGCACCGTCAACCAAGAGGCGAGTCAAATTGATGTGGTATTGAAGACTGTCGGAAATAGGAAGGAAGGGGAGAGGGGGGGTTGGCATGGGAGTGGGGCGCGTGGGTGCAGGGCGATGGTAGCGGGGGGAGG
>CALGSZ010000164.1 GCA_937901745.1 uncultured Chloroflexota bacterium | reverse complement strand
GCCTAGAATGCAGGCGTTGCGAAATGCCATTTCACCGCAGGAGGGGGCTGCGGGGAGCCCGGAGCAGCGAGAGCCGATGTTGGTCCGTGCGGAGCCGGGCCGCGTTGAGAGCAGTCATCCTCTGTCATGAGAGGAGCGCGCGTGGTTCACGGAGTGCCAGTCGCCACCGATCCCACCCGGCAGACCCAGCCGACCGGCAATGGCCGCTCTCCTGCCGGGCGAACGCGGCCGATTGCAATGGCCGTCGAGCATGCCACCAAGTACTACAAGACGCAGACCGGCTTGGTGCATGCATTGGAAGACCTGAGCCTGGAGATTGCCGAGGGCGAGTTCGTCTGCATTCTTGGGCCATCGGGCTGCGGCAAGAGCACGTTGCTGTGGGCGATGTCCGGCCTCCACGACCTGACCAGCGGGCGCATCCTGCTCAACGGCACGCCGGTGACCGGGCCGCGCCCCGAGATCGGGATGATCTTCCAGGACGCCAATCTCTTGCCCTGGCGCAATCTCGAGCAGAACATCCGCTTCCCCTTCGAGATCAAGAAGCTCAACCCCAAGCCGTACGAGGCGCGGATCCGAGCCCTCCTCGACGAGGTTGGCCTCACCGGCTTCGAGAAGAAGTATCCGCGCGAGCTCTCCGGGGGGATGCAGCAACGGGCGAGCATCGTTCGCTGCCTCTCGTTCGATCCATCCGTCATTCTGATGGATGAGCCGTTCGGCGCTCTCGACGCCTTCACCCGTGACGAGATGAACCTCCTCATCCAGAAGATCTGGATGGAGACGGGCAAGACGATCATCTTCGTCACCCACAACGTGACCGAGGCGATCTTCCTCGCCGACCGGGTCGTCGTCCTCACGCCGCGTCCCGGGCGACTGGCGCATATCTTCCCGATCGATCTCCCGCGACCGCGAACCATCGAGCAGACATTCACGCCGGATTTCATCAAGATTGTCCTGGAGATCAAGAACACCATCATTCATGGCGCCTATACCGGGCCAGTGGCCGCAGAGCCAGGTGGTGGCGTTGGTCTGTAGAGCGAAATGAGGAAGCGCGGCGAGCGTCCGCGCTGTGTGGCGGAACGGGAGTGAAGCACATGGCGAGTGAGCTGCGGGACACGATCCCGACGTTTGGAAGTCAGGGCGCGCAAGGTGACTCGGGGGATGTCAGCCTGACGAACTGGTCGGCGCTGACGCACATGAATTTCGCGAAGTCCGGCGCCGAGGCCCTCGTGATCGCTCTGGTAGCGGTTTTGGTTATTGGTGGCGCCGAGCTTGCCGTGCGCGCCTTCGACATCAAGGCCTACATCTTCCCGAAGCCGAGCGAGATCGGAAAGACCCTCTTCACACAGTTCGATCTGTTCTGGCCGCACCTGAAGATCACGGTCAAGGAGTTGCTGACCGGGTTCGCGATCGGCGCCTCGATCGGGCTCCTCCTGGCGGCGGTGATCACGCAGTTCCCGTTCGTTGAGAAGATCATTACCCCGTACATCCTGCTGCTCGTCACCACGCCGATGATCGCGCTCGTGCCGCTGCTGATCCTCAAGTTCGGGTTTGGCAGCACGCCGCGCATCATCGCCGTGGCACTCGCCTCCGGCCCGATGGTGATGATCAACTCGGCGACTGGATTCCGCCGGACCGACTTAGCGAAAATCGCTCTAGCACGCTCCTACGGCGCGAGTACATTCCAGATCTTTACGAAAGTCCGGTTCCCCTTGGCGCTGCCGATGATCATCGTCGGCCTGATGGTTGGGAGCATCTTCGGCCTGCTCACGGCGGTCGGGGCCGAGATGGTCGGCGGCAAGAACGGGCTCGGCAATCAGCTCGCTGTTTACGCTTCGCTCATCAAGATGTCGCACTTCTACGCCATCATCCTCCTGCTCGCGCTGATGGGTGTCGGGATTTACGTGCTCTTCTACTGGATCGGCAAGAAGTGGGCGAGCTGGCAAGCGTAGCCGGCGTCATCGGAGCCTATTGACAACGGCGGATTCATCCGCGATCGTACCGGCACACTGGCAACGGGTACAGAGTGCTGCCGCAAGGTGCGGTTCGCGCTGGGTGACCAAACAACGGGCACTCGTGGGAGCGGGCGCGCTGGTGGGATCGGCCATCAGCGTGGTGGATCGAGGGGATCGTCGTCGACCCCCACAAGAGGAGGTTTCTGAATGAGCCGTCTCGACGATCTGATCGACGATTTGATTGACCGCCGCATTGACCGACGGCAGTTCATCCAGCGCGCGGCAGCGCTGGGACTCTCTGTTCCGGTCCTCAACCTGCTCGCCAACTCGCACGTTCTGGCGCTCGAGGGCCGCAAGGTGCGGTGGGTCTCCCCGCGCGGCCGGCTGGAGGTACTCGACGATTATCCGTACTGGGTCGCCAAGGAGTTTGGCTATTTCGGAGACATCGAGACGGAGATCGAAGGCGGCCCCGGCGTGGCGACAGCAACGGTGACTCTCGTTGACGCCAACCAGGCAGATATGGGTTATCCCTCGCCGGGTGTCCTGTCCCTCGCGCTGGAGCAAGGAGTGCCTGTGGTCTCCGTCTGGCAGATGGGCGCCAAGGATACCTTCGATTTCGCCTTCCGCCGCGGCGAGATGCCCGCAAGCCTGAAGGAGCTGGAAGGGAAGACAATCGTTCTGGGCGACTCAGGCTGGCAGGCGATCTGTGACCCGATCCTGGCTTCCCAGGGCGTTGATCACACGTCGATCAATTACGTGGCTGCCGGTGTAACGGCGTGGGGGCAGGCGCTGGCGCAGGGCCAGGGCGATGCCGCTCTGGCGTGGGAGGGATTGCGCGCGCAGTGGAAGGGCGAAGGTCTGGACTTCGAATATTGGCTCGGTAAGGAAAACTCCCCCTTCCCCGCCAATTCGTTCGTCATCCGCCGCAGCGATTTCGAGGATTCGTCCACGCATGAGGTGTATCAGCAGTACCTGCGTGGCTGGGCGATGGGGCTCGAGTTCGGCCATTACAACCCACGGGCTGCCACCCAGATCACGATGAATGTCCCGCAGTTGCGCGACGCGCTCAACCAGTCGTTCCCCGACAAGGCTATCGCCGTCGAATCGATGTGGGAGCTTGCGTTGATCTTCCGCGGGGACTGGGCGAAGCGTCAAGGCTGGGGGTGGCATGACCTCGCGGCGTGGAGTCAATATTTCCAGACAATCCGGGAGATCGGGCAGATTACGAAGGATATCCGACCTGAGGATGTCATTTTCAATGACTTCGTCGCCGCCGCGAACGACTTCGACCGAGAGCGGGTGCGCCAGGATGCGATGAATTTCCAGCTCGCACCGGAGTTCGAGGCCGTGCCGGTGCCGGAGGGCGCTGGCACGGAAGAGGCCACCCCAGTGGCCACGCCATCGGCCTAAGCGGCCCATCGCTCAGCGGTTCAAGCGCAGGAGCCGCTCCGGGCGGCTCGCCCGGTGCCGGGTGGGTCGCCCGGAGTCGTCTCATCTGGCTGGCGGAGCCCGCGCGCTCGGCGAGAGAGTGAGGGAGAAGTATGACCGATCGCCCACAGCGGGGCCGGCGGTTCCATCACGTTGGTATCCGCACGACGGAACCGCAACCTGACGAGAACTTCGTGACCGCGACGCGCGTCTGGGTGACTGATCCCAACAAGCACCCCTATCGCATCGAGTATCTGCGCTACGAGCCGGATAGCTACCTCAGCGAGGAGTTCAAGAACACCCCGCATGTCGCCTGGGTCGTGGACGACATCGAGCCCTGGATCGCTGGCAAAGAGATCGCGATTCCGCCGTTCGAGGTCGGCGATCCTCCCTTCGTACGCGTGGCGTTCGTCTGGGAAGAGGGGATGATCTCGGAGTACATGGCGTTCAAGCCCGGCGCCGTGTGGTTCGATCCGAATGATGCCGGCAAGCAGCAGGCCGGCCAGGGCGGGTCCGCGCGCGGGTGACCGGCAGAGCGCGTGCCGAGCGCCGAGGAGGGAGGATCATGAGAGACCGTTTGGCCGCGTCGACAAATACCTATCACACGTATTCGCTCGAGGAAGCGCTGGCCGGTATCAGCGCGGCCGGCTTCAAGAGCGTGG
>CALGSZ010000163.1 GCA_937901745.1 uncultured Chloroflexota bacterium | reverse complement strand
AGTTCAAGCTCGACGATGAGGAGCTGCTCATCCTCTCCGAGAAGGACATCCTGGCGATTGTCGAGGAATAAGCGCTCGCTAGTTCGCACGCGAAGGTGAGTTGATTCACGACGGGTCCACACCCGATTCGCTGGTGAGATTCAGAGGGAGGATGACAAGCAATGCCAAAGGTTCTTGAGTTCAACACCGCCGCCCGCCAGTCCTTGAAGGAGGGCGTCGACATTCTGGCCAACGCGGTCAAGACGACCCTGGGTCCGAAGGGCCGCAACGTCGCGCTCGACAAGAAGTTCGGGGCGCCGACCGTCACCCATGACGGCGTGACCGTCGCCAAGGAGATCGAGCTCGACGATCACTTCGCCAACATGGGCGCTCAGCTGCTCAAGCAGGCGGCGACCAAGACGAATGACGTCGCTGGTGACGGCACGACGACCGCGACCGTCCTCGCGCAGGCGATCATCCACGAGGGCATGCGCAATGTCGCGGCTGGCGCGAACGCCATGCTGCTGAAGCGCGGTCTCGACCTCGGCGCGGCGGCGGTCGTCAATCGGATCCGCGAGATGGCGACCGAGGTGAAGGGCCGCGACGAGATCGCGCAGGTTGCCTCCATCTCCGCGGCTGACAAGGAGATCGGCGAGCTGATCGCCGAGGTCATGGAGAAGGTCGGCAAGGACGGCGTGGTCACGGTCGAGGAGGGCAAGGGCCTCGGCTTCGAGATCGAGTACACCGAGGGCATGCAGATCGACCGCGGCTACATCTCGCCGTACTTTGTCACCAATCCGGAGCGGATGGAGGCCGTCCTCGAGGAGCCGTTCATCCTGGTCACTGACAAGAAGATCAGCGCGATCGCGGACATTCTGCCCACCCTGGAGCAGGTCGCTCGCGCCGGTCGCCCGCTGGTGATCGTTGCCGAGGATGTCGACGGTGAGGCGCTGGCGACGCTGGTCGTCAACAAGCTGCGCGGCACCCTGAACGTCCTCGCGGTCAAGGCGCCGGGCTTCGGCGATCGCCGCAAGGAGATGCTGCGGGATATCGCCATCCTCACCGGCGGCCAGGTGATCAGCGAGGAAGTTGGCCGCAAGCTCGATAGCGCGACCATCAACGACCTTGGCCGCGCTCGCCGCGTGGTGGCGACTAAGGACGAGACCACCATCGTCGAGGGCGCCGGCGATCCCGAGGCGATCAAGGGCCGCGCCGAGCAGATCCGCGCTCAGATCGAGACGACCACCAGCGACTATGACCGCGAGAAGCTGCAGGAGCGCCTGGCCAAGCTCGCCGGTGGCGTGGCGGTCCTGAAGGTCGGTGCGGCGACCGAGACCGAGCTGAAGGAGAAGAAGCACCGGGTTGAGGACGCGCTCAGCGCGACCCGCGCCGCGATCGAGGAGGGCATCGTCCCGGGCGGTGGTGTCGCTCTCGTCAATGCCATCAGCGCGCTCGATAGCGTCGAGGCCGAGGGCGACGTCAAGACCGGTGTCAACATCCTGCGCCGCGCGCTGGAGGAGCCGCTCCGCGGTATCTCGGAGAACGCGGGTCTCGACGGCGCCGTCGTGGTGCAGATGGTCCGCCGGATCCAGGAAGAGAAGAAGAACCCGAACATCGGCTACGACGTGATCAGCGAGCAGTACGTCGACATGATCGAGGCGGGTATCATCGACCCGGCGAAGGTGACCCGCTCGGCTGTCGAGAACGCGGTCTCGATCGCGGGCATGATCCTGACGACCGAGGCGCTGATCGCCGACAAGCCCGAGAAGAAGAACGTGCCGACGACGTCCGGCATGGAGGACATGGACTACTAGCCCGCCAGCCGCTCGTCGGCAGCGCAAACGAGCGAGGCCCGGTCGCAAGACCGGGCCTCGCCGCGTCTCTGGCCGGTTGGTTATTGGAGAAGGGCGCTCAGCGGGCTGGCCGGTAGCCGCCGAACAAGGCGTGCCCGGCTCGCGCCCACCAGACATCGATCCCTGTGAAGCCGGCCTCCGAGAGCCAGGTCAGCTGCTCCACGAGCGGCGCTGGACGATCGCCCTCGTCTGGATCTACGAGATACTCGTAAATGTTCCACCGATCCGCGATGAACTGCTCGTACGCCTGGCGGCCACCGGCATACTCCAGCGACTGCTCCTCGACGACTTCGTTCCACGCTTTAGCCATGTGCCGGCGGCCCCACTCGCTCGTCGGCGCGACGAGATCGGCGATCAGCAACGCTCCGCCCGGCGCCAGCCGGTCATAGATGCGCCGAAAGAGGGCGGCTTTCCCTGCATCCTCCAGGTGGTGGATGACGAGGCTGCTGACGACGCAGCGCAGGCCGCTCGGCAGGTCATCGAGCCACGACGGATCTTCGAGCGCGAACCGGCGCAACTCAACGCGGTCTCCGTGCGGCGCCAGTAGCTGGCTCGCCGCCACGAGCATCGTCTCCGAGCCGTCGAGGCCGATCATGCGCGCTCTGGGAAAGCGCTGGAGAATGGCGTCGGTGAGCCAGCCTTGCCCGATCCCGATCTCGACGCCTTGGAACGCCTCGTCCGCCGTGGCGGGGATCAGGTCGAGAAACGCATCCCGAATCTCATATCGCCGCGGCGTGTAGACCAGGCCGAGATCGAGAAAGCGCGCCGAGTCCGACTCTTGCCACGCCGCGCCGGAGCGCTCAGGCTCGGACCTCGGCGCATGGTCCGTCATAGCTGATTCCTTTCGCGGGTCACTCCCCGTGTCACGGGCGGGATCCCTCGGCACCCATCTCGGCGGCGAGCGCGTCGGTTTTCGCTGCCATGATGAAGTCGTTGCGGTGCAGGTTGCGGATCGCGTGCGTCCACCAGGACACTCGCACCTTCCCCCAATCAACGGTCATGGACGGGTGGTGTCCCTCCGACTCGGCAAGCTCACCGAGCCGCTGGACGAAGGCGAGAGTGGACGGGTAATCGCGAAAGCGGAAGGTGCGCTGGAGACGCGGCACGCCCTTGACCTCAACGATCTCCCATTCGGGGACCGATGGCTTGAGCTCCGCGATCTCGGCTTCCGTCACAGGGGGAGCATCTGGCCGGCAGGCGACGCAATGCTCGCTGGTCAGCGTTGCCATCGGCAACCTCCTTTGTCGCGTGTATTGTAGGTGCCAGGGTGTGACGCCGACATTGACGCGCCAGCGACGGTTGCGGAAACTGAGGCTCCATCCGTCGCCCGTGACGCGGGCACGTTTTCGATGGCGAGAAGGAATGAGCGCGCGATGACGACCTGCCCCCGGTGCGGCGCGCAGGTGAATGCCCGCTGGTTCTGCCCGAATTGTGGCGCGCGGCTGCCTGATCAGGATTCTGCAACGGCAGCGCGGCGAGCCCGCCGCCGGCGCCGCTGGGGACTCATCCTCGCGGGCATTGCCACCGCCGTGATGATCCTCTGCGTCATGTTCCTCGTCATCGCTTCCATCCCCGATCCCGTCGCGCTCGTGCTGTGTGTCGTCGCCGCGGTGGTGCCGGCGGCCGTCTATTCATGGCTGGTCCTCAGGCTCGACCGTTATGAAGCCGAGCCGCGCCGCGCAATCTTGTCCGCGTTCGGCTGGGGAGCGGTCGGCGCGGTGCTCTTCAGCGCGCTCGCCGAGTTGGTCTTCGCCGGCGTGCTCTCGACGACGGTCGGGCCGGACGCGGCGGATTTCTTGACTGTCGCCATTGGCGCGCCGGTGATCGAGGAGGCGTTCAAGGGCGGGGCGCTGCTGATCATCCTGTGGTTCTTCCGCCGCGAATTCGACAACGTTCTCGATGGGCTGGTCTATGGGGCGCTGATCGGTCTCGGATTCGCCATGACCGAGAACATCTTCTATTTCGGAGAGGCCTATCGAGAGGATGGCGCGGCCGGTCTCGGTGAGCTCTTCGTCGCGCGCGCCGTCGTGAGCGGGCTTGGACACGCGCAATACACCGGCACGACCGGAGCGGCGATCGGCTGGGCGCGCAGTCGCTACGGTCGTGGGGTTGGGCAGTACGTAGCGCCCGTTGCTGGCTACGTGCTCGCCGTGCTTCAGCATTTTCTCTGGAACACGGGCGCGGTCGTCATCGCCGGGCTCAAGGGCGAAGATCTCAGCGCCATCTCCCTCGTACTCCTGATGGCGCCATTCTTCATCCTCCCGGCGGTCATCGTCCTGTATCTCGTCGCGCGGACAGCGAGCCGGCGCGAGCTCCAGATCATGCGGGAGATGCTCCATGACGAGGCAGCGCGCGGGGTGCTAACGCCGGCGGAGTATCAGGTGTTGACGACTGACAAACTGCGCAAAGCAGCGCTGACCGAGGCGGAGCGACGCGGCGGGAAAGCGCTCGAGCGGCGGTTGCGGCGCTTCTTCCAGGTCGCGGCGGATCTCGCATTCCGCAGGTATCATCTCCGAAGAGGCGAGCTGCTCAAGCCCGGGCAGCAGGCTCCGGACGATCGCTACCGAGAGGAGCTTGCGGCACTGCGCGCGGAGCTCGCCGCCGCCGGTTTGACCATCGGTGCCGCGCATTCAGCTTGACACCGGATAGGGCATCCAGCGCACCATAATCACGAAACGCGGTGTCGCGTATACATTTGATCCTGGATTCGGGAGGCGCTCCGTGCACGAGACGGTCTTCTATGTGGCAGCGGTCTGGATGGCGGGGCTGCTCGCGGTCGGTGTCATCATGGTAATCCGAGCGCGGACGGCGCTTACCCGCATCCTGTGGCTGGATGTGTTGACGCTGCTGCTGACCGCGTTCCTGATCCTCTACGCCGATACGCAGCGATCAGGGTATTACCTCGACGCCGCGCTCATCCTGGCGTTGCTCTCGTTCATCAGCACCATCGCGGCGGCGCGCTATCACAGCGAAGGGAAGGTCTTCTCGTGAATTGGCCGGATAGTCTCCACTCCCTGGCTCCCTGGATCGCCGATGTGCTGGTTATCCTCGGCGTCTCGATCATGACGCTCGGCGTCTACGGCGCTATTCGCATGCCGGACGTCTATACCAAGCTGCACGGGGCGAGCAAATCCGTCTTCCTCGGAGTCTTCTCCTTGATCGCCGCGTCCGCCTTCACGGGCGAGCGAGAGATCATTCTGCGCGGGATTCTGATCGGTCTGGCGCTCTTGCTCACCACGCCAATCGCGGCTCATGTCATCGGCCGCGCCGCGTATCTGGAGAAGGAAGGCATGCGCACGCCGGGCGCCGTGGACGAGTCGGGCCAATTGGTGGCCGACGGCTTGCGGGATCGGCGGCGGCAAGCCACGGCGTTGCTTTGGCCGGAGCGCGTGAGTCGGGAAGAGCAGGAGCAGCGCCAGCCGACGTGATGGCTCGCCTGGCTACGGGAGCGCGTACGCCCTGGGCGCCGGCAGCCGGCGCGCGAGCTTCAGGCCGGTCGGCTGCGGATCGCCGAGTAGCTCCAGAATGGCGAGGTTGTCGGTCGTCACGCCATCGACGCCGAGCCGCACCAGCTCGTTGATCCGCTCGACATCGTTGACGGTCCAGACGAAGACGCGCAGTCCCCTCGCGCGCAGCCATCCCATGGTCGGCTCGTCGAGCAATGCGTGGTGAATCGTGACGCCGTCCAAGATGGCGACGAGCGCCAGGTCTTCCTGCAGGCGATCGAGGGATGCACGATCCGGCACGCTGAGGAACCGGCGCACGGATGGCACCTCGGTGGCGATCTGGCGCAGTAGGCTCGGATCGGCTGAGGAGACGATCACCTCGCGGTCATCCGCTCGCTCGGCGAGGAACGCAAGGAGCAGACGCGGCAACCGCGCGGCGCTTTGCTTGATATCGAGCTGAATCACGGCGGCGTCCCCGGCCGCGTCCCAAGCTTCGCTGAGCCTTGGCCCTTGGTAGAGGCGGCGGCTCAGGGAGCGAGCCGGAATAGAGTGGCCGGCGTACAGCTGGCCGCCGAGCGCGATGACGTCGATCTCGACGGCGTCCGCTCCATGGCGCAAGGCCAGCCGCGTCGAGGCGGCCGTATTCCCCGCGTTGTGCCCGACACCGACGACACCCGAGTAGCTCGCCATCAGCTCGAGATCGATCGCTCGGTAGAACTGCGGCGGATGCTGCGCGCCCGCGCCAGCGAGAATGAGCGCGAAATACGCGGATCCAGCAACGGTCGTCAGGATCAGCGCGGCGAAGACGAGTGGATGAAAGAATCGCAGAAGAACTACCTCCGGCTCTTTTCGGGCGGCAAAGGTGGATTAAGCCTAACCGCCGTCAAGAGCCGGAAGGGGGGACGAATGGGCTCTCCGCGAGGGCCGATGGGATACGATCGGCCGAGTCGTCCGACCGAGCGGGCTAGCCGACGCGCACCGCTCCCCAGTACCGAGGTCCGTAATAGCTGGAGTAGATGCTGCTGATCACCACGCCCGTGCCTTCATTCTCAGCGTGGATGAAGAGCCCATCTCCCAGATAGAGCCCAACGTGAGAGAGCCCCGCCTTATAGGTGTTCTGGAAAAAGATAAGATCGCCTGGTTGCCACGCGCCCCAATCGACCCAAGCGCCGGCCGCCGGCTGCCCTTCGAGCCCGTGTCCGATATCAATGCCCAAGACGTTGAGGACGACGAATTGGGTGAAGCCGGAGCAGTCGAACCCGGCAGGTGTGTTGCCAGCCCAGACATACGGATAGCCGAGGTAGTTGAGCGCGAAGGCGGCGAGACGCTCCCCGTTCGTCGGCGGCGCAGGGCTTGGCTCAGGGGTCGGCTCTGGCGTCGGAGTCGCAGGCGGCGCCGGCCGTGCCTCGACCGCGTGCGGCGACGCGGAAATGTCGGCTTCGGCGCCGGCGGAGACATCCCGTACGCGAACGCTCGCGTCGTTTTCTACTGGGGGATCAGCGGCGAGAGTAGCTGTTGGAATAGCGATCAGGAGCGTAGCAAGCGCAAGCGCGATCAGACCGCGGGCAGGCCGGCAGAGGCCGACCCACGGCCCGCCCAGAGGACGGCGTGTCATGAACCCCTTCCCTCGTGATGTTTGAGTTGTGCGACCCCCGCTCCCAGCCAGAACGGGTGGCGACGCACGCCCAGCCAAGGCGCGTCGCCGTTCGCCTTACGTATGTCCGTGGGGCTGCAACCCCAGCCCGGCCGGGCGGGCCGATGTCACGCCGCGCCGTCCAGCCACGGCACGGCGAAGCCCGCGGGTCGGACGATTAGCGCCGACCTGCTTGGCGGTCGAAACGCTCCCTGCCGAGCGCCAACAGGCTAGCAGCCGATCCCGCCGGTTGTCCAATCGAGGATTAGGGAGATCGTCCTGACCGGGGAGGGGCGAAAGCCCTCGCTCTTGACCGATGAGTTCGGGCCGCGGAGCCAGGTAGAGTACAATCCGCGCTCAGAAGATGGGCGAGGCCCCAACTGTCGCCGGCGGGGCGGCGCGGGCGGGATCACGAGGGAGACCTGGGGATGGCGTATCGATTCTTACTCGAAGTACCGGAGGACTTGGCGGCCGAGGCAAACGTTGCCGTTAGCGCGGCGGGGGACGCGCAGGTTTTGGTCGTCCGCAACTCGCACGGGCTCGGGTTCGAGGATCCCTACGTTGACCTCACGGTCGCGGCCCACACGCTGCGCGTGATCGACACGCTTTACGACTGGTTCGACGATCTCGGCGCCTCCCGTCCGGATATCCGCATCGTGCTGCACAGTGGGGAGCGCCTCGCGCTCGAGGAATATGACCGGGGAACGTTGGTCGCGGCGATCCGGCGCGACCAGCCCTGGGTTGAGCGCTCGATTCCGAAGATCGGCGAGCATGAGGTGGAGGAGATGGGAGCAGCCGCCCCAGCGGAAGCGCCGTCTACGGCGACGGCCACTGCGCCTGCCGGCGTCGCGGTGTCTGAGGAGCAGCCGCGGGTTGCGATTCGGGAGCTGAATCACCTGGCCCTGCGCGTGACCGACCTGCAGAAGGCCGAGCGGTTCTACCAGGAATTCTTCGGGATGGAGCTCCTAGGACGCGCGCGGCGGTCGGGCGACGGGTACGAGGTGCTCAATGGCTCGTACTCCTGGGAAGAAGCGATTCGTACCGGCCAGGAAGCTGATGTCACGTTCCTGCGCAATGGCCCGCTGACGCTGGCGTTGCAGCGGCTTGGGCGTGGCGCGCGGCTGGAGCGGGCGCTGCTCGATCACATCTCGATCCGCGTCGATGCGACGACCTTCACCCGCCTCCGGGGCGAGATCCTGATGCGCTCCTTCGAGGTGCTGGCCAGCGCCGAGACGGCTCTGCTCTTCCGCGATCCGTTCGGCATTTCCTGGGAGATCACGCTGCAGGGGAACCAGGCGTTCTAGGCCGCGCGCCCACGGAAAGCGGGTCCCGAGGCATGCTCGATCAATACCGAGATCTGATTGATGAGCTACTGAGCGCGCCGCAAGCGCTTCGCGGCTTGCTGGCTGGCCGCGCGTCGCCAGAGGCGCTCGGTTGGCTCGCTGCCTTGCGGGACCGCGACCGGCTCGTGCTCGAGCGGCTGCAGCGCATGCAGCGCGAGACCTCGCCCCATCTGCGTGCGCTGCCGACTGCCGCCGAGCTTCAGCCCCAGCCCGTCTCGGAAAGCGTCGAGCCGCTGTTGGCCGAGTTCGACGCGGCGCGCGGCGATCTCGTCTCCCTCTTGATGAATCTCTCGCTCCGCGATTGGGAGCGGACAGCCACCCACGACGCGGGTGGGTTCGTGACGCTGGCCGATGAGGTCGAGCATCACGTCGAATTCGATGAGGACGTCAGAGCGCGGTTGGAGGCGATGCTGAGCTGATCGCCGCCTTGTCCTCTCGGTAGCGGCGACCGTTACCGCCGGTCGCCGCGTTACCCCGAGCGATTCTCAGAGCGACCGCAATTGCGTCGGTGGGCACGGGGCGCTCGTCGCCGCCCCGCCTTCCCGTCCCTAGTTCTTTCCCCTTTCGTCCGCGGTTACGCCTCAGCCATAAACGTGCATGCCACGCTGGGATGCTCGCCATTTGCCGGCTTCTCACACGTTGCAGCAATGCCGGATTCGTGGTGGTCGGGGTGGCTTGACAGTCAGACCACGCATCACTAGTGTATACGTATACTGTATACACCCGTCATCAAGGCATCTCTTCTTGCAGCGAGGTGGGCCTGTGCCAAGGCCTTCGATTGGCGGTCAACCAAAGCTGACGCATGCCACGCTCGCGCAGCAGGTCTATGAGCACCTTCGTCGCGCGATCTTGACCAATGCCTATCCGCCGGAAACTCCGCTGCCGGAGGAGGCGCTCGCCGCGCAATTGGGTGTGAGCCGGGTGCCGGTGCGGGAGGCATTGCGCCGGCTGGCCGCCGAGGGGCTCGTGACGTTGACGCCGCGGCAAGTCGCGGCCGTCCGCGCCCTCTCGCCGAAGGAGTTCCTCGACGCCTACCGGGTGCGTGAGGCGCTGGAGACGCTTGCGATCAGGCTCGCGACGCCGCGACTTACGCCCGCCGATCTCGAGGAGCTGCAGCGGCTCCAGAGCGAGATGGAACGCTGCGCCGAGGCGCGGGATGCGGAGACGTTCTTCGATGTCAACGCGGCGTTTCACGCCTTCATCGTCGAGCGCGCTGACAACGACTATCTGAAGGCGATCTACGAGCCGCTGATGGATCAGATGCGCCGTTATCGCTCTCCGTCGCTCGATTTGCGCGGCGGGATGGAGCGCTCGATCGAAGAGCACCGAGCCATCCTCGATGCCGTTCGCGCCGGTGACGCCGAGCGGGCCGCTCGCCTCCTTGCCGAGCACATCCAGGTGCCGCAGCGCATTCTCGAGGAGACGGGCGGAAAGATGAGCAGCCGGACGGTCAGTGCGCCGGACGGGCGAGCGGTCGAAGCGATCGGCCAACGAATCGTGGGCGAAACGTCGTGATGCAGGCTCCTCTTCCGCGCGTCGGGAGAGGGTAAGGGAGAGGGCAGTGTTCGGCGTCAATTTGAATAACCGAGAGCCGCTGATCGCGCCAGGATACACGCTGGCCGATCTTCTCGATCTGGCGGAACAGGTGGAGGCGGCCGGCTTCGACTCCGTCTGGGTCGGTGACAGCCTCTTCTCCAAGCCGCGCTATGAGCCGATCGCGCTCCTCTCGGCGATCTCCCAGCGGACCAAGCGCGTCAAGCTCGGGACCGCGTGCATGGTCTCCGGTACGCGCAACCCGCTGTACCTGGCGCTGGAGTGGGCGACGCTGGATCACCTCTCGAACGGCCGCACCATCCTCGGGACCGGCATGGGCAACCCGGAAGAAGGGGTGCGCCGCGAGTACACCTCACTCGGGCTCGATTTCGAGAAGCGCGCCAAGATCTTCGAGGAGGGGCTCGCGGTTCTGCGCGCGCTCTGGACGGAGGGCAAGGTCACCTTCCACGGCGAGCATTTCCACTATGACGACATCTCGTTCTACTCCGGCACGGAGATGCAGCCGCTGATGCCGATCCAGAAGCCGCCCCCGATCTGGGTCGTCTCCAATCCCCGGCTAACGGTCGGCAACAAGCAAGAGGACAAGACGGCCAAGGTCATCAGCCGCGCGGCGCGGCGGATCGCCAAGTACGGCGATGGCTGGATGACGTGCTGCCGCGCGCGCCATCCAGAGGAGTTCGCGGCTCAGCTGGAGCAAATCCACCAGGCCATTGATGAGATCGGGCGCGATCGCTCCGAATTCGTCATGTCCTACCAGGTGACGATGAACATCGCCGATAGCCGCGAGGAGGCTCATGCCGGGATCGATGCGTACATCAGTCAGTACTACCCGGAGCTGAGCAAGGCGATGGACCTGCTCGAATGGGGACCGATCGGCACGCCGGACGACATCATCGAGTGGATTCGGACGTTCCGCGACGCCGGCGTCGATTACTTCATCTGCCGCTTCGGCTCGCTGGATCAGTTCGGTCAAGTCGAGCGCTTCGCGAAGGAAGTGCTACCGGCCTTCCAGGGGGAGAAGGTGGCGTAGGAGGCGGGGGAGCCGTGCCTCGCTCGTCGAAAGGAGAGGAACGCCATGAGTGAGCTGTCACCCGGTTTGCGGCGCGATGCGGAGCTTATCGTCGGCGTGTGCATGTCCGTCGAGAGCGGCGATGTCGTGACGATCATCACCGACAACGACCACGTCAAGGAAGCGGACGCCCTCGCTCAAATCGTGGTCGAGCGCGGCGGCTTCCCGGTCGTCTGCAACAACGAGTACCAGGTGAAGCGCGCGCTGACCGATATGACCTTCCCGATGGCTCCGCCGCGCAATCTCCACCAGGCGATGGTCGTCTCGGACGAGATCATCATCATCACCAACCTCGAGTGGGCCAACCGCTTCGCGCATGTCTCGGCTGTCCGCGAGTCGTGCGACAACAACGCGAAGATCGCCTCGGTCGAGGAAGGGATCGGCACCTGGGATCTGACGGAGGCGGACATCCGCGAGGCGACCGAGCGGGCGCGCCAGGCGATCGCGGCGCTGGAAGGGAAGAAGTGGTGCCGCGTGACGAGCCCGGCGGGCACCGACGTCCGCGTTTGCATCGAGGGCCGGCCGGCGCTCGAGGTGACGCCGATCAAGAAGCGCGGCCAGATGATGGGGCCGATCCCGCTCTGGTCGGAGGTTGCCTTCGCCGCCGTCGAGGACAAGACGGAAGGGCGGATCGTCGTTGACGGGATCATGCTCGGCATCGGCCTGAAGGGGCAGACACCGAACCCGATCGAGTGGCGCATCGAGCGCGGGCGTTGTGTCGCGATCGAGGGCGGCCCGGAGGCGCAGCGGCTGAAGGAGGTCATCTCCGGCGTGCCCGGCGCCGATGTGGTTGGTGAGTTCGCGTTCGGCACTAGCGAGAAGTCGCCGACCGGCTCGCCGTCGGAGAAGGGGCTGCTCGGCACGGTCCACTTCGCGCTCGGCGATAACCACAATGCTTATCCGGGCGGCAAGAACGTCAGCACGCTCCACCTCGACGGCAATTGCCTCAACGCGTCGCTCCTGATCGAAGACACCGGCCAGTACATCATCAAGGACGGTAAGTGGGCGCTGTGACGCCCCGCGAGGGAGTCGAGCTTATGCCCGGCACCGCACCGCCGGGCCTGAATGGATGAGGAGCATGCCAGAGTCATCCAGCGAGATTACCGTCATCTCGCTCGATCAGATCGAGGCGATCCCGTTGCCGGGTGGTAGCTGGAGCCGGATGCTGCTGACGGAGCAGACGGTTCCGCAGATCGCCTCATCGCTCGGCTACTCGGTCTTCACGCCGGGCAGTGCGACGGCGATGGTCGCGCACGAAGTCGAAGAGGTCGCCTTCGTGGTGGCTGGCCACGGCGAGATCCGGTTGGAGAACGGCGCGGTGCCATTTGGCCCCGGTCAGGCGCTGCACATACCGGCTCGTGTGTGGCACGCGGTCGCCAATACGGGAGATTCGGATGTGGTGATGGTCTTCGGATTCCCGTATCCGGCGTACCCGCCGACCGAGCGGCGGCAAGAAGGTTAGGGGGCAGGGCGGCTCGCGATGGCACAGACGCTCCACGAGCAAGTGGCCTGGGCCTGCCGCATCCTGGCGATGCGGGGACACGGCGACTTTACCCTCGGGCATGTCAGCGCTCGCGATGGCGACCTGGTCCACATCAAGCGGAACGGGATCGGCTTCGAGGAGGTGACGCCGGCCGACATACTAACCATCGATCTCGACTGCCGGAAGGTCGCGGGCGAGGGACGGCTTCACCTCGAGGCTGTGCTCCACACCGAGGTCTACCGGGCCCGGCCAGACGTCGGCTGCGTCATCCACACCCATCCCGTCTACACGACGGCGCTGGCGGCGACGCACGGCCGTATCGAGCTCTTGAACCACGATGCGGTGCTCTTCAAGGATGGGCTGGCCATCTTCGAGGAGACGGCCGAGCTGATCCAGGAGCGGTCGCAGGGCGAGGCGGTGGCGAGGGCGCTCGGTGACAAGCGCGTCCTCCTGCTGCGCGGGCACGGCGTGCTCGTCGTCGGGAGCACCGTCCCGTGGGCGGTCTACACGGCGCTGACGCTCGAGCGGGTCGTGCAGATCCAGGCGATCGCCCGGGCGCTCGGCGAGCTGCGGCCGATGTCCGAGGAGATGGCGGAACGGGTCTACCCGGACAAATATCGCGACGAGTTTCTCGAGACGTACTGGCAATACCTCATCCGGCAAGTTCGGCGCGCGGGGCTGGACGACGGTATGCCGCCACCATCGCTGGAGGGAGCCTATGCTCCGCCGATTCGTCATCCATGAGCCTCGCGCCGTCGAGGAAGCCTCGGCGCTGCTCGAAGCGCACGGGCCGGAGGCGGCGATCTACGCGGGGGGCACGGAGTTGCTGGTGGTGATGAAGGAGGGGCTGGCTCATTTCCCCCACCTCATCAACATCAAGACGATCCCCGGCCTCGACACGATCGAGGCCAGCGATGGGATGCTGCGCATCGGGGCGCTGGCGACGCATCGCGCGATCGAGCGCTCGCCGGTCGTCCGCGACGCCGCGCCGGTCCTGGCGGAGCTGGAAGCTCAGATCGCCAATATCCGCGTCCGCTCGACGGGGACGATCGGCGGCAACCTCTGCTTCGCCGAGCCGCACAGCGACCCGGCGACGCTGCTGGTTGCCTGGGACGCCACGCTGCGACTGACCTCGCGGCGCGGCACCCGAGATATTCCGGCGGAGTCGTTCTTCACCGGGCTCCTCGAGACGGCGCGCGAGCACGACGAGGTCCTGACGGAGATCCGTATCCCGCTCCCGCCAGCGCGGGCAGGGACCGCGTACGAGCGGTTCAAGACGCACGAGCGGCCGACGGCGACCGTCGCGGCGGTGGTCCGGCTCAACGGCGGGACGATCGAAGAGGCGCGGCTGGCCGTGGGCAGCGTCGGGCCGCGGCCGCACCGGCTGCGCGGCGTCGAGGCGATGCTGACAGGCCAGCGCCCCGATGCCGATCTCTTCGCGGCGGCGGCCGAGCGCGCGGCGGCGGACGCCGAGGTGATCGAGGAGCGCTTCGAATCGGTGGACTACAAGCGGCATCTCGTGCAGGTGCTCTCGGCCAGGGCGCTGGCGACGGCAACGCAACGAGCACACCCGCGGGAGACTGGCGGTGATTGACCGATTGGACACACGGGAGACGGAAAGCGTGCCCGCGACGGGCGAGGCCGCGACGACAATCCGGTTGGAGACGGTCGTCAATGGCCGCCCCGTCTCGGCCGAGATCGAGCCGCGCACGCTCCTGTTGGACTTCCTGCGCGACCGGCTCGGGCTGACTGGCGCGAAGCGCTCGTGCGATGTCCAGGTCTGCGGCGTTTGCACGGTGCTGCTCGATGGCAAGCCGGTCAGCGCCTGCTCGACGCTCGCCTACGAGGCGCACGGGCGCGAGGTGCTGACGATCGAGGGCCTGGCGCGCTTCGGTGAGCTTCATCCAATCCAGCAGGCGTTCATGGAGCGCACCGCGATCCAGTGCGGCTTCTGCACGCCGGGGATGATCCTGACCACGAAGGCACTCCTTGATGAGAACCCGCGGCCGACCCGCGAGGAGATCGCCGCGTATCTCGGGGGCAATCTCTGCCGCTGCACCGGTTACTGGATGATCATTGAGGCGGTCGAGCACGCGGCGCGCCTGATGGCGGGGGAGGAGGACCGCTCATGAGCACGCTTTCCCACCGCCCTGCCTCCACCGAGCCCATGGGCGCGGCTCAGGGGAACGGCGCGCAAGGACTCGTCGGCCTCTCGGCGCCTCGCGTCGATGCTCGGGCAAAAGCAACCGGCGAGGCGAAGTACGCCGGCGATCTCCAGATCCCCGGTCTCGCGTATGGCAAGGTGCTGCGCTCGCCTTACGCGCATGCCCGCATCGTGAGGATCGATGCCAGCCGGGCGCAGGCGTTGCCGGGCGTAATCGCCGTGCTGACCGGCGATGATGTCCTGGACATCAATCCCTATTACGGTCATGCCATCAAGGACCGCCCCCTTATCGCGATCGACCGGGTACGGTTCGTCGGAGAGCCGGTAGCGGCCGTCGCGGCGGAAGATCCGCAGACGGCGGCCGAGGCGCTGGAGCTGATCGAGGTCGAGTACGAAGAGCTCCCGGCGGCGATCACGCTGGATGCGGCGCTCGCGGAAGACGCGCCGCGCCTGCACGTGACCGAGCTGCTCAAGCCGGGTCTCTTCCACGGCCTTGGCGAGCTCAAGCCGCAGCCTGGAAACATCTGCTACCACCACGCCTTTGCGCGGGGCGACGTCGAGGAGGCCTTCGCCAAGGCCGACATCGTCGTCGAAGGGGAATATCACTTCCCGGCGGTCTACCAGTACTCGATGGAGCCGCACACCACGATCGCGCAGTGGGGCGACGGCGAGATCACCGTCTGGTCATCTTGCCAGCATCCGTTCCTCGTCCGGGCGGAGATTGCCGACCTTTTTGGCCTGCCGGTCGCCAATGTGCGCATCGTCGTGCCGTATCTCGGCGGCGGATTCGGCAGCAAGTCTTACACCAAGCTGGAGCCGCTGACAGTCGCGCTGGCGCGGAAAGCGCGGCGGCCGGTGCGGATCGCCAACACCGTGGATGAAGCGATGGTGACAACTCGCCGCCACGGGATGAAGGCGTGGATGCGCACCGCGGCGAGCGCGGATGGGCGGCTGCTCGCCCGCGAGGTTCGCTGCTGGTTTGATACCGGCGCGTATGCCGACAACGGTCCGCGAGTGGTCGCGACGGGCGCCGATGCCGCGCCCGGGCCGTACCGTTGGGAAGCAGTCAAGGTTGATTCTTGGGGCGTCTACACCAACACCTCGCCGGCTGGGTCCTATCGCGCCTTCGGTGCGACTCACTTGCAGTGGATCGGCGAGGCGCAGGTGGACGAGATCGCTCGCCGCTGCGGGCTGGACGCGCTTCAGATTCGGGAGCGGAACCTGCTGCGGCCCGGTGAAGCGGTCCGGCCTGGCGGGAAGCCGCTCGACGCCGACTTGATCGGCGACATCCAGAAAGTCGCGGCGGCGCTTGATTGGGGCACGCCAAAGCCAGCAAACGTCGGGCGCGGGTTGAGCGTCGGGCTCCTGGCCGCGGGCGCGCATCCGGTCTCGACGGCCTTCGCGCGGCTGGAAGCGGACGGGACAGCGACGCTCTACGTCAGCTCGACCGAAGTCGGGCAAGGGGTGCGCACCGTCTTCAGCCAAATCCTCGCCACGGAGCTGGCGCTGCCCGTCGAGCGGGTGCGCGTGCAGGGGGGCGACACGCTCGTCACGCCCTATGACCGCTCCACCGGGGCGAGCCGCTCGACGACGCTCGCCGGACTGGCCGTTCAGCGCGCAGGTCAAGAGCTGCGAGCAAAGCTCCTCGAGATCGCCGCGCGCGTCTTCGGCCTGCCCGAGGAGGCGATCGAGCTTCGCGACGGCGCCGTTTGGCACGAGGGGGAGTCGATCTCCTATCCGGATTTGATCCGCGCTCACTTCGGCATGGTCGGCGGTGAGCTGATCGGCCGGGGCGAGGTCCGGCCGGAGAAAGGAACCGGCTCCTACGCGGAAGGCCCCGTCTTCTGGGAGGTCTGCATTGGTGGAGCGGAGGTCGAAGTCGACCCAGACACCGGCAAGGTGACCGTGCGCAAGGCCGTCAGCGTGGCCGATGTCGGAAAGGCGATCAATCCGCGACTGGTCAAGGCGCAGGAGATGGGCGGCTGGCTCCAGGGACTCGGCAATGCCCTCTTCGAAGAAATGATTTACGATGAGCAAACAGGACAAATCCTGAACGCCACGCTGTTTGACTATCACGTCCCGACGATCGCCGATCTGCCGGCATCGTTCGTCTCGACCATCGTGGAGAACGAGGATGGTCCGGGCCCGTATGGCGCGAAAGGCGTTGGGGAGGGCGCGCTGGCCGGAGCGACGGCGGCGATCGTCACCGCGCTGTACGACGCCGGCGTCCGGGTAACGGAGTTGCCGGCGACGCCGGAGCGGGTCTGGCGCTGGCTCCGAGAACGAGATAGCGCGGCTGCCGGCGGAGCTCAGAGTGCACGCGAGTAAGGTTCATCGGAGTTGGCGGCGCGGAGTGCGCCATGAGACGCGAGCCTTAGGAGGGCTCCAAGGATAGTCGGCAGGAGCAGGGAGGCAGCATGGGTACGCGCGTCTATCTCCTGGACAACGGGACGTTGATGCTGGACATGTCGTTCTGCACCTGGAACCATGGGCACGGCATTGAGTTCCGCTTCCCGGTGTACTCGATCTTCGTCGATACCGGCGACAAGAAGGTGCTGATCGATACCGGCTTCGACAAGGCGTGGGTCGATCGCGTCCTGCCGTTCGAGAAGCCAGAGCAAACCGAGGAGCAGACGATCGTTGCCCAGCTCGCCAAGATCGGCGTGCGCCCGGAGGACGTCGACATCGTCGTCAACTCTCACCTGCATTTCGACCATTGCTCCGGCAACAAATACTTCCCCGGCGCCACCTTCATCATGTCGAAGGAAGAGCTGCGGCACTGCTATGTCCCCGATCCGTGGGAGCGGCTCGGGTACGACCGCAACCTCGTCGAAATCCCCGGCGCGCGGATGGAGCTGTTGGATCTGAATGGTTACGAGTACGAGGTGGTGCCGGGTGTGACGCTGATCGAGACGCCGGGCCACTCGAACGGGCACCTCTCCGTCGTCGTCCGGCCGACGAACGACCAGCCGATGGTCTTCCCGATCGACGTCGCCTATACCAAGCACAACCTCGTCGATAAGGTGCTGATGGGACTGCACACCGATCCCGAGGATCTGCTGCGCTCGATGATCAAGATCGAGAACATCGCGAACAAGATCGGCGGCAAGATCTTCTACTCGCACGATCCTGAGGAATACAAGACGTACAAGAAGGCTCCGGAGTTCTACGGAGAGTAGCGACCGGCAAGATGGATGGCGGCGGGGAGAGAGCCGCTCTCTCCCCCGACACGGACGGTGGACGTTATGCGCTGGCAATTCGGTCAGACACGCAGCCAGGCGGCTGAGCGCGGGGAAGGGGCGTATCCCTTGCCGGCCGATGCCGCGCATCCATCGTCTGTCGCCGCCTCCGGTGCCCCCATCGTCGAGATGCGGGGGATCACGAAGCGCTTCGGGCCGGTCGTCGCGAACAACCATGTCGATCTGACCCTCCGCGAAGGGGAGATCCATGCCGTCCTCGGGGAGAACGGCGCCGGCAAGACGACGCTGATGAACATCCTCTCCGGGATGTATCAGCCAGATGCCGGGACGATCCTCATTCGCGGGCGGGAGACGAAGATCGCGACGCCGGCCGACGCGCTGCGTCAGGGCATCGGGACGGTTTACCAGCACTTCACGCTGGTCCCGAACCTAACCGTCATCGAGAACGTCGCTCTCGGCGCGGAGCCGGGTTTCCTCCTCGATCTCGCCGCGGCTGAGCGCCGCCTCGCGCAGTTGCTCACCGATTTCGAGCTGAACGCTTCTCCCCATACCGAGATTCGCCATCTCTCGCTCGGGCAGCGGCAGCGCGTCGAGATCATCAAGGTGCTCTCGCGTGGCTCGCGCGTCCTCCTGCTGGACGAGCCGACCTCGGTCCTGACGCCCGTCGAGGTCGAGGGGCTGTTCGCGATCCTCCGCCGCTTGCGCGCGAATGGCGTCGCCGTCGTCCTCATCACGCACAAGCTGGAGGAAGTGCTCGACGTCAGCGACCGTGTCACGATCCTGCGCCAAGGGCGGAAGATCGGGGAGATCGGGCCGGAGGTGATCTCGAGCGGCGATCGCGCCGCGATCCGGCAACGCATCGTCGAGATGATGTTCGGCGGCGCCCCGGCGGAGGCGCCCAGCGCCAGCGCTCGAGCCTCCGGGGCCGCGAACGGCTCAACGCTCCTGGCGCTCCAGGACGTTACCGCCCTCGGCGATCGCGGAGAAGTCGCTGTCCGTGGCTTGTCGCTCGAGCTGCGGGCTGGCGAGGTCTTCGGCATCGCCGGCGTGGATGGCAACGGACAGAAGGAGCTGGGCGAGGTCATCGCCGGGCAGCGGCACGTCACTCGCGGCCGCGTCATCCTCGATGGACAAGACATCACCAACAAGGGTGTGGCGGCGTGCAGCCGGCTCGGCATCGGCTACGTCACCGACGATCGGCTCGGCGAGGGCTGCGTGCCGGGGATGAGCGTTGCCGAAAACACCGTCTTGAAGATGGTGACGCGCTCGCCCTTCTCCAAAGGCTTCTGGCTCAACCGTGGCGCGATCGAAGCCGAGGCGCGGCGCTTGATAGGCCAATTCGACGTCAAGACGCCCTCGACGGCGACGCCGATCACGGCGCTCTCCGGCGGGAACATCCAGAAGCTCCTGCTGGCGCGCGAGCTGGCAATGAACCCGCGCCTGCTCGTCTGCAACAAGCCGACGAACGGGCTCGATCTCAAGACCGCTCAGTTCGTCCTGCGCACGCTCCGCGAACAAGCCGACGCCGGGAAGGCAGTGCTGCTGATTTCCTCGGAGCTGGATGAGCTGATGCAGGTCAGCGACCGGATTGGCGTCATCTACAACGGACAGATCGTTGGAATCTTCGAGCGGGCGGCTGCCGATCTGGAGGCGATCGGCCATCTGATGCTCGGCGGGCGCGAGCGAGGTGTGGCATGAGCGGACGTGAGCGCCTGAGACACGCCGCCGTCCCGTTCGCCGTCTCGTTATTGGCGGTGTTCCTCGCCTGCCTCGGCGGCGGTCTCTTCCTCGAGCTGCGCGGCAAGGACGCGCTGCACGCCTACCAGGTGCTGATTGAGCGCGGATTGGGCAATCCCGGCCAGCGCACGGAGACGCTCAAGCAGATGGCTCCGCTGCTCATCATCAGCGGCGGACTCGCCATCGCGCTGCGGGCGGGCGTCTGGAACATCGGTATTGATGGGCAGTTCTTCGTCGGCGCGCTCCTCTGCGGCATCGTCGTGCCGGAGCTGGCGGGCGATGTCCCGCGCGCGATCGTGATCCTCATCGGCGCGATCGCCGGCCTGGTCGGCGGGCTGCTCTGGGCCGTCGTCCCCGGCATCCTCCGCGTCCGCTGGGGCCTCAACGAGATCATCACCACGCTGATGATGAATTACGTGGCCCTGAACGTCACCTCGTGGCTCGTGAAGGGCCCCGTCCGCGACCCGGAGCGCGTCGCTCCGGAAACGAAGCAGATTCCGCTCTCGGATCGCCTGCCCGATATCCCCGGCACGAGCGTGCATATCGGGCTGCTGGCTGGCCTGCTGGTCGTCGTGCTCGTCGGCGTCCTCTTCCGCTCGACCGTGCTCGGCTACATGTTCACCGCGCTCGGGCGGAACCGGCGCGCCGCCATCCATGCTGGCCTGCCGGTCGGCCGGTTGACGCTCCTGGCGCTTCTCCTCAGCGGGGCGTTCGCCGGGTTGGCCGGCGCCAACGATGTAATGGGCGTGCAGGGCCGGTTCAGCGGGAACTGGCATCCTGAGTACGGGTTCACCGCATTCGCGCTCGTCTACCTGGCGCGGCTGAACCCGTTCGCGATCATCCCCTTCGCCTTCTTCTTCTCGTTCCTGATGGTGGGCGGGCAGTCCATGCCGCGCCGCGCCGACGTGCCGACGTACTACATCGGCATGCTCGAAGGGTTGATGCTGATCTTCTTCGCCGCGACCGTGGCGCTGGAGCGACTCTGGTCGCGCGCGACTCGCCGGGCGCCAGAGGATGCTCCGCTAGCGATCGGCGCGGCTAGCGCGGCCGCTCCGGTGTCGGCAGAGTCGGACGCCGGGGATGGAGCCGTCTCGGCGCCGCAGAACACGGCATTGAGCGCGGGAGAGACGCGATGAACATCGGCGGCATCGACCTCGATACGTTCCTGACCGCGATGCTCGCGACCGGTCTGCTGCGCGCCGTGCCGCTCGTCCTGGCCGCGCTCGGTGAGGCTGTCGCCGAGAGGGCGGGACTGCTGAACCTCGGCATCGAGGGGATGATGCTGAACGGCTGCTTCTTCGGCTTCTACGCCGCCTACCGCACCGACAGCATGGTGGTGGGCATGGTAGCCGGGATCCTCGCCGCGCTCGTGCTTGGCCTGGTCTTCGGCGTGCTGACGATCACGCTGCGGGTGGACCAGGTGCTCGTCGGCATCGCGATCACGATCTTCTCGCTCGGCTTCACCGGGTATCTCTTCCGCGATCTACTCGGGGGAAGGAATGTCTCGGCGGATGTCCATCCGCTGCGGATCTCGATCCCCGGGCTGCGTGATATCCCGATCATCGGAAAGGCGCTCTTCGATCAGCAAGCGATCTTCTATCTGAGTTGGGCGCTGGTTCCGGTCTTCGCGTTCCTGCTCAAGCGGACGCGCTTCGGTCTGAACGTGCGCGCGGTCGGGGAGAACCCGTTTGCCGCCGACGCCGCTGGCGTCGATGTCGTCCGCGTGCGCTACCTGGCGATCGTTATCGGTGGGATCATGGCTGGTTTCGCCGGGGCGTACCTGGCCGTCGCCGATCTCCGGATCTTCACCGAAGGGATGACCGTCGGATCGGGATTCATCGCCCTGGCGATCACGATGCTCGGGCGCTGGAACCCGTATCGAATCGTCATCGGCGCCGTGCTGTTCGGCATGCTACGCGCCCTAGGAGATGGTCTCCAAGTCATTGGCGTTGATATTCGCACGGAATTCATCGGCATGATGCCGTACATCGGCATCATGCTTGCCCTCGTCGTTCTGGCAGGACGGACTGCGTTGCCATCGGCGCTCGGTGTCCCGTACGTTCGCGGGCATCGGTGAGCATTGGCTTCTAACCGAGTGTGCCGAGCGTCCCTGGCACGCCAGTGCGCGAAAGGAGGTGAGGAGGCGGAGCATCGTCAGGGAATCGTGTCGGCGAGGCCCGGCGTTCTCACCAACGATGGGTGCGCGAATCCGTTCGCGATAGCAAGAGGAGGGAGAGACCAATGAGTAAACGGCACAAGAGCAAACCGTTCCGGCACCTTGTGGCGATTGCGGTCCTCATCGCTCTAGCGCTCAGCGCCGCGCCGGTCGTGGCACAAGATTCGACTCCCGAGGGGAGCCCAGGCGCTGGTGAGGAGGTTGAGACCGTCGCGATCATCACCCCGGCGAGCCGGACGAACCTGGGTTGGGACCAGCAGGGCGTCGACGGCCTGGAGGCGGTTGGTGAGAAGCTGGGGATCGAGGTTCTCGTCCAGGAGAATGCCGGTTATGGCGACATCACCCCGGCGCTCAAGGATCTGAAAGACGAGGGCGCGCAACTCATCATCTGCCATGCCAGCGGCTATCAGACGGTCTGCCCCGACTTCGCGCGGACGGAGGGCGTCAAGGTCGCCGTCATCGAGAACGAGTCCGCGATCACGCCCAACCTGATCTCCGACATCGAGACGCAAGCCCAGGAGGTGGCCTACTTGGCTGCTGTCGCCGCGGGCAAGCTGACCAAGACCGGAACCGTCGCGGTGATCGTGTCCGGTGAGCCGCCAACTTGGAACTACATGACCGTCGGCTTTGCCGAGGGGCTCAAGGCGAGCAATCCAGATGCCAAGCTGATCTACTCGGTCATCGGCGAGGCTGCCTACCATGACGCCGCCGGCGCCAAGCGCGTCACCGAGCAGGCGCTGGCCAACGGCGCGGACATCGTCTTCGGCATGGGCGACGGCGCCTCCTTCGGGATGATCGAGGCGATCCGCGAGCACAACGAGGCGAACCCGGACAATAAGGCGTGGTTCATCGACGTGATCGGGGACAAGAGCGAGGACTACAGCGACATCCTGCTCACCTCCGTTCTGTTCGACTACTCCGGCATCTACGAGCAGATGATCAAGGACATCGAGGCGGGGACGTTCGGCAAGGTCTACACCATGGACGTGAAGAACGGCGGGGTTCGCCTCCTCGACCTGCCGGACGACGTGCCGCAGGACGTCAAGGACGCGGTCGCGACCGCCCAGCAGGACATCGTCGATGGCGAGATCGAAGTCTCGGCGATCGGCGATGCCGAAGGGATGAAGGCCAAGCTGCAGGAGCTTGGGTATACGTAAGCCGCCAGCCGGGTATGCCTTCGCCTTCGCGCGGAGGGAGCCCTGCTGGGATTGGGAACGGGGAGCGTGGCTCTGCTGAGCGGCGCTCCGGCGG
>CALGSZ010000162.1 GCA_937901745.1 uncultured Chloroflexota bacterium | reverse complement strand
CCGCCCGTCGGCCGCAGGCCGACAACCACCGTCGCCCGCCACCTGATTGGTCAAATCCGACCGGTTGGGAGCGCACGCGAGGGAGCGCCCGGCAACGTCCAGATCGGCGCGGACTCCGAATCGGAAAGGCGACACACCTGGGAAGCGATTGATCCCGCGAGGACGCGGGTGGTGAAAACGGTCACCCCCGGCCGACGGCCGATACTTGGTGCGCCCGTACGACAACGCGTTCCGGTATTGGCACGGGACCACGGTTGGCAATGGTTGTCACCCCGCGGGCGATAGACCGCGCCACAACGCCAGATCCGCGACCAACGCTTCGCAGGGGAACCCGCTACTCCCGCGCGAGGAGAACGCGCGCGGAATCCCGGTAGGCGGCCGGCTCCTCGACCGGCTCGAAATGGATCGTTGCCTCGGTCCCTGGCACCGCCCGGGCGATCGCCGCCTCCATCCGTTCCGCCACGTCGTGCGCCTCACGCACCGACATCTCCCCGGGCACCAACAGGTGGAAATCGGCGAATCGCCGCCCGCCGGATTGGCGGGTTCGCAGCGCGTGGTATGTCGCGCCTGGCGGCAGCGTCGCCTCGATCGCCCGCCGAATCTCCCGGCGCTCCTCCTCGGGCAGCGCCCGGTCCATCAATCCATCGAACGACTTCCGCAGCAGGTCGAACCCGGTCCAGGCGATGTTGACCGCGACGAGCAGCGCGATCGCCGGATCGATCCATGACTGGTCAGTCAACCCGACGACGATGATCGCGACGATGACGCCGAGCGACGTCCAAACATCCGTCATCAGGTGACGGCCATCCGCCTCGAGGACCAGCGAGCCGCGCTCCCGCGCCACCCGGAGCAGCACGCGCGCCACGGCGAAATTGATGGCCGACGCGGCAAGCGAGATCACCACACCGTCGCCAACCGCCTCCAACGGCTGTGGATCGAGGAGACGCTTCACCGCTTGCCAGGCGATCGTTACGGCGGCGACCAGCACCAGGCTTCCTTCGACGCCGCTAGCGAAGTACTCGATCTTGCCGTGGCCGTAGGGATGACTGCGATCGACCGGCCTGGCCGCGTACCACAGGGCGAAGAGCGCGCTCAGCGCCGCCACGAGGTTGGCTGTCGACTCGACGGCATCGGAGAGCAAGCCGACAGAGCCGGTCACCACGTAGGCGCCGAACTTGAGCCCCATCGTCGCCAGCGCGGCGGCGATCGAGAGGAGCGCCAAGCGGGTCAACGGCGCGTGCTCGAAGTGATTGTGAACATGACGCGACGAAATCACGCCGAACCTTTCTGTCCATCACCGCCTCTCGCGAGGGCGGTCTCGGCTAACTCTAGTCGGCGCGAATCGGTTTAGTCACGGGGCAAATTCTGGGTTTGTAGGGGCATGTTTGGCGTATTATCGGTCGTGTATTCGTATGGAGAAGCGCGGTCAATTTTTCGCGGTGCGGCGGCCGAGTCGGCGTTAGTCCGCGGCGCCGTCCTCGCTCAGCGGCAGCCGGACCATGAAGCGGCTGCCAGCCCCCGGCTTGCTCTCGACGGTGATGGCGCCGCCATGCTGCTCCACGATCTGTTTGACACCGGCCAGCCCAATCCCGGTGCCCGGAATCATGCCGACGTTCGCGGCGCGGTGATACGGCTGGAAGATCAACGCCTGTTCCGCTTCAGGGATGCCGATGCCTTCATCCTCGACGCTCAGCACCGCGCGCGCGGCGCCCGCGCCTTTCCCGCCTTCCCGGCCGATCCGCACCGTCACTCGGCCGCCGGACGGGCTGTACTTGATCGCGTTGCCGATCAGGTTGTCGACGACTCGCTCCAGCCGCGCCCGGTCCCATTCCCCAATCACCTCGTCCACCTCGCAGACGACGATGACCTCATGGCGCCGGCTGGTCTGCCGGAAGAGGGAGACACGCTCATTCGCGAGCGCGATGAGATCGACCGGAGCCCGGTGCAGCTCGAGCTCCTGACCCATGTTCAGCCGCGTCGCGTCGAGCAGCTCCGTCAGCTGCGCTGCCATCCGGCCAGCCGCCGCGTCGATCTTCGCCAATCCCTCGACCAGCTCCGCCGGATCGGCGCCAGGCCGCTGAGCTTTCATCTTCAACAGCTGCGCGTGACCCCGGATGACCGTCAGCGGGCTCTTGAGATCGTGCGAGACGGACGCCAGCAACGCCTCTCGTGCCCGCTCGGCCTGCTTGCGCTCGGTGATGTCCTGAATCGTCCCGACGATCCGGACCTTCTCGCCGGAGGGGCCGAAGACGATCTCGCCCTCGGCATGGAGGATGCGCTCCTGACCATCCGCCCGGATGATGCGGTGATCCAGGCTGAACCGCTTGCCGGCATAAAGGGCGTCATGCACGGCCTGGTCCACCATCGCCCGGTCTTCCGGATGGACATTCCGCAGGAAGATCTGCCAGGTCGGCAAGAAAGACTTCGGCGGATAGCCAAAGATGCGAAACGCTTCGTCCGACCAAACCTGGTCTCCCGTCGCGAGATTCCAGTCCCAGCTGCCGAGGTGGGCGACGCGCTGCGCCTCGGCCAGCGCCGCCTCGGTATCGCGCAGCGCATCCTCCGTCCGCTTCCGGGCCTCGATCGCGCGCTTGAGCGAGACGTAGACCGCCATCGACGGGATGCCGAGCAGGAAGATCGTCCAGGGGTACGTGTCGAGGAGGACGGCGCCGATGATGCCCAAGCCAATCTGGGAGACCTGTGTCAGCCGCTCTTCGATATCAGCTTGGACGATCGCTTGCATCCAGCCATGGATGACGGGAATCCTGGATTGCATCGCGACCATGGTGGCAACGGCGACATCGCTGACAAGGATCATCGCGATGCCGGCCAGCAGGACCGAGGCGACCATCTTCGGCTCGTTGAATTGATGCGTTTCCGGATCCCAGCCAGCCAGCACCAGCACTCCCGAGCCGGCTGCCGCCTGCAGCATCGCCTGGGCCGTGTTGAAGATCGTCTGCGCGGCGTCCTCGCGCCGAATGCGGTGGGCAAGCGCCGCTCCAACCCCAGCGACCAGCATCGCATAGCCAGGCTGGAGCATGAGGATCGCCGTCGTCACGATCGTCGTATCGAGATAGAGGTGCGTCTTGAAGGAGATCGGGAGAGGAAAGAGCCACGTCAGCGCGACAAGCGCGGCAAGGCCGAATATCAGTCCCAGGTGAGACAGCGTCGGCAGCCCAGCTCGGATCAGGGCAAAGACAGTAATTGCCAGGGCGGCTCCGGACAACGCGGCGATCAGGCGCCGCGCCGACGGGCGGAGGGTGTTCATGTCCGGGCTCGAGCGGTTCGCATTGTTGTCACCACGCGGCCATTTCCGCGAGCGGCAACGGTAGTTTGCCGTACAACGTCAGGATAGTCTGAAGGGAGTCAAAAGGGTATGGGAGAAATGGGGCTTCCGGGCTCCTTGAGGCATGGACGGCGGCCGGGAAGCGGGATACCATGGGGCGCCGACAACGAGCGGTCGGCCTGCTTGGAGGGAACACCGGAGGTGGCGGGGTGAGCAGGTCTCTGCGCTCGATTATCCTGCTCGCGATAGTGATCTGTAGTCTGGCGGCATCCAGCGGGGGTCGAGGAGCCGCACAAGCGGAACCACCAGCAGCGGATTTCCTGCCAGCGGCCACGGTTTTCGGCACTGAGTGGGTGATGCTCGGGACGATGGCGCTCGAGCTGCCGGCCGATGCCTTCCAGGATGGCGTCAGCAGTGTCTACGGTGGGCCAGCCGGCGCCAGGGTCATCATCCTCGTCATGCGGGAGGCATCCGAGCGCGTCGTCGTCCGCCGCTCCTGGGAGGAAGCGTTGACACTCCTGGAGCGCGCCGGCCGGGAGATGGTGCGCGACCGCGACCAGAATGAGATCCTCGCGGCGCTCCCGCCGCCGCCCGGCTGCCAGGAAGCCAAGCGGCTGGAGGGGACGGCCCGCGCGCTCGGTCTCGACACGGGCATCCCGGTCGGCGTCACCCTCTGTGCCACCGGTTCCGGCACACTCCTCCTTGTCACGACGACCGGAACCGTTCTCGATTTGACCGGTCATGAGGCGTCCGACGCGGTGACCGCGCTCCTGCTGGGCGCTGGTCCGCTTGCGACGCCGAGCGCAGGATAATGTGATGGATGAACTGCTGGTGTTTCCGACGCAGGACGGGCCAGACCGTGATGAGCCAGCGGCGCGCTCGCTCGCCGAGGAGATCAGTCCGGACGACTGGCGTCTTTACCACTTGATGCGCGAGCTGCCCAACGAGGACCGCGCCCGCGTGCTCGCCTTTGCCGATCTCCTCGTCAGCATGCGCCGGGCCCAGGCCGCCGCCGTGGTGCGCGCGATGACCGCGCGGACGCCAGAGAGCGGCGCGCCACGCACTGAGTGAGGGATATCGCATTGCCGACGACGATCATCGAGGGCGGAACCATCGTCACCGACACCGCCCGCTTCCGCGCTGACGTCATCATCTCCGGCGAGCGAATCAGCGGGATCATGTCCGATGCCCGTGGCATCCTCGCTGATGAGCGGATCGACGCCACCGGGCTCCTGGTGCTCCCCGGGGGCATTGACGCGCGTACGAATTTCCGCGAGCCGGACGAGTTCACCAAGGAAGGGTTCGCCAGCGGCGGCGCCGGCGCGGCTGCTGGCGGAATCACCACCGTCGTCGAGATGCCGCAAGCAGACCCGACGACCGTCACGCCGGAGCAGTTCCGCGCCAAGCGTGATCGCGTTCGTCGCGCGGCGATCGTGGATATGGCCCTCTGGGGCGGGATCGTCGGTGAGCCGCGCCAAGACGCGGACATGGTGCGAGACATGGCGGTCGCGGGCGCCGCGGGCTTCACCTCCTACATGGCGGCGTCCGTTCCCGACTTCCCGGCGATCGATACTGACAAGCTCCTCTGGGCGATGCGCGTCGTCGCCGAAACGGGCCTGCCGTACTCGCTCCACGCGGAAGATGACGTGCTGCTGAGCGCCGGTCTGCGACGCACCCAGGGAGCGGGCCGCAAAGATCCGGTCGCGCACGCCGAGTCCCGCCCGCCGGTCGTCGAGGCGGTGGCCGTTGCCGTCGCGCTCTATCTCGCGGAAGCGACCGGCTGCTGGGTGCACATCTCGCATTGCGCCTCGGCGGAGGCGCTGCGCCTGATCGCCGACGCGCGCGCTCGCGGCGTCCGCGTCACGGTCGACACCTGTCCACACTATTTGGCGCTGACGACCGACGACCTGGTGGAGCGCAAGGGATTCGCCCGCTGCGCGCCCTCCTTGCGCGACGAGGAGGAAGTCGAAGCCATCTGGCCCTACGTCCTCGATGAGACAGTGGACACAATCTGCTCCGACCACTGCGGGCTAACGGCGGAGAGCAAAGCCGCCGGCGACGAGGACATCTTCCGCGCGCCGCTCGGCGTGGCGGGCGTGCAGACGCTATTGCCCGTCTTCTATGACGCCGCGGTCCACCAGCGCGGGATGGACGAGACGCAATTCGTGCGGCAGATCTCGACGAACCCGGCACGGATCTTCGGCCTCTATCCTCGCAAGGGGACGATCGCGATCGGCGCGGACGCAGACCTCGTCCTTTTCGATCCCAATCGCTCCTGGACCGTGCGCGGCGAGGACATGCTGCACAAGCAGAAGTGGACACCCTTCGAGGGGAAGACGATCCGGGGGAGAGTTGTCCGCACATTGCGTCGCGGCGAAACGATCTACGACGCCTCGCGTGACGGCGCCGCTCAAGTGCCAGCCGCTCCCGGCTCCGGTCGCTTCCTGCCGTACGGCTACGGCGAGCGCGAAGAGTCTGTCGCCACGCTCAGCGAGTTGCGGTTCTGAGAGGAAACGGTCGCCGGCCGATCGCGGCGCTTGGCGACGGGGTTAGGGCTGCTGCTCGTACGGCGAGCCGATTGACGCGCCAGTCGCTTCCGGCGTCTCCGTTGGCTCCAGGCGCCGATACTCCTCGACGAGGCGCCGCCAGATCTCCGGGTCGACATCCCGCTGGGCAACGTACCGGTTACCTGACCCGGCCTGCTGCCCCTCCAGCGCCTTGAACGGCCCTCGCTCCGGTGCGCTCAAGTCGAGATAGACGCCGCCCGCTTCGAGCGTCGCACCCGGTTCAAGGATCGGCAAGTCGTCAATCTCCGCCTGGCTGAGGCTCGGATACAGGGCCTGGAGATCCGGTCCAGAGACGTCTGGATCTGGGGTGTTGCGCTCGTCGCTCATCGGACCTCCTTGCTGGCGCGGAACTGCCAAGCCGTTCTGCCAACGTCGCCATCTACGCCGCCGGCTCGGCGCGATCGCCGCAATGCCCCGGATGCCCGTGCATCGCCCCGACCGTCCGTTCCATGATACCGTGTCCGGAAAGATGACGAATGGCCTCGTCCCTTGTACGATCCCGCTCATCTGGCAGGAACGGCGCATTTGCGGGGAGCACGACGATGACCTCGACCAATATTTGGAGCGCGGGAAGCCGCCTTGCCCTGGTAATCGGGCTGATCGGGGTCGTGCTCGCGCTGGCCGTGGGGGCTGACTGGTGGCTCGCTCTCCTCGTGGGAATCGTCGCCTACGCCGTCACCACATTCATACGGCGACGCGCCGGGGGCGATGCCGGCGGCGTGAGTGACGGCGAGCGAGCGCGGCTCGCCTACGAGGCAAGCGGCACCAAGGTGGAGACACTGCGCCAATTGGCGACGCGGGTGAGCAATCCGAACGCGCGTGAGATCGCCCTCCGCATCAGCACGCACGCGGAGACCGCGCTCGTGGCGATGGCAGATGAGCGGCGGCAAGCCGCGGCGCCGCTCCTGCTCGAGCACGTGCTGGAGCCGGTCGAGGGCGTGCTTGAGACCTATCTGCACGTCGCTGAGCGCGGCGTCGCCGGCACGGAGTCGGTGCTGCACCGGGCAGAGGCGTTCGAGCTACCGACGATCGAGCGTGCGGCACGTGCCTTTGCCGAGCGGCTCACGCGGGACGAGTCAGTCGATTTAGTCGCGCTGGAGCAGACGCTCGCCTTCAACCTAGAGACAACGCAGATCGTGCAGCCGCCCGCGCGGCAATCCTCTCCATCGGCGGACAGCGGCTCATGAGCCCGGGGAACGGGCACACCCCTCGCCGCGCCATTCTCGGGCAGTGCTTTCGCGTCAGGTTCTTCAGCCGACAGTTAGGAGATGCGGTTTAGTCGTCGCCGACCGGACTCGTCACCAGCGCCGGCGCCGGCTCGTGTAGCGCTTGCGCCGGCGCGGGCAGGCGCAGGAGGCGGAGCGCGTTCGCCGTCACCAGCAGCGACGTGCCCATGTCGGCCAGGACGGCCAGCCAGAGGTTCGTCACCCCGGCAATTGTCAGCGCGACGAACGCGGCCTTGACCAGCAGCGAGACGGCGATGTTCTGGCGGATGGTCGCCAGCGTCTTGCGGGCGAGGTGGATCGCCACCGGCATCTGCACGAGGTCGTCACCCATCAGCACGACATCTGCCGCTTCGATCGCAACGTCGGCGCCTGCAGCCCCCATCGCGACTCCGACGCTCGCGGCCGCCAGCGCGGGCGCGTCGTTGACCCCATCACCGATCATCGCCACGGGCGTCTCTCGCTCGATCGCGAGCACTTCCGCCCGCTTCTCGTCCGGAAGCAACCCGGCGCGGACATCGGAGACGCCAGCAAGCGAGCCGATCCGCTCAGCGGCCGGCCGGTTATCCCCGGTCAGCATGACGGTGCGCATCCCGAGCGCATGCAGCGCGGCGACGGCGCGGCGCGCGGCCGGTCTCGGCGCATCAGCAAGCGCGATGATCCCTTCGACGCCGCTCTCAGTCGCCACCAACACCGCGGTCTTGCCAGCACGCTCCAGGTCCGCCAGGACGGCCTGCGTCTCCGGCGGCAGGGGCGTGATAAGTCGAGCGCTACCGACCGTGACCGACGCCCCCTCGACGACGCCGCGCGCCCCCTGGCCAGGAATGCCCTCCGCGTCCGACACTGCCGGAATCGTCAGGCTTCGCTCGCGCGCGGCGCGGACGATGCCGCGTGCGACCGGGTGCGTTGAGCCTTGCTCCACCGCGGCGGCGCGGGCAAGCACCTCGTCAACCGATCGTTCGCCAAGCGGGATGACATCGGTGACGACCGGGCGGCCGGCTGTCAACGTGCCCGTCTTGTCGAGGACGACGGCGCGCACCCGCGCGAGCGCCTCGATCGCCGCGCCCCCCTTGAAGAGGACGCCCCGGCGCGAAGCCGAGCCGATCGCGGCGACGAGCGCGACCGGCGTCGAGATCACGAGCGCGCAGGGGCAAGCGACGACGAGCAGCACCAGCGCCCGGAAGAACCAGCTCTGGAAATCCCCGACCACGAGCGGCACGGCTGTCGCCAGCAAGATGGCGAAGCCGACGACCAGCGGCGTGTAGACGGCGGCGAAGCGGTCAACGAACGCCTGGGCCGGCGCCCGTGACGTCTGGGCCTCTTCAACGAGGTGGATGATCCGTGCCAGGGTGGTATCGGAGGCGACAGCCGTCGCCCGCACGTCCAGCACGCCGTCGCCGTTGATCGTGCCGGCATAGACCTCAGATTGCGGCTCCGCGACGACCGGGATCGACTCGCCCGTGATCGGTGACTGATCCACCGCCGAGCGCCCACTCATCACGACGCCATCGACCGGGATCCGCTCTCCCGGACGGACGACGACCGTCTCACCGACCGCGACCGACGCGACGGGCACTCGCTCCTCTCGCCCGTCACGACGCACCGTCGCTTCGGCCGGCGCCAGGTTCAGCAATGCTTGAATGGCCCGGCGCGTCCGCTCGATCGTCATCGTCTGGAGGGTCAGGCCGATCGCGAACAGGATGAGGACGGAGCTCGCCTCCTCCCATTCCCCGATCGCGGCCGCCCCGATCGCCGCCAGCGTCATCAGCACGTTCATATCGGCGCGGCGAGCGCGTAGCGCGAACCACGCGGCGCGCGCGACCGGATAACCGGCCACCACCATCGCCACAGCGAAGAGCGCCACGGCAATCCCCGAGGCATCGGCCAGCTCCATCGCCAGCCCGCCGAGCCACAACCCGGCGGCAATCGCCGTCTCCAGCACCCGCCGTCGCCGCCACCAGGCACGCTCCGCCGGATCGGACGAGCTCGCGGTTCGCGGCCGCGCCTCATACCCGGCCTGCGTGACAGCGGCAATCACGGCATCTGGCGTCAGCTCGTCGCCGCCGGGGACGACGGTCAATGTCGCGGCCGCCAGGTTGACCGTGGCATCGCGAACCCCGGGGAGCCGGCGCACGCCCGCTTCGATGGTGCGGGCGCAGTCGGCGCAATCCATGCCGCTGACATCGAACACCCACGGCGCGGCGGCCGTGTCTCGGACGTCGTATCCGAGCGCTCGGATCCGCTCGACAAACTCCGCCGGCTCGACCCGCGCCGGATCGTAGGAGATCTCCGCCGCGCCGCTGGGGAAGCTGACGCGCGCGTCGCGCACTCCCGGCATGGCAGAGAGGGAGGACGCGACCGTCCGCGCGCAGTCAGCGCAGTCGAGCCCCGTCAGATCGAGGCGGCAGCTGGCCGGCGCCGCGGTCGGTGCGCCAATTGTTGCCTCACCGCTCACTGGCGCTCCTCCACGCGATGCGCGACGTGGTCGGCGGCGCGGTGGTAGAGGTCAGCGACGTGCTCGTCGTCGAGCGCGTAGTAGACGAGCCGGCCCTCCCGCCGGGGGCGCACCAGACCTAGCTCGCGCAGCGTCCGCAGATGATGAGAGACAGCAGATTCGGTTTGCCCGACCGCGGCGGCAAGGTCACAAACGCAGAGCTCGCGGTCCGCCAGGGCGGCGACGATGCGCAGCCGGGTTGGATCGCCGAGCGCGGCGAAGAGGGCAGCGAGCCGGGCAAGCATCTGACCGGTGGGCAGACTGGCGCGCGCCGCCCGCACGGCCTCGACGTGAACGACGCGGTCGTCGCACGCCAGGTCGGCGCCGGTCAGGAGCTGGTCGGTCTTGCGGGGTCGTGGCATCGGCTTGGGTCCAAAGTAGAGACGGTGTCTCAATAGATGAATAACAATTCAATTATTGTTAGACTATACCGCAACGGCGGCTCCGTCGCAAGGCGCAACGCTCGCGCCGAGGGCGGACCGTACGGAGCAGTGGCCGATGCCAGAGCGTTGCCGCCGGAGGCATGGCGCCGGCGGCGCAAGGAGGGGAGACAGACGATGTCGCTGGCAGTCGAGAACGCCAAAGCGGCGGTGGCGGAGCTGCGTAAGGTCCGGCAGGCGCGGCTGTACCGGCCGGATCCCATCCCGCCGGACGTGGTGCAGGAGCTACTAGAGGTTGCCCGCTGGACGGGAAGCTCCCGCAACTCGCAGCCGTGGCACTTCATCGTCATTGACGACAAGGACGTGCTGCGACGGATCAGCGAGCTGCGCCCGAACATCAACTGGGTGGCGGATGCGCCGCTAGCGATCGCGATCGTCCTTGACGGCGATAACCCGACCACTGAAGCATTCGACGAGGGACGGATCACCGAGCGGCTGCTGATCGCGGCGCGACTGCTAGGACTTGGCGGCGGCACAGCCTGGTACGGCACGGAGGAGCAGCGCGCCGAGGCGAAGCGCATCCTGGGAATTCCGCCGGAGCGTCACGCGCACTCGGTCGTCGTGCTCGGCTACCCCGTAACCACGAAGGATCACCGCCCGAACCCGGTGGCGGGCGGGCGCAAGCCGCTCGAGGAGATCGTCAGCTACAACCGCTACGGTAACCGTCGCTGATCCACGCTTTTCCAGTCATTCAGACACGCACTCCCGGGCAATCGTGCCCGGGAGTGGCACGCGGCGTGCATTTCTCTGTGCTAAGTCCGGCGACGGCGCCGGGCGCTTGCGCGATACGGCGCACACAGGAAGGCATGAGACGTGTATATCGGTGGTGGAGCAGTTCTCCTGATCCTGATTATCCTGCTCTTGATCCTGATCTTCTGATCCGGGCTTGCAGCGGTAACAACCTCCGGGACGCCAGGAGCTAGCCAAAGGGACTCAGACGCGCGAACCGCGCGGTTTTCAGCGGACAACCGCAATCGTCAGAGGCAGGCTCCAGCGTCCTCGGGAGGCCACGAAGCGCGACATCTCGAGCAAACCCCGCAATTTCATCCTGCCCGGTTCACCATCAATGGCGGCGGGCAGGATCACTCCCTGGCAACTCCTATCGCATCTAACCGGAAGTGATTGAATACGGCCGCGACCGTCGTCGCGTAGGTGAACGGTCCGTCAACGCTTACGGCGAGGCCGGCTCCGCGTCGCGCCCGGAATCAGCGGCCAGAGTTGGTGCTTCAGCGTCGATTTGCAGGCGATCGAGCCCATGGTAGACGTTGGCTCGCTTGCCTCGCAGGAAGCCGACAAGCGTTAGGTTGAACCTGCGGGCGAGCGCGACGGCCAGGCTGCTCGGCGCGGAGACGGCGCAGAGGATCGGCGCACCGGCCGCGACCGTCTTTTGCGTCAGCTCGTAGCTCGCCCGGCCGCTGACGAGGATGATTCCGTCCCGCAAGGGGATGCGTCCCTCCAGCAGCGCCCAGCCGACCAGCTTATCGAGCGCGTTGTGCCGCCCGATATCTTCCCGCAGCGCCAGGAGCTTCCCGGACGCATCGAACAGCGCCGCGGCATGCAAGCCGCCCGTCCGCGCGAAGACTCGCTGGCGCTCGCGCAACGTCTCCGGCAGCCCGTAGAGCGTTTCGATTGGGACCTTCGGCCCGGCGGGCAGTGGCTCCAGCCCCGCGAGGCTCAACGCGTCGAGACTCGACTTGCCGCACACGCCACACGCGCCCGTCATCGTGAAGGAGCGGGCAGCTATCCGATCTCCGATGTCACCCTGTCGTAGCTCGACCGTGACAACGTTGTATTGCTGCGCCCCATCGCGCTCGCGATCGACGCAGTAGCGGATCTCCTTGATCTCCTCGCGAGAGCGAACGATTCCCTCTGAGAAGAGAAAGCCGGCCGCCAGCTCGAAGTCTGCGCCGGGCGTGCGCATCGTGACGACGAGTGGCGCCGCTCCCTGGCCGATATCGAGGCGGATCTCCAGCGGCTCTTCCGTCGCCAGAACATCGGTGTGGCGACGCGGGCGACGCCCCTCGATCGTGACGACGGCAGCGCGGGTTTGGCTTCCGGGTCGTGCGTCCATGGCGGTCAGTCCGCCGCGCGAGCAGCGTCGATGCGCTCGACGCTGACGACGGCGTTGTAGTCGGGGATGCGGGAGCGAGGAGAGCGGCGCACCGGATCGAGGAGGACATTCCCTTCCGGCCAGTGGACTTGCAGGTTGCGCGGCGTCACCGGCGCGAGCTTGACCCGCCCCTCGAAGACGCCGTGCTCGCTGCGCAATCGAATGCGGTCTCCCTCCCGCAGGCCGAGCCGGGCCGCGTCCGCGCCGTTCATGAAGACGGCATCGCGCGCGGCGCCGGTGATCGCGTCGGTTCGCTCGTGGACCATGCTGTTGAACTGCTTGCCGCGCCGGGTGGAGACGAGGAATTTGCCCTCCGGCAACTCGATACGCGGCAGCGGCACCGGGGCGAAGCGCGCCTTGCCATCGGGCGTCGGGAACTTCCAGCCAGCGCAAAGGTGCGGCCCGCCGTACTGGACCTGGTCGCCAGTCTTGCGCAAATGCTGGATACCGTCGTACATCGGCACCACGCGGGCGATCTCCTCCCGCAGCGCCCGCGTATTCGGGTACGTCAGGCGGTCCGCCAAATCTGGACGCACGCGGCGCGCGAGATCGAGGAAGATCTCCCATTCCGGACGTGCCTCGCCGATCCGCCTGCCAGGAATTTCCGGACTGAACATAATTCTCCGCTCGGTCGAGGTTTGCGTCACGCCGCCTGGCGTCTCGTAGCGGGTCGCGGCCGGTAGGAGGACAACCGTCTCGGCCGGATCGACCAGCATCTGGCTAGAGAGGACGATGTCCTGGTGGACGCGCAGCGGTACGCGAGCGAGCGCCTCCTCGACATACTCGGGATCTGGCATCGTCTCCAGGAAGTTGCCGCCAGCGGAGTAAAGGACGTCGAGCGTTCCCTGATGGGCGGCGTCGATCATCTCCGGCGCGGTCATGCCGGGCTGATCGGGCACGGGGAAGCCCCATTCGGCGCTGAGCTGAGCGGCGGTTTCCGGGGTGATCGGGTGGCCGCCGGGAAACGCGGTAGAGTAGGCGCCCATCTCCGCGCCGCCTTGGACGCCGGAGTGACCGCGGATCGGCATCAGGCCGCAGCGATCGCGCCCGACGAAGCCGCGCGTGAGGCCAAGATTGAGGATCGCCCGCACGTTGTCTTCGCCGTAGACGTGCTGCGTCGTGCCCATGCTCCAGACGAAGACGGCAGTCTTGGCCGTGCCGACGAGCTCTCCGAAGCCGCGCATCTCGGCAGTCGTCGTGCCGGAGATACGCTCCAGTTCGGCCCAATCCATCGCCTCGACCGCGGCACGTAGCTCCTCGAACCCGGCGGTGTAGTTGCTGATGAACTCCTGGTCGAAGAGGTTGCGCTCGATGATGTGCTTGAGTGCGCCGCTGAGGAATGCGATATCGCCGCCGGTATTGATCAGGAATGTGCGCTCGGCCAGTCGCGTCCCGAAGAGCGCGCTCTCAATGATCGAGGGCACCCAATACCGCTCCATGCCCGGCTCGCGGTACGCATTGACGAGGACGATCCGGGTGCCAGCCTTCTTCGCGTAGTACATGTACTTCGTCGTCACCGGCTGGTTGTTCGCCGGATTTGCGCCGACGAAGACGAGGAGATCGGTGCCGATCCAGTCGCTGTAGGAGCAGGTCGTCGCCGCGACGCCGAGCGCCGATTTGAGCGCAAACGTGCTCGGCGCGTGGCAGATGCGGGCGGCGTTGTCGATCGAGTTCGTGCCCATCGCCCGGGCCGCCTTCTGCGCCGCGTAATAGGTCTCGTTCGGCACGCCGCGGCTCGTCAGGTAGAAGGCGATCCGCTCTGGGCCGGCCCGTTGGATGCGCCCGGCGATCAGGTCCAGCGCCTCATTCCAGGAGACGCGGCGGAATCCCGGCTCGCCAGCGCGCCGCACCATCGGATAGGGGAGACGGCCGAGGTCGCGCAGCTCCGCGCTCGTCTTGCCGCGCAGCGCCGACACATTTTCGAGGAGCCGGGCATCGAGCGCCGGCATCGTGTTGAGGCGGAGGAGCCGCAGGCGGATGTTGCAGAGGTGGATGCCGGGAATCGTCCAGTCGTGCAAGCCGGCCACGCCGAGGGCACAGCCATCGCAGGCGCCCTGGGAGAGGATGCGCCACGCATAGGCGGCCTCGTCCCGGTTCTCCCACAGCGCGCGAGCGATCTCATTGAAGTTGTTCGGGTGCTGCTCGCCGATGCCGAACGGTTTCAAGCTCGCCCAATGGGCGGGAGTCCAGAGCCGGTGGGGAATCCTGGATTTCGCGGTCACGGGCAGTTCCTCGGGGCTGATCTCGGGCAGCACCAACTCGATGCGCCAATGATAAACCCCTTTGCCAACGTTGACGCCGGGCAAGCGGGCAGATCTCCCCGCACCGGAGTCCATTTCTTGACTTGGAGATCGGGATAAGGCATGGGGCCATCCGATCGAAATTCACCAATGTAGAGTTTTCACCAGGTGTCAGTGCGTCCCATTGCGGACACGTCGGAAAACGAGCGATGTCCGAGGAACAACCGCCAACCAAGACGGTAGCAGCGTTAGAGGCTCGCCAGAATTGGAGTCAGCTCCTCGACACGGTATCCCGCCGGGAAGTGCGGGTGCTTGTGGAGGAGGGCAGCATCCCGGTGGCGACACTCGTCTCTACCGAGGATTTGATGCACCTGAACCGCCACGACGAGAAGCGGGAGCAGAACTTTGCGATCCTGGACGACATCGGCGAGGCATTCAAGGACGTGCCGGCTGAAGAGATCGAGCGCGAGGTCGCCAAGGCTCTGGCTGAGGTCCGCGCCTAGATACGAATCCAACAAGCCTAGAAGGCACGCGCGGTCCGATCGGCGCGAGCATCGCCATCTGCGCCGAGCTTCCTGCTCCCATGAAGCCCTAAGCCCGCGCCCGTATCGGAGACAGCCACTCGTTCTGCTCCTGCGCCGATGTACGGTGCTCACGCCGATCATCGTGTTCATGTAGGGGAGGGTGCCCCTCCGCGCTGCCTCTAAGACTCGCTGTCCTGGACCAGCTCCTTGACGCGCAGCCGGCCAACCTCCAGCTCATCGATCGTCAGCCGCTGGATCTTGCCCTCTTCCAGCGCGAACTTCTGGACAGCCATCTTCTTGATCGCCAGCCGCCCAAGCGCAAGCGCGCCGATGCTCACGAACGCCAACGCGGTCGCCACCCGCGCGAACGCGACCTGCGCGCCAAACGCATCCTGCCTCTGCAAATCGCTCATCTAAGGCCTCCTACCTCACCGGGCATCACCCCGACGCCCCATCGTGCACCGCCCTTATACAACGCAACGGCAAACGCTCGCCGCGAGCGCACCATGCGCCGTCCAGGCACTCGTATGATCAGCAGGCGCTCTCGGCGGTGAGAAAACCGTCCAGAGTGCCTAATGAGCTATGCCGCGCCTGTGACAAACTTGACAAAGGTCCTGGGCCCCGTATCCTACGTGCGGGGGAAGTGCCGGGCTGGCGGCGAGACCTCCGTGTCGGCCGGGATTATCGCTGAACCCCGCGCGTCAACCCCGGACGCCCCAAGCTCGGGCATCGCGCAGGCGCGGTCCGGCGATGCATGGGCAGCGTTGACTGGGAGGAATTGGCGAGGTGCGACCCCGCGAAGCTCGCCCATCAGTTGCTGCGCACGTGGCCCGCGTGCCTAGCGGTTCGGCGCCGTGCCGCTTCGACTAGGCCCGCGCCCCGCGCAGCAAGCGGGGCCGCGACCGTTCTCGTCGGAGTGGCTGCAAGCCCCTCCGCAACGGCCAGTGCGACGCATCCCGGCGCTCCCTCCCTGGGCGCCGTCGGAGCGCGTCATCGTCGGGCTGATCGTTCTCCTGCTGGTGCTCGTCGCCTCGACGGTCGGGGGCGATCCGGCAGGCCACCCGAGCGCCGCACCTCCCGACGACCGCCTCGCGCTAGCCGCAACTCCTACGCCGACCGCCGAACCCTCTCCGACGCCGACCGATCCCATCCCCACCACAACCGCCGGTCCCACGCCGACGCTCGTATCCAATCTCGATCTGGGCCCGGGCGGCAGCGGTCCCTCTCCGGATGGAGCCATTCTGCCCCATTACCGAATCATCTCCTATTACGGACACCCGCTGAATACGACAATGGGCGTGCTCGGCACCTTCGAGGGGGACCTGGAGGCAATGCTCGAAGCGATGCGCGCCGAGAAGGCCGCCTACGAAGCCGCCGACCCCTCCCGCCCGGTCATCCTAGCTCTCGAAGTCATCGCCTCCGTCGCGCAGAACTGGCCAGCCGACGACAACACCTATCTCCTCCATACCGACCGCAGCATTATTGACGAATACGCGGAGTTCTGCGAAGAGAACGGCCTCTTGCTGATCCTCGACATTCAGATCGGTCACAGCACGGTGGCGGAGGAGATCGAGCGCGTCCGCCCGTGGTTGGAGAAGCCATTCGTCCATCTGGCGATCGACCCCGAGTTCGCGATGCCGCCGGGGGTGGCGCCGGGCGAAGAGATCGGTAGCGTCGACGCCTCGGATGTCGCCTACGCCCAGGACATCCTCGGGCAGATCGTGGACGCCCATGCTCTGCCGCCCAAGATCCTCATCGTTCACCGCTTCACCGAGGGAATGATCCGCAACGCGGAGCAACTGGAGCCTGTGCCGGGCGTGCAGCTCGTGATCGACTTCGACGGCTTCGGTGAGCCGGCGATCAAGGTCGACCTCTACACGCACTTCATCCGCGACCAGGGAGTGGAGTTCGGCGGCATCAAGATCTTCTACAACCAGGACCTGCCGCCGCTGACTCCCTCCGAGACTGTCGCTCTCGATCCGCCACCGGACGTGGTCATTTTCCACTAGGATGACGCGGCCAAAGCGACCGCGAGGCGTGATGAGTCTCGCGGCGCACTTCTTGCCCGCGTCATCGTCACAAGGAGCGAGAGCATGATCGGATGGGGATTGATCGGCGCAAGCACGATTGCTCGCCAGTACATGGTCCGCGCGATCTCCTCGCAGCCGGATAGCCGGATCGTCGCGATTGCCAGCTCCAATCCGGAGCGGGGCCGCGCTTTCGCCGCCGAGCACGGCATCCCCGCGGTCTACGACACAGTCGAGGATCTCCTTGCCGATCCCGCGGTCAACGCCGTCTACATCAGCACGACGAACGAGCTGCACGCGCCTCAGACAATCGCGGCCGCCCGCGCCGGCAAGCACGTCCTCTGCGAGAAGCCGCTCGCCCTGAACCTGGAAGACGCCAAGAGAATGGTCGCCACCTGCCGCGCGGTCAGGGTCGTTCTCGGCACCAACCATCACCTGCGCAACGCGGTCACCCACCGGACGATCCGCCGCCTCATCAAGGAAGGCGCGATCGGGCAACCGCTGGCAGCGCGCGTCTTCCACGCCGTCTATCTCCCCGAGCCGCTCCAGACGTGGCGGACCGCGAATCCGGCCGCGGGAGGCGGCGTCATCCTCGACATCACCGTCCACGACGCCGACACGCTGCGCTTCGACCTCGACGACGAGCCGGTCGAGGTGACAGCGATGACGGCGTCGCAGGGCATGGCCAGCGAGGGTCTGCCGGATGCGGTGATGGGCGTGATCCGGTTCCGCAGCGGCCTGCTGGCGCAGTTCCACGACGCCTTCACCATCCGCCACACCCTCACCGGCTTCGAGGTGCACGGCACGGATGGCTCGATCCTGGCGCGCGATGTGATGACGCAACAGCCGCGAGGACAGATCGTGCTGCGGCGCGGCGACCAGGAAGAGACGATCGATCCTGGCCCGCACGAAGACCTCTACACCCGCTCCGTCCGCCTCTTCAACGCGGCGATCCGGGGCGAAGGGGAGCCGGCGGCGACGGGCGAGGATGGTGTCCGCTCGCTAGCGGTGGCATTGGCCGCGGCGGAGTCGGCGGCAAGCGGCAGGGCCGTGCGGATCGATACCGACGCGGGCTAAACTGACGGCCTCAAAGCAGGAGGAATCGTTCGCCGCCATTGGCCGGGCGAGCACGGCCGCGCGTGAAGCTGCCGGCAGACCGTTCGCCTTGCGAGGCACGGGCCAGACCAGACCGAGGCGTCAATGACACGATCGAAGGTTATCTCACTCGAAAAAGCTGCCGCCCTCATTCCGAGCGGCGCCGTCGTCTCCGTCAGCTCCTCCAGCGGGCTCGGCTGCCCCGACGCGATGCTCCGCGCGATCGGCGAGCGCTTCGCGGCGACCGGGGAGCCACGAGACCTAACGACGATCCACCCGATCGCCGCGGGAGATATGTACGGGATCGCGGGCATGGACCACCTGGCGCAGCCAGGCCTCCTCAAGCGCGTGATCGCCGGCTCCTACCCGAGTGGCCCGTCGTCGCTCCCCTCGCCGAAAATCTGGCAGATGATCGGGCAGAACGCCATCGAGGCCTACAACATCCCGAGTGGCATCCTCTTCCAGCTCCATGCCGATATCGCCGCTGGCCGTCCGGGCGTCCTGACCAAGGTCGGGTTGGACACGTATCTCGATCCGCGCCGCCAGGGCGGCAAGATGAACGAGGCGACGAAGGAAGACCTCGTGCAGCTCGTCGAGTTCGATGGCGACGAATGGCTCTACTTGCGCGCCATCCCGATCGACGTCGCGATCATTCGCGGCACGACGGCCGACGAGCTGGGCAACATCTCGATGGAGCACGAGGGCGCCTACCTCGGCGCGCTGGAGCAGGCGATCGCCGCGCGGTGCTGCGGTGGCATCGTGATCGCGCAGGTCAAGCGCGTGACCGCCGCCGGCACCATCCCGACGCAGCAGGTGCGGGTGCCGAGCGTCTTCGTCGACTACGTCGTCGTCGCGCCGGATCAGTGGCAGACAACGCAGACCGCCTATGACCCGGCGATCAGCGGCGAGATCAAGGAGCCGCTGTCCTCCTTCGCGCCGGTGGAGTGGGGCGTGGAGAAGGTGATCGCGCGGCGGGCCGCGATGGAGCTCCGCGAGGGAGAGGCCGTCAATCTCGGGTTCGGCATCTCCGCGCTCGTCCCGCGCATCCTGCTCGAAGAGGGACTAGCGAACGCGGTGACCTGGGTGATCGAGCAGGGAGCGGTCGGCGGCGTCCCGCTCCTTGGCTTCCAATTCGGTTGCGCGGCCAACGCCCAGGCGATCGTCCCCTCGCCACAACAGTTCACCTACTTCCAGGGCGGCGGGTTCGACCGTACCCTCCTCTCCTTCCTCCAGGTGGATCGCGACGGGAACGTCAACGTCTCGCGCCTGTCTGCTCGGCCGCACGTCACGGCCGGCGTCGGTGGCTTCGCCGACATCACCGCGCGGGCCCGCCGAATCGTCTTCAGCGGCACAATGACCGCCGGCGGGTTAGAGGTCGCCTTTGAGGACGGCCAAGCGAGAATCGTGAAGGAGGGCAAGAACCGGAAGTTCGTGCCGGCCGTCGAGCACGTCACCTTCAGCGGACGGATGGCGCGCGAACGCGGTCAAGAGGTCCTCTTCGTGACCGAGCGCTGCGTGATTCGGCTCGAGCCGGAAGGATTGACCGTGACCGAGATCGCGCCCGGGATCGATCTGGAGCGCGATGTTTTGGGGCAGTCGGACACGCCGCTTCGCGTCCATCCCGATCTCCGCCTGATGGACGCCCGCCTCTTCCGGCCAGAGCCGATGGGGCTGTGCCTGGAACCGAAATAGCTGACGCAAAGAAGCCGCGCGTCAGAGTAGGCGCCGTTCCGCCTCCCTGACGCGCGGCTCCAGCCTAAGAAGACGCGAGCGCGGTCGAAGGCCGCGCACAATGTCTACTTGGCGCTCAGCATCTCGATGACGCCTAAATCAATGACGTCGGGATCGTCCTCGTTGGCGAAGACGAAGCCATCCTTCGCCAAGGTCCGATACCCGGCCGCTTGGATCCAGATGCCGTAGGCCTCGCCTTTGACGACCGGCTCCGGGATCTGGAAGAAGCCGCGCTCGTCCGTCAAGACGAAAGCGTGGATTGCCTCGCTGCCGACCCGCTCGCGTCGCCAGTCGATGATGTCGTAGCCCGGCTTGAGCACCACGACCTGCGCGCGCCGGATCGGATCGCCGGTATCCGCGGAGACGATCGTGCCGGTGACGATCGCCGTTTCGCCAGACGGCGGCGCGGGCTCATCCGCTGGTGGCGTCGGCGATGGAGTCGGCTCAGTCGGCGGCTCGGGCGGACCTTCCTCGGTCGGTGTCGGCTCTTCGGGCGGCTCCGGCGGCTCCGGCGTATCGTCCGGTTCCTCGGTCGGCTCTTCCGTCGGCTCGCCCTGGAGCAGCGCCAACGCATCGGGCACCGGCCGGAGGTACTCCGAACCACCAGCCGCCGCGCCGCACTCTTGCCCGGGATCGACGAAGCCGTCGCTGTTGATGTCCGCACAGGAGAGCTGCGTCCGCGTGCCGGCCGAGACGACGCCTACCTGCTGCCCCTGGTCGTTGACCGCTGGCCCGCCGCTGTTCCCAGGACCAGCAGAGCCGACATCTGTCCGGATCCAGGCGCCGCCACCGAGCTGCGGGACGAACTCATCCGGCTCGAAGCCAACGACCTGAACCGTGCTGACGGTGATTGTCGGATGATCGCGCGGGTAACCGAGCAGGCGGAGCGTGTCCTCGATCTCGACCGTTCCCGGATCCGGGGCCATAGGCAGCACCGGCAGTCCGAGATCGGCACCCGAGTCTATCGGCTCTCCGGACGGATCCAGCATCGGCTCCAGAATCGCGAGATCGAGATCGGCATTGCTGGTGACGATCCGGCCAAAGTAGGCGGGCACCGGGAGCTCTTTCGCATCGACAGTGATGAGCACGAAGTACCAGCCGAGCCGATCCGGGTTGACGTCGAAGCCATGCTCGTGCGGGTTGACGACGTGGTTGTTCGTCAGGACCCGGCCTTCCTGGTCGATCACCGCGCCCGAGCCATGAATCACGCCCCGGTCGCACGTGATGCCCTTGAAAGGAAGCTCATTCCGCTCGCCCGGCTCGGGTGGCTGATCGCACTGAAAGGTGTAGATGAGGACGACCGATTTGATGAGCTGGCTCGCCTTGACGCGCGTCCCCTCGCCGTCCTGCCCGGCCACCGTGCTCGGCAGCAGGCCACCGGCGAGCAGCGCGACCAGCGCCAGCATTCGCAACGACGTCCGGAACCTCATTCACGTACTCCTCTTAGCGATGATTCACGGCGGGATGGCAGCTCATCGCAATCCGCCGGCGCCGCGACACAATCTACTTCAGATGATGCTCGACCGGCCTCGCGCCCGGACCTACCGGCATGCCGAATCGAGCGCCGACACGTCAAAGCTTCCCTGCACTCGCTCATCGACGTCATGATTGCTGATGACGAGATAGAACCCGTCAACGGCATCGTCCGGATTGTCGCGGCAGAGCGTCGTCGTCTCGGTCGGATCGAGCTGGCGCCGCTCCCACCCCTTCCCCTCGATATTGACGATCAGATCGATATCGATCGCGGCAGCGGGCGCAAGCTCGCCGAAGTCGAGCCGAACGCCCGTCGCTTCGTCCTGCGGCACCAGGTAGTAGTAATGAGCGCGGAGCTGTGGGATGTCATCCTCGACCGTGCGCGTCTCCCCCGCCTCGATCCGGCGGTCGGCGCCCTCGCCGACGACGAGCGGCGGGCGAATGCCGACCGGGAACGTCCGGTCGATCTCTGCGAAGCTCGGTGTGATGGGATCGCCCGGCTCCAGATCGAGGTTGAGGTTCATCACGGCGAAATCGCGGAAATTCTCCTCGAAGGGGAGCGCCTTGTTGATGACCTCCAGGGCGCCGTCCCAGTCGTCCTGCTCGACCTGCTCCATGTCCTTCCAGATCCGCGCGACCGGCTCCGGCCCCTCCTTCAGCTCGATGAAGAGGAACCAGACATACGCGCCGTACATGTGGAGGAAGTGCTCGCCCCACTGCTCCGGCGAGTGATAGAGGGGAACATCGGCCGGCTGGAAGTACTCCAGATACCGGTTGTGAAGCGAGGCCTGCAGCACGATCGGCGACAGCCGATCGCGATAGACGTACGAGATGGCCCAGTTCGCCATCGCCTCCAGGAACCAGTACTCGGCATCGGCGGTCAGGATGTCGAACCGGCCGTATGGCTGCCAGGTATAGCCGAACGCAATATCCCAGTTATGAGCGAATTGGAGCACGTGATAGAACTCGTGGGCCAAAGTACTTGACTGTCCCGGCTCGTGAATCCGCTCACGACGCGAGACGATGAAACCGGCCGCGGCCTTGCCCTGCTTGGAGCGCGCATCAATCGTCGCGTAGGCAGCAGCGCGCTCATCGATCTCCGACGCCTCATAGCGCGGCGGCCGGCTCCCAACATCAACGAAATAGACATCGAGCCGGCTGTCACCGCCCGCGTCTGGCCCACCGCTGTCCGGCATCGGTGGCCCCATCAGCTCGACCAGCGCCTCCCACAACCCCTCGAACTGTTCGAGCGCGGCGGCGAGATCGCCCTTATAGTCGCCAGTGCAGTGCGTCCAGACCTTCAGCGCGAACCGCTTGCTCGCCAGCCATGCCCAGTCGTCGGCGCAGCCGCTGCCATCGCGTGCCTCGACATCAATGCCGGCATCGGGAGTGACGTTCAGATCGTGGTCGGCCGGGGCGGTCGGCCCAAGTGGCGTGTGGAAGATGCTGCGGGGATCGGTCGGTCGCACGAGGAACGGCGTGAGCTGGTCCTTTGTGTCCGACGGAAGCACGTCCCAGTTGCGGTTGACCTCCGCGAAGAGCACCGCGTCGTCGAGCGATCCCGAGCCGATATACGCTTCCGGCAGGCGCGGATCGCCAAAGACCGCATAGGCGCGATAGACCAAGCTCGTCGGATAGTCCAGCTTGCCCGCAGCGAGATCGTCGCGAATGAGAATCTCGGATGGTGGGCCGTCTCCCTGGAGGAGGCTCCCGTGGGCGCCGTGCGCGGTCGCTTGCCGCGACACGCCGAGGGGCATCAGGCTGCCGAGGATGATCACGGCAACGAGGATTCCGTGCATGACGGCGGGTGGGCGCCGTCGCATCTGCCGTGCCCGGCCGACGCTGGTCGTCCGCATATCGCTTACCTCCCGCGGGCCGGATTCCGGCACCTCACGAGCGGCCCATCGCTCGCGGGCGGTGGCGGCGCTACCGGACTCGCGCTCATCTTCGGCGCCGGGCGGCGCAGACTTGTCCAGGCATCTCTCCTGTGTTCGCCCATTATAGGGACTCCGCGCCACTTTCGCATCCCGGTCATTGTCGATCGTTCACCTGATTGCAATTGGCCGCTGAATCTGTTCGGGAGACGCGCCGCCCTCGGTTACGAAAGCTCGAAACCGAGGGGCGACGCCGATCGCGCTGACCCGGCCGTTACGAGCAAGCGTCCGTCGTGGCGCGCACCGAAAAGGTTCCGGTTACCGATGTCGCCTCATCCATCTCGTGATTGCTGAGCACTAGGTAGAACGCGGCAACATTGTCATCGGGATTGGCGCGGCAGAACGTGATCGGCTGGCTGGGATCGAGCTGGCGCCGCTCCCATCCCTTGCCCTCGATGTTGACGATCATGTCCACGTCCAGCGCCTCACCCGGCTTCAGATTCCGGAAGTCGAGCGTGAGCCGCGCGACGTCATCCGTCGGGACAAAGTAGTAATAGTGCGCGGAGAGCGACTTGATCGTATCGCCGACGATGCGCTCCGGCACATCGTCTGTGGCCGGCTCCAGCCGCCGGTCGGAGCCCTCGCCAACGACGAGCGGCGGCCGAATGCCCTCGGGGAAATTCGGATCGAGATCGCTGTAGCTCGGCGAGATCGGGTCGCCCGGCTCGAGTTCCAGGTTCAAGTTGCGGACGGCGAACTCGCGGAAATTCTCTTCGAAGGGGAAAGCAGCATCGAGCGCGGCCAGCGCCCCACCCCAGTCATCCTGCTCGACTTCCTGCAGGTTGCGCCACATCTGGGCGATGGTTTCCGGGCCTGCTTCTTGCTCGACGAAGTAGAACCAGATGAAGGCCGCGTAGATGTGGCCGAACTCCGAGCTGGACCGGTCCGGGGAGTAGTAGATCGGCTCATCGAACTCGAAGGTATTGATGAAGCGCCCATAGACCTCGCCGACGACCGTGTCCGGATCGATCTTGTCCCGGTACAGGTACGACTCCATCCAGACGGCCGTCGCCTCGACGAACCAGTACTCGACGTAATCGAGGATGTCGAAGCGCCCGAACGGGACGCTGCGGAAGCCGAAGGCGATCTGCTGGTTGTGCGCGTTTTGGAGGATATGGAAGAACTCGTGGGCGAGATCGAGCTTTACTCCCTCGCTCTTCAAGCGCGCGCGGCGAGCGACCATGAAACCGCTGGCCTTGTTGCCCTCGAAGGGCGCCGCCGGGATCGCGACCGCGAGTGTGGAATCACCGAGCGCCGAGGGGGCGTCCGCGCGCGGCGGCTGCTTCGGATCATCCTCAACGAAGTAGAAATCGAGCGCGGGGTCACCGCCGGCGTCTGGCCCGCCGGTATCGGGGAGCGGCGGGCCCATGACGTCGATCGCCGGCTGCCAGAACTCGTCGATGATCGCGACGGCGCGCTCGAGATCGCCCTCGTAATCTCCGACGCAGGCGATCCATACCTTGAACGCGCCAGGATGCGCCTTGCTGTCCGCCGAGGTCCAGCCGTTCGTGCAGCCCTCTTTCTGAGCCGCGCCGCCGGCCTCGAGTTGGATCCCGCGACGGACACGTGGAGCAAAGACGCTGCGCTCATCAGTCGGACGGACGATGAAGGGTGTCAGCTGCTCCTGCGCCTCCGGCGAGAGGGTGTCCCAGGCGCGCACGACCTCATGGAACAGCGCCACGTCTTCACCGAGCGAGCCGGCACCGGAATACGCCTCCGGCAGGCGCGGATCGCCGAACAGCGCGTAGGCGCGGTAGATGAGCGAGGTGTCGTAATCGAGGCCGCCGGCCTCCAGCTCGGCGGCGATCAGCTGCTGGGACGTTATCGCGCCGAAGGGCTGATCATTATCATCATCTTGCGCAACGACCGGACTTGCCAGCGACGCCACGACCCCGATGAGCAGCGCCAGCGCGCCGAGGGCGGCCCAGGCGCGTATGAGCCGAGAGGGACGGTGAGACATGGGGACCCCCTTATTAACACGGACAAGCGCCGGGCCGACGCATGCAGCAACGCTGAGCCAAGCGACCGCGCTAGCCGGGAACCCGGCCGGCCCGTCACGATCTACTCCGCACAATAACGCTGGCTCTCGGGAATTGGTTGCAGGAGGTCCTGGCGCTACTCGCCGCGTGGAGGATAGGTGGTGCCTCGCCCAAACGTCTCTTGGGCGGCAATTGCCCCGGGGGCGTTCAGCGTCAGCCCGATGGCCTGAACGGCAGTGGCCACCTCGGTCCGGGCTTGCATTTCCTCCTCGCGCAGAGCGTCCGGATCGTTGACCTCCGCCCGGAACTTGCGGATCAGCTCCTCTTCTTTGGCTGCCTGGGCGGTGGTTCCGGCGAGACGCGCCTGGCGCAGGCGCTCATCGACCTTCTCCCGCAGCTCATCGCCGCTCTGAGGGGCAAAGAGCAAGCCAGCGAGCGCCCCGGCCGCCGCGCCTGCCAGCCCGCCGCCAATGAAGGTCGCTAACCGCTTTGCGGCACCCATCGTCGTCATCCTCTCCAGCGCCCCGGCAGCGCCGGCGCGCCGCTCGTTCGATCCTGCCCGCTACCGACCGGAGACGAAACGGCGGAGTAGGCGTCCGCCCATCACGACCGCCAGCCCAAAGGCGGCGCCGAATCCCGCCGCCCCGACTGGATCGATCAATGTCCGCACGTTACCCTCGGTCGGGCCGACATGCACGAGTGTGCGCAACTCGCCTTCGACCGTCGTGTTACCGGAGACGACCACACCCGCCATGCTGCGGACGATCCGTGCCTCCTGCGCACCGACCGCTACCGCTGATGTCCCGTGCAGGACAGCGCGGTCGCTCTTGAGGACCATCACGCCGGAGCGATCGAGCTGCGCCGATTTGGCCGCGATCTCACGCGCGCCGGAGCGATCCATCGTGAGGCGCTCTGCTTCGATCCGCTCCGCGCCGGAGCGCTCGAGCGTCACCGTCGTGGCTTGGACGTCGCCAGCGTCAGCGCGCAGTAGCTCAACCGCCTCTTCCGACGATCGGTAGGCGCAGTCCTTCCCGGCTACCGAAGATGCTCCCCTGCAGCAATCGTTCCCCGCGCCACAGGGCGTTGACTCTGTCATTGCAGCAAATCCCTCTCTCGTGTGGGAGACGCGTCGACTAGCGCGGGCGTCACCCACCGTTTCGAGGAGTGTACCAGAGCAGCCTGAGCAGAGCATCGACCGAGCGGCGTGGCTGCTCCAACGTCACGCGGCCGATGAGACTCACATATCCTCGTCATCCAAATCGAGGATCATGGCCATATGTAACGGCTCTACATCGGCCAAGAGATCTGGCACGGATTGTCTGATGACGCCCCAAACCAACCGGTGGTTGATATCATCATAGCCATGCGCCAGCCGATTACGGAATCAAATGATTTCCCGATAGTGTCTTATTCCCTTGACGACTTCAGGGTCATTCTTGGCAAGACGATTAACAGCCTCGCCAATGATCTCCAATTGTCGCTCTATGGCAAGACGTAGATCGAGATTCTTCTCGTACTCTTCAAAGGTGATTGACGCTGTCCTCTCGATAATGTAGCGACACGATCCCCGGATATCCTCAAGCCACTTCGCTGATTTCTGATTCATCGTAGATCACCCGTCGCGTCTTGTCCGCTAGGCGCCGGAACCAGGGATCGCGAAGCGCAGTGTTCATCACGAGATCGACTCTTACCCCTAGCAGGTCAGCGAGCGTCCGCTCTAAGCCTTGCACGCGAGCCAACCAGGGACCGTAGTCGTAATCCGGAGGGTAGGTGACGAGGAAATCAATGTCGCTTCTTCCTTCCTCAAACTCCGGAGTGCAGACGGAACCGAAAACCTCCAGTCGGGAGACGCCATACTCCCGGCACAACCTCCGAATATCGGCGAGCTTGTTTTCTAAGAGCGTCTTCTTCGCTTAGCCCCCAGGGCAATACCTACTCGATTGGTCCACATCTAATCATCAATCAGCGGGGATTATCTCATCGTACCGAGTGTATCAAAGGCCCGGAGACCCCACGTGCCAACAGCATGACCACGAGACAGGCGCGGTGAGATCAGGCACCACTCAGTTTGCGCCGCCAGCATCGTGCTGCCGAAGGTATTCTCGCCCCTGCGCTGAGCCTTCCTATCGTCATCCCGGCCATCACACGAGAGAGCATCAACGAGTCGGGGACTGGCACGACGCGCCCGAATCGTGGACTATGTCTGTATGCAATGACCTCGCCCTGGCGAAATCGTCCGCGAAGAGGAGTTCCCCGTGCAGAAGATCGGAGCCCAATACGTCGCGAAGCGCATCTACGACAGCGTCCTGGCCACGCCAAAGCCAGAGACCGACGAGACGGAGGGCGTCAGCGCCGCCGCGCCCCAGCCAGAGGAAAAGCCTGCCCACGACCTCGATGGGCAGATCGTCCGCGATGAGAACGGCGCCGAGCTCGGGACCGCGCACCGGATTCCTGGCATCGCCGTCTACATGGTCTACGATGGCTACGGCTCGCCGCGCGACCAGTTCGACCGCCTCGTCGAGGACCCCGAAACCCGCCTCTACGTCCAGCGCGACGGGAGCGGCCGGATCCTCGGGCTCATCTATGTCCCGGACCCGAGCCGCCTTCCGCAGCGACCAGCCGGACTTCGCCCCGACGAGGTCTAGACCGCGGCAGTCCGCGCAGCCAGGCCGCGAGCGCGCTCACGTCCTTGCCCAAGAGTTGGATTGCTGACCAGAGGGAAGTGAGCGCGGCGCTGGGAGTCGAGCGCCTGCCTACTGGCAACATCGCCGGGACAGGGCGACTCGGGTAGGGGATGGGCAGAGCGCGGCCGCTCAAGCGCGGCGGATGACACGTGAGGCAGCGCCCGGAGGCGTGATGGCGAACGATCGAGACGACGTAACGCGGCCAGGAGATCAGCCGCGGATGGCGCCAGGTGAGGACAACGGATTTCGACCTGAGCCTGACGATGACTTGCCAGAGATCGAGCCGCAGTTCGACCTGCGCCGCGGACTGCGCGTACTCATCATCGTCGGCCTGATCGTGATGGTCATCTCCGTCATCTGCATCGGCCTCGACAGCCGCTACAGCCCCTAACCCCTAACTCCTAACCCCTTTCCTCCCTTAGATACGGCCGGCCCAGAGCGGCGGGCGCGCCGATGCGGCGACGCGCGGCCTCGCCGGTCGCCAGCACCAGCACCAGGATCGTGAAGAGGTAGGGGAGCATATTGAGGAAGAACGGCGAGACGCCAATGCCGATGCTTTGCAGCCGGAACTGCGCGGCCTCGACGCCGCCGAAGAGGTACGCGCCCAGCGCGGCTCGCGCCGGGTTCCAGCCGGCGAAGATGACCAGCGCGACCGCGATCCAGCCGCGACCGGCCGTCATCCCCTCCGTCCAGCCGGGATTCGTGCCCAACGAGATCGCGGCGCCGCCGAGTCCCGCCAGCGCGCCGCCGACGATGACATAGGCGTAGCGAAGCCCCGTCACGCTGAGGCCCATCGCGTCGGCAGCTTCCGGCCGCTCCCCGACTGCGCGCAGCTCCAACCCTTGCCGCGTGCGATAGACCCAGAGCCAGAGCAGCGGCACGAGGACGAAGGAGATGTAGACCAGCGCATCCTGGTCGAAGAGGATGCGGCCCAGACCGGGAATCTCGTGCAGCACGGGAATGGCGAGGTCGGAGAAGCGATCCGGCGCGGGCTTGCCGACCAGGTTGCGCCCCAGATAGCTGGAAAGCCCCGTGCCGAAAAGCGTCAGCGCCAGCCCGCTGACGACCTGGTTCGCCCGCAGCGAGACGGTTAGCACGGCGTGGATGGTAGCCATCGCGGCGCCGGCCGCAAGCGCGCCGATCGCGCCGATCCAGGCCGAGTCCGTCCAGTAGCAGAAGGCGAACCCACCGAGGGCGCCCATCAGCATCATCCCCTCGACGCCGAGGTTGAGTACACCCGCCCGCTCGGCCAGGAGCTCGCCCAGGCAGGCGAAGAGGATCGCCGTCCCCGCCGGGATCGCCGCCGCCAGCACCGCAGTCAGGAAATCAGTCGTCCAAACCTCGCTCACGTCGCGCCGCCGCTCCTCTCGCCCGCGCTCACCGTCGCGCCAGCCGCCACCGGGTCAACACCTCGCCGCCGAGCAGGAAGAAGAGGATCGTCCCCTGCAGCATGGGCGCGACGGCAGCCGGCAGCCCCATCCCCATCTGGAGCTGGTCGCCGCCCACCAGCAGCGCCGCCAAGAGGAAGGAGACGAGCACGATCCCCGCCGGGTGCAGCCGTCCGAGCCAGGCGACGATGATCGCGGTGTAGCCATACCCCGGCGAGAGGTTGCGCTGCAGCTGGTGCCCGACGCCGGCCACCTCGCTCATCCCCGCCAGCCCGGCCAGCGCCCCGCTCAGCGCCATCACCAGGATGATGTTCCGCCGGGTTCGCATCCCGGCATAGCGCGCCGCCCGCGGGTTCTCGCCCGTCACCGCCAGCTCATAGCCCCAGCGCGTCCGCCGCAGGATCACCCAGAGCACCACCGCCGCCACTAGGCCAAACACCAAGCCCAGGTGCACCCGGTAGGTGCCGTAGCGCGGCAGCCAGGCCGCCTCAGGAAATTGCTCGGTTCCCGGAAAGCCGAAGCCCTGTGGGTTCTTCCACGGACCGTGCACGAGGTACTCGGAGAAGAGGATCGCGACGTAGTTGAGCATCAGGCTGACGATCGTCTCGTTCGCGCCCGTCCACGCTCGCAGCACGCCAGGGATCAGTCCCCACACCGCGCCGCCGATCAGCCCGGCCAGGATCATCGCCGTGATGAGCGGCACCGCCGGCCAATCCGGGAACAGGAAGAGCGCGGTCCCTGTCGCGAAGATCGCGCCGAGGTAGAGCTGTCCTTCCGCCCCGATGTTCCAAAGCTGCATGCGGAAGGCGATGGCAACGCCGAGCCCGGTGAGCAATAGCGGAATAGCCTTGACGAGCGTTTCGGCCACGCCGTACCGGTCACCGAACGCGCCGCGTGCCATTGCGCGGTAGACGGCGATCGGGTTCTCGCCCGAGACCAGAATCAGAATCGCGCCGGTCAGCAGCGCCAGGATGATCGAGACGATGGGGACCAGGATCCGGACGGTGAGCGATGGCTCGAGGGTCCGCTCCACTCGCAGCGGCATCCGCTCTCGCCACCGCACGACGGCGCTCGCCTCAGTCATGAACCGCCGCTCCCGCCTCTTGCGTCGTTACTCCGGCCATCAGCAGGCCAAGCCGGTCCGGGGTCGCCGCTGCCGCCGGAAGGTCGCCAACGATCCGCCCGCCGAACAGCACGGCGACGCGATCGGAGAGGGCGAGGATTTCATCCAGGTCCTCCGAGATGAGGAGCGTCGCCGCGCCTCGCGCCCGCTGCGCGCGCAGAATGGCGTGAATCGTCTCGGTCGCGCCCACGTCAACGCCCCGCGTGGGATGGACTGCCACGATTAGCCGGGGCGAGCCGGTGAGCTCGCGGCCGATTAGCAACTTCTGCTGGTTGCCGCCGGAGAGGGTGCGCACCTTGACGTGGCGGTTCGGCGCCTTGACGTCATAGTCGCGCAGGAGTCGGTCGGCAAAGGAGGCGATTGCCTGTGAGATCAGGAAGGGGCCACGGGCGATCGGCGGCCGCCGATACTCGCGCAGGATCGCGTTCCCAGTGAGATCCATGCTCGGGATCAGGCCATCGGCCAGCCGGTCCTCCGGGATGTGCGCGACACCCGCCGCCGAGATCTCGGCGGGGGAGCAGTTCGTCACGTCCCGCCCCGCGATGCGCACGGTTCCGGTGGTCACCGGTCGTAGCCCCGTCACCACCTGCTCCAGCTCGCGCTGGCCGTTGCCGGCAACCCCGGCGATGCCCAGGATCTCCCCCTCCCGCACTTGCAGGTTGACATCCGTGAGCGCCGGCACTCCCCGATCGCCCATCGCCCCGACGCCGGACAATTCGAGAACGGGCGCCGATGTCGTAGGTGAGGGGCCTGTGCCTTCCCTGGGCGCCTCCCCCTCGTGTTCGACGAACGAGGCCAGCTCCCGGCCGACCATCAGCCGCGCCAGGTCGTGCTTCGTCGTCGCCGCGGCCTCGACGGAGGCGACGACGCGGCCGCGCCGCATCACCGTCACCCGGTCAGCGACGGCCAGCACCTCGTCCAGCTTGTGCGAGATGAAGATGATGGAGAATCCATCAGCCGCCAGCTCCCGCAGGGTGCGGATCAGCCCGGCAGACTCCTGCGGCGTCAGCACCGCGGTCGGCTCGTCGAGGATCAGGATGCGCGCCCCGCGCTCCAGCAGCCGGAGGATTTCGACCCGCTGCTGCTCGCCGACGGAGAGTTGCCAGATGCGCGCGCGCGGATCAACCGCCAAGCCATAACGCCGCCCGAGCTCGTCGATCTCGCGCTCGATCGCCGCGGTCTCCAGCCAGGTGCCTTGCCCCTCTTTGCCGAGCAGCATGTTCTCCGCCACGGTGAAGGGCTCGACCAGCATGAAGTGCTGGTAGACCATCCCGATGCCGCGAGCGATCGAGTCGCGCGGGGAGCGGAAGGTGACCACCTCCCCGGCGACCCGAATGGTGCCCGCGTCCGGCCGGTACAACCCGGCCAGGATGCTCATCAGCGTGCTCTTGCCGGCGCCATTCTCTCCGACGAGCGCGTGTACCTCGCCGAAGCGCGCCTCGAAGGTGACATCGTCATTGGCGACGACGCCGGCGAAGCGCTTCGTAATGCCGCGCAACTCGACCGCGAGCGGCTGTTCCGCTTGCGTCATCTACCTCTCACCGTGCCCCGGCGAGGCGCGCCCGAACGCGCCGTTAGCTCGGAATCTCCCCCTCGACGCCCTCGACGAACCAATCCATGTTCAGAATCTCTTGGTCCGTCATCTCCACGCCAGCCGCCACGCGCTCTTCGCCGTTCTGATCCTTGAGCGGGCCGCTGAAGATGGTGAAGATGGTCTTCTCACCCTTCTTGAAGAGTTCGATCTCGGCCTCCGCCGCCGCCTTGACATCCTCCGGTACCATCGGGCCGATCGGCGAGAGGTCAACGACGCCGTCCTGCCAGCCGCCCCAGTACTGGCTGCTCTCCCACGTTCCATCAATCACCGCCTGGACGGTCGGGATATAGAACGCGGCCCAGTTCCAGATCGGGCAGGTCAGCACCGCCTCCGGAGCGTACGAGCTCATATCCGCGTTGTAGCCGACGCCGTACTTGCCCCGGTCTTGCGCGGCCTGCATCGGGCCCGGCGTGTCCTGGTGCTGCGCGATCACCTCAGCGCCGCCATCGAGCAGCGCCTCGGCCGCCTGCCGCTCCTTCTGCGGATCGAACCAGGTGTTGGTCCAGACGACCTTGACGACCGCCTCCGGGTTGGTCGAGCGGACACCGAGCGTGAAGGCGTTGATGCCGCGAATCACCTCGGGGATCGGGAAGGCCGCCACATAGCCGAGTTGGCCGGTCGCCGCCATCTTACCGGCGATCTGACCGGCGACGTAGCGCGGCTCCTCGATCTTGCCGAAGCCGGTGCCGACGTTCTCCGCGGTCTTGTAGCCGGAAATGTGGATGAAGACCGTGTCCGGGAAGTCCTTGGCGACATTGATCGTCGGATCCATGTAGCCGAAGGAGGTCGTGAAGATGATCTTGTTGCCCTTCTGGGCGAAGTCACGGATGACCCGCTCCGCGTCCGAGGGATTCTCCGGGACGCTCTCCAGATAGCTGGTCTCGACGTTGGGGAACGCTTCTTCAATCGCCAGCCGGCCCTGGTCGTGCGCCCAGGTCCAGCCGAGGTCGCCGATCGGCCCGACATAGACGAAGGCGATCTTCAGGGGCTCGCCTTCCTGTGCGAGCACGCGCCCGCCGCGAGGCAGGATCGCCGTCACCGCCGCCGCGCCAAAACCGCCGAGCACCGTCCGCCGCGTGATTCTCAGCTCGCTCATACTGCCTCCACTGCTTGTTGTATTGGAGGCGCCGGAAACAGATGCCCCTGGCGCCCTGCCCGACTCACGATATCCGTACAGTTACGCGTGCTCGAAGATAATATCCTGCGCGCCCTCCCAAAGGACAAGCCGGCCCACCTCCTTCAACTGCTCTCGGCCCTCAACGATCGTCAGGAAATGATTGCCCGCCAGCTGTCCCATCTTGCTGGCGAAGAGAGTAGCCCCATATGGGAAGAGGATTTCAGTCTCGCTGTAACCGCCCGGATAGAGCAGGATCTCCCCAGGAGCCGGATGGCTGGTGTGATTTTCGAAGCCGACGCCAGCATCGAGGTCACCCAACGGCACCCAGGCCGCCTCGCCGCTCCAGCGCGCCTGGATCAGCTTCGCCCGCAAGGGGAGCATTCGCTCGAAGGCAGCACACGTCTTCGGGGCCGCCTCGGACTCCCATCGCGCGAAAAACACCAGCGAGCCGACAGTGATGCGGACCATTCCCTCTCCTTAGTCATGCCACGGGCGCGCGCCGGTCAGACGGCGATCGCGCCCTCCCTCAGAGCTTCCCCGCTGCCGGATCGCGCGGCCATGGACCACTCCATGACGCTCACGTTGCGAAGCCGGTTGTCGCCCTAATTGTGACAGACGCGCTTGTCTCCAAGGTAGTGCCAGGCGACAGTCACAGCCATGGCGAGTTTGTGCAGACGATAGATCGGCGCTACACTCCCGAGCCGTATGGCGGACTCGGCTGAACGCCCCACCGCTCCGAACGCAGATTCTCGGCCAATCTCCTGGCGGCGAAATCTCTACGCCCTCTGGGTTGCCCAATCTCTTGCGATCATCGGCTTCTCTCTGCGCGACTCGTACCTACCCTTCTATTTGAAAGATCTGGGCGATCTCTCGCAGGACGAAGCCGCACTCTGGTCCGGGCTGGTCCAGGCGGGCGGCGCTGGCGTGATGACCATCGCCGCGCCGTTCTGGGGCGCCATCTCCGACCGGTACGGCCGCAAGCCGATGCTGCTGCGGGCGATGTTCGCCGCGATGATGACTGTCAGCTTGATGGGCATCGCCACCGCGCACTGGCACCTCGTCGCGCTGCGGATGATCGAAGGGGCGTTGACGGGAACGGTGACGGCTTCGACGGCGCTCGTCGCCTCGAGCGCGCCGAAAGACCGGCTCGGGTTCAGCCTCGGCCTGATTCAGACCGCGGTCTTCTCCGGCGCCTCGCTCGGTCCGTTCCTCGGCGGCGTCCTGGCCGAGGCGATCGGCTACCGAGCGACGTTCGGCGTCTCCGGCGTGATGCTCGGCAGCGCCGGAGTGATTGTGCTGCTGCTCGTCCAGGAGCGGTTTACGCCACCGCCGCGGAAGCCCCGGACCGAACGAGGTTTCGCGGCGCTCCGGGCCGGCACGGCCTGGCTATTCGCCCCGGTCCTCGTGACGATGGTCTCCATCCTCTTCGTCGTCCGGTTGGCGCAGATGGGCGTGCGCCCGATCTTCCCCCTCTACGTCGCCGAGCTTGGCCACTTCGGCGATCAACGCGCCGCGTCGGTCTCCGGTGTGGCCTTCGGGCTCCTCGGACTCACGAGCGCGATCTCATCGGTCTATCTTGGCCGGCGGGGCGACCGGGTTGGGCACCAGCGAGTCCTCATGGCGGCGATGGTCGGCGCCGGCATCCTCTACGTGCCGATGGCGCTCGTCACCTCACCCTGGCAGCTCGTGGTCTTGCAGGGATTGTTCGGCATCGCGGCCGGCGGGCTGATCCCGGCCGCGAACGCGATCGTGGCCAACGCCACGCCACCCGAGCGGCGAGGCGTCATCTATGGGATCACAGCCGCGGCCAGCTCGCTAGGAGGCTTTGTCGGGCCGCTTGCTGGCGCCGGAATTGCCGCGGCCTTTGGGTTCCGCACCTTGTTCTTCAGCACTGCCGCGCTGCTGCTCGCGCTGACTGCCATCGTCGGGTACAGCCTCGGCGCGCGGCGCACGCAGGAGCGCCGCCCGGCAACAGAGGCCTGAGCGAGCATCAGAGCGGGAAACGCGCCGTTAGGCCGGCCGAACCCGCGCCAGATAGTCCCGCAGCCCGTCGGGATTGACCGCGAGATGATTCCGCCCGCGCCCTTCGACCAACCCGGCCGCGCGGAACTCGCCGAGCACACGGGTCACCGTCACCCGATTGGCCCCGATGATGCGCGCGAGCAGCTTGTGCGGCATCGGGATCGCGATCGCGACGAAGGGCCCTTCCTCCTCGTCCGCCCCGGCTGGCTCGCCGGCGCGATCGGCCAAAGTGAGCAGGACCGCGGCAAGCCGGATGGTGAGGTCCCGCGCGAGGAGCTGCCCGACCAGCGTCTGCACACCGGCCACCCGCCGCGTCAGCCCCTCGATCAGGCTGGCGGCGAGAACCGGTGAGGAGGCGAGGAGCCGCGGCAGATCGTCCACGGAATAGATCGTCACCACTGTGTCGGCCAGCGCCTCCGCGACGATGCCGGTCGGGATCGCGGCAGCCTGCGCCGCATCAACGACGGGCTCCTGCGTGAAGACGTCGCCGGGACCGAGCAGCCCGACGCAAACAGAGCGCCGCCCCACGAGCGGCTTGAAGAGCGCCACGCAGCCGGTCCGAACGACGTAGAGGCGTCCGCTCCCTTCGCCACGGCCAAACACGCGCTGCCCGGCGCGGAACGCGACTGCCTGCGCCTCGACGCCGTCGGCAGGCCGCGCACCTGCACGCATGCCACCCAAGTCACCCGCACTGCTGGGAAGCCGACCGTTGACCGGAGTTGGCTTTGCCGGCGTGGTGTGGGGACGAGTACCGACGAGAACGAGGGTTCGAGCCGATCCACGCTGCTGGGCCGCGAACTTCATCGCCGAATCCATTGCGCTTTTCCTCGTGGCAGGGTCGCTCCGCAACCGGAGCCACCGAGCCGCGACGGGCGTGCGCGTTGGCCCTCCGCGCACCCCAACTGCTTGTCCGTTCGCCCGCAGCCTCCCTTCCCGAGTAGCGAGGGTAACCCCCGAACCTGAATGCAGCCTGAAGATGACCTAAGCATTCGGTGAACTCGTGGGGCCATCACGACGCACTGGGATGCGGATAAAACCTCTCTGGAACGATTTATGCGCGCTTCCTGCGTCCCGTTCCCGCCGATGGAGGCGTCACCCGACCGGCTGCCACGCGCTCCAGCAGCCAGTCCCGCGCGACGACGACTTCGATCGGGCACTCCTCGCCAATGACGGCCGCCGCCGCCGCTCGCAGCGCCGGTAGGTACCGACCGGTCACCCGCCGTTGCGCCACCAGGTGCGGCACCCCGACGATCAAGCTGCCGTCCTCGCCGCGCCCGAGGAGGGTGGTGGTTCGGAGCCAGGCCTCGAAGTCGGCCCGCCCGACAGAGCCGCGCATCGCCACCTCTTCCAGGACCGCCGCCCAGACCTGGCTGCTCAGCAACCCGCACTCGGCGACGACGAACGGCTCCGGCGTCACCTCTTCTGCCGACACCTCCTCGGCAACCGACGAGTTCGCCTCGGAGCCGGCTGCAGGTCGCGCGCTCGCCTTCGTCGGCGACACGACCGTCTGCACGGCGAGCCGGATCGGTCGGCGCATCGCCTCGCCGAGCTTGCGCGCAATCAGCTCCCGATACTCTCCGGCGATCCGCTCGGCTTGCTCCTGACTCGGCACCCCGAGCACCACCTCGCCATCTCGGTAGCCGATGATCGCCGTCCCGGCGACGAGCCCGGCCAGCGCCTCCCGTCCGATCGTCGCGGCAAGGAGACCGACAGTGAACTCCCAGGTCCGCTGGCTGCCAAATCCATGGGGCAGGGGCAGGTCCGGCCCTTCCCCGAGCGAGATCCCGGCCGCCGCCTCCACGGCGCCCGCCCGCGGCGCGGCGCTCTCCTCGCTCGCGGCACGGCGGCTCGGTCGTTCGGCAATGCCCTCTCGCTCCCACCGTGCCAAGATCTCCCGCAGCCGACGCGGCGCGACGAATGCGCTCCCCGCCTCGACTGCCTCATAGATCGCCGCCGTGACCCAGGCCCACCCGGTCTCGCGACCCGGGATCGCCTGCGCGCGTGCCGGCGGATCGAATCGCTCCGCCAGACCGCGCAGCAGGTGGCGCTCCGCCGGGGTCGAGCGTCGCGCGTTGGCATCCTCGAATGCCCGGATCGCGGTCGCCTCTCCGACCACGTCGTCCGGCGCCGTCTGGCCGCCTGGCCCATGGCCACCGTGCACCCTTGTCAAAGCTGGTGCCTGGTCGGCACTGCCTTGCGGCGCGGTGATCTCTGGATCGGTGCGCCCCGGCTCCATCGCAACCGGTGAGATCGTCCGACTCGTCTGAGTCAGGCGATCACTGGTTGTCGTTGTTAATACGGATTGGTGATACGTCGTGTTGCTGGGACCAACATCGCTCGCCCGGGCATCGTTGCTCTCGGGAACATCGGTCGTCTCTGGCCCGGTCGAACCTTTGTTGCTCGTTGCAACATCGGCCTCCAAACCAGTGTTGGTCTTTGCAACAGAGGTTTGCCCCTCTCTCCGAGAGGTGACAGTGACACTGTCGTTTGATGGTTGCCGCGTTGTCGCCATGTCACGCGCTGAAGGCGCACGAGAGCCAGACTTACGCGACGCATGTCCGGCTCGAGATCGCGCGGAAGCTCGCTCCTCTTCACGCGCGGCGCGTGCCGCCAGCCGCTGCCAGACCTCCGTCTGCCGAACCTCCTCCAAGATCTGCACCCAGACGTTATCGGCGTCGATTGGGGCGAAGCGGGCGGAGAAGATATGACGGATGTAGCGGTAGACCGCCTCGTCCTGGTCGGCCAGCTCGACGACCCGCATGACGCTCGGCGTCGTTAGTGTGAAGCCGTCCTCGTGGTCCTTGACGCGATAGAAGTTGTGGGGCACGCGCCAGCGCCGGCCCTGCTCGTCGGCGCGGACGACCATTTCCTTTCGGATCTCGATCAGGTCGAGCGCGACGAGGATCTTGTTGATCGTGATCAGCTCGGCGCGATCCTCGCCGTAGAAGTCTGCTTCCCGTTGCTGGGAGGGGAAGGCATAGCCACGGTGGGGCGACTCCTCCCGCCGGTCCGTCCAGACGGTGTAGGAGTTGAGCAGCCCAATGCCCTTCAGACCGATCAGCGGGGCGAACTGGGTGACGATGCTATTCCAGTGCCAGAACCACCCGCGGCGCCGGGTGTCCTCCCCGCTGCGGGTGCCGGCCGCCTCGCCGACGATGCCGACGATAGCGCCGGTCGCGGCCGGGGCATCCGGACGCGTCAACGCGCGTTGACGTGGCGCATTCGACCGTTTGGTCACGCTCGACCCTCGCGGTCAACGCGCCACGCGGAAAGCACACTGTATTGACAGGCCCGGCGCGGCGTGCCTAGAATGCAAACGTCGCCTGGGTACACGATACCCTCCCTTGGCGGGGAACGGGGCGGCGGATTCAGTTGCCGGGACCGGACAGCGAACTGGCAGTTTGGCGACGGACCGTTCGATATCCGGCCGGCGGTAAGCGACCTCTAACAGCTCAACCCATTGAGGCGGAGAGAAAGGTCGGCGTTGGCGCGCCGATCTTTTTCGTGCCCATGCAAGCTCCGTTGCCGTGGCCTGTTGGCGCAAGCCGCTCGGCTTGGAGCCCGCTGGCCGCCTCGCGGGTCAAACGTCCGATAGCCGTACCTCCTTCAACGTTGCGTCCGCGCGGATCGCGGCGACGCATCGGGTTAGCGGCCGAGCCGGCGGCGGATCTCCCGCAGTGGGACGCCAGCGCGGCGATCGGCGACGATCGAGCGAAGGATGGCGAGCTCGGTCTCATCGAAGAGGAGATAGCCACTCTCCGAGCGAGCCGTCGGCACGACCAATCCTTCGCGTAGGTAGTAGTCCATGTGCGTGCGGGAGAGACCGGTCGCTGCCCGGAGGTCGCTCGTCATGTAGAGCCGGGCTGTCGCGCGCGAGCCGGTCTCGACGGGACTCCCGGCGCTCGGAGCCGGTGGAGCGGACGCGGCGATCGTAGTCGTATCGGTCATCGCGGGCGATCCTCCCTCACGGGCGATGGTCGCCGGTCGCCGAGTATGAACCCGGACCGGCTAGCAAACGAACACATCCGGCCTGACCTTGCCGGGCGAAAGCGGGGCGGCAGCGACGCCGTGTCGCTCACGTGACGCTGCCGGCGGGAGCCGCCGCGGAGCGGTGGGAATCTCCTCCGCTCTGCAACTGCATAGTGCCATCATAGAGGCGGTTTTGTCGCCTGTAAACGGTGTGTCCGACGGTCACCGCCGCCATGTGTACGTACATCTGTGGGGCACTCAAAATCGAGGGAAATCTGCTGCGTATTCCGCCAGAAAGTCACCTCGGTTGCCTGAGATCGGGGTGAGACGAAACCGAGGCGCCGGTTGCAACGTCATAGGAAATGATGCCCGGCATGCGAGGACCGGAACGCCTGCATCGGCGGCGAGGGGGACCCGCCTGGCGGCGTGGCTGCCGACTATACTGACACCAGAGCCGGATGGTCCATTGCTCCGAGTGTGCCGGATCGTCCGAACGGCATGTCTATCGTATTGTGCTCGCCTCGAATCTTGACTCCGAGCGGCTGAACAGTCAGAGGAGTTCCTCAGCCAGATGGAACCACGACCACCTAAGGCAAATCGTCCGGCTGGCAGTACGCCGGTGGGGCCGTCGAGTGGGTCGGAGCCACAGCCAGAGCGGCCCCAGTGGATGGATCACTCATCGCTCTCTTCGCTGCGGCCGCCGCCGAACCGCGCCGATCGCGCCTCCGACACGGATATCGATTCGGCGAATGCGCGCGCCCGGATGGCCTGGCAAGATCCGACGTTGCTGACCACGAGCGGGGTCTACAACGATGGCGTTCCCCGGACGCCGCTGACCCCAGTGGTCGCGCCCAGGGGGGAGCGCGGCAGCCGCTACCTCGGCCCGATTCTCGCCGCGGTGCTGCTGGCGGTGATTATCGCGGGGATCGCCTTGGCGATCCGCTACGTCCGTGATGGAGACGACCGGCGCGACGCCGACGCGACGCGCTCCGCGGGGCTAGTTGCAGCCTCGCCCTCGCCGGAGCAGACGACGATCGCGGGAGCGTCGCCGACCAGCGAGTCGGGCGAGGGGGTGACCTCGGCGGCGACTCCAGCCGATAGCGAGCCCGCTAGCTCCCCGACCGCGGCGGGCGAGGAAACCGAGCCAGAGCCGACTGCCACGCGTGAGCCGCGCCGCACGCCGACCTCGACGTCGCAATCTGGCGGATCTTCCGTCGTGCGCGCCCGCGAACTCTTGCCGAGCGCCGATGACTTGCCGGATGGATTCGTCCTCGAGACGGAAGGCGCCTATGGCAAGGCGGACATGGTCGATCAGCTGGGCGGCGACGAGGAAGAGGTCGAGGCGCTGCTCCGGGAGTGGACCTGGCGCGAGAACGCCTTCCGCACCTTCAGTATCCCGGCCGACGCTCGCCCGGATCCCGACACGACCTTCGCCCTCACGGTCAGCATCCACCGGTTCGGCACGCGGGACGGCGCCGAGGCGGGGCTGAACTACCTGGCCGACTTCCTGGCCGGCGCTGGACTCGGCTACGAGGAAGTTGACGTCGATCCGATTGGCGACCAAGCCCGGGCGCTGACGGCGACGCAAGACGGCGTCAACATCTACGCGCTCTACGTCCGTTCTGGCCGCTATGTCTACCGGCTCGGCGGCTCCAACGCCGAGGGGGACCCGGCGCCGGATGTCATCGCGCTAGCCGAGCTGCTGCTCGAAATGCAAGAAAGCAACCAGTGAGTCAGGCGGCCGGGTACACCGGCCGCCATTTTTTCTCGTTAGAACGTCTTGACCCCGTTGACGGGCAGTAGCACTGAGTAGATCGCCGTCGTCGCGCAGATGAAGAGGCGGTTCCGCTTCGGGCCGCCGAAGACGACATTCGCCACCGGTCCCGGAACGCGGATCTTGCCGAGCAGCGTCCCATCCGGGTCGTAGCAATGCACCCCGTCAGCGGCGCTCGTCCAGAGTCGCCCTTCCGTGTCGAAGCGGAAGCCGTCGAAGAAGCCAGCCGTGCAGGTCGCGAAGACCTCCCCGCCGGAGAGGCGGCCGTCATCGCTGACGGCGAACTTCCGGATGTGGCGCGGGCCGTCCGGCATGTGGGTCGCGCCGGTGTCGGCGATATAGAGGTAGCGCTCGTCTGGAGAGAAGGCGAGCCCGTTCGGGCGGACGAAGTCATCGGCGACCACCCGCAGCTCGCCGGTAACGGGATCGACGCGATAGACATAACACGCGCCGATCTCACTCTCCGCCTTGTGTCCCTCGTAGTCGGAGTCGATGCCGTAGGCGGGGTCAGTGAACCAGATCGAGCCGTCAGACTTGACGACGACGTCATTCGGGCTGTTCAGGCGCTTGCCCTGGTAGCGATCGGCGATGACGGTGATGGAGCCGTCGTGCTCGGTGCGGGAGACGCGGCGGCCGCCGTGCTCGCAGGTGACGAGCCGTCCCTGCCGATCGACCGTGTTGCCGTTCGAGTAGCCAGCCGGGTGGCGGAAGACACCGGTGACGCCGGTCGTCTCATCCCAGCGCAGCATCCGGTCGTTGGGGATGTCGCTCCAAATGAGGTAGCGGCCGGCCGGGAAGTAGGCAGGTCCCTCCGCCCAGCGACAGCCGTCGAAGAGCTTCTCGACCTGTGCGGTCGGGATGAAGCACTTGCGAAACCGCTCATCGAGGACTTCGAAGTCTTGTTCCGCCAT
>CALGSZ010000161.1 GCA_937901745.1 uncultured Chloroflexota bacterium | reverse complement strand
GGGAAACGCGAGCGCGTGCGCGATGAAGAGGTTGTGTTCTTTCCAGCCATCGAGCTTCGCGATCTTCCGCTCGAGGTCGTAGCGGTGGTCGAGCGCCTGGGCGAACGGGTCGCGCATCGATTCGCGCTGGCCGTCGACCAGACGGAACCATTCGCCGTACTGACACTCGATGCCCCCGCCCTTTACCTCCAGGCAGACGATGCCCTCGTCGGGGTGACAGAGCACGAAGTCGATCTCGCCGTCCTCAGCGCCCTCGGCCGGATCCCGTTCGATCCAGCCGGCTGAGTGGAATACCTCCCACTCGTCGTCGAGGCCGTCCCGCAGCAGCGCGTGGACCTTGACCTCGGCCTTGCTCTTGACCCAGTCCTCTCTGAGGGTGCGCGGGTACATGCGCGCCATGGGTGAGTTCTATCCGCTCGGAACCTGTGACGTGGCAGGTTGTCTGGCTCATGTGCCGTCCGCCTTGGTGCCTGCAGGTGAGGTGGAAAAGCGGCCGCATGGAGGTCCTGTGTGCGCCCGATCGTCAGATGACTCACGGTAGCGACGACCTTCTGGGCACTGGATAGGGTTCGGCTAACGGCTCGCGGGCGAGGTCGTCCGGGGGGTTGGAGTGGACCAGGAGAACGGACCACAACTTCATCTCGGGGGTAAGGACTGATGGTTATCCGAGACCAGAGCATTTTGTGGATCGACGATGGTGACGTCGAGCCGCTTGCGTCGCATCCTCTTGCAAAGCTGATGAACGAGACGACCTTGGAGGAGCGACTGGCCTCCGCCCCCCAAGTACTTGGTGAGGACCTCTTGGTGATTGGTCGTCAGCTCGTCGACTTCGAAGGCGACTCCGATCGCCTCGACATGCTGGCCATTGATGCCGGGGGCGACCTGGTGTTGATCGAGTTGAAGGTTGACGAGAAGTTCCGCTTTACCGACTTGCAGGCGCTCGCATATGCAGGGCCCTACGCGCAGCAGACCAGTCATACCGAGCAACTGGCTCGGACCCTGCTTCAAGCGGCGACGGCGCCGCCCGACTCATCGAGGCACGTGCCTCAGCTTGACCTCCCCAGCGATGCCACCCTGGAGGACGCCAAGCAGCTCATCTGCAAGTTCCTCGACCTGGACGAGTTCTCCGAGTGGACTCCAAGCCAGCAGGTTCGGATCAAGCTCGTTGCACCGGGCTTTCCGGACCGCGTTCTGGCAACCGTCGACTGGCTCGAGAGCTTCCACGGCGTCAGGATCGAGGCAATCCAGGTCAATGCGTACAAGATTGGGCAAGGTGTGGCCCTCAGCTTCAACACCCTGCTTCCGAAGCCAGGACCTGACGAGTTCGCCATGCCGTTCAGGGCGGCGGCGGCGAGGCAAGCGGAGGACAACACGGTACGTCGGCGCAATCGCAACGCTCTTCCGCTGCTCCTGGAGAACGATTTGCTCGCTGACGGGGATGTCCTGGTGCTGCTCCGTGAGCGAGTGTTCCCGCATGAGTTGCGGGAGCAGTGGTCGCCCCACGATCCGCTGTTCCAAGTGCGGGTTGACGCCGGAACGCGAAAGGTGCGTTGGAAGCCCTCGCCCGACGATGAGGAACTTCTCATCAGCGCGGCGAGCGTTGCTGCGCACATCGAATCCCGGGCAACCGGTGAGGACCGCAACTACAGCACTGCGGTCGCAGCGAGTTTCTCCAAGGGGCCGAACGGTCCAAGGCTCGAGGACCTGCTTCAGGAGAACGGGCTTTGGGATTGACGCGCGAGGGGCAGGGAGAACGGGGTAGATCATGTCGAGCATCTTTCTGCGCCAAGGCGATTCGTTTGTCGCGATGGCCGAGACGCCGTACGACGCTGAGGAGGTCTTGCAGGAGTTGATCGAGCAGCATCCGCAGCTCCTGGTCGGTGCCGATGGTCCGCACGGACCGCTGGTTCTCGTTCGGCGTGAGGCGGGCGTTTCGGAGACGGAAGACGGCGCTGGGCGCTGGTCCCTCGACCACCTCTACCTCGATCGCGCCGGCGTGCCGACTCTCGTTGAGGTCAAGCGAAGTACCGACACTCGCGCGCGTCGAGAGGTGGTCGCGCAGATGCTCGATCACGCATCGAACGCCCAGGTCTCATTCAGCGCCGATCGGATGATGGATTGGCTCGAGGAAACGGCGCGGGAGCGAGGGTCCACCGGGGAGGAGGTGCTCCGCGACGCGTTTGGGATCGACGACGTCGATGCCTACTGGGCGGAGGTGGACAAGAACATCAAGGCGGAGAGCTTTCGTCTCGTGTTCGTCGCCGACAAGATCGGGCGCGAGCTCCGGCGTATCGTCGAGTACCTCAACCGGCAGATGCACTCGACTGAGGTCCTCGCGATCGAGGTCAAGCAGTTCGTCGACGCCGACGGTGAGCACCAGACCATCGTCCCGGTGGTCGTCGGCGACACGTCCGAGGCGCGCGCCGCGAAGCGTCCGCGACGCCAGCGCGAGACTCTCGATCGCGACACGCTCCTCGCGAAGTTGGCCGAGTACAGCGAGGCGGCGCGTGATGCCGGCGCGGCAATCTTCGATTGGGCCGAAGGCGATGACCGGCTCAGTACCCATTTCACGGGCACCGGGGTGGCGATCAAGGCGGAATCCGGCGCGCTTCTGAAGATCTGGGTCTATCCGCCCTGGATAGACCGTGCTCTCGAGATCCATCTGCCGACTCTCCTGGAACACCCCGAGGGTGAGACCCTGGCCGAGTCGGTGCGGAGCGACCTGGACTCCATGGGTATTGAGCTCCTCGGGAATCCGAAGTGGCCCCAGACGCCGATCGAGAAGCTCGCCGACACGGATCTGCGGCGTCGATTTCCTTTCGTTGATGGAGTCGGTACTCGAGAAGCTCAGCGCCGACGCCGGCTCGTGAGTGGGCCTATGGGCGCGGGGCCCGGTGTGACAGGGCGCCCGCAGAACGCTGGGCCCAGAGTCGTTCGCCTAGCCCGCGAAACCGCGGAGCTCCGCCACGCGCGCTGCTAGCGCCTCTCGCAGCTCCGGATAGGCGCCGGCCGCCTCCAGCTCCGCGACGAGCAGGTCCGCGAGCTCGAGGTAGTGGGCGATCTTGGCGGAGCTGCGCTCGGGCCCGAAGATCTCGCCGAAGTACTCGGGGTCGTGGGTCTCCGCGTCGTGGACGAGATTGGTCGCGTTGGCGAGCAGGTCCGCCGCCTTGAGCGCCACGGCATCGGTGCCGAAGGACCTGACTCGCTCGCAGACCAGCCGCGCCCGCTCGGCTCCCCGAGCCCGAGGGCGAGCGGATCGAGTTTGCGTGGGACTTCGAAGAGGCGGCAAGCGATCGCTGGACACTCATCCGTTGCGGGAACGTGGAGATCTGGCGTGAGCCGGCGATATGGGAAGGCGCATGGCGCTTCGAGGCGGTTAGGGCCTTGCTGAAGGAGCGCTATGGCGAGCGGTTCGCCGCACTCGTTCCGACCAGGGCGAGCCACCCCTACCTCCTCGGTGACAGGGGGCGGTCCCCATCGACCGATTAGAAGTCAATTTCGCTGCAGACGTAGGAGCTTCCACCACACCTCGCCGTAGAGGACGGAGCGCTCGCGGCCCTGGCGGCGGGCGACGGCTCCCTTGAAGTTGTCGTAGTCGATCGCCGCGGTGAGCTCCGCGACCGCCGCCTGCCACTCGTCGCGTGAGACATGCGCGCGCCAGCGGTAGTCGGCGGCGGGATCCTCGAAGGGCTCGAGATCGGGGAGTTGGCGACGAAGCGCCTCGATGTCCTCGCGCGTGCGCGAGCGGACGATGAGCGTGTCGGGCTCGTGGCGGTGAGCGACGACGGAGTAGAAAGCCCTGCGTCGTTACGAGCCACATCAGGCGGTCACCATCTCGCGTTCGAGTTGGGCGGCGGTCAGGCCGACGATGAGCCCGAGCATGAAGCCGCCGAGTGCGTCTGGGTGTGGGGTGATCCGCGGGAGGCGGTCTCGGATGAGTCTGCGTGCACTGTTGTCGATGGACACCGACTCCTGGAGGCAGATGATCGCCTCGACCAGTTCGTCGAAATCCCGTCCGCGCTGGACCGCGAGGAAGTCCTCGATGCGCTCGAAAGCGCGGGGGAGTGCGGTCTCCAATGCGGCCATACGGCCGTTCAGTCGTCGGCTGGCGCCTTGCTCTGACACCGGAGGGGAAGCTTCGAATGGAGATCCGACCGAGTTCCCGAAGGGCGCCGAGAGGCTCGGTGCGATCGCGGAAGAGGGAATTGCCGTTGCGAACGTGCGGATCCCCTACGCGAGACGAACTGTGAATAGCGGCAGATTCTCCGTCGACGCGGTGATCTCAAGAGTTTCCGATCCGCAACGAACGGCGGCAGTCCGGCTCAGCGGACGTCAGTCGGGGAGCGGGGACCTGTGAGGAAAGCTCGTAGAGCTCGTCGGCGAACTGCGAGATCCGCTCGCCCATGACGAGCTTCTGGCGCCACTCGGGTGGGATTCCGTGGACGCCGTAGAGGGCGCCGGCGAGCTGCCCACAGATCGCGCCGGTCGTGTCCGCGTCATCGCCGAGGTTGACGGCTAGGAGGACGCCGTCTTTGAACGCGTCGGCCTTCGCGAGCGCCCACAGGGCGGCTTCGAGCGCGTGGACGACGTAACCGCCGCCCCGGATCTCGGGTGGGTCCTTTTCGAGGAACGAGCCGGCTGCGACCTCCGCTACCTCTGGGTGGAGGGGAGCTGCGTCCCAGAACCCGGGCGACGGTTCGAAGGGCTCGGGCCGGAGAAGCTCCTCCTTTCCGACCCCGTTGACGGCCGCGGCGATCAGGGCGGCGAAGTAGCGGCTAGCGTCGATCGCCTGGATGGCTCCGTGGGTGGTGCGAGCGCTGTCGCCGGCGAGTGAGACCGCTGCGGGGAGGTCTTCGCAGTAGGTGAGCGGAACGGGCGCGAGCTTCATCAGTGGTCCGTTGCCGGCGGCGTTCTGGTCGGCACTGCCGGGGAACGGCTCGCCCGAGCGCTCGAAGCGGTGGAGCGCGGCCCTGGTCGCGTTGCCGATGTCGAAGCAGGTGCCCGTGCTCGAGAGGTGGCCCTCGCGGTACCAGCGGACGTAGCGGGCGAGCTGGTCGACCGGGTCGAATCCTCGGCGCTCGATCAGGCTCTCGGCGAGGCAGAGCGCCATCGAGGTGTCATCGGTCCAAGCTCCGGCCGGCAGGCCGAAAGGCCCGCCGCCCGTCATGTCCGTTACCGGTGGGAAGTCTCCGGGGTGCTCGAACTCAACGGCCGTTCCGATCGCGTCCCCGACCGCGAGGCCAAGGAGAGCACCACGGAAACGGTCGCGCTTGGCCGGATCGCTCACTGATCGACCAATTCTGGCCGACCCTCTTCAACCCATACTGGCTCACAACTTGATCGGCGGCTTGTGCGTCACGCGTCAGCCGTGACTGTCGCTGCATACGCCTGTGCGAGGACGTCGAGCAGTTCGTCGGTGATCTCCCGCGTGGTGCCTCCCTGGCCGATCCGCTTGCCGAGGTGTGCCTCAACAGCTTCGATCGTGTTCGCGGCCCGACGCTCGAAGACCGATCGCCAGAGGCTTATGTAAGCGCCGTTGTCGTTCCAGACTGTGATCAAACCCGCATCCTCGTCGACGAGGTAGGGGAGCAGGGTCAGCCTGCCGGAAGTGCCGCGGTAGGAGTACAGACGTGCGAGACCTGCCTTCTCGAGATCCTTCGCCCAGGCCGTCACCGTCCGCAGGGTCTCCCGATCGCGCGGAGCCGAGTCGATTGAGGCCTCAAACGCCTCCGGCCCGAGCGAAAGCTCTCCCTGCGTCTGACGCTCTGCCGGGGTGGATGTCTCCCGCGCCGGGCGTGCCGGGTCGACGCGTTGGGGAACGAGCAAACGAGCGCCGCCGGCCTCGTAGAGCGATACGGCGACGAGATCGATCGTCAGCTCGCCTGTGACGCGCTCGAGATAGCCGACGAGACGAACGAGCTCTGGTGGGGCCTGATCGAGGACCAAAACCACGCGGAAGCGTCCATGGGCGAGGCTCTCCCTGAGTCCCGTAACGAACGTCTCGCCATCGAAAGCGCCGGTCTGATCCACATCGGACACGGCATCCACGATCGAGCTGAATCCGGAAAGGCGTAGGTGGCGGGCGAGAACGTCTCTTTCGAAGCTCTCCAGTGAGAGGCCGTCCAGATAGGACGCGTACGCGAGAGCCTGGGCAACGACAGCGCGTCGGGCCTCGGCGTTCTGTGCCAACTTCACCTCGATGACGACGACTTGCCCCGAGTCCTCCACCGCAATCAGGTCAGCCGCCCCTGATCCGAGACTGACCTCACGCCCGAGCACCGCGACCTGTGGCGAGCCCGAAAGTGGGAGCAGCTGCGGTTCGCGCGCCACGAGGTCGTGAAGGGTGGCCTCGTCGGGAAACGGAACCGGGTCGAGGAGTGACCAGCCGCCGTCCGTTTCATGCCAGAGCGCCATCATCGCGCGAGAATCCTAGGTAGGCAGATCGGCGGTCCAGTCACGGACTCAAATCACGGCCCGCAACCGCCGCCCCATCGCCCGCTGCGAGCTCCCGAACAGCTGGCAGAGCCTCTCGAAGTTGCGCTCGGTCGCCTGGTAGAGCTGCTGGACCAGGTCGGCCGGCATCAGCATCGCGGCGGCGAAGGCGTTGGCCTCGCGCTCGGTCATCGGGAGCTCCGGGCGGGGCGCGGGCTCTTCCTGGTCTGGTGGGGAGTCGACGGTGGCCTTGCGGCAGAAGAGGGTCTGCTGGCCGGTCTGGTGGAGGACGTGGTGGCCGAGCTCGTGGGCGATCGTGAAGCGCCGGCGCTGGGGCCAGGCCGCGGCCTCCTCGGCGTTCACCCAGATCTCGCCTAGGCTGGGGATGAGCAGGCCGGAGATCGTCTCGTCCTCGCCCAGGGGCGGGCAGCCCGGGGCCTCTCGCATCTCGGCGGCCGAGACGTCGCGCACGTACAGACCGAAGTGTGAGTCGGCGATCTCCTCGACGGGGACCGGCGGTTGGTTCCCGTCCCAGATGTAGCTGGGGACGCGGGCGAGTACGGCCTCTGCGCGGCGCTCGATCTCCTCCATCGGCGTGATCTTAAGACGGGAAACGCCGACCGCTTCGGTTGTTCTTTCCACGCCAGAGTGCCCGGGCGATGAGCTGGGCGAGGGCGAAGTCGCCCTCGCGGAGGGCAAAGCGGAAGAGGAGGAAGGGGCGGCTGGCTCGGAGCGTCATGGGTGACCAGTCGCCCGGGGGGCTATTTGCCTGACGGACTCGGGCGCTTTCCCCGGTCCGAGTGCGCACAAGTAGCCAGCCCTCGCCGCACCCGGAGACGCCCGCGATTGGATCCGCTCCCTGCGTCCGGTGGAAACGAGGGACCAAGAATCGGATCCAATCTGACAGAGAATCTCGCTATTTGCGAACTTCTGTCCGCTTAGGGGTTGACTTTTGGATCCATTGCGGATCCAATCGGCGAGGAATGGCCGTCCGGGAGGAGACAGGCGCCAAGGCCGCATCGGCGGAGGAGCCGCGCGCGGTCGCAGTCGCGAGGCAGCTTCGCGAGGCGATCCTCGACGGCACCTTCCAGCCGGGCGAGCGGATCAAGCAGGACGCCGTGGCGAAGCAGTTCGGCGTCTCGCGGCTGCCCGTCCGCGAGGCACTGCGTGAGCTCGCCGGCGAGGGGCTGGTCACGCTCGAGCGCGACGTCGGTGCCCGGGTCACGCTGCTCGACCCGCGCGAGCTGATCGAGATCTATTTGCTGCGGGAGGCGATCGAGTCGCGCGTGGCCGCTGAGTCGGCGACGCGCGTGAGCGAGGCCGAGGTCGCGAAGATCTGGAAGCTCGTCGAGGCGAGTGAGGCCGAGCTCGAGAAGAACGACGTCGATGCCTACCTCGCCGTCGACCGCGACCTGCACGTCGCGATCCTCGAGCCCGCGCGAATGCCCCGCGCGCTCTCGATCGTCCACTCGCTTTGGCAAACGGCGGAGCGCTATCGCCGGGTCTACTCGATCCTGCCGCACCGCCTGGAGATCTCGGCGGTCGAGCACCGGATGATCGTCGAGGCCCTTGAGCGGCGCGCTGCCGCCGACGCGGAGGAGCTCTACCGGATCCACATCCGCCGCACCCGCCTGACGCTTGCTGACCACCCCGAGCTGTTCCCGGAGGGACCGAAAACGTGAAGGTATTTGCGCCACCAGAGCCCACAGGCGACTCGCCGATCCTGAAGTCGTACCTGGAGCGCACCGCGCGTTCCGCATCGCTGATGGATCGGGCGCGCGCCGTGCTGCCGTCAGGATCCACCCGCACCTTTGGCTACTTCGATCCATACCCGCTGGTCTTCGACCACGGCGAGGGGGTCCACCTGTGGGACGTCGATGGCAACCGCTACATCGACTTCACCTACAACGGGCTCTCGCTGATCCACGGGCACGCGTACCAGCCGGTCGTCGAGGTGCTGCTCGAGGCGATGCCGAAGGGCACCGCGTGGCCCGGCACGTCGATCCACCAGATCGAGTTCGCCGAGCTCCTGGTCCGCCGGCTACCGCACGCCGAGCAGGTGCGCTTCGCGAACACCGGCACCGAGGCGACGATGCTGGCCGTCAAGCTCGCCCGGCACGCGACGGAGCGCCCGCTCGTCGTCAAGTTCAACGGCGCCTACCACGGCTCCTACGACGACCTCGAGGCCGGCCTCTACGGCATCGGCGAGCTCGAGGGGAGGACGCTGCTCGGCGAGTTCGGCGAGCTCGAGAGCTTCGAGCGGGTCTTCGCCGCACACAAGGACCAGATCGCCGCGGTGGTGATCGAGCCGATCCTCTTCACCTTCCAGGTGATCCCGCCCCCGCCGGGCTTCCTGCCGGGCCTGATCGAGCTCGCCACGGAGGCTGGGATCCTGACCATCCTCGACGACTGCCTCATGTTCCGGCTCGCCGAGGGCGGCTCGGCCGAGCGCTACGGGATCGAGCCGGACATCACCTGCCTCGGCAAGTTCATCGGCGGCGGCCTTCCCGTGGGCGCGATCGGCGCCTCCGAGGAGCTCATGTCCTACTTCAAGCCCTCGCACCCGCGGGCGCTCTACCACGGGGGCTCGTTCAACGGGAACCCGCTCGGG
>CALGSZ010000160.1 GCA_937901745.1 uncultured Chloroflexota bacterium | reverse complement strand
CGCTGACCTGTGTGGCCCGGGGCACCGGCCGCGTCGCCGAAGCCCTCCACCTCTATGAGCGTGCCCTGTCTCAGGGAGCGGAACGGCGCCGCGCGAGCTGATGGGACCGCGCGGCGTCACGGCTCGGTGCTGACGCTGCCAGCCGTCGGCGCCTCTCCCTCTCGAAACATCGCCGCGCTCGTTCGGCTGCCACGGCGCTATTGCCACATGTCTCGCTTGAATTCCGGCTGGGCAGTTTGGGTCGGCATGACCAGCGCCTTGGCGGCGACGCCCGGCGTGATGACGACCAGCCAGAACGTGGCTGGCTCGCTGCCAATCGCCGTATACTCCACCGTCGAGCCCGCGTCAACGTAGAGACCTTGGCCGGCAATCAGCGATGGATTCTCCACCAGGCCATTGCCTTCGTGATCTTGGCTGTAGACGTAGCCGGCGTCATTCCTGAGATCGGAGAGAAGCTCCCCGGTGGTCAAGCTGAGTAGCTCGGCGCGCGAAACTGGGTGAGGCAAGATCTGCAGGCCCGGACTCAGGGCCACCCGCACGAGCCGAATCGTCATCGGGTCAGGCAGCCGAACACTCAACGCCATCGCGAGCATCTGAAACTCAGTCACCGCCGTTACCGGCGTGCCGTACGGTTCTGCCGGACCTCGATTCGACGCGACCGCGGTCTGGTGCGCCGAAATCACTGGGTACAAGGCAATGGTCAGGATATGCGCCGGGTTAGGACCCGCGCTCGACACCCGGTAGTGGCTTCCAGCCGGTAGGATGAGTGACTCGCCGCTCTTGATGACCGTCTCTTTCTCCGGTGCGAGGGTCTCGGCTCCGCCGCCGATCCGCCGCACGACCGCGGGATCCGAACGCCTGTCCATCGTTATGGACAGGGCTCCATCCTCCACGAAGACGATCGTGGGCCCGGTGGAGCCGAAGAGAACATCGCGATTCACCGCGGGGATGTGACCAACAGTCTTCCGCGTGAGGGTGATGTCGGTCAGCTCACCCACGCTCGGGGGAAGATTGACGGCGAGGACTGGGGTAATAACACCGCGCCCTCCCGAATCGGCCCACCGCTCGACAATCCGGCCGGATGCAAGGCGGAAAACCTCGGTCGCGGGCCAAGGCGCGCCGGAGCATTGTAGTAAGGCGGACTGAGATTGATCGGCGCGGACACGTAGACGAACGGCGACCCGATCACCATCGGCGACGACCTCCTCGACCCGGAGATCGATCGCTGGGCCGGCCGCATGAAGCGCTTCGAGCGTCGCAAGGAAGCCGGCACGGTCTGGCGCCGATCCCGGGACTGGGTCATGGTCGAGGAAGTCTGGGGCAAGGAATGCCTCCACTTCCTCTTGGGAGCCACTGGTCAGAGCACCGTTGACCGCCACATAGAAGCGCTCGATGGTACTGGTAAGCGTGGAGGAAGCGGTAGGCGCGAAAGCCACGCCGGAGCCGGCGCTTCCGCCCTCGAGCAGCACGAGGCGGAAATTGGCGAGGGCGAGACCGGTGAGGAGGGTGAGCAGCAGGGTGAGCGGGAGGATGGGCTTACGCACGAGTCGCCTCCGGACCGCGAGAAGACACTGGGCGCGGTTGCGACTGGCCCAGCGACCAGGTGCCGCCCTATGGCACGCCCGGGATATGGGGCTTAGGACTGCTCTCGTCCATCAAGTCGCCGCCATCAGGATGGGGACGCATCGTCACGAGGAGGAACGAGAGGGGTTCACTGCCGGACGCGCGATAGGAGACGAACGTCCCATAGTCGGCTACGACGCCGCCAGTAATTAGCGTCCGCCCCCGATTCTCGAATTCCATCTCGCCGCTGGGCTGTTCTTGCACGTAGGCGCGGCCATTCTCAATCGTCAAATCGAGTGTTCCCGCCGTCACCGCCACCATTTCGGCGCCGATGACTCGATGCCGAGACACCCCGACATGTGGCGCGAGCACGACGCGGGCGATGGTGATCTCGACACTCTGCCGCGTGAGCCGGACGACCATGCCACCCGCCAGGGAGACGCGATCAGCTCGGGCTTCTTCAGGGGGTATGAACGCGCCACTCGCGTCTGTCTCGGGAGCGCGCGGCACGTTGACGACTGGCTTCAGACGGACCGTCAACGTCACCGCCGCGGAGGCGTCGTCGCTCCAAGCCCGGTAGCGGATGCCAGGCGGCAAGCCGAGCGCATCACCCGGCGCCAGGACAATCTCCGCGTAACTGATAACGGGGCGAGAATTGCCCTTGGGCTGGACGAGCGTGGCTGGCCGCGCTGGCTCGGCATCGAGCACGACTCTCAGCTGCCCAGCTTCGACGAGGATGAGGATTGGGCCGCTCTCCACCTCCCACTCGTCCGGTTCCTGGTCGTACGTCTCGCGAAAGAGCTCCGCGACGGGTCGCACCTGTACGGCCAGGGGCAGCGTAACCGTCACGGACGTGGCAATGAATCCGACGCCCGCCTGGTCGCTCCGGCGCGCCAGGAGCTGGTCGCCGTCGAAGCGCAGCACGTCGATTCGGGGCCAGAGCCGACCCGTCGTCTGAAGTAGCTCCGACGGCTCATCGTCACCTTTGGTGGCAGTGACGAGGACAGCGGCATCGTCGCCTTGGGCAATCACGTCGTCGAGCTCGAGGCGCAGCGTCGAAGCGGCGTCGTGTAGCGCCCTTACATTTTGGAGGAAGCCATCGCGATCGCCGGTCGTGCCTGGCGCGGGTTGCTCGTCGCGGAAAGCGCGATCCAGGAGGGGCTCCAACTCGGAGGCGTCACCCGTGGCGAGCATGTGATTGATGGCCATGTAGAAGCGCTCGACCGAGATCAACACGGCGGCCGAGGGCGCTCGCGGCCGCGGGAGCGGCGGCAGCGCGACCTTCCGCGTTTCTGCGAGGGTGACACCAGTCGTGAACGAGAGAAGGATCGCAAGAGCGATCGCCAGACGATGCATTGACGGTCGTCCCTGCGCTGCAAGTGCCACCGGGGTGCGCATTGCCAACCGGTAGGTTGCCCACATGAGCAGGGACACATATTAGGCAAGCCGGGACGTTTAGACGTCCTAAATTCTTAGTATGTGTTCCTGGCAATACCGGCTCGTCGCCGCCGGGCGACGCGGCGACGAGCCGTCAGTCCGCGATCGCTACCGCGGAGCGCTCCTGCTCGGCCCGGACCGCCGCGCGCGCCGGATTGCGAACCATCAGCGCGATGACCGCGGCGAGGAAGCAAGCGAGCGAGCTGACGAGCAAGGTGTTGTCCAGCGCCTCGACGAATGCCTGCTGCAGCGACATGAAGACCGCGCCACGCTGCGCCGGGTCGGTGACGAGGCCGGGGATCAGCTCCCATTGGCTCTGCCGCGCTAGCTGGACGATGCTCTGGGCCAAATCGGTGGGGAGCTCGACGCCGGAAAGACGATCGGTCGTGTGCACGCCGATGCGGTTCTGCAGATAGGAGCCAAGTATCGCGATGCCGAGTACCTGACCGATGTTCCGCATCGTGTTCAGGATGCCGGAGGCGCTGCCCGAGATGCGCGGCGGCACCTCGCGCATGGCGGCGGCTGTCATTGGGGCGAAGGTCATCCCCATCCCGAGCCCGGTCACCACGAGCGCGGGCAGCAACGTCCGCCAGGTCGTATCCAGATTCGTGCGGCTGATGATGAAGAGAATCCCGAGTCCCATCAAGCTGGTGCCGGTGAAGAGGATCCAGCGCGCGCCGATGCGATCGGTCAGCCGGCCGGAGAGGGGCGCGGCGATCATCACCATCATCGACATCGGCGTCATCGTTAGGCCGGCGCGGATGGGGGAGAAGCCAAGCGCCTGCTGCAGGAACAGCGTCATCGGGAAAAAGATGCCGAGCATGCCGAAGGCGACGACGAAGGCGATGACGCTGCCGACCGAGAAATTCCGCAGCCGGAAGAGCTCCAGCTTCATCATCGGATCGGCGACGCGCCGCTCCCAAAGGACGAAGAGGACGAGCAGGACGGCGCTCGCGACGAAGAGACCGAGGATCAGCGGGCTCGTCCAGCCCTCCTTGTTTCCTTCGATCGAGGCGTAGACGAGCGCGAAAATGCCGAGGCCAGAAAGGATCAAACCGCCCCAGTCGAGCTGCCGGCTCGCCAGCGGATCAGTCGATTCCGGCACGATCCGCTGCGTCGCCAGCACGGCGATGATGCCAACCGGGACGTTGATCAGAAAGATCCACTCCCACGCGTAATCCGTGACGATGAGGCCACCGATGATGGGTCCGACGATCGCGCCGAGCGCGACGACGGAGCCCCAAATGCCCATCGCCGCCCCACGCTTCTCCGGCGGGAAGGTCACCGTCAGCAGGGAGAGCGACTGCGGCATCATGAACGCGCCGCCAAGCCCTTGCAGCACGCGCGCGCCGATCAAGACGTTGACCGCTGAGATGCCGAGCTGGTCACCGAGCCACGCCGAGGTGCCGCAGAGCGCGGACGCGCTGGTGAAGAGAATCATCCCGAAGGTGAACAGCCGCTTGCGGCCGAAGATATCCCCGAGCCGCCCGAACGAGAGGAGCAGCACGGCGTAGGTCAGGATGTAGGAATCGAGCACCCACTGAATCTGCGTCAGCGTCGCGCCGAGCGATTCCTTGATCTTGACTTGCGCGACGTTGACGATGGTCGTATCGACCAGGAGCATGAAGATCGAGAGGCAGAGGACGGCCAGCACCGCCCACGGATTCCGAACCGGCGCCTCGTGCTCCGTCTGGCCTCTCATCTGCGCAAGTGATGGCGCATTGCTAGCCATCGTGCACTCCCCTTCCCATCGCCGGCCGAGAATCGGCCAGCGACGTTGCTTAGCCCTTTCGTGAGATTTCCGATTGCGACGAGCCGCACTGCGGCGGCGTGGATGGCGGGAACGATTCGCGCAACCCCTCAACGAGCGCCTGCAGTGATCGGAGGAAGACCGGCCATTCGCCGCGATCGAGGCGACTGAGCGCCGCCCTCACCTGGGCACGGCGCGCGTCGTGCATCCGCCGGCTGAACTCCATTGCCTTCGGCGTCAGCGTCACCAGCGCCTGCCGCCGGTTCGCCGGATTGACGCGCCGCTCTGCCCATCCGCCGGTCACGAGCTGGTCAACCAGCTCGGACGCGGTCGGCATCGCGATGCCCAGGCCCTGCGCCACTTCCCCGATCGTGGAGCTACCGTGGAGATAGAGGTACCCGAGCGCCTTGACCTGCCCCAGCGAGAGACAAGCGGCTTCGGCTTGACTCATCAGGCTGGTGTGGAGCAGCCGGCCAATTTGCGGCAAGAGTAAGACGGCCTCTTCGATCAGTGTGTCCTCGTCCACGGTCATTCCTTCGACTCCCGAATAGTTCTTTCTCCGAACTATACGGAGACCGAACTGATTCGTCAACCCCTAGGAAGACCGCGTTCGAGGTGCGTCACTGAGGAGCGAGCCACCGGCGTCCCCCCGCCACGTGATTAACGCGAAACGGGAACGCGATGTGAGGCACGGCATTCGGCCAGGGACGCTACTCGCCGATCTGAGGAGTTTCGCGGGAGGTCGAATCCAGGCCCGTAACGTCGCGCGAGCCGATCAGGACGCGGCTTCTGGCTCTTCGCCTTCAGCAGACGTGGCCTGTCGCGCCTGAGCGTGGGCGCTGTGCAGCATCAGCTGGATTGCGCGCAGGAGATTGGCGATGCTCCGCTCGTCGAGCAGGAACAGGGCGAGGGCGCGCTCCTCCTCCACGAAGGGGAGAATCTCTGACGATTCCTCTGCCGGCGCGAGGCGACCTTCCGCATGAATCGCCTTGAGCCATGCCCCGGCGTGGAGATCCGCCTCGCGCAGTAAGCGCAGCAGCTCAGTCGCCGACTCGCGCCGAATGCGCAACGTCTCAGCGCCGGGAAGCAGATCGGCTGCCGTCGCGGCGAGCGATTCTGGCTCTTCTTGTCCCGTCAACGCGCGGTAGGTCGCGGGCGTCGTGGCGAGGATGTACGCCTCATCGTCGGTGAGCGCGTGCGCCAGGATGCGGGGGCCGGGCAGATCCTGCTTGGCCGCCTGCTCAAGCGTTGCCAGGTCTGCCTCGAAGAGCTCCCGTCCCGTCCGTCCCTCCGCATCGGCGACGGACAGGTGATAGTGGTAGACCAGGAACGCGGCCGGGCCGACCGACGAGTCCAGCTCGAGCGACGATATCCCCGCGTTCGCGTCCCGCTTGAGCGCGACGACATGCGGCGCCAAGGAAGCCGGATCGTCCTCCAGGCTCAGCGCCTGCGCGACGAACGCCGCAACCTTGAGAGCGATGGGATCAGCGGGATCGGAATTCTGCGCCATCTGAATTTCTGGCCGCCTGACCTCACCGGACGCGGCCGTCACCCGTCGTCAAATTGCCGGCAATCGCGTGGCATCCTCGCCACGCGGCAATGATCGCAGGAACTCGACCCGCCTGTCCCGTATCGCGACCAGGAACCGGCATGCGATCATTGATAGAGCGGGCAGGCTCAGCGGCGCGGAGGAGGGCCAGCGTGACAGCGAGGACGATTGACCAAGCGACAGCCGAGCGCCTGCTCGCGGCTGCGCGGGATGCCGCGACCCGCGCCTACGCGCCGTACTCCCGATTCCCAGTCGGAGCGGCGGTCCTGACCGCGGATGGGACAGTCATCACCGGCTGCAACGTCGAGAACGCGAGCTACGGGCTGACGGTCTGCGCCGAGCGAACCGCCGTCGCAACCGCCGTCGCCGCCGGGCATCGGACGTTGCTCGCGGTGGCAGTGACGGCGCCGCGCGTTTCGACGGTGACCCCGTGCGGCGCGTGCCGTCAGGTCCTCAACGAGTTCAAGCCGAGGCAGGGCGACCTACTGGTCATCATGGACGGCGAGGCTGGACCGGAAATCGTGCCGCTCAGCGATCTCCTCCCGCGCCCATTCGGCCCTCGCGACCTGGACGGTGCCCCATGACTCCCGTCGAGTACTACACCACGGTCGCGGAGCGGATGCTGCCGTTCCTTTCCGGCCGCAAGGTTGCGGTCGAGCAGCGCTTCCGGGACGGGCAAGCCGTCTACCGGCGACACGCCGGGCACGGCAAGGATCGTCGCCCGATCCGGATCGAGACGACGGACGACATCGTCCGCTGGGCGAAGCAGCATGTCCTCGCCTTCCACGGGCACATCAAGCCGGAGGGACCGGGAGCCTGGTTCTTCCTCGACATCGACTCGCGCGAGCTCCCGACCGAGATGGCCCGCATCGGCGCCTTGCACGCGCTCGATCTCATCACGGAGCAGCGGCTCCAGGCGCTCGTGAAGTACTCCGGCTCCGACGGATTCCACCTGATGTGGGAGATGCCCGACCTGCGGAAGCTGGGCCGGCGCAGCCTCTGGGATTTCGAGCAAGCGCTCGTCGAAGCGCTCGCCGCGCGGGTCGGGGAGCGGCTGGAAACCGACGAGCGGGCAGCGCCGATCCGCGATGCGGTCGGGCCGGATGGTCCGCTGGTCGTGACGAATGCGTTGCGCGAGGACCCGAAGGAGCGGGCGGCGCTCCTCTTCGACAAGCTGATCCTGAAGCCGAACGCGAACGCCCGCGTGCCCTATTCGCTGCATGTGGCGACAGGTCTCGTCAGCGTGCCGCTGACGAGCGACGAACTGGAAACGTTCGACGAATCGCTCGCCGAGCCGGAGCGCGTGGCGGCGGACGAGCGGCGCTGGACGATGCCGCGAAACGATGTCGCGGAGGTGCAGCGCGCGCTCGAGGCGTGGACGAAACAGCGGACTGCGTGAAGAATACCGGTCAAGAGTGGGGGACGAGGGATGAGCGACCTGAGCGAGCAGATGCAAGATCCGCGCGGCTACTTGTGTTACTGGCGCCGCATCGCGCGCAAATTGAGCCTGAGCGAGCTGGGCAAGCAGCTCGGGGTGCGCGCCAGCCAGCTGAGCGCGTTCGAGCGTGGCAAGCCGCATGAACTGACCGAGGAGCAGATCCAAGCGTACTGCGCGCTCCTCGAAGTCGAAACCGAGACTTCGCCCGAAGCGTCGTCGGCGACCAGCGACGACGCGCACGCGTCCCAAGAGGCACTGCAGAGCCAAAGCTAGGAGCTGGCCTGCCGTCCTTCGGCTCTAGGGATGAAGGTTCGTGGTAGGCTAGGGCGGTTTGGGGAGACCGGCCCGTTGCGGGTTCCGGTCGCTTGATTCGTGTGCGAAAAACAGCCGGGCGCCAACCCGGCATGAGATGTCCGGTGGAGGGAGTCGATGCCTGTCGGAACCGTGAAAGTCTGGTCGAAATCCGGTGGTTACGGCTGGATCAAGCCCGAGGGGAAGGGCGATCTGGTCTACGTCCACAAGAGCGGCGTGGTCCGGCGCGATCCGAACCGCGCGGCCTGGCTGGAGCCGGGAGAGCGCGTCGAGTATCAGATGGGGCAACGCCCGAAGGGACCGGCCGCGATCAACGTCCGCGTGATCGAGGGTGAGAGTGCGCCGGCGGCGGCGGAGACTCCGGCAGCGGAGGCCGCGCCAGCAGAAGCTGAGGCGGCGCCCACCGAGAGCGCGGCAACGGAATCCTAGCCGGACCGCGTCGCGTCCTCAGCTTCAGCCCACGCATTGCGGGGAGCCGTCCCTAATCGGGCAAGTCGGCTCCCCGCGAATTGTTTCAGTACTGCCGCTCCGCCGATTTTCAGACGCCTGACAGCGAAACCGCGCGCCGGGCACGCCGGAGGCCGACGACGACCGCTCCGAGTCCGATAACCGCGGTCAGGATGGCGATGACGAGGCTGAGGAACGGGACCGGCAGCAAGCGCAAACCGGCGATGATGATGACGCCGATCGTCATCGCGAGCAGGTTGTACCCCCGGCTGGCGGTATCCCACCGGCCGGGTAGGAGGATACGGCCGAGCGCGAGGCCGAGGAAGACCTGACTCAAGTAGAGGACGATCACATACAGCGCCAGCAGGATCAGCGCCAGCGGGATGCCGATCAGCGTCACGAGCAGGACGACGATCGCCAGCGGGATGAGGAAGAAGAGCACGAGCCCAACGAGAAAGGACGCGAGCGGCGCCTGACGGATGCCCTCGGCGATCGAGGCTGCCGTTCGCGGCATGATGACGATCACGGCCAAGCCAGCGACGAGCGCGCAGATCAACCGGAAGATCGCGCTACCGAGCCACGCGGCGAAGCTGTCGCCAGGATAGAAACGCTGCGGCCGCGAGTGCTCGGTGGCGCCTCTCACCGTCGCCCCGTCGGCGATCCGGGCCTCGTTGCGGCTGGTATAGCGTAAATCGCCGCCAATCTCGGCGCCGGACCTGAGCCGCAGCCGATCCGTATCTATGCGAACGTTGCCCGCGACCGGGCCAGAGATATCGAGCTCGTCCGCGCTGCCACGGATATCGCCGCCGACCGAGCCACGACTGACAACATCGCCGCTGCCGACGACGAGATCGCCCCCTATTGTCGCGCCCTCCTCGATCGTGACCCGCCCGCTAAAGACGACGAGATCGCCCGTGATATTGCCGCTCACGGTAAGCTCACCGGTGGCGGCGCGCACGGACCGGCCGATCGTTCCGGTGATCTCCGTCGTTCCCGCCGCGACAATCAGGCTCCCCTCGACCTGCCCTGGTACATCGACCTCGCCGGCGGTCACGACCGCGTCTCCAGTGACGGTACCCGCGATCTCGACCGTGCCACCGCTGAGATAGAGATCGTCCTGGACCGTTTCGCTCGCCTCAACGCTCACCGAATCGCCCGAGCGGAACTCAGCGGCCACCGCCGCGCGAGCGGGGAAGATCGCGAGAGCGATGACAGCGACGACGACTGCCAGGGCGAGGCGCCCTCCAATCAGTAAGGTTCGATTCCGTAACAGCATCATTCTCGGGCGCCTCCAGGGATAAACCACGTAGCGCCATGCTACCAGACGCATCCTTTCCGATGGATCGTCACGAAACAGCGGCGATGATAGCATTCGAGAGACGAGCCCAGCGGGCTGGGACAAACGGCCAGAGGTGCGTCGTGGTCCGGGTACCGAAGACAGCGAGAGCCACGTCCCGCTCGGGATCGGCCCAGAGCAGCGTGCCCGCCGCGCCGAAGTGGCAGAAGGTGCGGAACGAGGTCAGCTCGCCGGTCCAGTGGCGACGCTTCTCCCCCTTGACCTCCCAGCCGAGCCCCCAACGGGCGGGGTGCCAAACGACCTTCATGCTCTGCACGCCGCCGGAGACGCCGCCCGCCTGATCGCTGGTCATCAGCGCCGCCGTCGCGGGCGCCAGGAGGCTCGGTCCGCCGGGGAGGAACGCGCCCGCGAAGCGGACGAGGTCGCGCGGCGTGCCGAACAGACCACCCCAAGGGATGCCAAGGCCGCGCCAATAGGATCCGTTGTACGACGCGACATCCGTCCCGGCCCGGGGGACATCGGCCACGTGGGCGATCTGCTCGTCCAGGGCCGGGCCGGGACGAGCGACAGTGTGATCGAGCCGGAGCGGCTCCAGCACGCGCTCTTCAGCCACGCGCCAGAAGTCTTCCCCGGTAACGCGCTCCACGAGTCGGCCGAGGATCGCGTAGCCGGCGTTGGAGTAGAGGAGGGATTCGCCCGGCGCCGCGCGCATCGGCAGGCGACACATCACATCGGTGATTTCGTCCAGGCTCGGCCGGGAGTGGAGAAGCCGGCTCCCCGGAGGCACGTCCTCCTGCAGCCCACCGGTGTGGCAGAGGAGCTGACGGACCGTGACATCCGACCGTCGCAATTCCAACGCGGGATCGGCGCCCGGATCGGGAGACGGTTCCGCGAACTCCGGGACGAAACGAGCGACCGGCTCATCCAGCGCCAGCGCGCCCTCCTCGACGAGCGTCATGACGACGGCGGCCGTGACCGGCTTCGTCACAGAGGCGAGAGCGAACCGAGTCCGCTCGTCAACGGGAATACCCGGCTGGGCTTCGCCCGCGTACCGCTCGGCGGCGATCTCGCCCTGATGCCACACCGCGGCGCCGGCCCCGGACACCCCTTGCGGCCCGATCCACTCGTCAATCTGCCGCAGCGCCGCCTCGATTCGATTCCGCTTCGCGCTCATGGCCACCTCCTCACCGCCATGATGCCACGGGCGACGCCCAGGCTCGGATATCATGCCACGCTGGTGCGAACGATGAGCGGAGGGAACGAATAGTGACAGCGCCTCGGCTGATAATCGTGCCGGACCCGGTCGAAATGGGTCGGCTCGCGGCGGATCTGCTGACGGAGACGATCGCGCGGCATCCGGCGGCGGCGATCGCCCTCCCGACCGGCAACACGCCGCTGCCGCTCTTCGCGGAGATCGTCGCCCGCGTCGAGCGCGGCACGCTCGACCTATCGCGAGCGCACGTCTTCTGCTTGGATGAATACATTGGTGTCGCGCCGGACGATCCCATCAGCCTGACTGGCTGGCTGCGGCGGGAGCTGCTCGACCGGGCGGGCGTGCCGCTCGCGCGGATACACGCGCTCCCCTCCCTCGCGGATGACCTGAACCGCGCGTGTCAGGAGTACGAGGCGGATCTCGCTCGCCTTGGTGGCCTAGAAATCGCGATCCTCGGCATCGGCGGCAACGGCCACGTCGCGTACAACGAGCCCGGCACGCCAGCCGACTCCCGGACGCGGGAAGTGGCGCTAACGCCGGCATCGGTAGCCGGAGCCGCCGCGTACTTCCCCGGTCGGCAGGTGCCGACCCGCGCGCTGACGGTCGGCATCGGCACCCTGTTGGAGGCGCGGCGCCTCTTGCTGATCGCCACCGGAGAGGCGAAGGCCGATATCCTCCGCCACGCACTCGTAGAGCCGATGAGCGCCAACGTCCCCGCCTCGTGGCTACGACTGGCCGGAGATCGCCTGACGGTCATCGCAGACGAGGCCGCGGCATCGGCTTGCCGGGAGCTTCCCTGGGAAGCAGTTCCGTCGGAATCTCGCCTCAGCGCGTCAGGCTGAGCAGTCGTCGGGGGGCGGGGCGGGAAGCTCCGGAGCCAAAGCCCGCAGCACCCGCTCGTGGGTTGCCGGATCGACGCTGAGGAGGATGCCGCCACAGTTGCGGGGCACGGGTTTGTTGTAGCGGTGGGGGCGGCCCCAGAGGTCGCTCGCCGCGCCGCCGGCCTCGCACATGATCAGCTCCGACGCCGCGAAGTCCCACTCCCAGGCGATTACCACGCCCGGCCGGTCGTTGAAGCCGATCAGGGCATCCGTCTTGGGATCGGGAGGCAAGAAACGCCGGACGGTGACGCCGAGGGGCGAGACGGTGACACCGTTGCCGCCGAGCCGGCCAGCGACTTGCTCCAGAATGGGCAAATTCGCCGGCGCGCCCATCCAGACCGAGGTCATGAGACGAGGCGCGCGGTCAGCCGGCGCGGCGGGCAGCCGCAAGCGCTCCCGCTGTCCGCCACGCTCGAGCCAAGCGCCCGCGCCGCGGACGGCGGTCAGCAGGAGGTCCGTCGTCGGCTGGTAGACCGCGGCCACAACCGGCTGCCCATCCTCGACGAGGGCGATGAGCACCTCGAACTCGCCCGTCCGCTCGATGAACTGATTCGTGCCGTCGATCGGATCGACGATCCAGCAGCGGGGATTGGCGACGCGTTCCGTATCGTCCGCGCCCTCCTCAGTCAGAATCGCGTCTTCCGGGAACGCGGTCGTCAAAGCCTCACGGATAATGCGGTCGGCCGCGAGATCGGCATCTGTCACGGCGGAGCCGTCCGCCTTGGCGTACGTCGCGGCAGCTGCCCGCTCGTAGAGATCGCGGATCGCCGCGCCGGCCTCCCGCGCCGCTGCGGTGGCAACTGCCCACTCCCGCTCGAACCGTCCGTGGTTGCTCCCGCTCACCGCGCTTCCCACCTCGCTGTGCCTATGTGCTCTTCCTGGGCTGACTATAGCGCACGCCTCAGGCAGGCGTTGTTGTAACCTCCTGAGGCGTGCAAGCACCAGCGATAGTGAAGCAACAGGCCCGAGTTGCTATCTAGTTCGAACAGCCTCCTGCCAGCGACGGGTCCGCGAGACTAGGCATCTCTGCCGCCAGGTGAGAACGACCGATCAGATCGCTTGCTGGCGGCTCATCCGGCCCGATCCTAATCGTTACTATCTCGGCAACGTACAACGGCTCCGGCTCCTCTACCTTCGTCTACGATGAATCGTCAATTCCCATTTACCGCGGCACTCGGTCATTGACCTCGCTCGGGCAATCGCGAGGCGCTGCAACCGATTGCGCCAGCTGAATGATCGTCCCATGCATGCCGCACTTGCTCGAGCATCTGACGAAGCCGTCGATAGCAAAGTCGTGACCGCCGACGAATGATCTAGCGAAATCGGGTCACGCCAGATCGCTGACGATAGACGCACTTTCCGCTACTATGTACGTGCATCCGCGGCCGGAGCCGTCGTGCATCCGCGCCGTTGGGTGCATTCGAGGCCCACCGGCACGACGCAGGGTGGGAATCGTGGCCGGGATTCAAGCCACACTCGGCTGTAGGATGGAGGGGATCGGTGTCGAAGCCATGGCAGGAAGGTAGGCTTCTCTCGCTGGGGCGACGATTACTGACGGCGTTCGCGGTGCTGGCATTGAGCGTCACCGTTCTTGCGGCCTGCGGCGACGACGAAGACGACGAAGAGCCAACGAGCACTCCCGAGGCGACGGCAACGACTGAAGCCGGGGCAGCGACATCGCCCACGACATCGTCCGCGGCCTCGCCGGCTGCTTCTCCAGCTGCTTCCCCTGCTGCATCGCCAGCCGTACCGGTCGCGTCGCCGGTCGGACCAGCCGCATCGCCAGCCGCGTCGCCGGCAGCTTCTCCCGCGGCGTCTCCTGCGGCTTCACCGGCTGCCTCGCCGGAAGGGTCTCCGGCGGCATCCCCGGTTTCATAAGATCGAACCTGACTCCGAGCCACGCGCCTGGCCACGCAATCTCCGACCAGGTGCGTGGCTCGGTGTACCTTGAGCGCTCGGCGGCGATGCCTACCCGCAATAGCAGCGCCACGTGGTGAGGTCGGCCGGCAGCTCGGCGAGGAATCGCGAGCGCTCCCGATTCCATCCCAGCGAATGATGCGCGAAAGTTAGGATCAGCTGGCGCCGCGCCCGCGTCATGCCGACGTACAGAGCTCGGCGCGCCTCCGCTATCTCCTCGTCGTTTCTGGCGAGCCAGCTCGGGAGCACACCTTCCTCGAGGCCAATCAGGAAGACAAGCGGCCATTCTCTCCCCTTGGCGCTGTGGATCGACATCATGGTGACGCGCCCGTCGCCTTCCTGCTCGATGTCCAAGGAGGTGGCCAGCCGGGCGTACGTCAGAAAGCTTGCCAGGGAAGCGTCGTCCGACGCCTCGAGAAACCGCGGCAGGACCTCCTGCCAACCGGCGCGCAGCCGCTCCCATCGCTCCTGATCTGGTTCCTCGGCCCGGGGGCGAGCACGAAGCCAGTGGAGAGCCGAATCGAGATCTTCGGGCGGCGCGAGCGAGCGCAGATCCACGAGCGGCTGGCTGGCGCTGCCCGTGCGCTCGACCCAGCTTGCAGCGTCGAGCAAGAGCCGGTTCTCGTCCCGGTCGTCCGCGCCACTCGCGTAGATGCCAGCGGCGACGAGTGGCAACACCTCAGGCAGGGCGTCGACTTCTCGGTCGCGCCGCAACTCGTCTAGGAGCCCGAGCAGCACCTCTGCCGCTGCCTTCGCATCGGGCAGCGCTCGGTGCACAGGACGCGCGCGAGGCGCGAACCGGCGCGAAAGGCTCTGGAGGTCGTAGTGGCTCTCGCCGCGCAGCAAACGTTGCGCCAAGCGCAGCGTGTCCAGCGAGTAGTTGTCCAGCGCGTAGCCGAACTCGCGGGCATAGCGGGCCAAGATCCGCCCATCGAAGCCGTCGTAGTTGTGGCCGACGACGGTATCGTCCCCGAGAAACGCGAGCAGTTCCGGGATGACCTCGGCGGCGGACGGAGCATCTGCGAGGTGCGCCCACGTGAGTCCAGTCAGTTCTCGCGCGTCGCTCGTCAGGGCTCGCGGATGGGTCGGACGAACGAGCGATGTGAATTCCTCGCCCGACAGCCGGCCATTCTCGACACGAACGGCGGCTACCTCGATCAACTCGGCGCGGTTCGCGTCGAGGCTCCCTGTCTCCACATCGAGGATGACGAAGCGACCGCGGTCCAGCGTCTCGTATCCCATCAGCAGGAGTTGCGCGAGCCGCCAAGCTTGAATTGCCAAGCCGTAGCGGACTCCGCCCGAGACACGCTCCGTCAGGCATACGGCATCTCCTAGCCCCGCCCGCTCGCCGAGGCAGACGACGAACTCCTCGCGCGACTCCCGGTCGCCGGCGACCGAGACTGGATGGCCGAGATACTCCTGCAGGGTGTAGCGCAGAATCGCCGTGGCCGCGACGGCGTCGAGATCCGAATGGGAGAACGGACACAAGACGATCGGCCGGCCACACGCAATCGCCTCCCGCAGCCGAAACGCGGTCTCCTGAAGCGGACTGCCCAGGAACTCGAGAAAGCCACCAACAGTCGCTCGATCATCGACCGCAAATGGGGAGCGCCGGCACTCGAGCGCGGTCAGGAGCGCGCCAACCAACTGATCCACCGGCCCGTTCGCAAGCGGCTGCAACTTTGCGACAACACCCGAGAGGAATCGGTGAATAGCGACGCGCGTCAGCGGGGTGACGTCTGGCGACTCCGGGGTGAGCGAGCGGGCGAAGTCGATCAAGCGCGTCCCCGCGAGCCGAGCCTGGCGCCGCAGGTGGATCATCGTCAGCTCGTCCACCACAACGTGCGGCCAATTCAGCGCCGGCTCGAAGGAGAGATCGGACGCGACGGCGATTAGGTCGAGGTGCCGCAACACTTCTTGGACATCCGGCTCATCGAAGAACCGGCCCTTCCTGATGCGCCGGATCGGGATGCCATGCCGTAGGAGCGCGTGCTCGGCGTCATTTGCCCGGTCGTGGAGGGCGTAGAGAATCGCGACGTCATCGAAGTTGCGATAGCTGCCCTCTGTGACCGCCCGCGTGATGAGCTGCGCAAGCTTCTCCGCCTCTTGCGCGGTATCCAGAAAGCAGAGGCAGAAGATGGGGTGACCGTCCTCTTCCGCTACGCTGCGCAGCTGGCGCTGCCCCCGGTCGCTCATGAGATGGGTGGCGGCGCGGACGATGTTGCGGGTGGAGCGGAAATTCTCGACCAGCGTGTAGCAAGTGGGTCGGTAGTCCTCTTGAAATTTGGGCAGAAGCTTATTCGGCTCAGCCCCGCGCCAACCGAAGATGGCCTGATCTGGATCGGCGACGACCATGATCGCCGCGCCATCCGATCGCTCTTCCTCGTCGCGGTGAGCGGCTCGGCGCGACCGGCGCCGCGGCGGCACGATCTCGTTGATCAAAGCGTATTGCTCGGGCGAGACGTCATGAAACTCGTCAATGAACAGCAGGCGACACCGCCGCCGAACGATCGTCGCCGTTTCAGCATCGCCGCGAAGCAGCTCGATCGCGCGCGAGATGAGATCGTCGAAGTCGAGCGTCTCCGCCTCGCGAAGCAGCCAGCAATACTCCTTGTCCAGGATCGCCAGCGCATCCGCGAGGTCAGGCAGCTGGTCCTCCAGCGGCGTCCCAGGCTCGAGTCCGCGCCGCTTGCGGCGGCTGATGTAGTCGAGCACTCCGCGCGGAGTTAGGGGATAGCGAGACCTCACCAAGTCGTAGCCGGCGCGCCGCGCCGCGTCCTGCACGAATTTCTCCTGCAGGGCCTCATCGGCAATGCGGATGGGCGGCTTCAAGCCGATCGCCGCGCCATGATCCTGGAGGAGCCGGGCGCAGAAGTGATGAAACGTCGATGCGGCCACGCCCACGATCCGCGCGGCGGCGAGTCGGTCCTTCAGTTCCTCCGCGGCCTTGATCGTGAAGGTCAGCGCGACGACTTGATCCGGCGCGCAATGCTCCCGCTCGAGCAGGTGGGCGATCCGGTCGACGATGATGCGCGTCTTGCCGCTGCCGGGACCGGCGATGACAAGGAGATGCCGCGGCGGCGCGATCACAATCGCCCGCTGGGCAGGACTCAGCGCATCGATCGAGCCCATCTACTTCACGCTCATGACCACATACCGCCCGAGAGCGGCTCAGACACGCGTATCTCCGCCGCAATCAGCCGAATGCGCGGGGAACATCATGCTCTTCGCAGCGTATCAGGGATGATACCCGCTTATCGCTCGCCCAGGAGTACCGATGTCGCGCGAATGTGCAACTAGCCGGCAGCTAGGTCAACAACACGCGCAAGAGAGGCCTCGATGTCGGTCACACGATGGCGAAGGCGCGGACCGGGATGGCGGAGCCGCCGCGTATCGGCAGCGGCGCGGCGAAGAAGCGGAAGTCGAACGGCGGAAGGGCGTCGAGTCCACGCAGGTTCTCGACGATGGGAATGCCGCCACGGAGCAGGACCGTGTGCGCCGGCCGCGTCCGGTCAGCGACGTCATCAATGTTCCAGGTATCGATGCCGACGAGTGCGGCGCCGTATTCGCGCAGGATCGCGGCTGCCTCTCCGGTGAGATACGGCTTTTCGCCAAGGTAGGCGGGCGTGCCCCAATGCCGATCCCAACCGGTCAGCAGCAAGACGGCTCGCCCCCTTACATCAACGCTCACGCTCCTAACGTTGCCCGGGCCGATCCCGAACTCGCCCATTGACACCGCCGGCCGCGCGTCAATGACGACGCCGGGGAGATCAACGGTGCTTGTCAGTGGAAGCGTCGCCAGGTCTTCGCCGTCAGCGAAGCGGTGAAACGGCGCGTCGAGGTAGGTCCCGGTGTTGCCGAGAAAAGAATAGCGATGGATGACAAAGCTCGTCCCCGGCGCGTAGGAGGCCTCGGAGGCGGCTCGGCTCAAATACTCCTCGATCACGGGGCCGGGGTGACCGGGGAACATCGGCACATTGGCGTCAATCGGGTGGGAGAGATCGATGACAGGCACCGTGCCTCCTCCTCGCGCGGACCGCGCGCCGGACGCTACTCGTTCACCCCGCGATTCCGGCCGGCGCCTCCTCAGCACGGGGACGGCGAAACGGCTCCGGACTGTGCGGCAGGCTCTGCCATTGGCTCATCTCGTGGCCATAGATAAGGTAGGCGCCGGTCTCTTCGGCCAACCGCAGTAGGCGGTCAATCGTGGCGAGCGCGGCCGGCACGTCCTCCACCCACGATGGCACGCGCCGCAGCCTCACCTCCCGCTCACGCGCGATCGCATCACCGGCGATGATGACCGGCCCATCGGTCGTCTCGACATAAACTGACTGATGCCCGATCGAGTGGCCAGAGGTCTCTAGAACGCGCAAGCCCGGCTCGATCTCGGTGTCGCCGTCCAGCTCGGTGTAGCGCAGGCCGGGGAGATTCCAGAGGGGCGGCTCGTACCGTTCCGGATCTGAGGGCAGTATTTCGAGGTGCCGCCGTTGAACCAGCACCTCGGTGCCGAGCGGCGCGAAGACGTCGTGCCGTCCGCAATGGTCGAAGTCGAGATGCGTCGAGATGATGAGGTCGATATCCTCGGGCCGCAGGCCGAGATGAGCCAGGCGATCAACGATGTCATCGCCCGGCAACGTCTCGATGATCAGCTCCTTGGAGTACCACCGTTGCGTCTTGCCGCCGGGGATGACCGGGTTGCCGGTATCGACGAGGATGTTGCGGCCGCTGGCGGTCCGGATCAGGTAGCCGGGAACCTGTCCCCAGGGATCATCGGCATTCTTGGGATCGTAATAGACCCGCCCCAGGTGCAAGAGATAGAGTTCGTGCATCGTCCCTCCAGCGGACAGCCTCGCTGCAAGCAGGGGAGGGCGCCAGTCCACGACGCGCCCGGAGAGCGCCGGACGTCACCCACGCTCCCGCGCTAACGGCTTATCGTCCGCTCGACCTCGCTGGCGTACGCATTCTCGTCCACCCACGGCTTCCCCTCGGCGAAGCGGCTGGCGCGGAACGGCGTCAAGTCGACCAGCTTCGGGGCACCCTCGGTGATCCACTCGGCCAGGCAGATGCCGATCGCCGGCGCGGTCTTGAAGGAGGTGCCGCTGTCGCCCGTCATGACATAGAGACCGGACACTTGCGGCAGCTGGTCGATGATTGGGTGGTCGTCGGGACTCTGCATGAAGACGCCAGACCAGCCGCCTCGCATGGTCGCGTCGGCGAAGGCTGGGAAGCGCGCCGCGAGCGCCCGGCGAGCGTGCTCGACATAGTCCTGCTCGATCACCTCCGGGCAGACATCGGGATCGGGCGATTCCCGGACACCGGACTCCGCGCCGATCAGCGTCGAGGCCGCGCCTTCCGGCCGGAACCACGAATGCTGCGTGGAATCGATCACGACGCGGTGTCGCCGCCGATGATCGACCGAAGCCGGCCAGCGGAAGACGACGACCCGAGCGCGGCGCGGCGCCAGCCCCAGATCCACGCCAAGCGGCCGCAGGAGCCGGTCGGCATAGGCGCCGGCGGCGAGGACGACGGCTCGCGTCGAGATCACGCCCTGGCTCGTGGCGACGCCCGAGACGCGGTCGCCCTCGGTCAGGATAGCCGTGGCCTCGGTGTGGGTGCAGATCCGCGCGCCGCCGGCAGCCGCGGCCGCCGCGAAGCCATAGACCGTGCCGTTCGCGTCCGCGAAGCCGCTCCCCGGCTCGAAGGCGGCATAGGTGAGGTCGTCAGTGCGCATCAGCGGCTCGATCTCCCGCAGCTCCTCCGCCGAAACGATCCATGTCTCGCCGCCAAGCGCGCGCTGCACCTCGACATTGGCGCGCAGCTTCGCCTCGTCTTCCGGCCGGACGACGCGCACGAATCCGACCGCCTCGAAGCCAGGGTCGCCATACCCGACACGGTCCGCCCACTCGCGAAAGATCGGCAGGCTCGCCAGCGTCAGCTGTGTCTCCGGCGCGTTGGTGTAGTGCGCGCGGACGAGCGCGCCGGACTTCCCTGTCGCGCCCGCTCCCAGCTGCCGCCGCTCCAGGAGCACGACGTTCTTCACGCCATGCCGTGTGAGCTGGAAGGCGGTCGAAGCGCCGATGACGCCACCTCCGATCACGACGGCGTCCGCCGTCTTCGGCAGCGTCGCTGCGCCAAGATTCTCGGTGTTATTCGCGGTCACGGATGCCATGCCCTCCCTCGGTCAGTCTCTCGTGGCATCCTATCACCGAGGTTGTCGCGGTGGCAGAGCCTGCGCGGCAGGCGTGCGAAATGGTGGTGACGATGATGAGCGCGGAAGCCGGTGGAATCGGGGAGGCAGACCGCGTCGATGAGCTGATTGCCTTCTTGACACCCGCCGTCCTCGACGTGCTAAGCCGCCTCGAGGGAGACGAGTTCACAACGCCGCAGTTCATCGAGGTGCTCCTGACCGATCCGGACGCGAAAGCGGCTTACGAGGAGGCGCTGCGCCGGTGGGGCGAGGACGAGACGCACGCGAAGATGGTCGTGCACGGCCAGGTCATCCCCACGATCCTTCGGCGCTCGGGCATCGCCGAGTGGGCTGGCTACGCCTACGGCGAGGAAGATCCCTACGCCGTGCCCGCCTGGTGGCGACTGCGCCAGGATCGACCGTGACTTCGAGGCACCGCGACGACTAGATTTTTGATATAGTTTTCCTCGTGGCAGGAGCGTCCGCTCGCTGCCGTTCCCCGACCGAAACCCCGCGATTCCGAAGGAGCACGCTCGTGTCGCGCATCAGCGAGCGGCGGATCCTGCTTGGGAATGGGTATCGGATGGGTCTGCAACTGACAGCGCGAGTCGCGGCGCCGGATCGGCCTCGCCGCGCCCGTAGAGTGGCTCCGCTGGAGAGCCCCGATCGACTTCCAGACGCGCCGGCGCGCACGCTCAATCTCCGGCCGTCGTTGGAGGATCTGCTCGAAGAGCATCCGGTCACGATCGAGATCAATGGCCGGCCGGTGGCGACGTTGCTTTGCACGCCCGTCGGCATCGCGGAGCTCGCGGTCGGATGGGCGTTCGCGCAGGGCTATTTCGACGATGTCGAGGCGTTGCGCCGCGTGACCGCCTACGACGAGCGGGTTTCATTGATGATCGAGCGGCCAGCGGCAGCGGGCGGCGCATGGGAGGATCTGCTGGCGGCACGGCTCGATCCGCGCGGCGTCCCGGGGTTGCAACCATTGGGCACCGACCTCCAGGAAGAGGACGGGGAGAGCGGTGAAGCGAGCGGCAACGCATTCCAGCTGGAGCGTGATCGCTTCTTCGCCGCGATCGATCGGATCAGCGCCCGCATCGTCGCCCGGAGCGGCGGGGACGGCTGTCATCACGCGGCGCTGGTTGACGGCGAGCGGCTCTGCGCGATCGCGCGCGACCTCGGGCGGCAGCAAGCGGTCGACAAGGTGATCGGCTGGGCGCTACGGGAGCGGATCGATCGCGGCCGGGCGATGCTCTGTCTGGATGGCAGGATCGACGCCGAGATCGTCTTCAAGGCGTGGCGCGCCGGGATTCCGATCCTGGCAACGACGTCTGCGCCGACCAGCGACGCGGTGGCACTGGCCTATGCGGCCGGTATCGCCGTCGCTGGCCACATCCTCGACGACCGGTGCGCGATCTATTGCCATCCATGGCGCGTGCCTGATGGCGGCGATTCTCCAGCTGAAAATCAGGACTGAAGGAAGCATCGCTAACATCGGTTACACTGCAGCAAGACGTAGACATAAGCCCCGGAACCGCCTACGATTCACGTAGCGGCTCGGAAGAGACCGTGCCGACTCGGCTTCGCCTACGCGCTGCCTGCCACGGAGATGATTCACCGCATTCGTGGCAACGGCTCTTGTGGCGGATGCCGTGCCTCTTTTTTTAGGATGGGACTGCATCGATGACCGACAACCAGAATGGTGGCCGACCACCCCGCAACCCGTTAGTGCCGGGGGGAGAGCGGAGCCGCCGGCCATCTGGTCCAGGAGGAGGACCGACGCCGCCGGCGCGGAGACCCCGCGTGCCGAGCTGGATCGTCGTGATTCTCTTGGTCAGCATCGTCGGCTGGTACGCCTACCAATATCTCTCGCCCGGCGACGACGGGGCTCGAACGAACATCCCGTACTCCGTCGTGCTCGACCAGATCCGGGCCGGCAACGTCCGGACGGCGACGATCAGTAGCTCGAAAATCGACGCCGATCTGAAGCAGCCGATCCGCTGGGACGGGCAGAACGACGTCGTTGTCTCGCCGTCGGCGCAGAACGCGCGTCAATTCCCGGCGATCACCCGCGTCAGCGCCACGATTCCGCCGGTCGTTCGGGACAACAACCAGGAGCTGATGAATCTGCTCGAGCAGAATGACGTCACCGTCATCGGCAAGAGCGACAGCGGCTCCGTCTGGACCGGTCTCCTCTTCAGCGTGCTGCCGTTCCTCTTATTCCTCGGTCTCATCATCTTCATGGGACGGCAGATGACGCGCGGCCAGCAGAACGTCTTCGGGTTCGGCCGCTCGCGCGCACGGCAGCATGACCCGGAGCGGCCGCAAGTCACCTTTGCCGATGTCGCCGGTGAAGACGAGGCGAAGCAGGAGCTGACGGAAGTCGTCGACTTCCTGCGCAACCCGGCCAAGTATCACCAGCTCGGGGCGCGCCTCCCGCGCGGCGTGCTGCTCGTCGGCCCGCCGGGCACCGGCAAGACGCTGATGGCGCGCGCGGTCGCCGGTGAAGCCGGCGTGCCGTTCTTCAGCGTCTCGGCGTCCGAGTTCGTCGAGATGTTCGTCGGCGTCGGCGCGAGCCGCGTCCGCGATCTCTTCGAGAAAGCGAAGGCGGCGGCTCCGGCGATCATCTTCGTGGACGAGCTGGACGCGGTCGGACGGCAGCGATTCGCCGGTCTCGGCGGCTCCAACGACGAGCGCGAGCAGACGCTCAACCAGCTGCTCGTCGAGATGGACGGGTTCGAGACGAACCAAGAAGTCATCGTGATGGCGGCAACGAACCGGCCGGACGTCCTCGACCCGGCGCTGCTACGCCCCGGCCGCTTCGACCGGCAGGTGACGGTCGGCTTGCCGGATCGCCAGGGACGCGAGGCGATCCTCAAGATCCACACTCGCGGCATCCCGCTCGCCAAGGAAGTGGATCTCGCCGGCCTGGCACGCGCGACGACCGGCTTCTCCGGCGCGGACCTCTCCAACCTGGTCAACGAGGCGGCGCTGACCGCCGCTCGCCGGAATCGGAAGGAGATTACCAACGCCGACTTCGATGAGGCGCTCGACAAGGTGCTACTCGGCACGGTGCGCAGCGGCATCATGTCGAAGAAGGAGCGGGAGGTCGTCGCTTACCACGAGGCGGGGCACGCCCTGGTGGCGCACTTCTCGCCGGGCGCTGACCCGCTGCGGAAGGTGAGTATCGTCCCGCGCGGCCGCGCGCTCGGCGTGGCGGTGCAGACGCCGGAGGAGGACCGCTACAACGTCTCGCGGACCTACCTGCTGGGCCGGCTGGCGATCGCCCTCGGTGGCCGGGCGGCGGAGATCGCCGTCTTCAACGAGGTGACGACTGGCGCCGAGAACGACCTAAAGCAAGCGACCTCGCTGGCGCGGAAGATGGTCGGCCTCTGGGGCATGAGCGACGAGGTCGGCCCGGTCTACCTCGGCACCGGCGAGGAGCACGTCTTCCTCGGCCGGGAGATCGTGCAGGAGAAGGCGTTCTCCGACGCGACCGCGCAGCGGCTCGACCAGGCCGTGCGTGACATCGTCGAGGATGCGCTCCAGCGCGCATTGGCCCTGATCCATCAGCATCGCCCGAAGCTGGATGCGCTGGTCGCCCGCTTGCTCGAGAAGGAGACACTCGACGCGGCGGAGGTGATCGAGATCCTCGGTCCGCGACCAGTCGAGCCGGATACGATGGCCGGCGCGCGCGAGCAGGAGGCGGCCGCGGTCGCGTCTTAGGTCTCCAGCGCACCTGATACATTGTGAGTACGAGCCCCCGCTACGGTTTCTGCCGAGCGGGGGTTTGGTATAGCGGCGCAATGACGATTGGGCGTAGGGATGAACAAGGAATCTGCACAGCCGTCAACAGAAGCCAGCAGCGATCAAGCGACTGATCGCGACCGTCCTCCGCAACGTCCGAAGCAGGCGGCGGGGGAGAGTCAGCTCGCTACCGTTCCTCAGACCGGCGCCGTCACTCCTCGCACCACTCCAGCCCGGCGACAACGAGCCGCGCGAGGAGCCCGCGGCACCGGCCGTGTGCTCGGCTGGATCGCCCGCCGGCTGCTGTCACTGGATCGGCCGCTCCTGCGTGACGACGCCTTCCGCGCCTTTTGGCTCTCGCGCCTGCTCGGACAAGCAGCGCAGGGGGCAGCGCTCTATGCCCTCCTCATCCTCATCGTCGATCGGACAGATCGCCCGTTCTACGGCTCGCTCTTCGTCGCTTGCTCCATTGTCCCGTCGCTCCTGCTGGGCTTGCCGGGCGGGCTGCTGGTCGACGCGGTGCCGAGGCGGGCGCTGATGATCTGGCTCAACATTCTGCGTGCCCTCGCGATCCTCGTCTTGATCATCGAAGAGCCATCGCTCTGGCTGATCTTCGCCGTCACCCTCGCGATCTGGGTGATCCACCAGGCGTATAACCCGGCAGAAGGGACGGCGCCGGCCGTGCTCGTCCCGCCTCAGCTCTACCCCGACGCGCAGGCCCTCTCCAACTTGGCGCTGTCATACGCGCAGCTGCTCGGCATGGTCGTCGCCGGACCGGTCCTGCTGCGATTCGGCAACCCTCAGGCACTCTTCGCCTTCTGCGGCGCGCTCTTCTTCGGCGTGGCGGGACTCACCGCGATTCTGCCAGCCCGTGCCGACCGGCCACCGGCCGAGGCGTCTCCTCACCGAAAGGCGTGGCGCGAAGCCGGGTGGCGGGCCACGCTCCTCGCCGGCTGGCGCTTCATCCGAAATGATCGCCCCTCCTTCCGCGCCATCTCGAACGACGTGCTCGTCGGCGTCGGGCTCAGCTCTCTGGTCGTGATCGCGCCGTTCTACCTCGAGCGGGTGCTGCATACGGACGCCGAGAACACGGTCTTCGTCTTTGCGCCGGCCGCGCTCGGCCTGGTCCTCGGGTTGCGCTTGGCGCCGGCGATCGGACGACGGATCGGCCTGCAGGGCGCGGTGACGACCGCGCTGATCCTCTTTTCCCTCAGCATCGCCGGCCTCGGCTTCGTCGAGCAGCTTCGCGACGCGGCGATCGCGAGGGATCTGCAAATCGAGCGGATCGCACACGCCATACGCGTCCCCTCGCTGATCCTCGTCGCGATGCTCTTGTCGATCCCGGCGGGCTTCGCCTCCGCCGTAATGGGCGTCTCCGCGCGGTCGGTCTTGCTGGCGCGAACGCCGGCGGCGGAGCGAGGACAGGTCATCGCGACGCAGAACGTGCTCAGCAACCTAGGAGCGCTCATCCCGACGCTGCTCGCCGGAGCGACGGCGAACTGGCTCGGCGTCGAGACCATCGCCGTGCTGATCGCGATTCTGATCGTCGCGGCAGCGGTCGCGGCGAACATCGTCAGCGGTCGGACGATCCCTCGAGCCCCCAATCCCAGCTAACCTCGCGCGACGCTCGTGTCGAAGTGAACGGGCGGCCGCACTGGCCGTCCCGAGCTTTGCCGTGTCCCGGGTCTCACACGAGCCGGCGTTCCGCGTTCTCCCACATGACGGCAGTTGCACTTCACCGTGGCGAACTGTTGTGCTATAGTACGCCGCGCCCCGTACGTACACCTGCTGAGGAGGCAGGAGACCAATAGCTCCGCGAAGGGCCGGTTCCGCGACCGACTCTAGGGTGAGTTGTGCGCTCGCGGCGGCGGCGAGCGTCAAGGTTTCAGAAGGGAGCGACGCATGAGCGGCGTACGAGTTCTCGTGGGGACGCGCAAAGGCGGGTTCATCCTGACATCGGATGAACGGCGCGAGCAGTGGGAAGTCAGTGGGCCGTTCTTCTCAGGGTGGCAGGTCATGCACATGAAGGGATCGCCGGTCGATCCCAACCGCATCTACGCCTCCCAATACGACGACTGGTTCGGGCAGATGATTCAGCGCTCGGACGATGGTGGCGTGACCTGGGAGCCCATGGGCAACGAGTTCCAGTACGAGGGCGAGGTCACCACGCACGAGTGGTACGACGGCACGCAGCATCCCTGGGAGTTCAAGCGCATCTGGCATCTAGAGCCCTCACTGACCGAGACGGACGTCGTCTACGCCGGTGGTGAGGACGCCGCGCTCTTCCGCTCCGACGACGGCGGCAAGACGTGGCAGGAATATTCGGCGCTCCGGGCCGTCAAGGGGCCGCTCTGGGCGCCGGGCGCGGGCGGCATGTGCCTGCACACGATCATCCAAGACCCGACGAATGCCGACCGGCTGATCGTCGCGGTTTCGGCGGCGGGCGTGTTCCGGACGGACGACGGCGGTAAGACGTGGCGGCCGATAACTCGCGGAATCATCTCCCGGTGGGAGCTTGCCGACCCGGACGCTGAAATCGGCCACTGCATTCACAGCATCGCCATGCATCCATCCCGGCCAAATGTCCTCTTCATGCAGAAGCACTGGGATGTCTTGCGCAGCGACGACGGGGGAGACTCCTGGTACGAGGTGAGCGGGAACCTGCCGAGCGACTTTGGCTTCCCAATCGCCGTCCATGCCCACGAGCCGGAAACGATCTATGTCGTCCCGATCAAGAGCGACTCTGAGCACTACCCTGTGGATGGCAAGCTGCGCGTCTACCGCAGCCGAACGGGCGGCAATGAGTGGGAGGCGCTCACGAACGGCCTGCCACAGGAACATTGCTACGTGAACATCCTCCGCGACGCGATGGCGGTGGACTCGCTGGAGTCCTGCGGAATCTACTTCGGGACAACGGGTGGGCAGGTCTACGCCTCGACTAACTCGGGTGACACGTGGACCGCGATCGCGGGTCACCTGCCGCCGGTCCTGTCGGTGGAGGTGCAGACGCTGCCATGATCCGCGTGATCTTACCGGCCCATCTCCAAACCCTGGCTCGCGTCGGCCGCGAGGTCGAGATCGAGGTCACCGGACCGGTTACACAGCGCACCGTCCTCGACGCGCTCGAGGCCACCTACCCGATCTTGCGCGGCACGATCCGCGACCGAGTCACCCAGCGTCGCCGGCCGCTGATCCGCTTCTTCGCGTGCGAACGGGATCTCTCTCACGAACCGCCGGACAGCCCCCTCCCAGAGGAGGTGGCGACGGGCAAGGAAGCGTTCTGGATCGTCGGAGCGATGGCCGGCGGGTAGGCCCCGCCCAGGCCTCGCGACTCCACGAGGGTGAGGTGATGGTCAGTGCGATAGAGCGAGCGGAGACGCCGCGCGCCGTGGCGGATAGCCACGACTTCATCCGCGTGCACGGCGCTCGCGAGAACAACCTCAGGAACATCAGCGTTGAGATCCCGAAGCGCCGGCTGACCGTCTTCACCGGCGTTTCCGGCTCGGGGAAAAGCTCGCTGGTGTTCAACACGATCGCGGCGGAGTCGCAGCGCCTGATCAACGAAACCTATAGCGCCTTCGTGCAAGGCTTCATGCCGTCGCTGGCGCGGCCCGACGTCGATGTCCTCGAAGGGCTGACCGCCGCGATCATCATTGACCAGGAGCGGATGGGCGCCAACGTCCGTTCCACTGTCGGCACCGCGACCGACGCCCATCCGATGCTGCGCATCCTCTTCAGCCGGCTGGGCGAGCCACACATCGGCCCGCCCAACGCCTTCTCCTTCAACGTCCCCTCTATCCAGGCGACCGGGGCGGTCAAGATCGAGCGCGGCGAAGGCAAGACCGAGCGACGGATCTACAGCCGCGCCGGCGGCATGTGCCCGCGCTGCGAGGGCATGGGCAGCATCAGCGACATCGATCTGTCCCAGATCATCGACGAAAGCAAGTCGCTCGCCGAGGGCGCGATTACCGTCCCCGGCTACAAGGCGGATGGCTGGGCGGTACGGCTCATCATCGATTCTGGTTTCTTCGACCCGAACAAGCCGATCCGAGATTTTACGGAAAAGGAGCGGCACGATCTCCTCTACCACGAGCCGACCAAGGTCAAGATCAACGGTATCAACCTCACCTACGAGGGGTTGATCCCGAGGATTCAGAAGTCGCTCCTCTCCAAGGATCCCGATGCTCTCCAGCCCCATCTCCGCGCGTTCGTCGAGCGCGCGGTCACCTTCCGCCGCTGCCCGGACTGCGACGGCACCCGGCTCAACGAGGCGGCTCGCTCTTCGCGCATCCGCGGCCTGAACATCGCCGAAGTCTGCGCAATGCAGATCAGCGATCTGGCCGAGTGGGTACGCGAGCTGGACGAGCCTTCCGTCGCGCCGCTCCTCGCCAAGCTCCAGCAAACCCTCGACTCGTTCGTGGAGATCGGGCTCGGCTACCTCTCGCTCGATCGGCCGACCGGCACGCTCTCGGGCGGAGAAGCGCTGCGCACGAAGATGATCCGCCACCTCGGCTCCCCGCTGACCGACGTCACCTACGTCTTCGACGAGCCGACCACCGGCCTGCACCCGCATGACATCCAGCGAGTCAACAACCTGCTGAGACAGCTACGGGACAAGGGCAATACCGTCCTCGTCGTGGAGCACGAGCCAGAGACGATCGCCATCGCCGACTGGATCATCGATCTCGGCCCCGGCGCCGGCGCGGATGGCGGCACGGTCTGCTTCGAGGGCACCGTCGAGGGGTTGCGCGCCAGCGGCACGCTCACCGGCCGCCACCTCGACGACCGGGCGGCACTGAAGGAGCAGGTGCGGAAACCCACCGGCGTGCTCGAGATCCGCGGAGCGAATACGCACAACCTGAAGAACGTCGATGTCGACATTCCGCTCGGCGTGTTGGTGGTGGTGACCGGCGTGGCCGGGTCCGGCAAGAGCTCGCTCATCCAAGGCTCGGTTTGTGGCCGCGATGGCGTCGTTTGCATTGACCAGGCCCCGATCCGCGGCTCGTGGCGCAGCAATCCCGCGACCTACACCGGCCTGCTCGATCACATCCGCAACGCGTTCGCGAAAGCCAACGGCGTCAAGCCCGCGCTCTTCAGCGCCAACTCCGAAGGCGCCTGCCCCGCCTGCAACGGCGCGGGCGTCATCTCCACCGACCTCGGCATCATGGCCAGCGTGACCACGGTCTGCGAAGAGTGCGAAGGGAAGCGGTTCCAAGCCGAGGTGCTCAAATACACGCTGGCCGGCAAGAACATCAGCGAAGTGCTCGATATGTCGGTGACGGAGGCCGAGGAGTTCTTCCGAACCGGCGACGCGCGCACGCCAGCCGCGCACGCCATCCTCGAACGGCTCGCCGCCGTCGGTCTCGGCTACCTCCGCCTGGGGCAGCCACTCACGACGCTCTCCGGCGGCGAGCGGCAACGGCTGAAGCTTGCCAACCGCATGGCCGAGAAGGGCGGAATCTACGTCCTCGATGAGCCGACGAACGGCCTGCACCTCGCCGACACCGAGCAGCTGCTTGGCCTGCTCGACCGACTGGTCGATTCCGGCGCCTCGGTCATCGTCATCGAGCACAACATGGCGGTGATGGCGCACGCCGACTGGATCATTGACCTTGGCCCCGGCGCCGGTCACGACGGCGGCCGCATCGTCTTCGAGGGCACGCCGGCCGAGCTCGTCGCCGCCCGCTCGACCTTGACCGGCATGCATCTCGCGGCCTACGTCGGCGCCTGACCACCACTTAGGAGCGCGGTGGGACGAGATTTCATCACTTGACTCGTCCCACTCGCGCACCATTGTCCGCTCGATAGAGGTAGCGTGTCCTCACTGCTGGCGACGATTGCCCACGCGCATCCCCGATGGCATGGAACACGCCATGTCACATTTCGGCGGCTCTTTCCGTCCTACCCGTGAGACGCCGTTTGCGGTGAGGAGCGAGTTACATGTCCCAAGTCAACGTCGAAGCGGTATTTCCGCAAATCCCAACCGATGCCGCGCTGCGGGGAATCTGGCGGGAGCACCGCCGCTACATGCTGGATGTCGCCTACCGGATGCTCGGCAGCGTCAGCGAAGCCGAGGACATCGTCCAGGAAGCCTTTACCCGGCTGCTCCGGGTCGACACCAGCCAGATCGTGGATATGCGTAGCTGGCTCGTCGCGGTCGTCACGCGGCTCTGCCTCGACCATCTGCGCTCGGCGCGGGCGCGGCGCGAGGTCTACGTCGGCTCGTGGCTGCCGGAGCCGGTCATCGAGCCGCCGAGCGCGGAACCAGACCCCGCCGATCGGGTGACGCTCGACGACAGCGTGCGGATGGCGCTGTTGGTGGTCCTAGAGCGGCTCTCCCCGGCGGAGCGGGCCGCGTTCGTTCTCCACGATGTCTTTCAGTTCTCCTTCGAAGAGGTGGCGGCGATCCTCGGTCGATCTCCGGGGGCATGCCGGCAACTAGCGAGCCGGGCCAGGCGCCAGGTGCGGAACGAGACGAGTCCCGCTCGGTTCAAGGTCGACCAGGCCGACGTTCAGCGCATCGCCGAGCTTTTCGTCACGGCGGCGACGAGCGGCGACCTAACGGCGTTGCAGGAAATGCTCGACCCGAACGTCGTCGGTCGCGGCGACACCGGTGGCGTGGTGCTGGGTCCGCGCCAGCCGATCGAGGGCCGCGAGAAGGTCATCAAGGTGATGCTCGCATTCCTGAAATCTGGCCCTGTCACTCTGGTGCCGATGCCCGTCAACGGCGAACCCGGCGTCCTCGCCTACCGGGACGGCCGGCTGGCAGCGGTCATTTCGCTTTCAGTACGCGACGGCCAGATCTATCAGGTACACGCCATCGCCAATCCGAAGAAGCTCACCTACGTCGCGTCGCTGCTCGGCGTTCCCATCAGCACGAACTACATCCGCCCGCGCGGGAGCCACGGCGATACATCGAGAGGCAACCGCCCGAAATCAGCAGGGAAACGGTTGGCAGTTCGTCAGGTCAGCCACGAGCAGGAGGATCAGGAGGAGTAGGAACGTGGCAGCCTACCTCGTAGTGGACACCGATTGGAAGGATACCGACGGCGAAACGCGGGCAGCATTCGGTCGCGCGGCGCAGCCGGTCATCGCCGCCCACGGCGGCAAATTCCTGACGCCGCCGGGCACCAACGCCGAGCCGTTGGAAGGCGATTGGCAGCCGCCGATCGTGACGATCATCGAGTTCCCAGACGTGGAATCGGCCAAGCGGCTTTGGAATTCGCCGGAGTTCCGCGCCGCCGCCGAGATTCGCAGGGCAACCAACGCCGTGTTCAAGATCGTCCTGGTGGACGGAGCCCCAGCGGATCGCTCGACTGCCGCGAGCTAGCACGCACGCACCCGCCGTGGGATGCCCGGCGCGACAGGAGTCGGCCGCTGCTCGTCCCGCGGCGCTTCGCTGGGCGTGGTGGCCAGAGATATGCGTGCCGAACATCCTGGAATCTCGAGCGCGGCAGATTCCACCGAACCGCCGCGTCGGAGTCATCATTCGCGGCCGACCTGGCTGACCACGGACGCTAGATCGGCGAATCGACGGCGACGACCGTTTGGAAGGCGTTCCGATGTGCCGAAATATCAAGCCACTGTTCAATGTGGAGCCGCCGGCGACCGAGGAAGAGATTCGCTTGGCGGCGCTCCAGTTCGTGCGAAAGATCTCCGGCTACAGGCAGCCATCGCGCGCCAACGAAGCGGCCTTTACCACGGCGGTAGATGAGATCGCTGAAGTCGCCAGCCGCCTACTCGCCTCGCTCGCGACGAACGCTCCACCCAGGAGCCGGGAACCCAGACCGGCTAACGCCCGCGCCAAAGCCGCGTTGGCCGCCAGCGAGGCACGCTACCAGCAATGAGCGCCCAAGCAGCGGCGAGCTCAGGGAGGAAACCAAATGACGAAGGTCATGGCAGATATCTCGATGTCGCTCGATGGATTCATTGCCGGACCGGACGACACCTTCGAGCAGCCGCTCGGCGCGGGCGGAGATCGCCTGCATGAATGGGTCTACGATTTGGCGAGCTGGCGCCAGCAACACGGCATGGAAGGCGGCGAGGGCGGCCAAGACAGCGAGATTATCGCGGAAGGGATCGCCAACATTGGCGCCGTCGTGATCGGCCGGCGGATGTTCGACCTCGCCGAAGAGCCGTGGGGCGATGAGCCGCCGTTCCGCGTGCCGGTCTTCGTCGTGACCCACCGGCCGCGGGAGACGCTGGAAAAGGCGGGAGGCACGACGTTCCATTTCGTCACCGACGGGATCGAGAGCGCGGTGGAGCAAGCGAAGGCGGCGGCCGGGGACAAGCATGTCGGCGTGGGCGGCGGCGCGAACGTCATCCAGCAGCTCCTACAGGCGCGGCTGCTCGATGAGCTCCAGATTCACCTCGTTCCCATCTTCCTCGGCGGCGGCCGTCGCCTGTTCGACGAGATCAGCCCTGAGTCGGTCGAGCTGGAAGTCGACCGCGTGGTCACGTCTCCCGGCGTCACGCACCTCCGCTACCGACGAGTCAAGTGACGATCGGCGCGATTGGCTCGTTGCTGACTGGCCAACAGCCAGACCGGTGGTCCAAAGAATCACGTCGAGCGCAAGACCGCGCGGGCGAAGGCGGGATCGCCGGTAATCACTCCGTCTAGACCAGCAGTGAGCGCCTCTTCGAGCCGGCCCGGATTGTGGTTCACCGCGAACACGCGCAGCCCCAGATCGTGGGCGAGACGAACCGCCTCTGGTGAGACTGCCGACCAGTCGTAGCTAACGCCGCGCGCGCCGACCGCCCGCGCTCGCTCCAGATAGGCGTCGATGTCCCCGGTCCAAGGCGCCTCCAGCAACGTCACTGGGATGTCCGGCGCGAGTCGCCGAGCGAGACGAGCCGCCTCGACGCGATTGATCCAAAGCCAGATCCGCCGCTCGCGGCCGTGCCGTCGCAACGTACGGAGCACGTGGCGCAGACCATCCCGAGGCTTGATCTCGATCGCCATCCCCACGTGCGGCGGCAAGGCCCGGAGCGCCGCAGCGAGTGTCGGGATCGTCTCCCCTCCGCCGCCACGCAGCGGGAGCCGCCGCAGCACGGTGACCGGGAGCGCACGCACCGGCCCGCGCCCCCGCGCCACGCGCCCGAGCACGGCGTCGTGGTAGAGAACCGGCACGAGGTCGAGGCTAAGTCGGACGTCGACCTCGACCATGTCTGCCCCGGCGGCAATGGCGGCCCGAATGCCGGACAGCGAGTTCTCGATCGTCTCCGGCGTGCGGCCACGGTGCGCGATGATCAACGGCCGGTTTTCGAGCGGGATTTCCGAGGGGCGGCTCTCGGGCAGATCAGGGGCGGAGGTCATGCGGTCAGCCAGTGCGATCCAGGAGCAGGAGCGGCGATCGCCTGTGTCTCGAACCAGCCACGGCGACCCGGCTTCGGGCCGAATTCGCGGCTGCCCGGCATGGTATCATGAGGAAAGCGGCGGCCCGGGCCTTGCGCTCGGGCCGCACCATGTCGAGGACCACCGCGAGTTACGGCCCCGTGCCCGGATACTGCAAACGACCATGCCCACCGACACCCTGACGCGTCAGGCTCATCTGCGCAACATCGCCATCATTGCCCACGTCGACCACGGCAAGACGACGCTGGTCGACGGCCTGCTCAAGCAGTCGAACATCTTCCGCGATCCGGATGCGGCCGGCGATTTGATCCTCGACTCCAACGACCTGGAGCGCGAGCGCGGGATCACCATCCTCGCGAAGAACACCGCGGTCACCTATCGGGGCGTCAAGATCAATATCATCGACACGCCCGGCCATGCCGACTTCGGCGGCGAGGTCGAGCGCGTGTTGAACATGGCCGACGGGTGCCTGCTGCTCGTCGACGCGGTCGAAGGGCCGATGCCCCAGACCCGCACCGTCCTGCAGCGTGCGCTGCAGCTGGGGTTGCGTCCGATCGTCGTCATCAACAAGGTCGACCGCGCCAACGCCCGGCCTGAGGAAGTCGCCTCGCTCGTGCAAGACCTCTTCCTCGAGCTCGCGACCGACGTTGAGCAGCTCGACTTCCCAATCCTCTACGCCGCCGCGCGCGACGGCCGCGCTGGCACGGCGCCGGATGCTCTCGCGCCAGACCTGCGCCCACTCTTTGACGCGATCCTGGATCACATCCCGGCGCCGCACGCCGATCCCGACGCGCCGACCCAAATGCTGATCGCCTCGCTGGATTACGACCCGCACCGGGGCCGCATCGCGATCGGGCGAATCCATCGCGGCACGATCCGGGCCGGTCAAACGCTGGTTCAGGTCATGCCGGGCGGGGAGCCAATCCGGCAGCGCATCACCTGGCTCGCCACGTTCGCCGGACTCGAGCGGCAAGAGGTTGAGGAGGCATGCGCCGGGGAGATCGTGGCCGTGGCGGGATTCCCGGAGGCGCGGATCGGCGCGACCCTGGCCTCGCCGGAGGCTCCAAAGCCGCTGCCGAGCATCGCCATCGAGGAGCCGACGCTCAAGCTGACCTTCGGCGTCAACACCTCTCCCTTCGCGGGCCGGGAGGGGCAATACACCACCTCTCGCCAATTGCGGGAGCGACTCTATCGCGAGCTGGAGACGAACCTCTCGCTGCGGGTCGAGCCGACAGACCAGCCGGATGTCTTTGCCGTCTCCGGACGCGGCGAGCTTCACCTGTCGATTCTCATCGAGACGATGCGGCGCGAGGGATACGAGTTCCAGGTCTCGCGGCCCGAGGTGATCACCAAGGAGGTCGATGGCCGGCTGATGGAGCCGGTCGAGCACCTGGTCATCGACACCACGCAGGAGTTCGTCGGCGTCGTCACCGAGCTGGTCGGCAATCGCCGAGCGCGGATGCTCGATCTCGTCAATGACGGCCGTGGCAACGTGCGACTCGAATTCGCCATCCCGACCCGCGGCCTGATCGGCCTACGGAACGCCTTCCTGACCGCGACGAAGGGCAACAGCGTGATGGCCTCGCGGCTGATCGGTTACGAGCCGTGGCTCGGGCCTATCCCGAGCAACCGGACAGGCGCGATCGTCGCGTCGGAGACCGGCGTGGCGCTGGCGCACGGGCTACAGAACGCGCAGGAGCGGGGGATTACCTTCATCGAGCCGGGCACCGAGGTCTACGAGGGGATGATCGTCGGTCAGCAGCCGCGACCCGGCGACCTACCCGTCAATGTGTGCCGCGCGAAGAAGTTGACCAACATGCGCTCCAGCACGCAGGAGATCCAGGAGCGGCTGACACCGCCGGTGGTCATGAGCCTGGAGCAGTGCCTCGATTTCCTCGCGGACGATGAGCTACTCGAGGTGACGCCGAAGTCTCTGCGGCTTCGCAAGCGCCTGCTAACGCACGAGGAGCGGATGAAGGCGATGAAGGCGCGAAAGCAGCAGGCGCAGCACCTCGCGACCCGCGCCTCGTAACGGGCAACCATCCCTCTCTTACCGGCACGCGCCAAGTTCGTGACTCCGCGTCACGGCTTCGGCGTGGTCAGCTACAGTTAGAGAATTCCCGAAATCAGTTTCATGTACCTACAACGTACAGTGGACTCGTTCACTTCCTCGAAAAGTTGCCCGATATCGCCGAATTTTGGGCGAATGTAGCGCAGAAGTCAAATCTCACGCCGATTCTTTCGGGCAGCGTCCGTACAATTGACGACTCCTGTTCCCGCTCCTATAGTCGGGGGCGAAGATCGCCAGTGACATGCGATCCACACGACTGAGCCCGCCCTGGGGAGGGTAGCGTCTGCCCTACGCGGGCTGACATGCCGTCCTTTGCATTCAGACGGCGTCGTACGAGGACAGGGCGGCGGGTCAGGGAAAGGGGTGATGATCATGACGAGCCGGGAGGGGCGATTCCCGCGGAGAGCTGGACTGCGGCTAGTCGTGTGCCTCACGTTACTCGTGACGCTGCTCGGCCCATTGGCTAGCGACGTCTACGGCGACGATCCATCAACTTCGACCGAAACCGAGGCCTCACCCCCGGCCGACCCTCCTACCCCCACACCGGAACCGCCAACCCCAACACCAGAGCCGCCAACGCCAACGCCGGAACCACCAACGCCAACCGCGGAGCCTCCGACCGCCATCCCGACCGCGGCGCCGACAGACGCGCCGCCGCCCACCACGGTGGAGGAACCAGCCGCGCCCACCAGGTCGCCCCGTCCCACGCGAACCCCACGTCCACGCCGTACCCCCGCCGCAGCGGCCGCCACCACCTGGGAGCCGTTCGCCGAGGACTTCGAGGCCGGCACGCTGGCGCACTGGGATCGCGTCCGCGGCCTGGTCGTCCAGGAGCAGCTAGTGCTCGCTGGCCGCTACGCCGGCCGCATCGCCACCACCGGCCAGCACCCCGCCTACGCGCTGGCCAGGCTGCCTCAGCCGTCCTCCGAGCTCGCCGTCCGCCTCCGCGTCCAGGTCGTGGCGCAGGGCGAGACCCCCATCACGCTGCTCGCGCTGCGGGATGAGACCAATCACCCCGTCCTGCTCGTCTACCTGACGGCGGACGGAGCGCTCGCGCTCGAAGTCGGACCGACCCCGGAGCGCCGGCGCAGCGATGTCACGGTGGTGCCGGGGCGCTGGCACGAGCTGCGGCTGCAAGTCGCGGTCGCGCCCACTGGCGATCCCGGCCATGTCGCGGTCTGGCTCGACGGCGCGCCGATCGAGGCGCTGAGCGAGCCTGTCTTCCTGGGCTCGGAGCCGCTGGGCTGGCTGCAACTCGGTGAGAACCGGACGCGGCGTGTCGGGACGGTGGTCGTCGACGATCTGCTGGTCGATCGGGCGCCGATCCCGGCCGATCCGCGCTTCGTCCCCGCGCCCACCGAGGAACCGCGGACCGAAGAGCCCACCGAGCAGGCGACGGAAGAGACCGAGGAACAAGCGGCCGAGGTTCAACGCGTCGCGGAGCCTCAAACTGAGGAGGCCGAGGCGCAAGTAGGGATCGCGGCCGACGAGCCGACGGTCGTCCGGCTGATCCTGGTCAACGCCGACACCGATACCGACATCGGCGAGCTGACCGATGGCGCGGTCCTCGATCTGACCACGCTGCCGACGCCACGGCTGAATGTCCGGGCGGAGACGGAGCCCGAGAGCGTAGGCAGCGTCGTCTTCGGCTATGACGGCATCCCAACCTTCAAGATCGAGAATGGGGCGCCGTATTCCTTTGCTGGCGATACCAACGGCAATTACAACCCCTGGACGCCAACCCTGGGCAGCCACACGATCACCGCGCGAGCGTCCACCGGTCCCAACGGCAGCGGCACGCCGGGACCGACGCTGACCGTCAACTTCACGGTGGTCCAGGGCGGCGGTCCGACCGCGACGTCAACGACGGCGCCGACGGCTGCGGCGACCTCCTCTGCTACAGCCACGTCAACGACTGCCCCCACCTCGACCACCGCACCCTCGGCAACTGCCACGGCACCGTCTGGTGCCCCGGTCGTCGCGCGGCTGGTGCTGGTCAATGCCGATACCGACACCGACATCG
>CALGSZ010000159.1 GCA_937901745.1 uncultured Chloroflexota bacterium | reverse complement strand
TGTTGCACTCTGCTTTTGAGCAGGGTGGGGATTGAAACCGTCCCTCGAACTCCGCCGCAAGCGTGAGCGCCGCAGTGCATTCTGCTCCAGAGCAGGTTGGGGAATGGAAAGCGAGACGCAATCCGAGACCGAAAGTGGTTGAGCGCTCGAATTCAACGAGATCGAGGGCCCAGTCGAACCGCGTGTATGGTCCCGCGGTCAGCAGCAGGGCGCCGGAAGGTGATCTCGAGCCGAGCGCTGGTTTCTGCGGAGATTATGATCAATCGGCCTTCGGCCAATGGGCGGACACAGGTTCCGCCCCCACGAAGCACTGGGGTTGGCCAGCTCGGGGTCCTGAACGGGGGCGGGTTCCCTGGGGTGACGGTGTCCTGTTGGCCCCGCCGTCGGTGAGCGGGTCCGAGCTGAGGGTTTCGCCCGCACGAGAGATGTGCGGCGGCGGACGCACGTCCGAGGCCTGGCATGGGATCGCGGGTGCCGGTTGTTATCGCCCCTCGGGTGACGAACGGCACAGGTCCCAGGGCGAGCACCGTTTCCACCCCTACCGAGACGATGCGCCATCCTACGGGCGCCACCGCTGTCCGACCACCGACCGGTAACCAACTCATTCTTCGCGCCGCGCTGAATCCACGGCCCCATCCCGGGACGTACGCTCGCTCCCCATTTCGTCGGGGCGGAACCCGTGTCCGCCCACGGCCCGCGGGGCCGTAGACGTTCTGGGGGGTTGAGTGCGGAGTGCGCCGCCCCCTACTCGTGATTGCGCTCGCGAAATATACTCGCCACAACTCACTCAGCACTCAGCACTTCGACATTGACGATGATTCCGAACATACAGGATCAACTCGCCAGCTATCTTCGCGATGTCGCCGCGTGGCGTCGCCAGCGGTATCAGGACGACTTGCGCGATCCTCGCAACCTGCGCTGCGCGGACGCCCTCGAAGCGTTCGCTGATTTCTTGCGCGCGCTGCCCGCCGACGATCCGCGACTGCGCCGGCTCGAAACGCTGACGATGTCCGGCGGCGTCTTTCAGCCCGGCCAGCAGACGGCCTACGAGATCGGCCGCTTCCGGTTCTTCTCGCCGGAGGCCACCTTCGAGGGATTCCTCGATCGCCTCGTTGAGCTCGCCGAAGCCGACCACGTCGAGCGCGGCTCGTTCGGCGGCCCGCAGGTTCCGGGAGACAATCCCTGGGAGCGGGGCGCCTCACGTGGCGCCGGAAGCTCTCACAGCGACTGAGCGGCCAGGTCGCCCAGTCGAGACCACCTCAATTTGCCCGCAAGCACAGCACCGATCGGCGATTCGCCGCGTTGGCAACGCTCTTGCACCGCAATGCGTCGAGCAAGCCGATAACGGTGGCGCGGCGCGACTGAATTCCTCTCAGGGATGCCTATGGGAACCTTCGACTGGGCAACCCTCTCGCGACACGAGAAAGCGGCCAGAACCTCCTCCGATCTAGAAGGCCGGCAGTGGGGCCAGGCGAATCCGCTGCTCGATTGGTTCCAAGAGCGGCCATTGGCTCGACGCGTCGCGTTGGTGTCCGCCGCCGCCATCCTCGCCATCGCGCTCACCCTCGCTGGAGCGCTCATCCTCCTCGACCTGCCGGCACGCGATATTCTCTTGCTGATTCAGCTCTTGCTGTCCTCAGCGCTCGTCTCGCTGGGTACGGGGACGCTCGCGCTTTGGTACGCGCGGGACCGCGGCTGGAATCGCCTCTCAGTCCAGCACATCGCGGCGCACGCGGTGACCATCTTCGTGATCGTCATCAGCGTCGCGGTCACGGCCAGCGCGATGATGGTGTCGAGCTACGACCTCTCCCTCCTCCTTCTCCTCCTCGGATTCGCGATCGCGATGGGCGCGATCTACGCGGCGCTGGCAAGCCAATCGTTCACCAATGCCCTCGCCCCGATCGTCCATGCCGCGCAGCGTCTGGCCAGCGGCGATTACTCCGCGCGGGCTCTCGTCGAGGGTGAGCAGGAGCTTCGCGCATTGGCCGCCAGCGTGAACGCCCTTGGAGAGCGGCTGGAGCGCGCCTCCGCCGAGCCGTACGGCTGGTCCTCCACGCGTCCGGGCATCGTCGCGGCGCTCGCCAGCGAGCTTCGCGCCTCCCTGGCCTCGCATCAGGAGATCGCTGGCGATATCTCCGGGGACGCGCTCGGCGTCATGCCTTCGAGGCGCACGATCGCGACCGTAGAACGAGAGACGGCGCGCCTGCGCGCGCTGGTCGAGGATCTGGCGGATCTGGAGCGGCTGGAGGCGGGGCCGCTCCAGTTGGACCTACAGCCAGTCGCGCCCGGTCACATCATATGCGACGTGCTCGAGACGCTCGACGCCCACGCCGTCCAGCATGGAGTGCGTCTCTCCGCGCAGCTCGACCCGGCGCTCCCGCCTGTCATCGTCGATTCCGATGTCGTTCGCCGCGCGCTGACGCGCGTCGTGGAGAGCGCGATTCGCCGCGCGGGCATCGGGGGAACGGTGACGGTCGAGGCCGCCGAGCAACATGCAATGGTGCAGATCGCCGTCCGCGACAGCAGCCCGTTCACCTACGCGGAGCCACGCTCCACCGTTTTCGCTGCCGCTGCTCCCGCGCTCACATCGAACGACCGCAACGGACACGCCGGCGGCGAAATCGGCCTGATGACCGCGCGGCTGCTCGTGGAGGCGCACGGCGGTTGGCTGCGCGCTGAGCCGGCGGCGCTGGGCGGTCGAACGGTTACCATCGCCCTACCCCGCGCCGCGGCTTCAGCGCGGCCGTGAGGTTGCCCCCTCGCTAGGTGCCGAGCTTGCGGACGTGGACCAAGTTGGTCCGTCCGGCCACCTTCATCATCGGCAGCGAGCCGACGATCAGCGCGTATTCGTCCGGTTGCGCCAGACCCGCCTCGATGATCGCCTTACCAGCGATGCGGAACATCGTGTCTGGATCCGTCTCCAGCGGGACGACGATCGCGCGCATGCCCCAGACCATGTTCAGGCGGCGCGCCGTGGCATCGGACGTCGTGACCGCGATGATCGGCGGACGCGGGCGGTACTTGGCGATCCGGCGCGCCGCGGCTCCCGTCAGCGTGAAGACGACGATGTGCTCCGCCGGGGCCGTCTCGGCCAGCGCGAACGTCGCCCGCGCGATCGCGTCCGCGAACGCCAGGCTGACATCCCGCCCGGTCGGCAGTGGTTCCGCCGAAGCGGCGGTCCGGATCGGCCCGTCTCGCTCGACCTCCAGGATGATCCGCACCATCGTCTCGACCGCCTCGATCGGATAGCGGCCGACCGCCGTCTCGGCGGAGAGCATCACCGCGTCGGTGCCGTCCCAGACCGCGTTGGCGACGTCGTTCGTCTCGGCTCGCGTCGCCATCGGCTGGGTGATCATCGACTCGAGCATCTGCGTCGCCGTGATGACCGGGACGCCGAGATGATTGGCGACCGAGATGATGTTCTTCTGCGCGCGAGGCACCCGCTCCGGCGGCAGTTGGACGCCGAGATCACCGCGCGCCACCATCAGGCCATCGGCCTGCGCCGCGATGTCTCGCACGTTGTGCAGCGCGTCCGGGCGCTCGATCTTCGCGATGAGCGCCGGCGGGTTGGGGCCATACGCGGCCGCCACGCCCCGCGCCAGCACGAGATCGCTCGCGTCGTTGATGAAGCTGAGTCCGAGGAAGTCGACGCCGTGGGCAACGGCGAAGGCGACATCCTCTCGGTCCGCCGGCGTCAGCGCCCCGCCGACGATCGCGGCGCCGGGCAACGTGACGCCCTGCCGGCCGAGGAGCAGACCGCCCCGGCCGACATGACAAACCGCCCGCTCCGACTCAATGCGATCGACGAGAAGCTCGATCAAGCCGTCGGAGATGAGGATACGAGAGCCGGGACCAATGACGTCCAGCAGGTTGGGATAGTCAATGCCGATCCGTCCCGGACTCGAAGGTATCGGCTCCGGAATGACTTCGACTTCACTGCCGCGGGCGCACGGGACGGGCTCGTCGTTCGCCAGCGGACCGGTTCGGATCTTCAGACCGCGCAGATCGAGAAGGATCGGAATGTACTTGCCGAGCTCGGCGGCAGCGGCGCGAACGTCCTCGATCATTCGCGCCCGCTCCTCCGGGGTACCGTGAGCGGCGTTGATGCGGACCATATCCGCGCCCGCCTGGATCAGCTCACGCAGGCGGTCGCGCCCGCTCGTCGCCGGCCCGAGCGTCGCAACGATTTTGACCCGTCGTTCGGTTGCCACGAGACCCTCGTTCCCGATTGGTGGTGCAATGCGCTCACATGCGGCCGGGGTGCCGCGAGCGCTCCGTCACGCGGGCGCAAGACCCAGCGTGCCCCGCACAGCCAGCCTCTCTCCCTGCTGCATAGTAGCAGGATTCATATGTATCAGTCGCCGGAAAGCCCCTTCCCGGCCACAAGATACGATGAGCGATGCGATCCGGATGCGCGCTACGCGCAGCCCGTGCTGACGCGGATGAGCTTGGCCGCGCCCGACTCCGCGCCCCAGACCTCGCCCTCTCGGCCGAGCAACTGGCGCACGTTGGCGTTCGGGTCAGGCAGCGGCAGAACGTCAAACGCCTCCCGCTCCGGATCGAAGCGCACCAGCGCGTTGGCGCCGAAATCGCTCAGCCAGACCGCATCGTGCTCATCAACGTAGACCGCGTACGCCCGCGGTTGCTCGCCAGGCAGGCGCCACTCGTTCCACTCCCCCGTTCGTGGATCGTAGCGGCCGACCTGACCCGCATTCCACTCACTGATCCAGAGCACGCCTTGCGAATCGCTCCAAACCCGCCGGCAGCCCGCGCCAACCGTCGGCGGCTCGACAACCTCCACGGAGATCGCGCCGTCCGCGAAGGAGAGCCGGCCGATGTAGCTGCCAGCCAAGGAGGAGTACCAGACGTCTCCTTCCGGCGTCGTCGTGATGCCGTACGGGCCCCGACCGCCGGGCGCCTCCTGTATCACGATCTCCCCGCTCTCCGGATCGAGCCGCCCCACGATGCCGTTCTGCCCGGTGAACCAGAGCATCCCGTCGTGGTCGAAGGTGGCGGTGTTCAGATTGGCGTTCGGCCCGTCCAGCGGGAAGGTCGTCACCTCGAAGCTCTCGGCATCGACGCGCACGATCGCATTCAGCCCGCCGTCGGTGAGCCAGGCCGCCTCATCCGGCCCGACGATGACGCCGTGCGGCGCGGAGCCCTCCCCGAGCGGGATCATCTCGACTTGATCGATCTCCGGGTCGAGCAGCCCCGCGACGCCGCTCCCCTGCCCGGAATACCAGACTCGGCGACCATCGGCGGCGGGAGCGACGTCGTGCGGGTGATCCCGGCCCGGCACGCGAAACGTCGTCATGGCGTGGCACTCGCCCTCGCCGGTCTCCGGCGTTTGGGCAAGTGTCCGGCGCGCGGCCGGGACGGACATCGCGCCCATCCCGCCAACGACTCCGGCGATGACTCGGCGGCGTGTCAGCTTCATCGTCGAACCCTCCTATCCGCGCCACTTCGCCAGTCATCTTCGCCTACGCCATGCACGGTCGCGCGGTTCTCAATGGCCAAGCGTCAGAAGGTAACGCCGCTCACCAGGATGACATTTGCGTACGGGGTGCATTCCCCGGTCCGGACGACTGCGCGCGCCTTCGTCGTCAGCGCCTTGAAGTCCTCGTGCGGCACGCGGTCGACCGTCGCCCCTGGGAAGAGACCAGCGATCGCATCGGCGAGCGCGGGATTGCGCCCGGTCAGCTCCGTCGCCACGATGAGCCGCTCCACTTGAAGCTCGCCCGCGACCGCCCGCGCCACGTCGAGCAGCGCCGGGATGCCGGCGGACACCGCCAGATCGATCCGCTCCACTCCCTTCGGCACCGGCAGCCCAGCATCGGCCAAGACAAGGAAATCCGTATGGCCCATCGTCGCGATGACCTCGGACAGCCGGTGGTTGAGCACCCCGCCCTTCTTCACGCCGCCCCTCCCTCAAGGCGTCATTCGTAGCGCAGCGCCTCGGCCGGAGCCAATCGCGCCGCCTGCCGCGCCGGAATGATCGTCATCACCAGCGCCGCCACGATCGCCACAAGCACAATCGCGACAATGATGCCCCAAGGGATGACGAAGTCAACCGACTCGGAAGGCGAGAAATCGTCGGAGGCGAACAAATTGCGCGCCAGGATCAACCCGAGCACCGCGCCCGAAAGCACGCCCAGGCTGACGATGAAGAGCGTCTCGATCATGAAGGAAAGGGAGACGAGCGATCGCTGGAAGCCGATTGCTCGCAGCACGCCAATCTGCTGCCGACGCTCGACAACCGACCGGAACGAGATGACGCCGACCGCCGCGATCCCGACGATCAAGCCGAGCCCCATGAAGCCCTGGAGGAGGTAGAGGAAGCCAGAGCTCTGCCGCTGCTGCTCCTTCAGCTCGTCGGCGATCGAGGTCGCCTGCACGCCGTTGATCAGCAGCGCGCGCTCGATCTCCCGCGCCCGTTCAGTCGCCTGCCCCTCGTCCTTCACCCGGAGGTAGTAGGACGTGAAGGCGGGCTGGGACAGGATCGAGCGGACGAGATCCTCGCGCCCGAACATTCCGAAGAGGGTGGAGAGCTCCGGATCGATCACGCCGATGATCCGGACGGTCGCGATCGAGCCGTCGCTAGCTTGGATCTCGACTTTGATTGGATCGAACGTCTTGTCCGAGGACGTCAGCGCCTGCTCCGGTCCGTCACCGTCCGGGTCGTCGAGCCGGAACGCCTCCGGATCCGCCCCGAAATCGCCCGCCGCCGCGAGCGCGAACTGGTCAATGACGACGGCGTCCGGCTCCGTCTTCAACGCCTCAATGATCGCCTCATCGCTCTCGTAGCCAGTCGCTCGCTGCTCGAATGACCACGTCGTCCCGTCAATGAAGCCCTCATCCATGCCGCGGAGGGCATAGGTGCGCCACTCCTCTTCGCCCGGGCGACGCATATTGACCTCGAAGTTCCCCGTCGCCTTCCCGGCCACGTCAATGAAGTCGCCGGTCGGCACGCCGCGCTCGTCAAGCATCTCCAAGAAGCGCGACGTTTCGCCGATCGGGTTCGTCTGCGCTTGGTCCGCCCGAATGTGCCAGCCCGCGTTCGCCTCGTCGCCGAGGAAGATGTTGACGAAGTTCTCGTTGATCGTGGCGAACATGACGAGCGAGAAGACGATCAGGCTGAACATCGCGATCGCCATCCCGGTTCGCCCCTTGGCGGCGCCGGGGAACGCGACGGCGGTGCGCACGGCCGGCAGTTTCGAGCGGAAGAGCCCGCCGATGGCGGTCAGGCCGGCGAGGAGCCAGTCGAGGTTCTGGACGATCAGGATCGTCGCGCCGGTGACCATCATGATGCCGGAGAGGAAGAACATCTCGATATCGCCGCTCAGCTCACCGAACAGCCGGGTCGAGATGTCATCTGGCAGCAGCCAGAGCACGACGATCGCGAGGCCGACGATGCTGAACAGCGGCCGGCTTGGCGCGCCGAAGTAGCGCAGGATGAGCGCGATTCCGAACGGCATCAAGCTCATGCCGAGATAGAACGGGAACGCGGCGTCGCTGCTCGCGCCGGCCAGCGTCGCCAGCGCGCCGATGACGAGGAGAATCACGCCCCAGACGATGGTGCTGCGCTTGCGCCGCGGGCTGGTGACGTCCGGAATGTCCCGCACCGCGGCGACGATGTTGAGCCGGCTGATCCGCCAGGACGAGCCAACGACCGCGATGAAGGTGATGACCACACCCAGGCAGTACGCCACGAGCATGCTGCGCGGCGTCACATGCGGCTCGACGTTGAAGAAGTCGCCGAAGAGCGAGTTGAAGGCGAAGCCGATCGCGTAGGCCGCGCCGACGCCGAGCGCCGCGCCGACGAGCCCCGCCAGCAAGGCGTACATCGTGCCCTCGGCGACGAATTGCTGAATGAGCTGGCGGCGCTGCTGGCCGACCGCGCGCGCCATGCCCATCTCGGAGCGGCGCTCGGCGGCGAGCATGGTGAAGATCATGACGATCAGCAGGATGCCCACCGCGATCGAGAAGAGCCCGAAGACGATGAAGAAGGTCGTGAAGATGCTTGCGAACTGCTTGGCCAGGTCGATCGATTCCTGCTTGATCGGATGGATACCGATCGGCTGCCCGGCGAACAGCTCCTTCAACCCGGCCTCAACTTGATCGGTGAGGTCCATGCCGGAGCGGACGTCGCCGGTGTTGGAGACCGCGATCGCGGTCAGCTGCCCCTCCTGGCCAGTCACTCGCTGTAGCCAGTCGAGCCTGACCGCCATTCCGGGCGTGGCCGGATCGAAGCGGCCGCTCAGCGGCGAATCGGCGGCGATCGCCTTGACCTTCAGGAACTGCGGCTGATTGTTGAACGTGAAGCCGAGAGTATCTCCCACCTTCGCGCCGAGCTTGTCGGCGAGGTCCTCGCTGATGATGACCTCGTCGTCGGCCAGCGCCGCGAAGTCGATCTCGTTTCCATCGACGTCGCTCAAACCACCAAACTCGGGCACGCGTGGCGCGTCAATGCCGACGATGTAGACCGACGGCTCGGCCTGGATGATCCGGCCCTCCATGACGAGCTGCATCAGGTTCGCGTCCGTCACATCGCCTTCGATCAGCGCGGCCGGCACCATCTCGATCAGGACGGGCATCAGGCCATCAATCAGGCCCGTCCCCTCGAAGTGCTCCTCGATCTGCTGCACCATGTCCGCTGGGATCCGGGAGCGCTCATTGATGGCGGTCACGATCGAGCCTTCGCCGTCTTCCTGACGACTGGCCACGACCAGCTCATCGGTCGCGCCGAGGCTGCGATAGGTCTCCGCGGTCGCGGAGTGATCGATCGTGTCGCCAGTGCCGAGCGCGGCGGCGATGATCAGCGTCGAGAGCATCAGGCCGACGACAATCAGGATCGTCTGGGCCTTTCGTCGCGGGATGTTCCGCACCCCGAGCTTGAAGACGACCGGCCGCCGCCACGCCACCCACGCGACCGAAAGCAAGCAGAGAGACAGCAGGACGAGCAAGACGACCATGATGGTCGTCATCGGTACGCCAAATATTTCGGTCATTGGTTGGCTCCTAATCCCCCCGCCGGACTATGCGCGGGGCGCGCCGACCAGCGACTCCGGCGTCTCGATCCGCTCCTGCCGAAGCATCCCCTGCGCTCCGAACGTCTCGCCGACGATCTGGCCATCCCGCATCTGGATGATGCGAGCGCAGCGGTCGCCGATCGCCGGATCGTGCGTGACGATCACGACGGTCAGGCCGATCCGCTCGTTCAGCGCGCGGATCAGATCGAGGATCTCGTTGGCCGTCTGCGAATCGAGGGCGCCGGTCGGCTCATCTGCCCAGACGATAGCCGGGTCGTTGACCAGCGCACGGGCAATCGTCACGCGTTGCCGCTGGCCACCTGAGAGCTCCGCCGGCCGGTGCT
>CALGSZ010000158.1 GCA_937901745.1 uncultured Chloroflexota bacterium | reverse complement strand
GGCGTCCTCGTTGGGATCGGCGTCCTCGTTGGGATCGGCGTCCGAGTCGGGGACGGCGTCCGAGTTGGAGTAGGAGTCCGCGTCGCTGTCGGCGTGCGAGTTGGTGTCGGCGTCCGTGTTGGCGTGGATGTTGGCATTGACGTCGCCACCGAGGTCGGAGTCCGCGTGGGTGTCGGTGTCCGCGTCGGCGTCTGCGTCGGTGTCCGCGTCGGTGTCCGAGTTGGGGTCGGGGTCGACGCTGAAGGCGGCGTCCAGCCGGTATCGACGTTCACAAGCCCCTCGTTGATCCCGTCCGGATCGCCAGAGAGCGCTTTCGCCTCACGCCGGCTGATGAGCTCATTGCGCACCGCCTGCGGCCCGATCCGGCCGAGTTCGGCGATGATCAGCGCCGCCGCTCCAGCGACGTGCGGCGCCGCCATGCTCGTTCCGCTCTTGTAGCCGTAGCCTCCCGTGTGCATGGTCGAGTAGATGGTGGAGCCGGGCGCCGCGATATCGACGGCCGCTCCGTAGTTGCTGTAGCGAGCGAATCGCTCACCGCCGGGCTCACCATCGAAATCCTCGAAGGCAGAGACGGTGATCACCTCTGGGTACGCCGCGGGCACATAGTTGGCCGCGTTGTCCGAATCGTTGCCGGCCGCGACGACGACCGTGACGCCTTTCTGGACCACGTTGCAGATCGCTTCGTGCAGCGGGTCATCATTGTTGCGCCCGCAATTCCCATCATTGTTCCCATCTCCGACCAGGCTCATGTTCACCACTTCGATCGTTCCAGCATTGGCGGCAACCCAGTCGAGCCCGCAGATCACGGTCGACCACGTCCCGCTCCCGCGTCGGTCCAGCACCTTGACCGAGTGAAGTCGCACCCCCGGAGCGACGCCGACCACGCCGAATCCGTTGTCGAGCGCGCCGATCGTGCCCGCGACGTGGGTGCCGTGGCCGTGGTCATCAATTGGCGCCCCGCTCCCAATGCAGTTCTTCCCGGGAACGACGTTGAGATCGGAGTGATTGGCGATGCCGGTGTCGATCACCGCCACATCAACATCCACGCGCTCATCAACACCGTCGATCCTCGCATACCCGTTGCGATCGGCCTGCACCCGATTCACGCCAGTCGGCAGGGTCTGGCTCGACGTCTGCGTGAGCGTCACTGGCTGATCGCGCACGACGTAGGCGACCTGAGGGTGAGCGGCGATCCGCGCCGCGGCGCGCTCCGAAAGCCGCGCGGTGAATCCCCTGATCGCGACGCTATAGGTCTGCTCGACAGCGAACCCGTTGTCTCGCGCCAGCCGTCCGGCGGTTCCGGCGACGTCCGAGACATCGCGCTTGAGGACGATGATGTACTGGTCCTTCGGAACCTGGGCGAGGCTCGTTTGGCCGGTTATTGGCACCGCCGGGAGCGCCGGTCCAACGCCCACGACGAGGACGAGCGCAGTGGGCAATAACAAATTGAAGAGCCAAGATCTCCATGAGCGCCCAAGCATTGCTCATCACCCTTTCGCGATATCGCTCGTCGTGAGGCTCCCTAAGAAATCGCGCGCATCGCGCGATCGTGCCCGCCTGTTGCCCACCCTGAAGGCTGCCGCTCGATGACGGGCCGCGCGCTCTGCGATCGTCACGAAGCCGTTGACGAGAGACAAGAGCTGGTTCCGCCTGATTGTAGCCCGTCTGACCCCCGCTAGGGCATGAACCACTAGGCCCAAAGCTCTGTCGTCCATGTGACCTAATTCACGTTCTCGGAAGGTTCGTCAGGCGGGTTGGCGAGCGGGGTCGAGTTCCACACGGGCAGCGGCGGCTCAGAACAAGCGCACGGCGTCGCGCAATGCCGTCGCGGCCAGCCCCCGACCCTCGGCCTAGCTTGCCTCGATCGCCGCCCATGTCTGCACGAAGAGAGCGACCGGCACCGCGACGGTCAGGAAGACCCCCAAACAGCAGTCGAAGATCTGCCGCCGGTCGGCCCCCTCGCCGATGGCGACCAGCAGATTGGCATCGCTACGCGGCGTCGGCGTCCCGTGGGCAAAGGAGCCGAAGAGGAAGATCGCCTCGCCGCCTAGTGCAAGGAAAGCAGCCCTAACCGATGTTTCGGCCGCCTGGTGCGCGGCGAAGCATGCCCATTCGTAATGGCCACCGTCATGCGAGCGCCGGGCAGGCCGTGACTTGCGGCCCGCCTGCGACAGCCAGTCGCCCGCTCGGGTGGTCAATCAGATCCTTCATCCGTCTGTTGTTGACGACAACAACCGGCGCGACCTGGCCCTCCCGCTGCCCTACCCGAGGTCCCGGAGCACCAACCCGGCCGGCACCTTCGGCCAGAAGTAGGTCGACTTCGCCGGCATCGTCTCTCCCGCCTCCGCGACGGCGATGATGTCGGAAACCGGCGTCGCATCGAGCAAAATGGCGATCTGGGCATCGCCGGACGTCACCGCCTCGCGAGCAACATCCGCCTCGTGTGCGTATGTGACATGCTCGGGCAGCACGGCGGCGCCAATCCCGAGCGCCTCCTCCAGCACCACCCGCTCGATCACCGCCACCGCCAGTCGTCGCCACGCCTCGCTCCGCTCTGGCGGCAGGAGCGCGAGATGGCGCTCGTCCCGCCGGCGCCGCACGCGCCAAGCTCCCGCCTCGCCAGCAAAGAGAAGCACCGCGAGGTCGTTCTTGCCTGGCAAGCTCGTTCGCTCGGCCGGCTCCAGGCTCAGCCAGCTGGCCAGCCGCTCCCGGATCGCCGGCGGATCGAACGCGGGCAAACCGCGCACCAGCCGGTGGGTCGGCAACACTCGCACTCCCGGATCGGATGCCTCGACCAGCAGCGCCAGCAGGTAATCTGACGCGCCCGGGCCGTCCGGATCGGGCGGCGATTCGTCGCGGCTCACCGCGCGGTATTCGTCGCGGTAGGCGACGGCCGCCTCGTAGCGATGATGACCGTCCGCGACGTAGAGGCGCCGCGAGCGGAAGGCTTCACCAACGCGACCAATGACCTCGGCGTCCGCGATCGCCGTGAGCCGGTGTGTCTCCCCCTCGGGATCGCTCCCCTCGGCCACTAGCGTGGCCGCGTTCCCCGCATCCAAAGCCGCCGCGATCTCCCCGGCGGGGTCCTCGTACAGCAAGTACACCGGACTGATATTCGCGCGGACGCTGCGCAGCCGGCGGTGCCGCTCCCGCACCGGTCCGGGGAAGGTCGCTTCATGCGGGAGCACGATCCGCTCCCGCCAGGGTGCCAGGCGCACCGCGGCAAAGAGGCCCCGTCGCGTGATGCGCCGTCCGTCCGCCGTGAACTCGTGCTCGTAGCCGTAAAGCGCCGGCCGGTAGTCGCGCGCCAGGATCCCGGCCGCGCGCCAAGCGCGGTACTGCGCGGCGGCGATGGCATGCGGGTCTTCGCCTGGGTCCGGAGCGACATGCTCCAAGTGGACCATGTTGTACGGGTGCCGGTCCCGCAGATCCGCGATCAGGTGCGGCGACGAAACGTCGTACGGCGGCGCCAATAACTGGCCGAGCGCCGCCGCCACCCGCTCACCGTACCGCACCCCGCGAAATGCCCGGACCTCCGCCATGTCATTTGGTTCCTCTCACATTACTTACGCTTGACTTTGAGTAGTCGGCGAGACTTGCGGGCCGGATCATCATCCCACTCCGTCACCGATGGCAATCCATGCGCCGCATGGTAAATCGTCCCGCCCGTGCGGAATCGTGCACCGCCGCTCGACTTCGCGCCACGGGGCGGATCGCGCCACACACTCATTCATCCGTCTGTCCCATGCCTCACATCCCCCCTCCAGCCGCCAGATTCCCCAGGTGCCTATGAGAAAATGCCGCCCAATCCGCCGGGGCCAGACGGCGGCACGGTCTGAACGCTGCACGGAGGTGAGCATGCCGTTCAACGTCAAGCGACGGGGCAAGGTGACTTACTACTACCAAGGCGAGCGGCCGGTCCTGTCCGCACTCGTCACCGAGGAGCTTCCGGACGGCGACCTGCGCATCTACTTCTCCGGCTTGACCGGCGGCTATTCGGCGAAGAACGTCCTCGGCCTGGACGAGCTCGTTACGATGGACCCGCACCGGGAAATCCCGCTCGTCTTCCGCTGCTGGGAGCACTGGCTGCAGGAAGCGGGCATCTGCGAATCGCTCGCGGACGTGGATTTCCTCGAGGTGCACGCCTTCGGTTGCCAGCCGAAAAGCCCGAATCCCCTCGTCGATCCCGTCGGGTTCGCCGCCGAGCAGGAGCGCCTCCGCGCCGCCTACGCCGAGGCCTACTCCAACTTCTGGGCGACCAACTACCCCGATCACGGCGTGCCCGCCCGCTTCACGGTCCATCTCGTCGATGTCCCGGACAAGGCTGCCTCGTATGAATTCGCGGCGACCGCGCTCCTGCAGCGTCGCCGCAACGCGGAGTGAGCGCCGATGAGTGACACCCCACCACTGCCCAACTTCCTCCTCTCCGGCGGCCGCGTCATTGACCCCGACAGCGGCACTGACGGTCTCGCAGACGTTCGCGTCCGCAACGGCCAAATCGCCGAGGTCGGACCCGGCCTCGCTCCAGCCCCGGACGAAACCGTTCTCGACGTCAGCGGCTCGATCGTCACCCCCGGCTTGATCGACATGCACGCTCACGTCGCGCACACGCACCGCCGCTCGACGCTCTCTCTCCACCCGCTCGTCAACACCTTCTCCTCTGGCGTGACGACCGTCGTGGACGCCGGGACGGTCGGTTGGCGCGACTTCCTCGACTTCAAGCTGGAAGTCATTGACCGCGCGCCGATTCGCGTTCTCGCTTATGTCAATATCGTCGGCTCTGGAATGGGCGGCGATTGGGAGCACGACGTGCGCGAGATGCAGCCGAAGGCGGCCGCCGCCATCGCCGAGGTCTTTTCCGATGTCGTCGTCGGGATCAAGACCGCTCACTACTGGGCGAAACTCCCCTTCGACGCGGAGCATCCGCCCTGGGCGGCGGTTGATGCCGCGGTCGAGGCGGGAGAGCACTGCGGCATGCCGGTAATGGTCGATTTCTACCCCTGGCTGCCAGAGCGCCCCTATCCCCAACTCATCCTCGAGAAGCTGCGGCCCGGCGACATCCACACCCATGTCTTCGCCCAGCAGTTCCCGGTCCTCGACGCCAACGGCCGGGTATCCGATTTCATGTGGGCCGCGCGCGATCGCGGGATCATCTTCGACGTCGGGCACGGTGCCGCCAGCTTTTGGTTCCGCAACGCCGCGCCCGCGATCGCTCAGGGGTTCATCCCCGACTCGATCAGCACTGATCTTCACACGGGCAACGTCAACGGGCCGGTCTTCGATCTGCTGACGACGATGAACAAGATTCTCAATCTCGGCGTACCGCTCCCGGATGTCATCGCCCGCGCCACGGTCGCCCCTGCCCGCGAGATCGGTCGCCCGCACCTCGGCACGCTCAGAGTCGGCGCCGAGGCCGATATCGCCGTCCTCGCGCTCGACGAAGGCGACTTCACCTTTGTTGACTGCGGCAAGACGACCTTGAAAGGGCGGCAGCGACTCCGTTGTCGCCTGACGATCCGCGCCGGGAAGATCGTCTACAACCCGGAGGGGATCGGTCTGCCGCCCTGGGAAACGGTCAAGGCCGAGCCGGTGCCGTCTGGCTGGCCTCCCACTCGTTGATCTCGTCCAGCGGCCAGATCGGGCGGGGCACGCGCTGGAACGGCAGCGCCGCGAGATTGCTCGTCGTAATCCCTGGGGGATCGCTGCGGATGATCGTCCCGGCGATCCCCTCAAATCCCGCCCGGAAATGCTGCTGCGACTTGAGCCCGACGATCCGGTACCGCGTGACGTCAATGCCGTGCAGCAGGAAGACCTCGGCGTCGAACGTCTGCGTCCGGACCGACGAGACGAGCACGTCGACGTTCCCGATCACCAGCCGAGCCATCGGGCCGAGATTGACCAACGTCCCGGCGCCCATAGGGGTCGTGTAGCGGAACTGCCCGTCGGTCAGGCACTTCACGTAGGCGGTCGCCTCGATCGGTTCCCCGTGCAGGCGATCCGTCTTAGCGCCCAGCCGGACCTCGATCGTCTTCCCCGTTCCGGCGGCATGCGCCTGCGCCGCGGTCTCTGGATCGTAGATGAAGCCGAAGCAGGTCCGTGGCTCGTTCGCCGCCAGCAGCGCCCGCAGGAGATGCGTGCCGTCGCCAGGAGAACCGCCGCCGGGATTGTCCGACACCTCCGCGATGATGACCGGCTCTCGATCCTCCGCCAGCGCCAGGCGCACCGCCTCCTCCGCGCCAGGGAGCCGATCGAGGAACTGCTCGCGCGTCTGCCAGATGAACGAAGCCACGTCCCGCGCCGCCTCCCGCGCCAGCTCCAAATCGCCATCGGCGGTCGCCAGCGCGGCGGCGCCAGTGATGGTCACATCGGTGTGCGGGAAGCCATGGACGAAGGCGCAATCGATCATCCCCGGCCGCGCTTCCCAGGCGAAGCACCGTTCGTTCACCGCCCGCGCCGGACCATGCCGGGTCGTCGAGGGTGGGATCATCACCGGCAGCCGCTCCAACCACATCACCGGCCGCGCCTCCCCGCGCACGATCTTCACCGCCAGTTCCAGCGCCTCGAGACCGCGCTCGTAGCCGTCGATATGCGGGTACTCGTGGCAATAGAGGAGCGCATTGGCGCCCTCGAGCATCGCCGGCGTCGTATGCCCGTGCAGATCGAGCGTGACGACCACTGGTAGGTCGCGCCCGAACGCCTCCCGCAGCTCCGTCAGCAGCGTCCCTTCGAGGTCATCCATCCCCTCGACGGTGCCAGCGCCATGGAGCGAGAGGCAGAGCGCATCGATCGGACCGGCGGCGCGGATCGCGGCAAAGAGCGCGTCCCGGATCGCCTGGTAGGTCGCCAGCGCGATCGTTCCCGACGGCTCGGTCGAGGTCGCCAGCGTCGGCACGACTTCGACGCCGAGCCGCTCGGCCGCCGCGATCATCCCGCCCAGCGGGTCGCGCACTCCCGTGTGCGCTTGCAGCAGAGCCTCGCCCTCCGACCATTCCCGAGCCTTGAAGTGCGCGAGCTCTGTCAGGCCCGCGCACAGCGTATTCGTCTCGTGGGAAAACTCGCCGATAGCGATTCGCATGCGCGCCTCCGGAGGGCAGCGAAGGCTAAGGGGCGAGCGTTGGATCTCGCCTCCCGCTCGCCCCTTAGCCTTCCCTTAGCCCTGCTGCTCGATCTTCCTCGGCTCCGGCTGCCCGAGTCCCATATAGCTGATGAGTCCGCCGTCAACCCAGATGATCTGCCCCGTGATGTAGCTCGCGCCCTCGGAGCAGAGGAACACCGCCAGCGGGCCAATATCGTCCGGACTGCCCACGCGGCCCGCCGGAATCGTCACCTCGAGGCTGCGGCGATTGTAGTTCGGGTTCCGGAAATAGCGTTCGACCTCGATCGCTCCCGGCGCGATCGCATTGACCTGGATGTTGTACGGCGCCAGCTCGATGGCGCATGCCTTGGTGAAGAGATTGATACCACCCTTGCTCGCCTCATAGTGCGCGTGGTCCGGCATGGAGGAGAACCCGTGCACCGAACTGAGATTGATGATCCGCCCGCCGCTCCCCTGCCGGATCATCTCCTTGGCCGCGCGCTGCGTGCAGAAGAAGGCGCCGCGCAGATTGATGTTCAGCGTCCGGTCCCAATCCTCTTGCGTCATTTCGAGCAGCGGCTTGGGCTCGGTGATCCCGGAATTGTTGATAAGGAAGTCGACGCGGCCGAACTGCTCGATCACCCGGTCAAAGAACGCCTCCACACTCGCCTGGTCGCGCACATCGCAAGGATGCGAGAACGCCCGGCCTCCTCCCATTCGGATCCTGGCCGCGAGCGCATCGGCGCCGGAGCCGCTGGCGTAGTAGCCGGCGGCCACCGCCGCGCCCGCCCTTGCCAGCCATTCACCGATTCCAACGCCGATTCCCGTCCCCGCACCGGTTACGACCGCGACTTTGCCAGCGAGTAAGTCCGGACGAAACATCGCTCCTCCCCGTGTGCTCATTCGACTACCAACACACGCTCGACTGCGAGCGCTTCATGCCTGCGGCCGCATCATACCGTAGGTTTCGACACCCTCGCGCCGGAATCTCAACTCCTCTACACTCCCGCCGGGTGAGGGTATCATGCGGCTTGGGCTTGGGATTCCGAAACCGATCGCCACGATCTTCTGGGCCGTCACGTTCCTGGAGGCCACGTTCGGCTCCTACTTGAGCATCTGGCCACTCTGGATCGAGCGGCTGGGCGCGCCGGTCGCCGTCGTTGGCCTGCTGGTCGGCGCTAGCGGCTTCCTGCGCCTCGGCGTTCTCATCCCATCAGCCACCATCGCCGAACGTCTCGGCTACCGCCGCGCGATCCTGCTCGGTCGCTCGATCTCCGCGGCCGGACTGGTCACCGCCGCCCTCGCCACCCATTGGACCCACTTGATCGTGATGGTCCTCGCCACCGCTGTTGGGGAGATCGTCTTCCCGCTGGCGCAATCCCTCGTCGCCGGTCTGGGCGGCGAGCAACGCGTGCGCTCCTTCGCGCTGGTCTTCTCAGTCGGCCCCTCGATCGCCCTCATCATCGCGCCGCTGATCTCTGGGGCGCTGGTCAGCCTCTGGGGCATGCGGGCGGCGTTCATCCTCGCCGCCGTCTGCACCATCATCTCGATCTTGTTCTTCTCGCGGGTCAAAGAGCCGAAGATCGCGCCTACCAAGGAAGGCGAGAAGCCATCCAGTTACCGCGCCGCTGCCAGCGACCCGGCCGTGCGGCTGGTCCTCACATTTCTGCCGAGCGCCGTCTTCGCCCTTTCCCTCGGCGCTTCGTTCGTGCCAGTGTTCCTGGAGGATGTGCGCGGGATGGCTCCCGCGACCATCGCGTCGCTCAGTTCGGCAGGCGCGATCGGCTCCGCCGCGATGGGCCTGGCGGTGGCGCGCGTGCCGCGGCTGGAGCGTGCGCCCTTCATCGCGGTCGCGATCGTCGTCGGCCTGACGGCGGTCGGCTTCGTCCTCTTCCGCTCCACCGGGGCAATCGTCCTGGTGATCGTCGCCTTCCTCTTCCGCGGCGGGCTCTTCTCGTCCTGGGCACTGCTCGCCGCCGCGCTTGGGGATCTGGCCCCGGCCGCGCACCGGGCGCGAGCGTTTGCGCTTGGGGAAATGGCGGGTGGGCTCGCCTTCGCCCTCGGGCCGGTCGTCGCCGGCCCGCTCTACGCGCAGCGCGAAAGCCTGCCGCTCGACGCGGGCACTGTGCTGGCGGTTCTACTCGTGCCCGCTCTCCTGCTCGCCCAGCGCCGCGCGACCCGGCTCCGCGCCAGGGCCAGCACGCCCGTGGTCCCAGTCACCGAGAACGCGTGAGCGCCCCCTACGCCGCGGATCTCTCCCCGGCCACCTCGGGCACCAGCCAGTATTGTTCGTTGAAGCCTTGCAGGAGAGGCGACGAGCAATTCGCCGGCGCGAAGACGCACAGCTCGCGCATCGCCCGGCCCATCGCCACATAGAGCACGCGTCGCTTGAGCTGCAGCTTCTCTTCCTCGTGCTCCGGGTTCTCCGACTGCCTGGCCAGGAAGCCAATATTCGGATAGAGCCCCGCCACGGCGACGACCGGGAACTCCAACCCCTTAGCCGCGTGGAACGTCAGCACCTTCGCCTCGCCGTTCTCGAGCTGCACCTGGTCGCTCGACATGAACCGCGCCGTGACGCCTCGGTCAGACAATTGCTGAGCGATCGCGTGGCCGATCTGATTGGTCGGCGCCAGCACCGCCAGGCAACCCAGCCCAACTCGCTGGCGTTTCGCCGCTTCCCGCAGCCACCTCGCGAGCTCGTCCGCCTCCGCCGCCGAGGGGCCCAGCCGCCGCAGCACCGGGTGCGGTCCTCTCCGCACCGCGTTGAGCTCCGCGATCGTCTCGTTGTCCGCTTCCGCGCCGCGCAAATAGCTCGTGACCGCCACCACGATCTCCTTCGTGGACCGGTAATTCTTGCGCAGCACGCCCGTCTTGCCCCGGAATCGCAAATCCTCGTGGACTCGCCGCCAGCTGAACCCGGCGCCATAGATGGATTGGTTGCCATCCGCCGTGATCAGCAAGTCGCCCGACGGCTTGCAAAGCGCGACGAGCATCCGGATTGCGACCGGATCCAAATCCTGCGCCTCGTCAATGATCACCGCGTCGTACGCCTCGGGCCCTCGTCCCGACCGCACCAGATCCGCCGCCCGGCGCCGGTTCTCCGCGAAGGTCGGCGCATGGTTCCGGCGGCGCATCAGCTCTCGCCGAACCTCCATGACTCGCCAGATCGCCCGCCGCTGTTGCGACGTGAGCCGCACGCGCCGGCCCCGGCGCTCCTCCACCAGGAACGACTCCAGCGTATCCAGCTCACGGCCGATGATGACCCGCTCGATCTCCTCGCAGAGGTAATCCAGAGGAAGGTGCGCGATCGACCGAGCAAGCATCCGGTCCTCCGCGGAGCCATTCTCGAGCTGCTGTAGCGCCTTGTTTACCTGGTCGCGCACGATGCCGTCGTCAGAGCTCCGCCCCGACTCGCCGACGCCTCTCAGAATCTCCGCGACCAGGCTATCCACTGTGCGCACCGTGACGAGATCGGCATCTTCCCGGAGGAGCGCCCGCAGCATCTCATGCGCGGCGTTGACGAGCGAATTGGTGTAGGTCGTCACCAAGATGCGCGGCCGCTCGATCCCCCGCGCCCGCAGCTGCCGCAGCACCTCCCGCGTCCGGTAGAGCGCAATCACCGTCTTGCCGGTGCCCGGACCGCCCTTGAGCAACGCCGGCCCAGTCCCGATCCGCCACTCCACGAATCGCTGCTGCTCGCTGTCGAGCTTCAGCAGGAACGTGACGAGCTCTCCCTCCGCGTAGCGACGCAGGTCGTCGAGCGGCGCGATGAGCCGCGGCCCATCAGCGACGTCGTCATAGTCCGGCTTCACCACATTGTCGAAGACTAGTAGCCGGATCGGCTCTGGCACCTTCGCGTCGATCAGGTCATCAAGCGTCCGGCACGCGGCGAGGATCGGGATGTCTCGCTGCGGCACGCCAAGCTGGCGCAGGAACGCCTCATCCAACCGTCGCGGGAGGATATCGTCGATCGCGACAGCTTCGTCATGCCGCGTCTCCGGTGCCCCGTCCTCGCCAGGCACGGCGCCGGCTGGCACATACGCCGCCTCGTCGTCTTCATGCTCGAGCTCCGCGCCAGCAATCGCTATCGACAGCGGCAGCCCCCACCAATCGCTGCGCTGCGCGAGGCAATCGAGGTCCCACTTATAGATATCCTTCCGGCGATCCACCGCGATGACGTGCACGCCATTGGCGTCGAACCGGTAGACGATGCGGTACGGGCCACATCGAACGCGCCACAAGTCATGCTTCCACTGCTTCAACTTGACCTTAGTCCGGCCATCGGGGAACGGGTTCTTGCGAAGCTCCCAGAGACATTTCCAAATACTCGACCGGTGGTCCTGAGGCAGGCCTTTGAACTGCCTGATGAACGTCTGTGATGCAAGGACGGCGTCGGCGCTAAAGCTCATCGGCAGCCTCCTTCCCGAATCGAGCGAAGCGGTCAGCGGAGCATCCAGGAGCGGTCCTCCGGACACTGCCCCTTGTCGTCTATTCCCGATGTACGACCGCGTTTTCGACAGGTGCCGCGCGGCAGCTTCATGCCCGCCAGCAGGGCAACGCCGCGCTCGGCAAGCGCCCCAGGTCAGTCCTTCGCTCCCCGCACATGGGCCGTCCTGGCGCTCTCACACTCGCCTTGTTCCGCGCCCATCGTACGTGGCATCGCCGCCACGCGCCGTATAGCAACTAGCCGATTGAGGGGAACAAGCCAAGGACGATGGTAGATCGAAGCTTCCCGCCACGTGACGGAAATTCTACCGAATATTTCCCGAAGCGTAAGAAGGGGCGTCCGTTGAGGGGAGGTGGGACGGAATCGGCCTGCCAGTCAGGCGACTAGAGGAACCGGGCGCAGACATCGTTCGCGACCATCAGGCCACGATGCGTCAGCCGTACGCGCCCATCCTCGCGCTGCAGCAGGCCGAGTCGTTCTAGCTCGGCGATTGTCGAGCCGAACCGCTCTAACAATCCGACGCCGTGCCGTACCCGAAAGGCGGAATCGTCCACGCCTTCACATAGCAGGCGCAGACCGAGCATCATCGTCTCACCCATCGCGATCTCCGGCGTCAGGCGCTCTTCGTTCGAGATGGGCGATTGCTCGGTCTCGATCGCCTCGATGTACCTGGCAGGCAGGAGGTGGCTCATCATCCGCCGGTCGCCGATCCGCGCGTGCGCGCCAGCGCCGAACGCGGCGTACTCGCCGTTCCGCCAGTAGATGACGTTGTGGCGGGAGGCTCGCTCCGGCAACGATCCCGAAGTCACATCCGCCGGCGATCGCCGCGCCCAATTGGCAACCTCGTAGTGCACCCAACCAGCCCGCTCTAGCATCGCGATCGCGGCCTCGTACATGTCAGCCGCTTCGTCGTCGGTCGCCGGATGCAGGATACCGCGTGAGACCGCGTCGGCCATCGGCGTCCCAGGCTCGATGATCAGGCTGTAGAGCGAGAGGTGATCCGGCTCCCAGGCGAGGACTCGCTCGAGATCCTCTTCCCACCCGGCCAGCGTCTGCCCCGGCCAGCCGAAGATGAGATCGAGGCTGACATTGTCGAACCCCGCCTGCCGAGCCGCGCGGAATGCCGCTTCGGCGTCGGCTGCCTCGTGCATCCGGCCAAGTACGCGCAACCCGCGCCGGTGCAACGTCTGCACGCCGATGCTCAGCCGGTTGACGCCCGCCTCTCGCAGTCCAGCCAGGTAAGCTTGATCCAGGCTGTTCGGGTTTGCTTCCAGCGTGATCTCGGCGTCTGGGCTCAGGTCGAACGCCGCGCGACACGCCCGCACGAGCCGCGTGATCGCTTCCGGCGGCAGCAGCGACGGCGTGCCGCCCCCGAAGAAGATGGTCGCGGCCGCTCGCCCTCCTAGCTCCGTTCCTTGCCGCTCGATATCGCGCTCCACGGCAGCGACATACCGGGGGATGAGCGACTCCTGCCCCGCGTAGGTGTTGAAGTCGCAATACGGGCAGATGTGCGCGCAGAAGGGAATGTGGATATACAGGCCGAGCGGCGCGTCTGGCGGCGATGGAGCCATCTCTCACTCTCCCTGCCGCAACCGCGCCCACGCGGACAGCACTTGGTTGGCGTCTTTCGCCGAAGCGGGCGCCGCGCCGTAACGCGCCCGGTTATAGCCCGCGGTCAGGGCGTCGAGGGCCGAACGCGCGTCCTCTCGCTGGAGACGTTCGGCGAGGCGGTCCGCATGCTCACTCGGCGTTCGGCCGGGCGGTCGGGGAACGCCCAGCGACTGGCTCCAGCGCAGAAACGCGGCGTAGGCCTCGCGGATAGCGACGGTGTACCGCCAACGTGGATCGCCGCGCAGCCCGGCGAGTGGATCGGCCACGCTCGACCGCGACTGGCGAGCCCGCCGTAGAAGATCGAGCGCGAGCGCGACCAAACCTCGCTCATCCCGGACCGAGACTCGCTCCTCCTCCGCCCCGGACTGAGCCGGCCGCCGGCGTCGCAGTACGAGCCGCGCCGCCCCACTGAAGAGGATCAGCAGAATCGCCGCGGCCGCCACGTATCGAATCGCCGGCGGTAGCTCGGCCGCGCGCTCCGCCGTCTGCTGCACCCACGCCCCCGGATCGCCTAGAGAGTTGCGCCAGCGAATCCCTCCCGGCTCGAACGAGGTCCGAGAGAGGAGCCAAAGGATCGGTGAGACAATGATGAACGCGATGATCGCCACCACCACGACGAACAGGCGGAAGATGACGGACAGCGCCCAAACGGCCGGCGCGAGGAGCCACAGCACGGCATCAATGATTCCGGGCGAGAGGATCGCCGCGACGCCGACCGCCGCTATGATCACCGCGATAACCGGCACAAGTTGAGCGCCGAGCCAGCGCGGCCCCAATGCCTGGCCGCTGCGCGTGCCGTCCGGCCGAAGTCGGGCTACGGCAAGTGCGCCGAGCGCGCTGGCGAAGAAAACCAGCACCGCGGCGCTCTCACCGAGCGTCGTCGCCCTCCCGGCCGCGACGGCATGCGCCAGCGCCCCGACGAGCACAACGGCGGTCCCGACCCGCAACATCGTCAGCGCCGTCTCCGGCCCCGGCTCGGCGCGTGTCCGTCCACGCCACCACGCGTACGCCGACACGACGACGATCAGCCAGACTGACACCTCCGCGCTGGACGGTTGCCAACCCAAGGCGGCGAAGGTGTCACGCATCCAGTCCGCGTCGAGCCAAGACATTTGCGGGAAGCAGGCAGCCTTGATCGCGACGAGCGTCGTCACGGCGATGGCCAGCACGGTCCCCGCCGCGTATCCCCGGTCCCACAACCCCGCCGCTTCGAGCCAGCGCGGCAGAAGCGCCGCCGCCACCACCAGCAACCCGATCGCCCAACCCGGGACGCCGGGGGCATCGCCCGCCCGCGCGACGAGATCGAGCACCATCCAGAGCGCCGCCGACTCAGCCGTCGCCAGCGCGGCAACCACTAGCTCGCCGCGCCAATCCACGCGCGGCAGGCGGGAGGATCGTTCTGGGGAGTGAGTGGCGGGTACGGTGGAGGGCACGGTCATCTCACGTTGCTCGATGGCGCCACGCGGCGGCGCCACCAGCGTTATACCGCTCCTTGCGTCGCGACGGCCACGTCACTGGCAGCGGCGCCATCGAGTGGGATACGGTGCAGGATCAGACCTTGGAGCATCGGCACGTCGGGCTCCCCGAGTGTGACCAGCACCACCTGGTGACCGGCGGCGAGCAGCGCGGATAGCTGCGCGATCAGACTCTCCGGCACCAGCGACGTCACGACGACGATCGTACTTCCCCACGGCAGCCGCGGCATCTCCGCCGCCAGGATCCGCGCGAACGCGACCGTCGAGTATGGCGAGATCCTGGCCAATCCCTCCATCAGCTTCTGGAGTTGGGTGGCGCTGCGGCTCGGCGGCACCCGCAGTGGCTGGTCGGAGCCGGCAACAATGCCGTTGGCGTAGATCCCGACGGCGTCGCGCTCCTCGATGGCATGCTTCGCAATCGCGGCGGCGACTTCGATCGCCCACTCGGCAGTGGCGACATCCAACCCTTCCCAATACCGCTCGAAGGTATCGAGATTGAGGAAGATGGCTAGCTGTCGAGTCGTGACTGGCTCGGTGATCCGCACCTGGAGCGTCCCAAGCCGGGCAGTCGCCTTCCAATGGATGAGCCGGAACGGATCGTCCGGTTGATAGTCGCGGACGCCGATCACCCGCGTCGGGTCAGTCAGAAGCTGGCGCGGCAGTCGAGCCGTGCCCAGCGGCGCGCGCGGCGGAAAGCCGAGCTCAGCCAGCGGAGAGACTCGTGGGTAGACGAGCACGCTCGTCTCTCCCGGCGCCGTGCGGCGAGTCGAGAAAAAGCCGAATGGGTCGCCCGCCCGCAGCGTCGCCGGACCGATCGCGTGCACGCCCCGCGCCGTGCAGCGCAGCGGGATGCGCCAGGTGACCGCCTCGTGCGCCCGCACGCTGGTGACGATGCGCAGAATGCGGCGTCCGCTTGTCCCGCTCAGCGTCGTCTCCCGGTCGATCGGCTGAAGCGCGGCGTCTAGCTCGTCCTCGATCGAGAGTCCCGGCAACGGCAACGCCTTGCGATTGACGACCGTGATCGTCAGCGTGACGACATCGTCCGGAAAGGCACGATCGGCGAAGAGCTCGCGGCGATACTCAACCCGGCGGAGGGCCAGCCGGTTCCAGCCAGCCGCGAGTCCAGCGGTCGCCAGGACCAGGAGCGCGAGCAAGCTGAGCGCGGGCTGGCTCGCCAGCAGGCCGATGAGGAGGACGACGACCGCCCCGCCGATCCAGACCCGGCTGAAGAAGAGGCTCCGCTCCGTCCCCTGGGCGTCGCTGGGCTCTGGCTGGCTCGGGGCGGCTGCTCGCGCGCGCATCGTCAGCGGGGCACACGCTCGTCGGCGCCGGCCGGCAGACCGGCGTCTCCCTCGACCGGGACCGGCGTCTCCGCGATGATTTCGGCCAGCACCGCCGGCACCTGTCGGCCGCGCAGCCGCGCCTCCGGAGAGAGGATCAGGCGGTGACCGAGCACCGGCTCGACCAGCGCCTTGATGTCGTCCGGCAGGACCGCTTCCCGCCCCCGGATCGCGGCGAATGCCTGCGCGGCGCGGAAGAGCGCGAGCGATGCCCGCGGGCTGCCGCCGAGCGCGACGGCCTCGTGTGTCCGCGTCGCGCGGACGATCGTCGTTAGATAGTGGCGAATCTCCGGACTGACGTAGACGGCGCGCGCCGCCTCCGCCGCGGCCAGAACCTCGTCGGGTGTCGTGACCGCGGGCAAATCGGCGACCTCCGGCGCCTCGCCCTGCCGCGCCAGCAGCTCATCCTCCTCCTCATGAGAGGGATAGCCGACGGCGAGCCGGAGAAGAAAGCGGTCGAGCTGCGCCTCAGGCAACGGGAAGGTGCCCTCAAGCTCGATCGGATTTTCCGTCGCAAGGACGAGGAACGGCCGTGGCAACGGCATCGTCTCGCCCTCGACGGTCACCGTCCGCTCCTCCATCGCCTCCAGCAGCGCCGACTGTGTGCGAGGCGTGGCGCGGTTGATCTCGTCCGCTAGGACAACGTTGGCGAAGAGCGGACCGGGACGGAACCGAAACTCGCTCGCCCGCTGGTCGAAGTACGTCAACCCACTGATATCCGTCGGCAGGAGGTCCGGCGTGAACTGGATGCGTCGGAACGAGCCACCGATCGAGCGAGCAACGGCGCGGGCGAGCGTCGTCTTCCCCACGCCGGGCACATCCTCGATCAGGACATGCCCCTCGCAAAGCAGCGCGACAAGCAGGAGTTCCGCGACATCGCGCTTGCCCACGATGACGCGGCCGACGTTTTCGAGCACGCGCTCGGCCAGCGCGTTGACCGGCGCCGGACTCGCGCGCCGCCCCTCACCAGGGCCGGTTTCGAGTGCAACATCCATTTGACGCGGGCGATGCATGGCGCGGCAGGACCTCCGCTGCCATTGTACCGCCCGCCCGCGTCCGGGCCGGCGTTAGCTCTCCGAGTGCGGTGCAGGCGCGGCTGAGCGCCGGACGATCAGGTGCGGCTTGAGCCGGCTCTCCCGTTGCGAGAGATGGTCGCCCCGCTCGGCGGCGCGACACAGGCGTAGCGCCGCCAGCATCCCCAGGCGTCGAGGCGGCGTCGCGATCGTCGTCAACGGCGGATCGAGCAGCGGGTCCCACGGCGAGTCGTCGAATCCGACGACGGAGACATCGTCTGGAATGCGCAGGCCAAGCTGCTTGAGGCCCGCCAAGACCTGCAGATTCAGCTCCATGTTTGCCGAGAAGACGGCAGTCGGCCTGTTCGGCTGGCTGAAGAGCGCGACGGTCTGGCGGACTCCGTCATCCCACGACTCCTCAGCGACGCGGATGAGCGCGGGATCCACCGGCAACCCGGCCTCGGTAAGCGCCTCCCGGTAGCCATCCAGGCGCTCCTGCCGGTTGCTGAAATTCGCCACTGGCCAGGTGATAAAGGCGATCCGACGGTGGCCAAGCGAGAGCAGATACTCGACCGCGAGCCGCGCGCCGTAAGCGTTATCCACCGCGACGAGCGGAAATGGCAGGCCGGGCACCGTCCGATCGAGCATGACAATCGGGCATCGCAACGCTGCCCAGCGCGAGACGGTGGCCTCGTCGATCTCGGTCGGATTGAGCAAGAGGCCATCCACTTTCTGCCGGACGAAGAGCGCCACCTGCTCGCTTTGAACGGCGGAGCGATTGCTCGCGCTCCCGATGACGACGCTATAGCCGAGTCGGGCGCACCCCTCCTCGATGCCGGAGAGCATCGCGCTCCAATACATGTGCGCGATGTCCGCCAGCGCGACGCCGATCAGGCGCGTGCGGCCGGTCTTCAGCGTCCGTGCCGCGGCGTTCGGGACGTAGCCGAGCCGATCGACGGCGCGTTGCAGCCGCTCGCGCGTTGCGGGCGCGATCGCCACGGTTTGTCCGTTGATGAACCGCGACACCGTCGCGATCGACACTCCCGCTTCCCTGGCTACGTCCTCGATAGTGACACCCACGGCATGACCCCTCGCGAAGATTTCCGTCGCTCATGCGATTCTATACACCGTGCCGCGACCGGGCGTACCGGCGAGCAGTAACGGCTGCAACATCGAGCGGATGGAAAGGACGGGATGGACGGCGACACAGTAACGCAAGACGGACGACCGCCAGTGCTCTGTTTTGAGGACGTGCAGGTCTGGGTCGAAGATGGGACACCGATCCTGCGCGGCATTACCTGGACCGCGCGGGCTGGCGAGCACTGGGCGCTGCTCGGGCCGAACGGCTCCGGGAAGAGCACCCTTCTCTCCCTGGCCAGAGCCGGCCGCCATCCGAGCGCCGGCGCGGTCACCGTCCTCGGGCACCGGCTGGGTCAATCCAATCTCTGGGATTTGCGCGAGCAAATCGGCGTCATCAACCCGACGCACAAGCTGCTCGACTGGCTCACGGTCGAGGACGTGGTCCTGACCGGCGCCACGGGCACCGTCTGGCCGCTCCCGGATCGCATCAGCGACGCGGAGCGGGAGCGAGCGCGGGAGCTGCTGACCATCCTCGGCTGCGACCACCTCGCCAGCCGGCAGATCACGACCTGCTCGCAAGGCGAGCGGCAGCGGGTATTGATCGCTCGCGCGCTGATGCCCGATCCGCCGCTCCTCCTGCTCGACGAGCCGGCCACCGGTCTCGATCTGCCTGCGCGAGAGGCGCTGCTCGCCGCGCTGGCGAGCCTGGCGGCCGCCAAGCCGGACCTGACGACGGTGCTGGTTTCGCATCACCTGGAGGAATTGCCCCCTACGACCAGCCACGCCCTACTCTTGCGTCAGGGCGAGGCGATCGCCACAGGCCCGGCCACCGAGGTCCTGACCAGCGAGCTCGTCTCGGCGTGTTTCGGCGTGCCCGTTCAGGTCAGCTACGACTGCGGCCGGTGGGCGGCGCGGGCCAAGGCGGGCTGGCTAGAAACCGGGACGACGCCCCGCGAGTGACGCGCGAGCGCCTGGCCCGCCCCAGTCGGTCGAGTGGCTGCCGTCTACCCGGACCGGTCCAGGCGCTCGAGAACGCTGGCGAACCACTCGAAGCCAGCCGTCGTCGCGGGCTCGAGCCAAAGCTGGACGTGGCTGATCCCGACCGCCGCGTACCCCCGCAGCAACTCGGCCAGCTCGTCGGCGTCGCCGGTGGCGGGCTGCACCGGATTTACGCCCGGCGCCGTCGCCCCGGACATGACCGCGCGGCCACTCCGGGCCGGGTCGCGGATCGGCAGATCAATCTGCACGGCGGCCGTCCGCTCGATCTCCGCCGGATCGCGGCCGACATCACGGCAAGCAGCGTCCACGCGCTCCATCAGCGGCGGAATCTCGCTCGGGTGCGTCGTCCAGTCGCTGTTCCATGCCGCCACGTAGGGGACCGTCATACGGAGTACACGTGGACCGTTGCTGCCGATCATGATCGGCACGCCGTTCGGCCGGGGACCGCGCGGCCGCAGCTCGCACTCCCGCACCTGGTAATACCGGCCTTCGTAATCCACCTTCCCGGTCGTCAGCAGACCGTGGATGATCGTGAACGCTTCCTGGAACCGGGCCGCGCGGTGGTCGAACGGGTAGCCGAAGTTGCGGAACTCCGGCTCGTGCCAACCCGCCCCTAGCCCGAGGATCAGGCGGCCGCCGCTGATCTCGTCAACCGTCTCGGCCATCTTGGCCAGCAGCGCCGGATTGCGGAACGGAATGCAGCTCACGAACGGGCCGAGCTGCACGCGTTGCGTGGTAGCGGCCAAGGCGGCCAAGAGCGACCAGCACTCCCAAATGCCCACCGGCTGATCTTCCCGGCCCGGCAGCCGGTAGATCAGATGGTCCGACATCCAGAGCGAGTCGAACCCGACATCCTCGGCGACTCGTGCCAGCGTTTGGATGTCCGTCCAGCGCGGTGTCTCTCCGGCCATCGTCCGCTCGATGGTCGGGAGCCAGACGCCAACCTTCAACGGCCGGCCAGCCTGCCCACTCTTGGCCGCACCACCCATCCGCTCGCTCCTCCCCGCAAATTACTCCGGCACGACGAGCGTCTTGAGCACGCCGCCGCTCAGCGCCGCCTCCATCGCCTCCGGGAATCGGCTGATGGGATAGGAATCGGCCAGCAGCGGCTTCACATTGACCTTGCCCTCCGCCAGCGCCTTGATCGCCTTCGGGTAGCAATACGGGCCGAGGTGACTGCCGTGGATGTTCAGCTCCTTGGTGTCACCGATGATCGTCCAGTCCACCGTCGTCTGCTCGCCGAAGACGCTGAACTCGACGAACGTGCCCAGCTTCCGGATCATCTGCAGCCCCTGCACGACGCCGGCCGGGCTCCCGCTCGCCTCGATGTAGACATCGCAGCCGTAGCCCTCGGTTAGATCGAGCACCTGCTGCACCGCGTCGCCCTTCGTCACGTCGATCGCGACATCCGCGCCGAACTGCTTCGCGAGATCCAACCGGTACTGCTTCGTGTCGAGGGCGATCAAGCACCCAGGATTGTAGAGCTTCGCCACCTGGAGCATGCAGAGCCCGATGTTCCCCACGCCGCCGATCGCGACGGTATCGCCGGGCTTGATCTCGCCCCGCTCGACGGCGTGCCAGGCGCAAGCGAGCGGCTCGATGTACGCCGCCTCCCCGTCCGAAAGGCTCTCCGGCACGTGATGCACCCGTGCCTTGGCCGGGAAGAGGTTGTATTTCGCCATGCCGCCGTTCAGATACCGCTTGAACCCGAAAATGTGGTGCGGCTGGCACATCCAGTAGTAGCCATCGCGGCAATACCGGCACGTGCCGCACGGCACGATCTGCTCGGCAACCACCCGGTCACCGATCTTGACGCCATGCCGCTCCTCCGCGCCCTCTCCGAGCGCGACCACCCGACCGGCGTACTCATGGCCGGCGATGCACGGCCCCTCGACGTAGCCAGGCTTGCCGTCCCGTCCCCAGAACAAGGGAGCGCCGAGGAAGCACTTCATGTCCGACGCGCAGATGCCGGCCGCGCCCACCTCGATCAGGATCTCGCCCGGCCCTGGCTGCGGGACCGGCACCTCCTCCACCCGGTAATCCTTTGGGCCGTGGCAGACGACCGCGAGCATTGTCGATTCCATCTCGTCACACCTCGCATTAGGGCCGCGCCCCGATTCGCCACTCGAACCGAGCGCCACCCGCTTACTTGACCGCTCCCATTGTCAACCCGCGCACCAGATAGCGCGAGACGATCGCCGCGAAGAGCACGACCGGCAACACGATCAGCGTGCCTGTCGCCATCATCTCTCCCCACCGCGTCCCCATGCCAGTCAGGAAGTTGTTCGCCTCGACGGGCGCGGTGCGCGCGTCGCCGCTGCGCGTCAGCGTCAACGCGAAGAGGAACTCGTTCCAGCTAAAGATGAAGCACAGGATCGCCGACACCACGACGCCGGGCGCCGCCAGCGGCAGACTGATCCGCAGGAACGCCTGCCATTGATTCGCCCCGTCGACTAGCGCCGCGTCGTCCACCTCTTTCGGCACCAGCCGGAACTGGTCGGCGCACAGCCAAATGACGAGCGGGACGTTGAACGTCAGATAGACCAAGATCAGGGCGAGCCGCGTATTGAGCAGCCCCAAGTCCCGCGCGATCAGGAAGAACGGCAACGCGACGACGATGGGCGAGATGAACCGGTTCGAGATGATCCAGAACCACAGGTCGGACCGGCCACGGAACTTGTACCGCGCGAGCGCGTACGCGGCCGGCGTGCCGAGCACCAACGCCAGCGCCGTCGAGCCAGAGGCGACCACCAGGCTGTTGACAAGACTGCGCGGCACGTCCCCCGCCTCGAACAGGGCGCGGTAGTGCTCCAGCGTCGGCTTGAAGAAGAAGACCGGCGGCACCGCGAACGTCTGATTCGTCGTCTTCAGCGACGTCGAGATCATCCAATAGATCGGGAAGATCAGAAATCCGATCAAGACCGCGAACGCGGCGAGCTGCAGGATGTCCGGCACGGTCATCCGTCGCCGTCGCGGCGTCCAGGCGGGGAATTCGGCAAGATTGCTGATTTGGCTCATGCCTCGATCTCCCGATAGAAGACGCGCAGATAGAAGCGCGACAGCGCGATGCAGAGCACGAGCAGCAAGATGGCTTGTGCCGACGCCACGCCGAGGTCGAAGATGCGGAACCCGAGCCGCTGCAAATACAGGCTCACCAGCTCGGTGGACACGCCCGGCCCGCCGCGCGTCATGATAAAGACCATGTCGAAGAGCTTGAACATATCCGCCGTGCGGATGATCAGAATCGCGGTGATGCCCGGCCAGAGGAACGGCAGCTGCACGTGGCGGAAGATCTCCCAGCCGCTGCCGGTATCGAGCCGGCTCGCCTCGACGATGTCCTCCGGCACCGCTGTCAGTCCGGCCAGCGCGACGAGCGCCACGAACGGCGTCCACTGCCAGGTGTCCGTCAACGCGATCACGAAGAACGCCGGCCGGGGTTGGCCGAGCCAGGAGAACGGCCCGAGCCCGATCTGACCGAGCGCCCAGTTGACCACGCCGAAGTCGCGGTTATACGTCAGCCGGCCGATGAGTCCGACGACCGTCGGCGTCGTCGCGATGGGAAGCACCAGCAGCACCCGCGTCACCGCCGACAGTTTCCGCCAGCGCGTCGAGTGCAGCAGCAGCGCGACCGCTACCCCCAGCACGACCTGCACCGGCAGCGTGGCGACCAAGAACACGGCGGTTCGCCGCAGCGACGCCCAAAAGAGATCGTCTTGCAGCGCGGCACGGTAGTTGTCCAAGCCAACCCACGGGTGCCCCAGGTACGGCTTGGTCAGTTGATACAAGCGGAAGCTGGCGTTGACGGCATACAGCAGCGGAAAGAGCCCGATGGCGAGGAGCGCCAGCACCGCGGGAGCGATCATCGAGACGGCCGTCCAATTGATCCGCCGTCTCAGGGTGGCGCGGCGCGGCATCTCGTCCGTCCAGCCAGCCGCGATCGCTCCGCCGGGACGATCTGCTCCGATGCGATCCATGTCCCTACTCACGAGTCAAAGGAGGAGAGGAGCGCGAAGCCGGAGCTTCGAGCCACCGCTCCACCTCCTCCCATTCCTGCGGAAATCAGCCGTGCGCCTATTCAAGGTTCGTATGCCGCGCCCGCATCTCCTCCGGCGTCTGGCCCAGCCGGTCCCGGAGCATCACCGACAGCACATCGAAGAAGAGATGCTGCACGGCCTCGTAGAGACTGCCCATCGGCAGGACACTGTTCCGGCTCGCGCTCCCGACGTCGTCGGCCATGGTTTGGGCCGGCAGGTGGATGACGGTATCGGCAAGCTGAGCGGCGGAGCCACCCGGCTGCGCCGTCACCACCATCGTCCGCGCGCCCGCGTCACGCGCCACGCCGAGCAGGGCATTCACCGTGCTGAAGCCGCCCGGTCCCGCGCTGACCAGCAGGAGGTCCCCCTCGCCAAGCGGCGGGACTGTCATGTCTCCGACGACATGCGCGTCAAGACCGAGATGCGCCAGGCGCATGCACAGCGCGCGCATCATCAGGCCTTCCCGGCCGACGCCATAGCATGCGATCCGGCGAGCGCGGACGATCTCGTCGATCATCCGCGTCGCCGCGTCGGCCGGGACTGCCTCCAGCGCCGCGCCAAGCTCCGCCAGCGCGCGCCTGGCCAGGTCATGGTACGCGGCATCCGCCGCCGGCGCATTCGTTGCGTTTGCGCGGTCAGATGCCATCGCCACTACTGCAACCGAGGCTTGTTGCCCTCGATGTAGTCCTTCAGGATCTCGCGGATCTGGTCGTCAAGCTGCTTAGCGCCATCCTCGACGGAGATCGAGCCGAGCATCATCTCGGAGCCCGTTTCCGCGATCAGCTCGGAAATCTGCGGCCACTCCGGGAACCGCGGGCGGAAGATCGGGTTGCCGTACTTGCTCCAGGACTCGACCAGCGCGTCCGCGTACGGGTACCGCTCGCGGATCTCCGGATCCTGGTAGACGCTCTGCCGGCCGGAGACGCCGCCGTTGATGACATAGTCCTTGGCCTTCGCCTCCGACGTCACCCACTGGATGAAGAGGTAGGCCGCCGCCTGCTTCTCCTCCGGGCTCGCCGAGTTGACGGCCAGCGAGAATCCACCGAGCGCCGGATGCGGCTGCCCGTCCGCGCCGGCCGGCTCGATCGCCACCGCCGCGTCCTCCACGATCGTCGACTTGCTCGGGTCGGTGATCGTCGTCCAGTTCGCGCTCCACTCGGTGATAATCGCCACGTTGCCCTGCGCCAGGCCTTGCACCGTCTCGTCGTGGTCCCACTCGACGATGTCCGGCGGCATGTACTGCATCAGATCCTGGCGGAACTGCAGGCCAGCCAAGGACTCCGGCGAGGAGAGATTCGGCTCGAAGGTCTCCGGATTGAGGAGCGAGCCGCCGAACGCCCAAACCATCCGCATGAAGGAGTCGCAGGACTGCGTCTCACCGCGGCGCGACTGCAGCGCGAAGGCATACTTGCCATCCTTGGTCAACGCGGGCCCGTAGACCTCGAAGAGCTCTTGCCAGCTGGACGGCGGGGCCTCGAAACCCGCGTCGGCGAGCATCCGCTTGTTGTAGAACATCAGGCCCGAGTAGTTGTCGAACGGCAGGCCGTAAATCACGTTGTCCCAGGTGCCGAACGACTCGAGCAGAATCGGGAAGAAGCCCTCGAGATTCAGGTCCGGGTCGGCAAGCTCGGGATTGTTGAAGAACTTGTCCATCGGGACGATCCAGCCCGACGCCGCGAACTCACCGATCCAGACGACGTCCACGAGAACGATGTCGTACTGCGCCGTGCCGCCGGTGAAGTCAATCACCTGCTTCTCATGCGCGTTCTCGTACGGCGTCGTGTCGTGGTTGACCTTGATCCCGGTGATCTCCTCGAACTCCGGAATCATCTGAACGGCCGCCACGTAGCCAGGGCGCTCGAGGAAGAAGGCATTGATCTCAACGCCCCGATAGGGCTCGGCCGCCTTCGCGAGATCCCAAGTCGATTGCTTGGCGATGATCGCGGGCGCGTGGATACGCGTCGCCGCGCCGGCAGCCGCCCCAGCTGCCATTCCCTTGAGGATCGTCCGACGAGAGGTTCGACGAGACAGAGAGTCCCTGGTATTCATCCATCCATCCCTCCTTCCGCCTGTCACAACCTCGTGGCGCGCCGCCACTTCCGGAGCTACATTGCACAAATGTGCATCGTCAATTGTGCAACCTGGCCGCATCTTACCGGCCGGTCTGGGCACTGTCAATACAAATCCGAGGTGCGCCGATCTGGTACGGACGCGTACCAATCAGCCAATTCAACCTGTTGACGCGACGGCGGCAGAACACTATCGTACGTCCGGCGAGTGTCCTAGGAACATTCGAGCGTGAACAAACGTGCATCCATGAGGGACGTATCGAGCGGCGCTCAGACGGCGATCGGTCCGGATCGCTCGCGGCGGCTGCTGACCGCCGCCGCCCGTCTCTACTACATCGACGGCCTCAGCCAGCAGGAGATCGCCGCGATCCTCGACGTCTCCCGCTCGACCGTCTCTCGCATGCTCGCCGAGGCCCGCCAGCGCGGCATCGTTCGCATCTCGATCGAGGAAGACGACCTTCGCGCCCGCGAGCTCGAGAAGCAGCTCCTGCGCGCTTATCCCCTGCGGCGCGCCCTGGTCGTCCGCGCGCTCGGGAGCACACCGGAAGCCGTGCGCCGAGCGGTCGGCTATTTCGCCGCGCCGGCCGTCGCGACATGGATTACGCAGGCGAGAATGATCGGCGTCTCCGGCGGCCGCACGCTGGCAGCGCTGATCCACTGCCTAGAGCCGGTCTCCCCGGCTCCCGGCGTCACCACCGTTCAGTTGATGGGAAACATCGGCCCGACCGTGAGCGACATCGATGCGCTCGACATGAGCCATCGCCTCGCCGCGCGCTTCGGGGGCACGTGCTACACCCTCAACGCGCCCGCCTTTGTCCAGGACCGCGAGACGCGCGATGTCTTCCTCGGCCACGAGCACAACCGGCTGATCTGGAGTCTCTTCGAGCGGCTCGACGTGGCGATGGTCGGCATCGGCGCTCTCGAAGAATCCGCCTTCGCGGAGCGGGGCGTCTTGCGCGAAGCCGATTTCGCCCATCTGCGAGCGGCCGGCGCGGTCGGGGAAATCTGCGGCCACTTCTTCGATGAAGCTGGTCGGGAGTGCGTCACCTCGTACCGGGATCGCGTCATCGGCATCGAGCTCGACACGCTCCGCCGCCGGCCCGAGGTGATCGGCGTCACCAACGGCCCGAGCCGCGCCGCCGCGGTCCGCGCTGCCCTCCGCGGCGGGCTCGTGACCTCGCTCGTCATTGACGAGCCAGGAGCCGAGGCGCTCCTAGCAGCGTCCTGATCCCAGAGACGCCCGCGTCGCGCTTACTCGCGCGCGCCAGCCGAGAATTCCGCCTCCAAGCCGCCCGGCGCCACCTGGATAGACCACACACCAGGTGCGGCGAAGCGCATAGGCACGCCCATCCCGGCCAGCACCGCCGCCGGATCAACGAGCAGCGCGCGGGCATTCCCCGATGCGCGGGCGATGCCGGGCTTCGCGCTCGCCATCGCGAACGCCTTCTCCAGCACCGGCGTCACGAAGGCATCGAGCGGGAGCATGCCCAGCGCCTTGACGTCCTGCACCTCGACCGTGATCCGCTCCGCGTTCTGAGCGCTCACGCCGACGACCGCGCGGACATCTGCCCGCATGAACCGTCCCCGGCTCACGACGGCGTTGATCTCCGCCCCCCCATCGGTGAATCGCGCCGAATCTAGCTCTACATCGACTGGCGCTCGCCCCTTCGCTTGCGCGATCGCTACCTGCGCCAGCTTGACCAGCGCCGCCTCATCGAGTCGCAGGCGCGCCCCAGTCACGACGGGCTGAAGTGGCAGCGAAGGATCTTCGCTCGGCGCCAAATCGAGGGTCAGGTCGGTAATCCGGATTTCCGGTTGCTGTGCCATCAGCTATGGCCTCACTCACATCATGCGGCTGGCCGGTCGGGGCTGGCGCGCGAGTCATCGGCGCGCCGCCGCCGCGCAGTGTACTCGGCCCTACGCTCTGAGGGCAGGTGCAACCCGTTTTCCCCTTGACCTGGAGACACCGGCGAACGACATTGCTAGAATGCGCCGCCAGCATAGGCGCCAAGCCGCATATGCGCGTCAGGGGACTGAAGTGGCTGGACTGTCGTCCTCTGTTACTCGTGCCAGCGCGGCAAGGCACGCACAGCAAGGAGGTGATTGAGAAAGCCAGCATCGCGTGAATCATGCCCGGCCGGGTGGCTCCCGGTCCTTGCAGCACCAGTATCCCCAAGGGAGGGAAGGGAATGGCCTCGACAACGACCCAACGGGTCGCCCGCACGACCGTTGTCGTCTCGCTGCTCGGGCTCATGGCGCTGCTAGCTCCCGCTCTAGCAGTCCACCGATTCCCTACGGCGCGAGCCGCAACGAATCTCATCGTCGGCGGCACGGCGATCGTCAGTGATGCCAATGGCGATCCCGTCCGTCTTCGCCGCCGTCCCGGCCTCGGCTCGGAGATCTTGACCCTCGTCCCCGAGGGCGCCGAGGTCGCCGTGGTCGGCCAACTCGTCGAAGCGAGCGACGGCTCGCTCTGGTGGAAAGTCGCGTACGGCGGCTTCCGCGGTTACATGATCGCTGACTACCTCTCCCTCGGCGGAACGTCCGGGGGCGGAGGCGGCGACGCTGTAACGACGTCCGACCTCAATCTCCGCTCCGGTCCAAGCACCGGTGATTCAGTCCTCCTCGTCATGCCGCCCGGCGCCGGCGTGACGGTCACCGGCGGCCCCGTCAACGGCTTCTATCCCGTCCGCTACCGCGGCACCGATGGTTGGGCCTACGGCGATTACCTCGACTTCGGCGGCGGTGGTGGCGCACCCCTCGTCAAGCCCAGCGCGACCGGCCGCGCCAGAGTGATCGACGGGGCGCTCAACCTGCGCTCCGGCCCGAGCACCGCCGACCCGGTTCTCCTCGTCATGCCAGATGGCGGCGTCGTCAAGCTGCTCGGCGAGGAGTCGAACGGCTTCCTGCACGTCCGCTACGACGGCGTCAACGGCTGGGCCTACGGCGCCTACCTCGAGATCCGGGACGGCGGGGACAGCGGCAGCAGCAGCGGCAGCAGTTGGCTGAGCAGCGCGGAGGCGATCGGCCAAGCGGCCACGACGACAGCCCTCAATCTGCGCGCCGGTCCCGGAACGGGCAACGCCGTCATCCTCGTGATCCCCAGTGGCGGCAACGTTGAGATCCTTGGCGATCCCGAGCAAGGCTTCTACCCGGTGCGCTACGCCGGCGAGACCGGTTGGGCCCACGGCGACTTCCTCTCCTTCGGCTCGAGCGGCTCCAGCGGCTCCCGGTCTTCGTCATCCTCCCGCATCATCTGGCCCGTCTCCGGCGGAGAGTGGATGATCAGCCAGGGTTACAATGGCTCCAGCCATTACAATGGCAGCAGCACCTACCAGTACCACTACTCGCTCGACATCATTCGCACCGACGGCAACACCGCGGGCCAACCGGTCTACTCGCCAGTGAACGGGACGATCCGCTGGACCGAGCGGGCGTCCGGAGGCATCTCGATCGACATGGGCGATGGGTACGCGGTCGCAATGTTCCATATGACCGTCGATCCGAGCCTCCGCTGGGGCGATCGAGTCAGCCAGGGGCAATATCTCGGCTTCATCTCCGGCCCAGGACAGGATGGAAACATGGGCTTTGACCATCTCCATTTCACGGTCTGGGCGACGGAGGACGGCGGTAACTGGAGCCGGGTGGCGGTCCCCTTCAGCGGCCGGAACGCGATCGCCGGACTCGACCTGCCGGACACCGGCGGCTACAACCAGTGGCGCGGAACTGTGTTCTATCCATAAGCCTCACGGCCGGGATTGGGCACTCGACACTGTAAACGTTTACATGCTACGATCCCGGCCACGCGGTCATGCTTCTTCGCCCGTCGAGAAGAGCGTTAGCAAGAAGGAGAGCGACACGACGGTGTACGCCAATTTCGCGCTCGAACGCAGGGGACGCACGGCCGTCTTGACGTTCACTCGCGAGGAGCGGCTCAACGCGCTCGACAGCCAAACCTTTCGCGATCTCGTCGCCGTCTGCGATGAGCTCGAGAGCGATCCGGAAGTCGGCGTCGTCATCCTGACCGGGCGCGGACGGGCGTTCGTTGCCGGTGCGGACATCAACGAGTACATCGGCATTTCCCTCACGGATTATGTGAACTTCCAGCGCCTCGGCCGCCGCGCTTATGAGCGCATCGAGCGGCTGAGCAAGCCGACGATCGCCGCCGTCAACGGCTATGCCCTCGGCGGCGGTTTCGAGCTGGTCCTCGTCTGCGATCTGGTGGTCGCGGCCGAAGGGGCCACGCTCGGCTTGCCAGAGTGCAAGCTCGGCTTGCTGCCAGGCGGCGGCGGCACGCAGCGGCTTCCGCGCATCGTCGGCCCAATGAAGGCGAAAGAGCTGCTGATGACCGGCGACTTCATCACCGCCGAAGAGGCACAGCGGCTCGGCATCGTCAACCGCGTGGTCCCGGCCGACGAGCTGATGGACGCCGCCCAGGCGCTGGCGGACCGGTTGCTGGAGCGGGCGCCGCTCGCGGTACGCATGGCCAAGCAACTGGTGAACGACGGTTTGAACGCGAGCCTGGACGCCGCGCTGACCTTGGAGATGGGGATGACCGCCACCCTCTACTCGTCAGCCGACGCGCAGGAGGGGATTGCGGCGTTCAAGGAGAAGCGAACCCCGGTGTTCCGGGGGCTGTAGGGGCAACACGCTCCCCCGGAAAGGAGGTGGCTCCGCCGAGGACGTCGGAACGCGCCTTTCAGACGATGTGATCTCGCAAAGCGTACACGTTCACCGTCGCAAGGCCAGCCGGAACCGGCTACCATGCCCAGATCACCGTGGCCAAGCGACTTGAGGAGAGGAGAGGAACCGTGAAGGGAAGCACCGAACATCCGCTCCTTGGCCGGATCGGTCGGCTTGCCGTCGTCCTGACGGCGATGCTGATGCTCACTCCGGCGATCGTCCTCGCGCAGGACGCCACGCCGGCAGCGACTCCCCATCCGGGCGACCAGACGGTCCGCTCGATGGATCCGCAGAACCTGCCCGAGGGCTGGACGATCCCGGCCCGGATCACGCACGTCACCAACTACGGCGTCCACGAGTGGTATCAGAACCTGACCAAGGGCGAGGCCGTTCGCGCTGAGGAGTACGGCATTCAGTTCGAGCAGGTCGACGCGAACCTCGACCTCCAGGCGTCCCTCGCCGCGGCAGAGGAGGCGATCCGCAACGTCGACGTCCTGAACTTCACCCCGGTTCAGGAGGAGCCCTCGGCGGCGACGATCACCCGGCTGGCCGAGGAGACGGGCAAGCCGATCATCTGCGAGTCCTCCCCGACCGGCGGCTGCACGACCCTCGTCTCGATTGACGACTATGCCGCTGGCTACAAGGTCGGTGTCTGGGCCGGCGAGTACGTCCAGGAGAACTTGGGCGGCCAGGCCGTGATCCTCGACATCGGGCTGCCGGCGCTGCAGACGACGGTCAACCGCTCCAAGGGCTTCATCGACGGCATCACCTCCGTCCTCGGCGATGGCGCTCGCGTGGCGCAGTCGGTCGACGGCAAGGGCCTGAAGGATGAGGCGGTCAAGGTCGCGTCCGACGCGCTGACGGCCAATCCGGATGTCAACGTCATCTTCGGCATCAACGACGACTCGGCGCTCGGCGGTCTCCAGGCGTTCGAGGCGGCCGGTGGCGACACCTCCAACCTCCTCGTCGTCGGCTTCGGCTGCGAGGGCAAGGCCTGCAAGGACGCGCTGATGGAAGGCGGCCCGTACAAGGTCTCGGCGGCGATGTTCCCCGAGTATCAGGGCCGGCTCCTGATCGACGCGGCCGTCGCGGCGTTCAACGGTGTCGAGCTGCCGCCGCACGTCGTCGCGCCGTCCACGCCGGTCACCGCTGAGAACCTCTCCGAGTACTACACGCTCGAGAATGGCGAGTACACCGCCAACTTCGACGCGATCGCACAGATCTCGGTCGAGGGCGAGAAGTAGCAGCAAGCTCGGTGGGGCTCCCGCTCCCTATATGGGGCAGGGAGCCCCACCCGCTTAGACGGAACCAGCATCACCTCCCCGGACGACCGGCAATGGGGCGACCCGTCTCCGGGTGAGGACGGCAGAGATCGAGGCAACTCAGGTGAGCGCGGAGACCGTCAGGACCACGGCGGAGATCGAAATCGGAGGACGGCGAGCCAACCCGCTGGCTGGAGCGGCGCGACGGCTGTTCGCCGCGCAGGAGGGCATCCTCCTCCTCTGCATCGTGGCTCTCTTCCTCTATCTCGCGAATCGGTCCCCTGTCTTCTGGACCGAGCGCAACATCGGCACCCTCCTGACCCAGATTTCGATGGTCGCCATCACGGCGATCGGCATGACGCTGCTGATCATCGCCCGTGAGGTCGATCTCTCGGTCGGCTCCATGCAGGCCTTCATCGGCGTCCTGGCGATGCAGACGCTCAACGCCACGGAGAATCTCTTCGTCGGCCTGGTCGTGGCGCTGCTCGTCGGAGCGATCGTCGGGCTCATCAACGCTGGGCTGACGCTCGGACTCGGCATCAGCTCCTTCGTCGTCACTCTTGCGATGTTTTCAATCGTCCGCGGCGCGGCCTACACCAGCACGGACGCCGCGGTGCAAAACGAGCACAAGATTCCCGCATTCCGGACCATCGGCATCGGCGCCATCATTGATGAACCGGTCCGCATTCCTTGGCCAGTCATCATCATGGCCGCGGTCTTCATCATCTTCTTCCTCGTCCTACGCGGCACCACCTTCGGCCGCTACATCTACGCGGTCGGCGGCAACCCGAAAGCGGCGGCCCTCTCCGGCATCCCCGTCAACCTGGTCAAGACGGCGTGCTTCGTCATCACGAGCATGCTGGCCGCCCTCAGCGCGTTCATCCTGATCGCGCGCATGAACTCTGGACAGAACAACGCCGGTTTTGGCTTCGAGCTGCAAGTCATCGGCGCGGTGCTACTCGGCGGCGCCAGCCTCGCCGGCGGGAAAGGCACGCTGATCGGCACGCTCCTCGCCACCATCCTGCTCGGCACGATCAGCAACGGCATCACGCTCCTGAAATGGGACACCAACTGGCAGACGGCCGTTCCCGGCATCGTCATCGTCATCGCCGTCTTCCTTGACGCGCTTCGCCGGCGCGTGACGCGCGAGGAGGCCTGATGATGGCGGAGACCACGACCAACGCCACCAGCCCCCAGACGCGCGCCGAGCTCGGAGCGAACGGCGCTCGCCCCCTCCTCGAGATGCGCGGCATCCGGAAAGTCTTCCCCGGCGTCGTCGCGCTCGATGACGTTGACTTCGACCTGCTTCCAGGAGAGGTCCACGCGCTCGTCGGGGAGAACGGCGCCGGCAAGAGCACGCTGATCAAGATCATCGCGGGCCTCTACCGGCGCGACGGTGGCACGATGCGCGTCGACGGTGAGGAAGTGGACTTCCGCTCTCCCGCCGACTCGATCGCCCGCCGAATCAAGGTCGTCTATCAAGAGCTCGACCTCGTCCCGGGCCTCTCCGTCGCCGAGAACGTCTTCCTCGGTGGCTATCCCAAGACGCCGCGTGGCCTGGTCGACTGGCCGGCGCTGCGGCAGCAGACGGTCGAGGTACTGAGCCATCTCGGCCTCAACATTGACCCGGATCGGCCGGTCGGCGAGCTTCGCGTCGCCGAGCAACAGCTCGTCGAGATCGCCCGCGCCATCTCTCGCCAGGCGCAGATCCTCATCATGGACGAGCCGACCTCGGCGCTGAGCCCGGCTGAGGTCGAGTTCCTGTTCGGCGTGATCGAGCGACTCCGCCAGCGCGGCGTGGGCATCATCTACGTCTCGCACAAGCTGGATGAGATCTATCGCATTGCCGACCGGGTTACCGTCTTCCGGGACGGCAAGCGCGTGGTCACGAAGGCGATCAAGGAGACGACGCCGCACGACCTCGTGGCCTGGATGGTCGGCCGCGAGCTCTCGGAGTTCTTCCCGAAGACACCGCCGCAGATCGGCCGGCCCTTGCTCGAGGTCCGCAACGTCAGCGGCAGTGGCGTCCACGATGTCTCCTTTACGGTCCACGAGGGCGAGGTCGTCGGCGTCTTCGGCTTGATGGGCGCCGGCATCAACACGATGGGCCGCGTCCTCTTCGGCGCCAGCGAGCGCACCTCTGGCAGCGTCCAGCTCGACGGCGTCGAGATTTCCCCCGGCTCCCCGGCCGATGCCATCCGCAAAGGACTCGGCCTGCTGACGGAGAGCCGCAAGGACGACGGTCTCGTTCTCCCGCTGCCGGTCAAGACGAACATGACGCTCGCCTCACTCAGCCGGTTCGCCGACTTCGGCTGGATCCGGTCGCGCAAGGAGACGCGAGCTGCCTCCGACTACGTCAAGCGTCTGGCGATCAAGACGCCATCGCTGCGCCAGCCGGTGCGGTTCCTCTCCGGCGGCAATCAGCAGAAGGTGCTGATGGCGCGCTGGATGCTGCTCGACCTAAAAGTCTTGATCCTCTGCGAGCCGACGCGCGGCATTGACGTCGGCTCGAAGGCCGAAATCTACCGGCTGATCGACGCGATGGCCCATCGGGGGCTCGGCATCCTCTTCATGTCGACCGAGGTGCCAGAAATCCTCGGCATCTCCGACCGCATCCTCGTGATGCGTGAAGGCCGGATCACCGCCGAGTTCACGCGCGCCGAGGCAACGCACGAGCGCCTCATCGCGGCAGCCGCCGTCGCGACGAACGGCGACCACGCCGCGGCCAGCACGCACCAGGGCGCCGCAAGCGCGGCAGGAGCGCGGGGATGAGCGTGATTCACCACGGCCGGGGCACCGTCACAGGCAATCCGGTCACCGCCCCGCGCCAGCCGAGCATTGACACCAAGCTCGTCTCACCTTCAGCGATGCAGACACTTTCGAGGACGTTGGAATGGCGGTAGCACAAGGGGCAGACGTTCGCCTCTCCGATACGGTTCCGGGCTGGAAGCGGCGCCTCGCTCGGGCGGCCCGCTATGAAGATCTCAGCCTCGTGCTCTTCTTCGCCCTGGTCGTCGGCTTCTTCCTCATCTTCGAGCCGAGCGCCCGCGAGCCGCGCATCTACCCGGACCTGCTGCGGGACACCTCGCCGCACCTCCTCACCGGCATCGGCATGACCCTGCTCCTGCTCGCGGGGCAGCTCGATCTCTCGGTCGGCGCGATGCTCGCCCTAACCGGTGTCGTGACGGTTGACGTCTTCAATCGGACGGACAACATGTGGCTCGGCATCATCGCCGGCCTCTTGACCGGCCCGATCGTCGGCGCCATCCACGGGTACCTCGTCACCGTCCAAGGGATGGACTCCCTGATGACGACCCTCGGCTCGATGTTCACGATCCGTGGCCTCGTCTACGTCTACACCGACAAAGCGCCGATCACGGACGAGAACGGCTTCAAGTCGTTCAATAAACTCTGGAACGGCGATATCGGCCCGCTTCCCGTCCCCGGCGTCATCGCGATCGTGCTCATCGCCCTCGCCTATATCCTGCTGACCCGCACCGAGTTCGGACGCAACATCTACGCGATCGGCGGCAACAAGCAGGCCGCCCGCGTCTCGGGCATCCCCGTCCGGCGCATCACCTTCACGCTCTTCGTCATCTCCGGCACGCTTGCCGCGCTTTCGGGCCTATTGATCGCTTCGCAGACGAGCACCGGCTACTTCGACGCGGGCGTCCAAGGATTCGAGCTCATCGTGATCGCTTCGGTCGTCCTCGGCGGCGTCAGCCTTGCTGGCGGCGAAGGGCGACTCATCAGCGCCATGATCGGCGTGCTGATCCTCGGCATGACCGGCAAAGGGCTGCGACTCATGAACGTGCACACGACCCAGCAGCTCGTCGTGACCGGCGTGCTGATGTTGATGGCGGTCTATTACCACCGGATGCGAAAGCAGCTTGTGCTGCGCAGTCGTGATTGGACGTAGGGGGCGTCGGCCGGGCGAGATCGGGATCGCGCTCGTCGCCCCGCTGGCCCACGCCCACCAGGGTGCCGCCTGGAGGCAAGGGCCTCTGCGCCCCTGCGCCGCGTCGAAGAAAGGATGGCTTCGTGACCGAACGGCACCCGTGTTCTGTCAAGGAAGTCATGCTCCCTCGCGGCAACCGCGCCATCGCGATCGAGAGCGACCTGATCGCCGCGACGGTGCTGCCCGACAAGGGAGCGGACATCTACGAGCTGATCTACAAGCCACGAGGGCTCGATGTCCTCTGGAAGAGTCCTTGGGGACTCCGGCGACCAGGCGCGGGAGTCGAGACCGCCGCCAACTCGCAGGTCGCCTGGCTGGAAGCCTACGGCGGCGGCTGGCAGGAGATCTTCCCGAGCGGCGGCGGCCCGTGCGTCTACAAAGGCGTCGAGCTCAATTTCCACGGCGAAGCCTCGGTCATCGCCTGGGAAGTCGAGGTCGTCCAGGAGGACGACGCCGCCGCTGAGGTCCGGTTCCACACCCGGCTCGCCCGCAGCCCGTTCCGGATCGAGCGCACGATGCGCGTCACGAAAGGCGCGCCAGTCCTCACGCTCCGGGAGCGGATCATCAACGAGGCCGGTGAGCCGATGGACTACATGTGGGGCCACCATCCGGCCTTCGGCGCCCCCTTCCTCTCCGGCGCCTGCCGTATCGACACCAACGCGCGGACACTGATCGCCGACGACCTTTACGAGCCGCCCGGCAACCCGGTCACCCCCGGCGCCCGCTACGCCTGGCCGATGGCCGAGCGCGACGGCGCCACCACCGATCTCTCCCGCGTGCCGGGACCGGACGAGACGCGGGCGCTCCTCGCCTACTTCGCCGATTACGAGGGCGACACCGCCTGGTACGGAATCACGAACACCGAGTTAGGGTTCGGCGTCGGACTCGTTTGGCCGGTGTCCGCGTTTCCCCACGCCTGGTTCTGGCAGGAAATGAACGCCTCACCCGGCTTCCCCTGGTACAAGGGCGTCTACGTTATGGCAATCGAGCCGGGCACCACCATCCCCGGCCAGGGTCTCGTCGCCGCGATGGAGAAGACCGGCACGCACCGCACCCTCGCGCCCGGCGAATCGGCCGAAGCCGAGCTGCGCGTCGTCTTCTATGAGTCGGCCAAGGGCATCGAGCGCATCGAAAAGGACGGCACGGTCGTGACCAAGGCGTAGCGGCGCCGCCAGGCGCGCCGGCGCGACCAACGAGGAGGAGGAATGAAGGAGACCGCAGCCGCGCGATCGACCAGCGGGATCTGGAACATCATGCAGGGCCACCCGGCCGAAACCCTGATGGACATCACCGAGTTCACGGCGTTCGTCGAAGGTCTCGACCACCCGGAGGCTGTTGCCTGCGGACCGCGGGGCGAGCTCTACGCGAGCGGCGAGGCCGGTCAGGTTTATCGCGTCGATCTTGCTACCGGCTCCGTCACGCAACTGGGCACAACCGGCGGTTTCGCCCTCGGCCTTTGCCTCGACGCCGACTACAACGTCTACGCCTGCGACCTGGCCAGGCACGCCGTCATCCGCGTGACCCCGAGCGGCGAGACGTCCGTCTACTCCGACGGCGCGCCGAACCGGAAGATGGTCACGCCCAACTACCCAGTCTTCGACGCCAAGGGCAACCTCTACGTCTCCGATTCGGGCTCCTGGAATGGCAACGACGGCTGCCTCTTCCTGGTCAGACCCGGCGGCGAGACGGTGCTGCTGACCGACGAGCTCTCGGCCTTCCCTAACGGCATGGCGTTACATCCGAATGGCTCGTGGCTCTATGTCGTCGTCTCCCAGCTGCCCGGCGTCGTCCGCTGCGCGATCAAACCGGACGGCACGCTCGGCGAGATCGAGACGGTCGTCGAGTTGCCGTATCACGTGCCGGACGGCCTGGCCTTCGATGTCCAGCACAATCTCTACATCTGCTGCTACACGCCGGACATCATCTACCGGCTCACGCCAGAGGGTGAATTGGCCGTCCTCGCGAGCGATTGGCAAAGCGTGACGTTCGCGACGCCGACGAACATCGCTTTCTGCGGGGAGGATCGGCAGACGCTCGTCGTCGGCAGCCTCTCCCGCTGGCACTTGGCCAAGGGCCGGATGCCGGTCGCCGGCCAGCCGCTGCACTACCCGCGCATCGCGGCGTCGTGAGTCGATTCGCCCCGGTCGCGCCGGGGCAAGGGAGTTTGGCTAGGCGTCCCCTCCCCAAGGTGCGAGGGAGCGGGCTTGGAGGCAAGTAACTCAACGAGGAGAGGCACATGACCGATCGCATCGACCGCAACCAACGGTTCGTCAACAAAGTGATCGTCATCACCGGCGCCGGCAAGGGCATCGGGCGCGTGGCCGCGCTCGCCTTCGCCCGGGAGGGCGGCTCCGTCGTCATCGGCGATGTTAGCGAAGAGGATGCCAACGAGACGGTTCGCCAGATCAAGGAAGCCGGCGGAAAGGCTGTCGCCGTCAAGTGCGACGTTCGCAATGCCGCCGACGTCAAGAACCTGATCGACACCGCCGTTCGCACCTTTGGCGGCGTTGACGTGCTCTACAACAACGCCGGCGTGGCGCGGTACGGCACCGTCGAGGAGCTCTCCGAAGAGGACTGGGATTTCCAGCTCGACGTCAACCTCAAGGGCACGTTCCTGACCTGCAAGTACGCGATCCCGGAGATGCGGAAGCGCGGCGGCGGCGCCATCGTCAACACCGCGTCGGTCCAGGCGTTCGCCTCGCAGAAGACCGTCGCCGCCTACTCGGCCTCGAAGGGCGGCGTCGTCAGCTTCACGACGACGGTCGCGCTCGACCACGCGCACGAAAACATCCGCTGCAACTGCATCGCGCCGGGCAGCATCCGCACGCCGATGCTGGAGCACTCGGCCCACACCTTCGGCGGCGACGATCCGGAAGGCGCGATCCGCGCCTGGGGCCAGATGCACCCAATCGGCCGCGTCGGCCGGCCGGAGGAGGTGGCCAACCTCGTCCTCTTCCTCGCCAGCGACGAAGCCTCGTTCTGCACGGGCGGCTGCTACCGGGTCGATGGCGGCCTACTGTCGCCGCTATTCAATGGATAGAGAGTGCTGAGGAGCAAGTGCTGAGTGCTGAGAGGAACGTGCTGAGTGTTGAGTGATGGAGTGGGGTGGCAAGTGGGACGGACCGGTTTGAGGATCTCATCGCTTGGCAGAAAGCGAGAGAACTCGTGAGCTCCATTCACGCGGTGACGAGCGATCGGCGGCAGTGGTCGGACGCCGACCTCGCGCGTCAGCTCCGGCGCGCGGCGGTGTCATCCATGTCCAACATCGCGGAAGGATTCGAACGCGACGGCTCTGCCGAGTTCGAGCACGTCCTGTCGGTCGCGAAGGCATCGTGCGCGGAGGTCCGCTCGCTGCTGTACGCCGCCTGGGATTACGGCTTCCTCGACGAAGCCACCTTCCAGCGGCTTCACGGTCAGGCAACCGAAACCGGCCGCGTCATCGGCGGCCTCCGCGCCGCCGTCCAACGCCGCGCCACCCAAACTTCTCGCCACTCTCAGCACCCAACCCGCTCAGCCCCGTCCTCCACTTGGCACTCAGCACCCAGCACTCAGCACTCTGTATGAGGAGCACCTACATGTCCGGACCACTCGAAGGACTCGTAATCGCGGACTTCACCCAGCTGGCGCAGGGGCCCTTCGCTACCCAGATGCTCGGCGACCTGGGCGCGGAGATCATCAAGATCGAGCCGCCCAAGGGCGACTGGATGCGCCACTGGAGCATGGCCAATCTCTTTCTAGAAGGCGAAGGCGTCTCCTTCCTCTCATTCAATCGCAATAAGCGAAGCATCTGCCTCGATCTCAAGCACCCGCGCGGCAAAGAAGTCGCGCTGCGCCTGATCGCCAAGTCGGATGTCGTCGTCGAGAACTTCCGGCCCGGCGTCATGGAGCGGCTCGGTCTCGGGTACGAGGAGCTATCCAAGCAGTTCCCGCGCCTGATCTACTGCGCCAGCGCGGGGTGGGGCCAAACCGGGCCGTACGTCAAGCGGCCGGGACAAGACCTGCTCGTCCAAGCCGTCGCTGGCGTCGGGTACCTCAACGGCAACGAGGACGATCCCCCGCAGGGCGTCGCCGTTGGTCTAGCCGACTTCACCGCCGGCTTCCACATCGTCTATGGCATCCTCGCCGCCCTCTATGCGCGCGAGCGGACCGGCAAAGGGCAGCGCGTCGACGTCAACCTCCTCAACTCCATCATGAACCTGCACATCCAGGAGTTCGGCGTCTATCTCAACGGCGGCGGACTGCCGAAGCGCAGCCGCAGCGGCATCCCCGGCCCGTATCTCGGCGCGCCGTACGGGTTCTACAAGACCAAGGACGGCTACATCGCCATCGCGATGAACCCGATCAACAAGCTGGCGCAGCTCGTCGGCGTGCCCGGCTACGAGGACTGCACCGCCTCACAGGTCATGGAAGGACGCGACGAGATCCGCGCCGACTTCCAAAAGGCGTTCATCAACAAGACCACGCAGGAATGGCTCGACATCCTGCTGGCCGAGGATATCTGGTGCGCGCCGGTCAACACCTTCGCGGACGTCGAGAAGGATCCGCAGGTCGCGGAGAACGAGATGATCGTCGAGTGGGAGCATCCCAAGGCGGGCAAGGTCCGCGGCATCGGCATCCCGGTCAAGTTCAGCGAAACGCCGGGAGAGATCCGGCGCCCCGCGCCACTGGCGGGCCAGCACACGGCCGAGCTGCTGCGGGAGTTCGCGGGCTACAGCGACGAAGAGATCAAGGAGCTGCGCGAGCAAGGAGTCGTGTTGGGGTGAGCGCGACAAGCGGCAGCGCCGTCGTCGGCGTCCCGGCCCAGCAGCCGCGCATCGTCTCCCTCGACGATCTCGCGGCCCACGTCCGGGACGGCGATCGCCTTGCCATCGGCGGGTTCCACTTCTCTCGCCTCCCGATCGCGCTGATCCGGGCCGTCATTGCCCGCGGCGTCAAGGACCTGGACTACGTCTCCTGGGGCGGGAGCCTCGGTCTGGAGCTGCTGCTGGAGGCAGGCGCCGTCCGCAAGATGGCGCTCTGCTTCAACAGCCTCGACGTCTTCGGCCTCGCTCCCCGTTTCCGGAAGGCGGTCGAGGACGGCACCGTCGAGCTGGAAGAATGGACCGCACTGGGCATGATGCAGGGCTTCCACGCCGCGCAGCACGGCGTCCCCTCCATGCCCTTCCCGCTCCCGCTCGGCTCCGAGATCGTGGAACGCTCCGGATTCGCCACGCCGTATCCGGACCCCATCACCGGCAAGCAGGTCGGCGCGGCCCGGGCGCTGCCGCTGGATGTCCTACTCCTCCACGCGCATCGCGCCGATGAGGACGGCAACGTCGAGATCCAAGGCGCGCGCGGACTCGACCTGAGCATGGCGTTCGCGGCGCGGCGCGTCCTCGTCACCGTTGAGGAGATCGTCCCGCGCGGCACCTTCCAGCGGTCGGCCGCGCCACGTGCATTCATCCTCGGGCGATCCTTCGTCACCGCCGTCGCGCACGTCCCCTTCGGCGCCTACCCGACTTCCTGCGTCCCCTACTACGCCGCCGACTACCGCGAGCTGCACCGGCTCACGTCCGCCGAAACGCTGGAGCCACAGTCGCCCGAGCCGGAGCGGCAGCGCTTCCTCTCTGCCGCGGCGAAAGTAGAGTCTGCCAAGGTCACCGGGCCAGCGCTGCTCAAGCACCGGACAGGCGAAGCGGAAGCCGGCGCGGCGACAGTGGACGAGGTGATGGTCGCCTGGATCGCGCGGCAGCTCGACAACGAGAGCGTCTGCTCTGTCGGCTCCGTCTCGCCGCTGGCCACGACCGCGTACCTCCTCGCCAAGCGGACGCACGCGCCGAACCTACTGCTAATGACATCCAACGGCGGCCTGATCGACGTCGCGCCTCGCCCGATGCTGATGGCGCTCGCCGAGCCGCTCGACTTCCAGACGGCCGTCTTCCACTGCGGCGGCGACGAGAGCTACCATTGGTACTACCAACGCGGCCTCGTCACCCATGAGATCGTCAGCGCGGCGCAGATCGATCGCCACGCGAACACGAACAACATCCAGGTCACTTCGCCGAGCGGTCGGAAAATCCGGCTGCCAGGCCAGGGCGGCATGGCCGACGTGGCGAACATGCACCGCCATTTCCTGCTCTATCTCACACGGCAATCGCCACTCTCGCTCGTCGAGCGCGTCGAGTACATCAGCGCCGCCCGTGGCCTCCTCACCGATGAGGAGCGGATCGCCGCCGGCTACCAGCCGGGCCACGTCAAGCTCATCACCAACCTCGGCGTCTTCGAGCTGGACGAGGCATCCCGCGAGCTGACCCTAACCTCGGTCCACCCCGGCGTCACCGTGGACGATGTCCAAGCGGCCGCCGGCTTCCCGCTCCGGCTCGCTCCGAGCGTCGCGACGACCGAGCCGCCGACGGACGAGCAGCTTCGCCTCATCCGCGAGGAAATCGATCCGCTCGGCCTGCGCCGGCTCGAATTCGTCGCCGGCAAGGAGCGCGGCCCGCTGCTCTCCGCGTTGATCGAGAGCGAAGAAGCGGCGGTGACCGAGCTCATCTCTACCGGCACTAAGCGGTGAGTCCCACGCCGTCGTCACGGCCGCCCGCGCGACGACCAACCGGTCATCGCCTCCGGCCACGACGAGCCGCGACAGGAATCTCCGCTCTCGGCTATTGGCTACTGGACTTCGGCAAACGAAGGGGATCAGATGATCGAGCTACGCGGAATTAGTTGGGATCATCCCCGCGGCCACGATTGCATGGTCGCGACGTCCGAGGCGTACATGGAACGCAACCCTCAGGTGCGCATCACCTGGGATACGCGCAGCCTGAAGGATTTCGGCGATCTGCCGATCGAGCGCCTCACCGATCGCTATGACCTCCTCATCATCGATCACCCATTCGTCGGTTTCGCCGCCGCCGACGGCTGCCTCCTTCCCCTCGACGAATACCTGGATGAGGCCTTCCTCGCGGACCAGGCGGCAAACAGCGTCGGCCCGAGCCACCGCAGCTACGTCTATGACGGCCATCAATGGGCACTCGCGACCGACGCCGCCGGACACGTCGCAGCCTACCGGCCCGATCTCCTCGATCAGATTGGCGGCCTGCCCCGCACCTGGGACGACGTCATCCGCGCGGCCGAGATGCGGCGCGATAAGGAGACCGCTCGCGTCGCGGTACCCCTCGTCCCGACCGACGCCATCATGTGCTTCTGCTCGATCTGCACCGCACACGGCGAGGAACCCTTTGCGACTGACAACTGCATCGTCAGCCGGAGCATGGGTCGCCAGGCGCTGCAGATGCTGCGAGCCCTGGTCGCCGCCGCCCATCCGGAGTCCCTTTCTTGGAACCCGCCGAAGACGCTCGACCGGATGAGCACGACCGACGAGATCGCCTACATTCCGCTCCTCTTCGGCTACTCGAACTACGGGCGGCCTGGCTTCCGCACGCACATCGTCAAGTTCACCGGCGTCCCGACCGTCGGCGGCGGTCCGTCGCGCGGCGGCATCCTGGGCGGCGCCGGCCTGGCCATCTCGAGCCGGACCCAACATCCCGAGGCCGCCGCCGACTTCGCGCGCTTCGCCGCCAGCGGCGAGATCCAGCGGACGATCTACTTCACCGCTGGCGGGCAGCCGGGTCACCGGAGCGCCTGGCTGGATGACGCCGTCAATGAGGCTTCCTCCGACTTCTTCCGCGATACGCTCGACAGCCTCGACCGCGCCTACCTTCGCCCCCGCTACAACGGCTACCTGCCCGTCCAAGAGCGCAGCGGCGACCTGATTAACGCCTTCCTGCGCGACGGCGGCGACATCGACGAAACACTCGACGCTCTGGACGATCTCTACCGCAGCAGCCGCCGAGCCTCGTAAGCGCGGCGCACCTCTACGCATCTCTCTCCAGCGCGGTCTCGGCTCCCTTCGCCCAATGACGGGGAACGCACCGAGACCGCGATCCTTTTCGCACCCCCGTGATACGCCCGCCCCCAATGTCGCGAAACCAACCAAACGCGTCAGTCGTTCCAGCCTTCGAGTCCAACCGGCCAGCGGTGGACTCTGTCTCGCCGAGGTCGCGGGCACGAAAGGAGGTGGCCACAGCGGTTCAGACGGCACCGATCCGGTAGTGAAGGAACGTACAGGGGGGAGAGTGGAATGCGTTTTCGATTCCTCGCCGTGGTAGCGATGCTCGGTCTTGCCATCGCCTCGTTGGCAGCGCATGCGCCTTCCGCGGCTGCCCAAGACAACGCGGGCTCGCTCATCATCGGCGTTGCCACGTGCCCGGAGGGCTACGCCGGCGATAACTATGCCGAAGATTGCACAACCCCAGCCGAAGGCATCGACTTCGCGCTCGCGACGCCGCACACCGACAACGTCGAGATGACAACCTCCCGTGGCGACGGCCTGGTGACCTTCTCGCTCGCGAACTTCGATCTCAACCCGGAAGGTCCTAATCCCGTCGTTGTTGGCGAGCCGGCGGCGGAGGGTCTCGATTACGCTGTCTTCTGCTCCAAGAATGGCGGAGAAGCGCTCGATTTCAGCTACGAGACGATCGACTTCGAGCCGGGCGGACCGTTGCTGGGCATCAGCTTCGAGTTCGAGACCGGTGATGAGATCGCCTGCGAGTGGTACAACATCCCGGCAGGCGGTGGTGATGACGTTGATGACGGTGAAGACGTTGAACAGCTGCCGAGCACCGGCGCCGGAACGACCGCGCTCGACACCACGCGCCAGCTGGGCCTGATCTCGGTCTTCGCTTCCCTGCTGGCGCTCGCCGGCCTTGCCACGTGGGCGCTGCGCCGGTCCGCGGCGTAATCCCTCGCGATCGCGGCCGCGTTTCGAGCCTGATCCCGCGGCCGCGATCGTCACGAATCGCGAGAGTTACCTCACAACCCGATCTCGGCGAGCAGCGGCGCGACCTTCACCGGCGCGCCGCTTTCCGCTGATTGGCGGATCGCCTCCATCACGCAGAACGTCTCGATCCCCTCTTCCAGGTCCGGCGAGTACGGCGCGCCGCTCATCAACGCCCGCGCGAAATAATCCGTGTAGTTCGCGAACTCGCCGTAGTGCATGCCATGCACGTCGTTGTTGAAGTAGTAGGCGCGGCGAGCGTAGAGCATGTCCTCCTTGACTTCGGTCCCGTCTGGCAGTGTGTGCCAGTAGCGCATGTCGTGGTACTGGGCCATGCTCGTCCCTTCCGAGCCGTACAGCACGAGCTCGATCGCGTTCCGCGCGGACGGGAGCTCGTGCAGCCCGTAGTGCCCCATCACCCGGCCGATCCGCCCATCAGCGGCGCGCAGATTGACGATGTAGACGTCGAACCCGCGCACCCCGTACTCGTTTGCCAGCGCCGAGCGGTAGCCGAGCGCGTGCACCTCTTCGATCCGGCCGAGATACCAGCGGACGAGATCGACCGGATGGCTGAGTCCCAGGAAGACCCAATCCGTCTCCGCCACCGCCCACGCGCTCTTGTCGTAGTACCAGTCCATCCGATGGATGTAATGCGCGTCCACCAGCTCCGGCTGGCCGATCTCTCCCCGCTCGTAGGCGGCCCGCTGGCGCATGAACGACTCGAAGAACCGGATGCTCTGCCCGACGAGGAGCTTGCGTCCAGTCCGCCGACCAGCCTCCAGCACTCGGCGCGCATCGGCGAAGGAGTTGACGACCGGCTTCGTGCAGATCACGTCCTTCCCGGCCTCGAACGCGCGGACGATGTGCTCGCCGTGGAGCGGGTCCGGAGTGTAGATCGCGACGATGCGCACCTCGGGATGAGCCAGCAGCTCGTCATACGACGTCGTATAGAAGAGATCGGGGCAGTCCCGGCGCGTCGCCTCGATCTTCTCCTCGCTCAGGTCGCAGCCGGCGACCGCGCGGGCATGTGGCGCGCGATCGAGCGCGACGAGCAGCGTCCGCCCCTCATTCAGCCCAACCACGCCAACGCCAAGCTGCTCATCCAGGGACGTCGTCTTCGTGAACCGGGGCGGCCGCGCCGTCGTCTGAAAGTCACGATGCGCGCCATGCTCGAGCGTCATACTGCCCCCTCACTCCTCTGCCGTCATCATTCATGAACCAATCGCGAGACCTAGCCACGATGCCACGCCACCCGGACGCGACGTACCTCATTCGCTCGTCGTTTCTCCGACCCGGTGCACCGTCGCCCAGACCGACCGATACTCGTCCAAGTTGCGGCTCACCTTCCGCGCCAGCACCGGATCGAGATAGATCGTCGCGATTTCGTACGGCCGCATCTCCACCGCCAGCCGCGTCCACTCTGCCGGCGCGTCGTGCCCGGCGGGCGGGCTCGCCGGCTCCATCGGCACATCCGCCAGCGCGTCCCCCCGCACCGTCGCTCGCACCGCTTTCGCGACCGGTCCGGGGACCAACAGGTGCGCGGTCGCGGGCTCGCCATTGAACTCGACGAGCCGGACGATGACCGGGTAGGCGATCCCCTCGCCCGCGTAGCGCTCCAGCCCGTACCCGGCCTCCGGCTCCTCGCGATAAAGCGCTGTCACCGCCACCCCCGGCGCATCGCACCAGAGCGGCCCAAAGACGGTCGGCAAGTCACCGCCGGGACGGCTGCTGGTCGCCAGGCGCGGCGGCCGCTCGAACTCCTGCGCCAGCCGCCAGCGGTCGGCGTGCCGCAAAGCGCCGTGCGGCACGAGCCGAAACTCGGCGTTGAAGTTATTGATGAAATACTCCTCGTCCCACGGGTCGTACATCGTGAGGATCGTCCGCACGACGTTGCCATCCCGGAACATCGCTTGACTACCGTCGTGGAGCAGCAGCAGCCCCCGGTCGCCCGCGTCGAAATCGAGCAGGCTGTACGCCGTGAACGGATTGACGATCGTCTCGAACTCCTGCGGCGAGGTCATCCAGTCGCCCGTCGGATATTTCCGCAGGTACGTCCCCTCAGCCTTGATCTCGCTCAGCCCATACGGATGATCGTGGATCAGGCGGTACGAGGCGAGATTCACCGCGATCGCCGTCTGCAGCGAGGCATGCATCCGACCGTCCGGTCGCGGCAGGTCGTGGGCGCTGAACCGGACATCCACTGCCTCGATGTCGAGCGGCAACGCGACGACCACCTCCACCCGCGCGTGATCCTGCCCCTCGCGGGTGATGACGATCTCTGGTCCCCAGTGCCCTCCATCCTTGACGGCGACCGTCACCTTCGGGAAGGTCTCCACCGCGCCTTGCCGCGTCATCCGCAGATCGCCGAAGCCGACCTCCTGGTCGAGCACCCCATCCGGGAACTCCGCGCTGCGAATTTGGCGAATCACGCCCCGCTCGCGATCGACAGTGACCGCCAGCTCGCCGCGCCGCAGGGTGACGCTGTTCTGCCCTTCCTCGACCTTGATGCCGTGGCGGCGGATGATCGAATCGGCCATCTCCGCCGGGGAAAGCACCCGGAAGCCGAAGGGCGGCAGGTCCTTGACCTGGACCGGGTACGGCTGCCCTGGCACCGGAACGACGGTGTCGCGCGTCCAGCCGAGCGGGTTATGGATCAGCACGCGGCCGGGCGCACCGGGCGAGCGGTCCGCCAGCTTCTGCAGCGTGCGGGTGATGACGTGCTCGACGAGCCCGCGGCTGCGCTCATACGAGCGGTAGCCGATGTGCCCGTTCAACCCCTCGCACTCGTCGTTGTCGTGGTGCTGGGCGGAAAGTAGCTCCCGCCAGCCTTCCTCCAGCTCCCACGTGGGATAGACGTTCCAGCTCGGATACGGCCGCCCGAAGAAGCCGACGATCGTCGAAAGCGCCTCGCCGGTCAGCAGGTCCGCCTCCCCCTGCCGGCTCATTCGCCGCATCCGGTCCCCGTTCTTCCCGAGGCTCATGCCGTGGAAGACATCGTCCATCGTGTAGCGGCGCACCTCGGCGTAGGGTTTCGCGATCTCCAGGTACTCAGAGAGCGTCACCGGCCGCACGTCCAGATCGTCGCGGGCCAGCAGCTCTCGGAGCGGCGGCAGCATCAGCTCCGAGCGGCACATCCAGTCCGGCGACGGCATCAGCTCCAGCCACTGGACGATGCCCGCCGCCGGCATCTCGCGCGGCACCGAGCTGCCAAGCAGCGCCTGAAAATCCTCCGGCCACTGGTGCAGGTTGAGCGCGTTGCGGGTAGCGGTCAGGATTCGCGTCCCGTCCTGCCCCTCCCACCAGATGGCTGGGATCGGCTCCTTCGGCACCTCCGGCGTATGCCACGTCCACTGAAAGAAGAGCGAGGCGTAGGAGAATCCTGCGCTCGTCAAGATCTGCGGCAACTGGGGGAAGAAATCGAACTCCTCCTCCCAGAACGTCTTCGGCCAAACACCGAGCAGCCGCCGGACGGCGCGCGCGCCGTAGACGCGCTGCCGCACGTTCGACTCGCCGCCATGGAAGAGGCCATACGGCTGGCCGTACGATGCGCCGACCACTTCGATCTGCCCGCGCTGCACCGCCTCGCGCAGCGCGGCGAGCGCCTCCGGCGCCTCGACCGCCAGCTTCTCGTAACCGATGCCCTCGAAATTGACGTTGCCTTTGACGCCCGTCTTCTCGCAGAAGTCGAGCATGTCGCGGACGGAAGCGGGCAGGACGAAATAGCCCCAAAGCCACTCCATATCGACCCAATGCATGTGGTTGCCGAAGGTGTAGTAGAGCGGCTGGCGCTCGCCAGGCATCGAGCTTCTCCTCTGGTCCATTGCCCCCGGTCATCGAGCATCCGGGGCTCGATACGATCCTTTCGCCTCGAGATTCCTCATCATCGCCCGCCACACTGCAGGCGTTTCCATCCGGCGCCGGCTCGCGCTCGCGTCTGAGCCACGCCGGGGCGCGGACACGCTCACGGCGAAGCCCGGCGCATCCCGCCAGTCATCCTTTCAGCGCGCCGCGCGTCAGGCCCGCAACGATCAACCGTTGGAACAGGAGCACGAGGATCAGAACCGGGACGATCATCGTCACGCTCATCGCGCTCAGCAGGTCCCACGGACGTCCGCCACCAGCGGTCGGCTGCACGGCAAGCTGGACCAGGCCGACTGAAAGCGTTCGCTGCCGCTGGGCGAAGACGAGCGGGTAAAGCAGCTCATTCCACGAAATGATGAAGTTGATGATGAAGAGCGTCGCCAAAGCCGGCCGCATCATCGGAAGCACGATCTGCCAGAGCACCTGATGCAGCCGCGCGCCGTCCACCACGGCCGCCTCTTCGATCTCGAACGGGATCTGGCGCAGGAACGGGACGAGGATCCAAACGGTGAACGGCGTCATCAGGCTGGACATCAACAGAATCAGCCCATGATGCGTGTTGATCAGATTCAGATTCTTGAACAGCTCGAAGAGCGGAACGAGCGTGCCAATCTGCGGCAGCGCGATCGAGACCACGAACGCGGCGAAGACGAGATTCGCCCCGCGGAAGTTGAGCCGCGCCAGCGCGTACGAGGCGAGGAACGCCGCCGCCACCGACACCGCGCTCGATCCGAGCGCGAAGATGAGTGAATTCAGCATGTACCGGAAGAGCGGCACGTTGTCGGCCAGCGCGCGGTAGTTATCGAACGTGAGATTGCTGAACCAGTAGCGCGGCGGCGTGGTAAACAGTTCGCTCTTCGGCGTGAACGACGAGAGCACGATCCAATAGAACGGCAGCAGCACGACGAAGAGGAAGCTGCCCAGGAGGAGGAGGAAGATCAGCCGGTCCAGCCATTTCGACATAGCCGGCGAGAACAGGCCTCTCGCGGCGCCCTCGCGCGCGTCTTGAGTCAGGACTGCCATGAATCGCGCTCTCCTCGTTCCCGCCTAGCCGGATTCACTCCACGCCGCTCCGCTCGCCCGTCCGTCACAGCGTCACCTCGACGCGCCGGAAGATGAACAGCATGACCGCCGACGTCACCGCCACCACCGCGAAGAGGATCATGCTGACCGCCGAGGCATAGCCGTAATTGAGACCAGTGAACGCAACCTGATAGATCGAGTAAGCCAGCACCTGCGTCGCGTAGCCGGGGCCGCCGCCCGTCATCGCGAAGATCAGGTCAAACGACGCAAGCTGCCAGACGAGCATGAAGAGCCCGATGACGACGACCTGCGGCATGAGCAGCGGCAATGTGATACCGAAGAACGACTGCACGCGGTTGGCGCCATCCACCCGGCTCGCCTCGATCGTGTCCTGCGGGATCGCCTGGAGCGCGGCGAGGAAGACGATCGCCAGGAACGGCGTGCTCTTCCAGACGTTCGTCCCAATCACCGCGATCCGCGACGGCCAGTACTTGATCAGCCAGGCGATGTTGACGCCGAGGGTCCGGTCGAGCAGATCGTTGAAGATGCCGTACTGCGGATCGAGCATCCACCGGAACCCGACGGCGACGACGACCATCGGGATCGCCCACGGGATGAGATTGATCGCTCGCACCAAGCCGCGCCCGAAGAAGGCGCGGTTCAGCAAGAGCGCGACCCCAAGCCCGAGCACGATCTGCAAGACGGTCGAAGCGACGACGAAGAGGATGGTGAAGGAAATGCTGGTGCGGATGACGACATCGTCCAGCGCGCGCTCGTAGTTGCCCAGCCCGACCCAGCGCTTCGGTGGGAAGGCGGGATTGTAGTCGTAGAACGAAAGCTGTATCGCCTGGACGTAGGGATAGACCGCCGTGAAAAGGCGGAGCCCAACCGCCGGCGCCAAGAGCGCCAGGATCGTCAGCGTGCGCTTGCTGCGGCGGCTCAATCGCGGCGTCGGCCGCTCGAATGCGCCGCGATCGCCAGCCCGCGCTGTCGTCGACACCATCATCGCTCCTACTGGTCCCGGCCCGCGCCGCGGGGACGCCGCCGGCGCGCCGAGGTGTTCTCCGTGATCGCGCTGCTTAGGGGCGTCACCCTCCCTGTCCCAAGCCGGGGCAGAGAGGGTGACGCGCGCGAGCCTACGACCCGAGCGCCTTCATCCGCTCCTTGCCCTGCTCCAGCGCCTCGGTCAGCGAGGCCTGCTTCGTCAGGAAGAGCGAGGCGACGTCGTCAACGATCGACTGTGCCTCCGCGACACGCGGGTGGAACGGGCGCGCCGAGGGAACGTCGTTGTCGGCGTAGAGCTTCATGGCCGGCGCGATGCCGCTGTCGCCGAGCGCGTCCATGATCGACTTGCGCGGCGTGGCGAAGAAGCTCTGCCCCTGGGCCAGGATCGGCGCGTTCTCGACCGAGGTGATGAACGCGAGCAGGTCGAGCGCCTCTTCCTTGTTCGGCGCGAACTTCGGCACCGACCAGCCCCAGCCGCCCCACCAGGACTTGGCCCCGGCCGGGCCCGCCGGCGGCAGCGCGATCTCCGCCTTGCCCTCCGAATACCACGGCGACGTGCCGCGCGAGACGTCGTAGAAGAACGGCCACTGCCGCATGAACGCGACATGATCGTTCGTGTACTCGACGTTCTGCTGGTCGTAATTCAGCGAGAGCGCCGTCTCCGGCATGATCTGGTGGGTGTAGATCAGGTCGTAGGCGAACTGCAGCGCCTCCGCCGTCCCATCATCGAAGTCGAAGACGTTGCCGCCGCTCTGCGCGCAGAGATAGGCGACGTAGACATAGGCAAGGCCGGGCTTGCTGATCGCCTCGAGCGTGCCGTAGACCGGCGGCGCCGTGAACTCCTTGCCAATGGAGACGACCTCTTCCCAGGTCTTCGGCGCCTCCAGGCCCTTCTCGTCGAACCAGTCCTTCCGGTAGAAGGTGTAGCCAATCGCGAACTCGTGCGGGACGCGATAACGATGGCCATCGAACGAGTGCCAGGTCTCGATCTGGCCCGCGAAGCTCTCCGGGAAGTCGTCCCAGGTCTCCTGCGGGATCACGTCGTCGAGCGGCTCCAACCAACCGGCGCGCTGGAACGTCGGGCTCGAATCATCCGCGTCGCTGAAGATGTCGACCGGGCTGGTTTCGCTCTGGAACTGCGGCGCGTACTGCGTCACCATCTCCTGCCCGGTCACCGGCCCGCTCTCGAGCTTGACGGTGTGACCGGTCTGCTCTTCCCACTTCGCCAGTACCGGCCGCAGCGCATCGTGCGCGAACGCCTGCACGGCGAGCGTGATCGTCTTGCCGCCCTGGCTGCGCTGCTTGATCACCGCCGGAGCGCGACGCGGCGACGCGCTCGCCGAACCCACGAGTTTCCCGCCAACGATCAATCCGGCGGCCGTCGCCCCCGTTCCACGAATGAGAGTGCGCCGCGAGAGACGTTGCTGAGTCATGGTCGTTCCTCCTCGAAGTCGATCAGGCAAACAACGCACTGACGCGGAAAACGCTCGCAGAGCTTCGATGCTCGCTTGTCCAGTCCGGCTCCCCTCCTTTCGCTCACGCTCCTGCCGGCGGGGCGCAACTCTCCCGCTCGATCAGCGTCGGTGACAGCAAGATTCGGCGGGGCGGCAAGTCCGGTTGCCGCATCCGCTCGAAGAGCAGACGTGTGCTGACGCGCGCGGCCTCCGCGATCGGCTGGGCGACGGTCGTCAGCGCCGGGCTGATCACCTCGCCGATCCAGATCCCGTCCAGGCCGATGATCGAGATGTCCTCTGGGACGCGAATGCCCGCTCGCCGCAGGAGCTTGATCGCGCCGATCGCCATCAGGTCGTTGGCGGCGAACACGGCGGTCAGCCCAAGATCCCGTCGCAGCAGCTCGGCCATGGCCGCCTCGCCGCCGCCGACGCGAAAGTCGCCGCCGACGATGGCGTCCTCCGGCAAGGCGACACCCGCCTCCGCCAGCACTTCCCGGAACCCTTCCGCCCGGCCAGAGCTGGCGGTGCCGACGCGCGGACCGGCGATGTAGCCAATCCGGCGATGACCGAGATCGAGGAGATATTTCGCGGCGATCCGGCCGCCGGTCACGTCGTCACCGAGCACGTGGTCGGCCGGGAAATCGGTGAGGACGCCTGGGATGACCACCAGCGGCACGCCCGCCTCAATCACGCGCCGGATGACATCCGGCCGGCTGCTGCCTGAAGCGAGGATGAGGCCGTCAACGCGCTTGGAGAGTAGCGCGTCCAGGTAGCGATCCTCTTTCTCTTCCGACTGATCGGAATTGCAGAGGATGACGTTGTAGCCCTCTTCGTACACCGCGTCTTCGATGCCGCGAGCGATATCGGCGAAGACCGGGTTGGAGTTGTCCGGAACCAGCAGGCCAATCGCGCGCGACTCGCGTCGTCGCAACCCGCGCGCCAAGCCGTTCGGCCGGTATCCGAGCTCGCGAGCGGCCGCCAAGACCCGCGCCCGCGTCTCCGGATCGACTCGACGAGTGCCATTTAGGGTGTGACTGACCGTCCCAGGCGAGACCCCCGCCCGAGCCGCAACCTCTTTGATCGTTGCCATCTCAGCTGGTTCCTCTAGCGCGAAATCGTTTTCGCGATCGAGTGGCCGGAGTATGCGCCCACTCTCGGCCGCTTGTCAAGAGTGCTGCATGCGAGTGGTGCCCCTTGTGCGCTGCTGACAACGCGGTGCATCGGGGGCACAGATGCCAATGCGCGGGAAGCGACGCTTCACCCGGCCGCGCGCCACGCGCCGCCCCTCCGCGCTGCCTTTGACGTTGTCTGGGGAACCCTGCCTGAGATTAGCCGGAAAGCCCGGCCTGCAACCCGTCGTCGGCGTCGTGCCCGCCGCTGGTCATCGGCTCCAGCGGCAAGCGAACGGTGAAGGAGCTGCCACGCCCCTCTTCGCTCGCCACGTTGATCGTCCCGCCGTGCTGCTCGACGACTTGCTCGACCCCCGAGAGGCCGATGCCGCTGCCAGCCGCCACGCCGGCGACGTTCGCGCCGCGCCGGAAGCGCTCGAAGACGTGCGGCAGGTCCGCGGCCGGAATTCCGATCCCCTCGTCGGCCACCGTCAGAATCGCCCAGCTTTCGCCGTTGGGCTCCGTTTCCTGCGCGACCCGCACTTCGACGCGGCCACCCTCCGGGCTGTACTTGATCGCGTTGTTGATCAGATTGTCGAGCACCCGCTCCAACCGGCGCGGGTCCCAAGTGCCAACGACCTCCGGGCAATCGGCCACCAGGTCAAGCTCGTGCCGGCGAGTCGTCGCCTGATACTGCTCCACGGTCCGCCGCGCCAGCTCGACCAAATCAACTGACTCCGGCTCCAGCGACAACTCCTGCCCCATCCGCAGCCGCGCCGCGTCAACCATGTCGTCAATCATCGTCATCATCTTGTGCGTCGCGGTCTCGATCGTCGTCAGCCCATCCGCCAGCCGCTGCGGGTTGGGTGGCTCGCCCCGGTTGACCCGGCGCATCAGGAGCTGCGTCGCGCCGCGGATCGCGCTCAGAGGATTCCGCAGATCGTGAGACACCGCGGCCAAAAACTCTTCCCGCATCGCGTCGAATGCCTGCCGCTCGGTGATGTCGCGCAAGAAGGCGACGCCAGCCCGGCCCGCCGGTAGCTCGATCCACTGCACCGACGCTTCGACGACGACACTCCCCCCATCCTTCCGCCGCAACGTGAGCTCCCCGTGCCACGGTCCGTCGGCAGGAACGTCCGCCAGCGCTCGCTCGGCCTCGGCGGTCGAGATGGCGAACGCCCCAATCGGCTGGCCGATGATCTCCTCTCGGCGATAGCCGAGCAGCGTGCTGACCGCGTGATTGGCATCCACCGCGATGCCGCGCTCGTCGGTGATCAAGATCGCTTCCGAGACGCCTTCGAACAGCCCGCGGTACCGCACCTCGCTCGCCCGGACCTCGGCCTCGGCGCGGCGGCGCTCGGCCAGTTCTCGTTGCGCCGCCTCGTACAGACGCGCATTGTCGATCGCCAGCGCGCAGTGCCGGGCCAATTCCTCGGCCATCACGATATCGCTCGCCTCGTACCTGCGCCCCGACTCTCCGCAGACGAGCACGAGCGCGCCGAGTGCGCGTCCGCGCGCGATGAGCGGCACGATCAACTCGGAGCCAAACCCGAGCTGCGCGAGTAGCTGGGCATGCTCTTCGTTTCGTGCCCGCGCGAGCAGGCGCTCGGTGGAAATCTCCGAATCGAACCAAGGTCGGCCGGTGCGGATCACCGTCCAGACCGCGTGCATCATCTCGGGCGAGATGATCGGGAACCGCTGCTGCAGCGTCTCGGCAACCTGTGCCCGCGCGGGATCGCTGTGGACGATTGCCAGCCGGTGGAGCTTGTCATCATCCTCGAGCAAATCCACCACGCACCAATCGGCCAAGGCCGGCACCGCCAGATTCACGACGCGCTTGACCGCCTCGCGATAATCCAGCGTCTGTGCCATGACCTCGCTCGCCTCGGCGAGGAACCGAGCGCGCGATTCGGCGTCCCGCGCCTCGCGGTAGAGACGCGCGTTGTCGATCGCGATCGCCGCTCGCCGTCCCAGCTCCGCCGCCAGCTCGAGGTCGCGCTCGTCAAAAAGCCCCCACGCCGCGTTCGCGCCGAAGGCAATCGCGCCGAAGACGGAGCCACGTGCCGCCATCGGCACGACCATCACCGATCGCATCCCGTGGGAGAGCGCCCATTCCCGCTCCCGCGGGAACATCAGCGACGCTCCCCCCACTCCCTCGTTCGAGAGATCCGAGATCAGCAGCGGTTCACCGCTCTGCACCACCTGCGCGATGACGCTTTGCGGATGGTCGGGGTCTGGCGCCTGGGGCATCAGGTCGCGCAGCTCCTGCTCCTTCTCCGGGTTCGCGTGCGCAATCGCGATCGGGCGCGCCCGCTCCCGGTCGTCGAGGAGATAGACACCAACCGCCTCGGCGAGCGCCGGCACGGCCAGATGCGCGACGTGCTCCAGCGTCGTCTCGATGTCGAGAGAGGCATTGAGCGCGGTCCCCGTATCGGCGAGCAGGGAGATCCTCGCCTCCTGTCGCCGGCGCTCGGTGATGTCCGCGAACGTGGCGACGCCCGCGACGATCTGCCCACTCGCATCGCGGATCGGCGCCGCATTGGCAGTGATCCAGCCGATCGAGCCATCACCCCGCTCGATGCGGATCTCCTCCTGCTCGATGACCTCTCCGTGCTGGATCGCGCGGGCGAGCGGCCATTCCTCGGGGAGATAGGGACGACCATCCGGGTGATAGCCCCGATACGCCGAGTACTCCTCGATCGACTGCGCCGCGATGAAGCCGTGGCGGAAGATCCTGGCAACCTGCTCGTTGCCTTGCACCATCCTGCCCGATGGCGCCTCCGCGATAATCACTCCCTCTGGCAACTGGCGCAGGATGGTCTCGAGCCGAGCTCGCTCCTGCCGCTGCGCCTCTTCGGCCCGCTTCCGCGCGGTGATATCGAGGACGCTCCCGATCACCCGTTGCGGCCGGCCATCCTCCCCGACCTCGACGGTGCCCCGGTCCCAGAGGTGAATCTCGTGGCCATCCCGGTGCTGAACGCGATACTCCACGCTGAAGCTGCCGCCTTCGCGCAGCGCCGCCTGCAACGCCGCTTGGATGCGCGGGCGGTCGTCAGCGGCGATGACCTCTTGCCATTCTCCCGCCCGCGCGGTGAGCTCGGGATACCCCGTCACACGGGTGAAATTCGCGGAGCGGACGACCACGCCCGTCGTCAGGTCCCAGTCATAGATGTACCCGCCCGAGCCCTGCTCCGCGAGCTCGAACCGATCGTTCGCCTCTCGCAGAGCGGCATAAAGCCAGGTACGCTCGAGCGCCTGAGCGCAGAGATCGGCCAGGGCAGTGACATAGCGCCGCTCATCCTCCGAGAAGCGACGCGACTTCTCGTAGTTCAGCGACAGGGCGCCGAGCACCCGGTCGGAAGCGACCAGCGGCAGCGCCGCCCACGCCTCCGACGAATCCGATGTCGCGGGATCGGGCAAGCGGTGATACCGCTCCACGAAAGCTTCCGGCGACTCCAGCCAGATCGCCGTCCGCTCGCGAGCCGCGTCGGCGATCGGTGTCGCGGTCGAGAGCGGGAAGCGGCGCCAGCGTCGCACCAGATCGTCGGTGAGGCCGGTCGCGCCGACGATTTCCAGATCCTCGCCCTCGACCTTCACGATCGCGCACGCCGCGGCGCCCAGCACCGGCAACCCTTCTTCCAGCACCGCGGCCACCACATCGGCAGGAGTCACCGCCGTCGCCAGCCGCGCCGTCAACGCCTGCAACCGCTCGGCGCGCTCGCGGGCTGCTCGCTCAGCCTCGGTCAGGCGCGCCCGCTCGTAGGCCGCTGCCGCGCGCGACGCCAACTCCTGGACAAAGGCCCGCTCCGCCGGATGCCACTCGCGCGGCTCGCCGAACGCCAGCGTCAAGACGCCAAAGACGTCGTCGCCACGCCGCAGCGGCAGATGAGCGCCCGCCCGCGTCTCATGCGCGCGCGCCAGGTCGATCCATTCTGGATACGCATCAAGCAGTTCCTGCACATCGCTCATGAATACGGGACGGCCGCTGCGAAACGCGTCCACCGCGGGATGCCGGGCATCGGTCGGAAGTAGGGAGATCCGCTGCCTCGTCTCATCGCTGAGCGTCGTGCCCAGGAGAGCTTCCTCCAGGACGAGACCTTCCGGCGAAAGCAAGCGGAGCGCGATGCCCCTCGCGCCGAGCGCCGTCAGCACCTCACCCAAAATGACCCGCCGCACCTCCTCGATGGACTGAGCCGCCGACAGGGCAGTCGTCACCTCCTGCAGGAGATGCAACCGTTCCTCGGGATGGTCGCGCTCCGTGCGGTCGAGCACCGATCCGGCGAAGCCGAAGAATTTGCCTTGCGCGTCGAACCGGGGCAGCGCCAGATTGAACGCCCGGCGGTAGCTGCCGTCCCGGTACCGCAAGCGAAGCTCGAGCTGGAGGGGAGTCCGCTCCCGGTGCGCGGCCAAAAAACGCTCCTCGGCGGCCGCTCGGTCCTCCGGATGAACCGCGTCCAACCAGCCGAAGCCGAGCGCCGTCTCCGGCGTCTGACCCGTGAAGGCATACCAGCGGCGGCTGAGGAACGTGCAGCGTCCTTCCGGATCGCTGGACCAGAAAATGACCGGCGCGGCGTCAATCGTCGCGCGGAGCGAGTCTTCTGAGCCGCGCCCCTCGTCCTCGGGCTGACCCGGCGACGCGGGCGCCGTCTCAGGTGCGATTCGCGATCGGGCACGAGGCTCCGTTTCGCGTCGGCCAATGGCCTTGAGCCTCGCGATGCGCCCGATAACGGTTGTCAACATGGCCAAGCCGCTTTCCTCGCGCTACGTTTCCGGACTGGACGGGACGATGGTTGGACATAGCACGCAACGAGGACGGCCACCAATCAGGGCCATCGAGCGGTCCGGGGCCAAATCACCGCGGGCGGCAACCGCGATGCTCGTCGAATTGCGCGTCGCCTGCACGGCAAGCGTCACGCCGTTCGCAATCAACGTCGGGACAGAGGCAGCGCGGAGGCGGCACGCCAGAGAGGCAACGATGTGCTCATCTGAATGGCACCGCAGTGCCACGTCAGCCACTCCTCGCTGCGGTCGGCTGCGCCTGCCGCCAACGCAGCCATTTCGGCACCGCGCTGTGCCCGTGCAACAAGAATAGCGCGTTTGGACTAGATGCGAACCATTTTTCGAGCTTAATTGCCTGCGGAGCAAAGTACGGGCAATTCCGTCCCACGGCGAGCAGTACGACGAAAGTGGAGCCATTGTCCCGCTCCGGGGAACGCCACCAATCCCACGTTTGCGCCAGTTACAGACTCTGGAGGCTTCCGGCTAATCCCCGCACGATCAGCCGGCGCAAGAGCAGAAAAACCGCGATGACCGGCACGATGTAGACAGCGGCCAGCGCGGCGACGACACCGCTCCCTTCGCTCGCCTGGTAGTAGAACTGGAACGGCAGCGTCTCCTTCGCGACATCGCCGATCGCCAGTAGCACCACCGCCATCAGCACCTCGGCCCAAGCGGTCACGAAGGCGAATCCCGCCGTCACCGCTAGCCCGGAAACCGTCAAAGGCACGACGATGTCGCGCCATGCCCGCACGAGCGACGCGCCATCCAGCCACGCCGCCTCCTCGACCTCGCGCGGCACCGCGTCCGTCGCGCTCTTCATCAGCCAGACCGCCAGCGGCAGCGAAATCGCCGCGTGCGACACGATCAGCCCTCGATAGGTCCCCTGCAGCCCGAGCCGGATCGCGAGATCGTAGATCGGCACCATCGTCACCGCCAGCGGGAAGGTCTGGAGCAAGAGCACGCCATAGCTCACCGCCGTCTTGTGCCGGATATTCAGGCGCGACAGCCCGTAGCCGGCCAGCGAGGCCGTGACCGTCGTCAGCGCCATCGCCGCCGTGGCGACGATCAGGCTGTTTCGCAACCCTCGCCCGGCGTTCCGCTCGCGGAACAGCTCCCGCAGATGCTCCAGCGTCGGCTCGGTCGGCCACGGCAGCTCGGGAACGGCGCGGCTGACCGCGGCCGCCAGCAGCCACAGAAACGGCAGCCCAAAGATGAGCACGACCGCCAGCAGCGCGGCGTGCGTCGCCAGCCATCCGGCGCCCCTCCGTCGCCCGTTCATGCCCGCTCCCTCGCCAGCCGGAGATAGATCGCGGCGAAGACGAGATTGACCAAGAGCATCACGGTCGAGATCGCCGCGCCGTACCCGATCTGGAAATCGACGCCGATCGCGCGGTGGAAGGCGAAGAGCGCGATCGTTTCCGTCCCCAGCGCCGGGTCACCGTTCGTCATCACCAAGATGACGAGGAAGCTGCCCATCGTGATGATCGTCGTCATCATCAAGACGAGCGCGACCTGATGGCGCAGCAGCGGCAGCGTCAGTCCCAACAGCCGGCGCAGCGGTCCGGCGCCATCCAGCGCGGCCGCCTCGTGGAGACTGCGGGGGATCACTTGCAGCGCGCCCAGGAACAAGATCATCGCGAAGCCCACCCCACGCCACGATTCGGCCAGAATCACGGAGAGCATCGGGCGCTCCGCGAGCAGATCGGGCGAACCCAATCCCAAATCGCTCGCGACGCGGTTGACCAGCCCGTAGGCGTCAAGCAACTCGCCCCAGATCGAGCCGGCCACCAGCGGCGGCGTGATCCACGCGGCGATGACGGCCGCGAACGCGACGTTGCCGAGCCGGTATCGTTGGCGATCCGCGTGGTGCAGCAGGAGCGCCAACAGCAACCCGCCGACCGTTTGCCCGATCACCCCCGCGCCGAGCACGAAGACGACCGAGTTTCGGACGATTCGCGGGAACTCGACGTAGCTGATTAGCCGCCGGTAATTTTCAAGTCCGACGAATCGCGTCTCTTGCGCGCCGATGCCGAGCAGCGCGCGGTCGGTCAGGCTGGTATAGAGCGCCCAGACGACAGGCAGCGCGAAGAAGAGGATCAGCAGGAGCGCCGCCGGCAGGATAGCCACGGCGTAGGAAGCCTCGCGCCGCCAGCGTCGCGTGCCACTCTCGCGACCCGGCTCGGCAGGCCGGCCCGGAATTCGACGCCGGCGACGCTCGCCAGCTCCCCACGCCCGCGAGAGCATCGTCCTCGCCCGCTCTCCGCGACCGGCAGCGCCGCGGCCTACTCAGCGCATGCCTGACGAACCACGTTGCCCTCGCCAAGCACCCGCGTCAATTCCTCCGCGTAGCGCTCGACCGCTTCGCCCGCCGCTGCGTCGCCTGTCGCGACTAATCCGGTCCCGTTCTGCACGATCCCGACGAGCTGCCGGTACGCCGGATCCGGCGGCGCAATCTGCATCGCCGCGACACTTTCGATCACCGCCTGGCGGAACGGCGTCTCCTGGAACGCCGGATCGGCGGCGGCGTCCTGCCGCGCCGGCACATGCAGATCCTCGGCATTGAGCGCGACCTGCGCCTCCAGCGTGTTCATCGCGGCGATGAACGCCCAGGCGAGATCGGGATTCCCGCTCCGCGCGTTGACGTACCAGGCGTCGCCCGGCCCGCCGATCGTGAATGGAGGACGCCCGTCCGCCGCCGGGAAGAGGACGTACCCGATCTGCTCGTGCGTCGTCTCTGGATCGGACGCTTCCCAGAGACTGTACGCCCAGCTCCCCTCGTAGAGGATGCCCAAATCCCCCTTCCCCATCAGCTCGCGCATCGTCGCGACCGGGTTGGCCGCGGTCATCGCCTGTTGCGGGACGGTGCCGTCCACCCGGTAGGCGCGCTCGTAGAACTGGAGCGTCCGGCGCAGCGGGCAGGAATCAATGATCCACTTCCCCTGCTCGTCCTGCATCGCACCGCCGAAGGCATACAGGAGCGGCAGCAGCCCGCGAATCGCTGTGCCATTTCCGCCGTTCGCGCCGGCGTAGAGCGCATACGGCACGACGTCCGGCACTCGCTCCTTGATCTGCAGAGCCGCGGCGAGGATGTCGTCCGGTGTCGCTGGCTGCCACTCCCGAGGCAGCCCCGCCTGCTCGAAGAGGTCCTTTCGGTAGTAGAGGAAGTGAGTATCGAGTCCGTAGGGCAGCGCCCAGACCTGCCCCTGGTAGGTGAGGGCGTACTTGACCTGGTCGGGATACTGCGCCCACCCCTCCCAGCCGGACAGATACGGATCGAGCGGAGCGAGAAAGCCCGCCTCCGCCAATTCGCCGATGCCGAGACTAGTGAAGAGGAAGACGTCCGGCGCCCGGTTCGTGCCCAGCGCCAGGAGGAGTTGCGTCGCAAAGTTTCCGCCCGGCGCCTTGCGCAGCTCGATCTCCGCGTTCGGATGCTCCGCCGTGACCGCCGCCACCGCCGCTTCGATCTGCGGCTGCAGGATGCCGAGCGGATCCTCGTACCCTACGGCGATCTTGCCTTCGAGCTGCCGTGCCGCGGTCCGGCGCCCGGTTGGCCCTGCCAGCAGCGCCGTTCCAGCGCCCGCGGCCACGATGCGCCGCACCAGCGCGCGCCGGGAGAGGGTCTTCCGGTCTCGCATCGCTCCGCCCTCCTTCCGTGCTTGCGGTCGCCTGGCGAATCCCGGCGCGAGATGTGTGGCGGCCCGCCGTCTCCAAGCGGCCACCAAACGATCGTCAGCGCGAGGCGCCACCGACTCGCCGCGCGGCAAGTCCGATGCCACAGGGCAGGTAACTCGACAATAGCACGCGGTGGCGCCTGAGTCGACGCCACCGCGCGGAGCGACGCTGTCTGTGAGGGGTGTTAGAGAACCGCCTTGAGCCGGTCGATCCCAATATTGCCGCCGCTGAGGACCACGACGGTCCGGGCGCCGTGCGGGATCGCCGCCTTGCCGGTCAACAACGCCGCGACCGCCGCCGCCGCGGCCGGCTCGACGAGCAGCTTCGTCCGCTCCAGCGTTAGGCGCAGCGCGGCAAGGATTTCGTCGTCCGTGACCAAGACCACGTCGTCAACATAGCGCTGGATGATGGCGAGGGGCAGCTCCTCCGTGAACGGCGCTGCCAGGCCGTCGGCGATCGTCTCGTTGCGCTCCAGCCGCACCGGCTTGCCCGCCTCCAGGGCTCGGTAAACCGCCGCCGATCCCTCCGGCTCGACGCCGACGATGCGAATGTCCGGCCGCAGCGCTTTGGCCGCCAGCGCGATGCCAGCGATCAAGCCGCCTCCGCCAACCGCGACGACGATCTGCTCGACTTCCGGATCGTCCTCGAGGATCTCCAGCCCGACCGTCCCCTGACCCGCGATGATCGGCGGCTGGGCAAACGGCGAGACGAACGTCGCCCCGGTCTCCCGGATGAACGCCTCCATCGCCGCGTACGCCTCGTTGATGCCCTCGCCAAACCGGACCTCGCCGCCGTAGCCGCGAATCGCCGCCACCTTGGCGGGCACGGCGTTCTTGGACATGAAGACGGTGCAGGCGACACCCGCCTGCGTAGCCGCGTAGGCCAGCGCCTGCCCGTGGTTCCCCGCGGAGAAGGTGACGACGCCGCGTCTCCGCTCCTCACTCGTCAGCTGCATGACGGCATTGAACGCGCCACGCGGCTTGAACGAGCCAGTCCGCTGCAGATTTTCCGCCTTGAGCCGGAGGTCCGTGTTGGTCATCTGGCTCAGCGTCCGGCTCGTCAAGAGCGGTGTCCGGTGGACAAGTCCGGCGATGCGCTCTCGCGCCTTGCGCACGTCGTCCAACCCTATCGGCACATCAACCACCGACCGCGAGTCCTCGCGGAGCGCCTCGCTCACGTCTCTCCTCCACTGGGAAATGCTCGACGTCTGCGCGCCGAGCGCGGACCACCTTGGGCGGCAGTATATCCTCAGCAAACACGACGACGGCCGGCTGCGCCCGGGGGGAGGCGCGTTACCGGCCGTCATCGCGCCGGCAGAGCCGGCAGGGCGGGAGGGAACGGGAACGGCACGTCAAGGGCCGCGGGACTACCGCCCAGGTCGAGTTAGCTCAGCAAGGAGGCAGTTGATTGGCTCAAGCTCCAGCTCAGTCGCTGCACCTTCATCCGCAGCGAGCCAGCGGCCGCGCGGGCCACGGAGCGCTCGGCGAATCGCGAATCAATGCAGCCCAAATCAATCGAGGCGCAATAGCCTTGCGAGGTCACGCCATCGGGATCGGTGACGCTCAGGCCGACGACTCCGTTCTGCAGGCTCGTCACGCGGTAGTGGCAGCCCGGCCGGAGAATGGGGCCCGGAACGCGGACATCGAGCATCGGGCTACCCGAGAGGAGCAGCGATGGCGCCTCGGCCGGCACTGCCCTCCATTCGCCCCACTCCGCAAGCGCGTCGTCCTTCGACGCCGCCTCCGCCGCGACGCTGGTTGGCGGGTCGGCAGGAGCCTCTTCCGCCTGGATCTGCGCCGCCGGCTCTACCGTCTGAGCCGGCATCGCTACCCGCTCGCTCTCCGTCGCGGCGAACTCTTCTCGCAGCAAGGCATCGAAAGGATCCGACTCATCCCACGCGATCGAGCTCTCCAGCAAGCTCTCCCACGAGTCTTTCGCCGGCATCTGCCGGTACCACAGGCGCGTCACCGGTCGCTTTCGCAGTTGGTAGATGCCATCCATAGCCAAATCCTTCCCAATCCGCCCGGCGTTCGATTCTCACCTGGCCTCTTCAGGCTGGCCTCATTAGGCTAGTCCAAGAGTACTAGCCCACCTGGCGGATGAACGCTCCCTAAACGTCATAATCGGATTCGGTAGAGATGTACCGACCAGCCGCCCGTGCCACGCGACGCGGCAGCCCGACAGGAGACCGCACAACCGTGACCGACCAATCGGAACAACAGCGCCGATACCCGATCTCGAGCCGCATCCGACACCTGCCGTTCGACGCGCAGGCCCTCGAGCCGATCGCGGACAACCTCGAAACCACGGTCCAAACCGCGCCGTTTCGCTTGCCGAGCGGCGCTGTCTACCAGCTCCTCGTCCCCGGTGGCGAGGAGCGGCCGACCCTCATGCTGACCATCTGGCCATCAATACGGCGGGTGGATGCGATCTCGACGGCTGCGACCGTCGTCTTCACCGATGTCGTCTCGGTCGATCTCGTGCCGGATGTCGAGGTGCAGTTTCGCCGTTCAAGCGGCGAGTACCTGATCGTCGCCAAGAACGGGAAAGTCATTGTTCGCGCCTGATCCTCTGGGCGCTCGCGGCACGGCCCATGCAGGGGAGAGCGGCGCGAGCACATGAGTCACCGCGCGAATGCGTGTTTTGACGGAGGAGGGGACGCGATGCGACGACCGATCCTGCTAGCGGCCGCGGCTCTCGTCATTCTGGCCGGCGCCTTCGCGCTGAGCCGGGGAGCGACCGCGCAAGACGATGCAACGGATGAGCACCCCTTGGTCGGCTCCTGGGTCCTCACCTTTCCCGACGATCCCGGAGTGCCGCCGAGCCTCTACACCTTCTCCGCGGACGGCACCGTCATCGGTACCAACGTCCAAGGCACCCGCCACGGCGCCTGGGAATCCACCGGCCCGCAAACGGCAGACATGACCATCGTCGGATACACGGTCGGCCCGGTCCGCATCGTGTCCGCTCTCGTCATCATCCACGCGCAAGCCGAGGTCGATCCAAGCGGCGATCGCCTGACCATCACCTACACCGTGACCGCCGGCGACGGAATGCCGGAGCGCACGACCGGCCCATTCACCGCCGCCGGTGAGCGCATCACGGTCGAGCCGATGCCAGAGGTAACGCCCGCTCCAGCAACACCGATCGCGTCGCCAAACGCGACGCCGGTCGCGGAAGCGTGAGATCTAGCCGCGCGCGGCAAGCTCGTCGGTGTGGCGCCAGAAGCGATCCATCAGCGCGGCATTCTCCGCCTCGGTCATGAGACGCGGCTGATGGAAATCAACGATCTCCACGCCCCGCATCCGCACGCCGACGACCGCCGAGCCGCGCACGGCGACTTCGAGGATGAACCCCTGGCGGACCTCCGCGCTGAACATCTGGTCGAAGATGAAGTTGCCGGGGGAGAAGACGATCGGCCGCCCGGCGTGCGAGGAAAGGCACTGCACGACGTGCGGATGGTTCGTCACCACCATCGTCGCCCCCGCGTCGATCGCGGCGCGCGCCCCCTCGACCGCCCACTCCGGCGGCAGCGCGACGTACTCCCGGCCGAGATGGAAATACGGGATCACGATGTCGTATTCGGCGGCGAGCTGCGCGATGTCCGCGGTGAACTGGTCGAGGATGTACGGGTTGGTCCCCGGCTGGTCAGGGCCAGCGCCGGCGTAATTCGGCGCGCCGAGCCACGTTTCGTAGACGGTCGCGTCCGGCTCCCGCTGCAGCTCGTTCGCCGTCACGCCGTCGATCCCGATGATCGCGATACGCCGCCCCTTCACCTCGGTCGTCCAGGGAGCGCGCGCCTCATCGAGGTTCCGCCCCGCCCCGAACCGTCCGATACCAGCGGCATCCAGCGCGTCCAGCGTGTCGAGCAGCGCGCTCACGCCCCAGCCGGCGCTGTTCCACGTGCTGTGGTTGTTGGCGAGGCTCACCGCGTCGATCCCGGCCAGCTTGAACCCTTCCAGCATTTCCGGGCTGGAGACGAACGAGAACGTATGCGGGTCATCGGGCGGCGCGATGTTCGCCGAGATGTTCCCTTCCAGGTTGGCGAACGTCAGATCGTAGGAGCTGAGCTCGGCGGCGACCTTACGGAACGGTCGGGTGAAATCGCCGTAGGCAGACATCTTTAGGTGGACGTTCCTCCCGGGAACGATGTCCCCGACCACGCCGATACGGATCACCGGCTCGTCGCTCTCCCCGTGGCGCAGCGGATCAAAGCCGTCCACCGCCAGCACATTGACCCGCCAGTCAATCTGATCGAGCGGGACAACGGCGACGCCTCCCGGCCGGCGATCCAACTCCGCGACGAGCGCCTCATAATCGGGCACCGTCGTCACCGGCGCCATCCCCTCCGGCACGTACCCCTCGAGCCCCACCGGCTCGACCGGATACGCGACCGCCGCGCCGACTTCCACCCAGCTCGGAATGCTCGCTGCCAGGAGATTGGGCACGTCGCGGCTGCCAACGCCGAAGAGCGGCAGCCGTAGCGACGAGACCAGCGCGGTGCCGTCCGGCAGCGTTGCCTGCGCCGCCGCCGTTGCGCGGAGGTCCTGCCGCGCCAACGCGTTCGGCGCCGGGCTCCCCACTGGTTGCGCCACCTGAGGCGACGCCTCGGCAGTCGCCTGCGCTTGCGACGCGGCCGCCGTCGCCGCGCGCCTCCCCGGACTTCCCGAATCGCCGCGCAGGCTCAGGCCGATCGCCGTGCCCACGCCCGCCATCCCAACTCCAGCCGCGCCGGTCAGCACCGCTCGCCGGCTCACGCGCTGTCGCAGCGGCGCGAGGGAAGAGAAGATTGGTCGCTCTGTCGTCATGACGCCCTCAGCCGGCCCGCGCCTCTCGGTGCCGGCGACTTATTCCGAAGGTGTACCTTCCGAAGATTCACCGCTCGTCTCATCGAAGTAGCGCATGATCGCCCGCTCGTAGGCGGTCACGATCGCGTTCCGCCCCTCGCTGCTGGCCAGGAACGCGGCGTCAGCGTCGTTCGAGATGAAGAGTACTTCGATGATCGCTCCCGGCATCGCGCTCGGGACGATCAGACCTGGCACCGCCGGCCCGGTGATGACGTAGCGATCGAAAACTTCGTTCCCGCGGTTGACATCGGCCTCAACATCGTCGAAGACGCGGCGCGGCGTCGCATTGTAGCCCGCCGCCGCCATCTGCTTGCCAAGCTCCTCGAACGCAATCGTCGCGAAGAGCTTGTTGAGATGGCTAAACGAGCGCGCCGAGCTGAACCACGTCTCATAACCGCTGACGTTCGGATCGTCGAAGCCATTGATGTGCATGGAGACGAGCAGATCGGCCTTCGCCTCGTTGCAAACGTTGATGCGTGCCTGAAGCTCATCTATCGCCGCGGCCCGCTCGCCCTCTTCCCGGCTCGAGGCGTTCGCGCGCGTCTTCCCATCGCCGTTGACATCGCGGCCGCTGGCATTGACATCGGTATCCGTCGTGCGCGTCATCACGACGGTGAAGCCGTGCTGCTCGAGCCGAATCTTGAGCGCGCGGGCGAACGCGAGGTTGTAGTGCGCCTCCTCCATCGCCGGCGCGTTCTCGGTGGCCTGGCGCACGAAGCCGCGGTCAGATCCGCCATGTCCGGGATCGAGACACACGACCTTGCCGACGTAGCGAGGATTCGGCGTGGGTGTCAGGGTCGGTGTCGGCGTGGCGGTCGGCTCCGGCGTCGGCGTGATAGTCGCGGTCGCGATCGGACTCGCCTGCGGCAACTCCGCCACCGCGGGCACCGCTTCCCCCGGCGTCGGCGAGGGCGCCGCGTTCTGGCCGGAGAGCGGCGGCAGCCGCTCGATCCCGGCGGCGATCAGCACGATCGCGACGATCACAACGCCGCCGATCCGCACCGCCAAGGGAATAGCGGGCGCGGAGCGGCGCGGACGCCGAGCGAACGGCGGCACGCGCTCGGAAACGCGCTCGTCCTTCTCCTCCGGCACCGAGTCCGCGGGCTCCGACTCGAACCATCGGGTCAGGCGCGGCGGTGGCAGCGCGGCTGAAGGGTCCGGCCGGTAGACGTCACCGCCCCTCAAGTGACGCGACAACTCCGGCACCCCACGCCCAGTGGACGCGGCGCGCCTGGAGCGCCGGCTGTCTACGTTGCGCGCGGTGGACCGGCGCGTGCCCCGATAGTCCACTCCTCCACTCCCGCTGCGCGGCGCACGACCACAAGCGCGGGCGGACGACACCGTCGTCTCGGCGCGGGTATTGCGACGCTTCCTACCGATGATAGAGGATGACCCAAGAGTCAGGTAAGGCCGCCGCTTACGTCAACCGCCCTAGATCCTGGCCGCTTCTAGGTACGATCGACTACCATCCTAGTAGCGCCTGTGCCCGCCGCGGGCCAGGCCAAGAATGCTTGCACCATGATCGAGTCGGCCGTGACTTACACAACATCCTCTTCGGACCCCGATCCTTCACTGCGTAATTTGCCGCCCGGCGGCTGGTCCCGCGCTCTAACGCTCGTGGGCAGAGCCCTGCGGCGTCGGTGCCCGCAGTGCGGCGGCAAGGGCATCTTCCGCAACTGGTTCTCGCTCCGTGACAGCTGTCCGCGTTGCGGCTACGCCTTCGATCGGGAAGAGGGCTATTTCCTCGGCGGCTACGCGCTGAACCTGATCTTCGCCGAGTTCATTGGCCTCGCCATTGTCATCTACATCCTGGTCAGCACCGATCTGTCACTCTTGGCTCAGGAATTGATCGCGGTAGGGACGATGATCGCGATACCGATCATCCTGTTCCCCTACTCGCGCACCTTGTGGATGGCGCTCGACCTGCAAATCCATCGCGACATCACGGAGAAACAGCTCCGCGCCGATCAGATGATCGAGTCACAACGCTCACGCACCTAAGCGCCGCAACGGCCAGAGGGTGAGACAGGCATGGACAGGATCGACACCCAACAGCGATTCGCCATGGCGTCCCGGTTCGGCTCACCGCTCAGCCCCAGCGCCACCACCCCGCCGAGCGGTCCGGGCAAGCGCGAGGTCGATCTCTACGTCCGGACCTACACCACGCTCCTCCAAAGCTCCGGCGCGATCGGCGTCTCCAGCCTCGAGCCGGCCCATCTGACCGCCGCGTCCTCGCTCCACGCCGGCGCCAACGAGCCGGCGCCCGACATGAACGCCTTCATCTACTCAACGCAGCGCCTCCCGGCCTGCATCCTCGATGTCCGCCACATCGTGCTCGGGCAATCGGCCCAGGCGTTCGCGCGCGCCGGCTATCACGACATGAGCAAGTGGCAGGCGCAGAGCGCCCCTGGCCGCCGTCGCAAGTGGCTCTACGACGGCCACGAAACGCTCGCCGCCTACATCGCCTCAACTTCCGATCTCGACGATCTGGTTCCGACGATCGTCGCCTATCAGATTGAGTGGAGAAAGTTCCACCAGATCTTCCAATCGGATCCAGAGCTGGTCGCCGCCGTCCGCGCCCGCGCCGAGGCCGATCCGAACGCGGAGCCCAATGCCGCCCAGCAGTCGGAGCCGCCGATGCTCTCCGTCGAGGAGATCGGCGAACGCCTCCTCCTCTCTCCAGCCGACTGGGCGCGCCTGCGATCCGTCTGGGGACCGGCCGTCTGGCGCAACCTCCTCAAGATCGCAACGGAGCGCAAGCGCTACACCCTGCGCATGCTCGGCGGGAGCTACCTCGGCTACACACGCTCGACGCGCCAATGGTGGACGCCAGTCGGCGCGCTGCTGTCAGAACTGGGCTTACAGCACCGGCCGATCTACTTCATCTCCTCGAACACACACAGCATCGTCAACGTCTTGTCCGGCGTCGCGCGACGCCGCAAGCGAGAGCTGACCGACCACATCCGGCGCACGCGTCACCCGGAGCTGCTCCCCGAGCTCGAAAAACTCGAGGCTGGCGAGAGCCGGTCGTCCTGGGAAAACCTCCTCTACTTCGCCGCCCGCTCCTACTTCGCGGATCCGAGCATGGAGGAGGAGCGCCGGCGCCGGAGCGCGGAAGAGCGCGAGCGCGGCATCTATCACATCGAGCCGAGGAGCGCGGTGGACGTCAGCGTCCAGGTGATCGATCTGGCGAGGCTCGATCCGGAAAGCTTCGATCCCCGCCTCATCGGAGAGGGCGAGCGGTTCGACCCCAACGCGACGGACGCCATCGTCATCAACGTCAACTACCCGCTTGGCTACTCCGCCTACCACATCTTCAGCCAGGTCGCGATGTCGGTGGACGTCCTGCGCGGCGTCTACATCCTCGGCAAAGCCGCCACGCTCAACGGCCGGATCGGCGACGTCATGATCGCCAACGTCGTCTACGACGAGCACTCCGGCAACACCTACTGGCTGGACAACTGCTTCAGCTTCGAAGACGTCGCGCCCTACTGCATCTACGGCGCCGTCCTCGACAACCAGAAGGCGGTCACGGTCCTCGGAACCTATCTCCAGAACCAGGGGTACCTCGATTTCTTCTATCGGGAGAACTTCACCGTCGTCGAGATGGAGGCCGGGCCGTACCTCAACGCGATCTACGAAGACCTCTTCCTCACTCGCCATCCTATGGGCGAGGCCGTCAATCTCCAGCAGCACACGCCGGAGCGGCTCGATCTCGGCATCATCCACTACGCATCGGATACGCCGTACACCCGAGCCCAGACCCTCGGCGCTCGCGGCCTCTCGTATTACGGGATGGACTCGACCTACGCCTCGACGATCGCCATTCTCCGGCGCGTCTTCCGGCAGACCGGCATGCTTCGGACGATGCCGGCCAAGGCGACGTCGGCGGCGTCCTAACGCGCCCCCGGACCGCGCCGCCGTTACCCCTGGTCGTTCGCTCCCGGCCCCCCGATGTATCGCTCTTCCCAAGCGCGCGCCTGGCTCTCCGGCACGCGGATGAACGTCCCCGTCGCCTCGGCGAGCAAGACCCCGTCACTCTCGCGGTAGATCTTTCCCTCTAGCTCGAGCACCCGCCCCCGGTCAGCAACGAGGCGACCCGCCGCCCGCACTGGTACCCCGATCTCGACCGGCCTGCGGAACGTCACCGAAATCTTGCCAGTTACCGCCCAGATCTTCTGGCGATAGGCCGTCCAGGCCATCACCTCGTCCAGCACGGTGGTGATCACCCCGCCGTGCGCGATGCCGTCATAGCCCTCGTGCCGGCGGTCCGGCGTCCACGGCGCCCACACGCCGCCCGTCTCCGGATCGTCGTAGAAATCGAGCTGCAACCCGCAGGAATTGAGCCGGCCGCAACCGAAACAGTGATGATCTCCCCGCACGCCAATGCGGTCATTGATCCGCTCGCTCGCCGCCGGCCGGGTGCCGCTTTCCACCCGCGAATTCCCTCCTCGCTCACCAACGTTTCACCGCCCGAATGCTACTGCACCCGCTTCGCCCGCATCCCAGCGGCGCCTTGCCGCCTCGCGCGATACGCACTACGCTTACCATCAGTAAGTGCGCAACTCGTCAGCGCACGTCGACAGGAACTGCCATGACAACCACCTACCGAGACCTCCTCGAGAAAACACGCGCATCCATCCGGGAAGTGAGCGCCGACGAAGCCCAAGCGCTCCTCGATCGCGGCGCCATCGCGGTGGACGTGCGGGAAGCGGACGAGGTCGAGCAAGGCGCCATCCCCGGCG
>CALGSZ010000157.1 GCA_937901745.1 uncultured Chloroflexota bacterium | reverse complement strand
GGGTGACGCCGCGAGTCGGGACGCCCTTGACGCGGTACTTGCCCTCGACCAGCTCAATGTCCTCGACGGCGGCCTCGAGCATGTGAGCAGCGATCCGCATCGCCTTCTCACGGACCTTGTTCAGGGAGAGGACGAGCGCCGCTCCACCGACGGCCAGACCGCGGCTGCCGCCCGTTCCATTACCGTGCGAGGTATTGCCGGTATCGCCGTGGTGGACGATGACGTGATCGAAGTCAGCGCCGATGTACTCGGCAGCGAGCTGGGCGAAGGTCGTCTCCTGCCCTTGGCCGTGCGGCGAGATGCCGGTGAAGATCGTCACCTCTCCACCTGGCTCCACGCGCACCGTCGAGCTCTCCCACGGGCCGAAGCCGCAGATCTCGACGTAGGAGGCGACGCCGATGCCGAGGTAGCGACCCTGCTTGCGCATCTCTTCCTGCTGGCGGCGCAGTTCCTGGTAGCCGGCCACTTCGAGCGCCTTGTTCAGCGCCTTCTCGTATTCGCCGCTGTCATAGGTCTCGCCCGAGAGGGTGCGGTACGGGAACTTGTCGGGCGGGATGAAGTTGACGCGGCGGACCTCGGCGGGATCGACTCCAGCCTCATCGGCGATCAGGTCCATAAGCCGCTCGAGGTAGAACGTCGCCTCCGGACGACCAGCGCCGCGATACGCACCGTTGCAGACGGTGTTGGTGTAGACGCCTTCGACCATGTAGTCGAGATTCGGGATGATGTAGGGACCGGTGGACATCACCCAGGTACACCAGGCGAGGCCGAGTGATTTCGGATAGGCGCCGGAATCGAGGGTGATCCGAGCCCGCAGCGCGACGATGCGACCGTCGCGGTCAGCTCCGACCTCGAAGTCGCCCCATTGGTTGCGGCCGTGGTTGGTTGCCAGGAAGTTCTCGCTCCGAGTCTCGATCCACTTCGCCGGGCGATTGAGCGCCAGCGCCACCGCCGACACCACGTAGTCCTCGGGATACGCGCCGAACTTGCTACCGAAACCGCCGCCGACCTCCGGCGCGATGGCGCGCACCTGGTTCTGACCGAGACCGAACCCAGCAGCGATCTCGTTGCGGAAGCCGTGTGGCGCCTGGTTCGAAACCCAGATCGTCAAGCCCCGGGTGATCGGATCGGGAGCGGCCACCGTGCCGCGCGGCTCCATCGCTGCGGGGGCGCAGCGCGGGGCGCGAATGCGGGCTTTGACCTTGACGGGCGCGCTCGCCAGCGCGGCATCAACGTCGCCGTGGACGGTGTGGTGACGAACGCTGATGTTGTTCGGCACCTCGTCGTAGAGCTGCGGCGCGCCTGGCTGCCGCGCTTCAAAGGGATCGACGACTGCCGGCAGCGGCTCGTACGAGATCTCCACAAGGGCAGCCGCGTCTTCGCCGATGGCGCGTGATTCCGCGATGACCGCCGCGACCGGCTCACCGATGTAGCGCACCTTCTTGCTGGCCAGCGGCTCGACGGGTGGCACCGGGATGTCATCGGAGTCCGATTCTCCTCCCCCACCCTCGGCGGTGGGAGTCGAGGCGGCGACCGGCTTCAGGTACGGCTTCAGATCCTCCGCGGTCCAGACCGCAATCACGCCGGGAACGGCGAGGGCGGCAGACGCATCGATGCCCGTGATGCGGGCATGGGCGTAGGAGCTGCGGACGAAGGTCACATGGACCATACCAGGGAGCTTCAGGTCATCCACATAGATCGAGGAGCCGGTGATAAGCCGGGGATCCTCCTTGCGCTTGACCTTCGCTCCGATGTAGTGGCTCAAAACCATCGCGTGCGTCACTCCCTCTTCAGCGGCAGGCGGAGCGATCTCGCCGCCGCCCACTGTCCGAAACTCGCCGCATTGTATCCGCAGGCGTCGGCAGTTGCGGGGGTGATGTGGCGTTACTTTCCAATAGCATGCTGGCCCGCGCTCAAACGGCTGTGCCAGTGACGCCGAGGCAACCTGTCGCCCTGGCGATGGTCAATTCGGGCGGGGACAAGGCAAAGAGAAGCGGCCGGAATCGAGTCCCGGCCGCTCCCTTGCATTGTGTTGAGTTGTCGCTGGGGGTTAGATGTCCTTGTTGAGTGTGGCCAGGAACTCGGCGTTGCTCGAAGTCTTGGCCAGTCGGCCGAGCACAAGCTCCGTCCCCTCGGTACCGCCGAGCATCGAGACCATCCGCCGCATCGTCCAAACCTGCCGCAGCGTGTACTCGTCGAGCAGAAGCTCCTCGCGCCGCGTGCCGGAGCGCTGGATGTCGATCGCCGGGTAGATGCGGCGCTCGGCCAGCTTGCGGTCGAGGTGAAGCTCCATGTTACCGGTTCCCTTGAATTCCTCGTAGATCACGTCGTCCATGCGGGAGCCGGTGTCAACGAGGCAGGTGGCGACGATCGTCAGCGATCCACCGCCCTCGATGTTGCGGGCGGCGCCAAAGAATCGCTTCGGCGGATAGAGCGCAACCGGGTCGATACCGCCGGAGAGGGTGCGTCCGCTCGGCGGGACGGCCAGGTTGTAGGCGCGGGCGAGCCGGGTGATCGAGTCGAGCAGGATGACGACATCCCGGCCAGCCTCCACCAGGCGCTTGGCGCGTTCCAGCGCCATCTCGGCGACCTTGGTGTGATCCTCCACCGGCTCGTCGAAGGTCGAGGAGATCACCTCACCCTCGACGGAGCGCTTCATATCCGTCACCTCTTCCGGTCGCTCGCCGATCAGGCAGACCATCAGGTGCATATCCGGGCTGTTGGTTGTGATGCCGTTGGCGATCGCCTTCAGGAGGAGCGTCTTTCCAGCCTTCGGCGGCGAGACGATCAGTCCGCGCTGGCCCCGGCCGATCGGAGCGACCAGGTTGAGGAGACGCGTCGAGAGGATATTCGGCTGCGTCTCGAGATTGATCAGCTCAAGCGGGAAGATCGGCGTCAGCGAATCAAAGCTCGGCCGCCTGCGCGCGGTTTCCGGATCGACGCCGTTGACCGCCTCGACGCGGAGGAGGCTGTAGAACTTCTCGTTGTCCTTCGGCGGCCGGACTTGTCCGGAAACGCGATCGCCGGTCCGCAAGCCAAAGCGGCGAATCTGCGATTGCGAGACGTAGATATCGTCCGGACCAGGCAGAAGCCGCGGGCCGCGCAGGAAGCCGAAGCCGTCCTCGATAATCTCGAGCACACCGTCGCCGAAGATGTTGCCCTCCGCCTCGGTTCGCGCCTTCAGCAGCGCGATGATGAGGTCCGGCCGCTTCATTCGCGTATAGCCTTGCAGGCCGAACTGGCGGGCGAGCTCGTACAACTCCTCGGTCGGCATTGCCTCGAGCTCGGTGACGGTCAGGTGCGGCACATTGCCGTTGCGTGTCTGGGGGGTAATGACCGCCGGGGCAGTTCGCGCCTTGTTGGCCGCGTTGGCGGCAGCGGCGTTGGCTCGCTCGCGGTTGTCGCGTGCCTCTTGGGCAGTGCGGCCGTCACGGCCGTTCGGAATCGCCCCATCACCGGAATCGGCCATATCTTGCTCCGTCCGCGGCTGAGCGGCTTGGCCGTTCCGCTGGCGACGCGAACGTGGGCGCTCGGCCGTCGCGGCGGTAGGCGTTGCTTCCGCCTCGGTCTCAGTTACAGCTACAGCGGCGCCATCGGCGGCGGTATCAGCGACCGGCGTGACAGTCTCGGCCGGTGCCGTGGCTACGACCGGCGCTTCCGTCGTGGTCGTCGTCTGCTCCGTTGCCTCGGTCGCCTTCCGGCGCGAGCGCGCGCTGCGCGTCCTCGTCGCCGGTTTGGGAGCAGCCTCCGGCGCCGTCGTGATGTCTTGCTGGTCAGTCAATGGTCTTCCTCCCTAAATGTGATTGTGGCTGAAACGGGCGCGGAGATCGCGCCGAACGGGCATGTGCGAGGCGCCAGTGCGCGGTGTGGTGGGTGTGAGTTTGGGAACACGACCGGGCATGGCGTTGGGGGTCACGGGCGCAATATGCGCACCAAAGAACCGGAGCAAGCGATGATCGTGGCGCATCTCCGGCAAGCCGTATCGCACAAAGACGGATCGCCTAGCGAAACGCGGCGCCGTCAACGCCGAACGTCAGTCCAGCGATCAGACGCTCCTAGAACCCGAAGGTGAATCTGCGGCAGGCAGGGGCCAGATTTGCCTACCGAGGCGCATGTGTATCCTAACACTCACGGGTCCTTTCGTCAATCCTCCCTTCACAGTAACTGGCATTTGGCGTTGCGGGGCTATTGCTGCCCCGCTCACCGGCTCTGAAACCGCTTCATCGCGGCTCGAGACTACAGATGCGTCAGATACTGTGGCGCCCCGATTTGCCGCAGCTTCCACAACTTATGCTCAGCATCGATGCGCCGAACCGTGCCGGACCGCGATCGCATCACCAGCGATTGCGTGGATGCGCCATTGCCGTAGTACCGCACGCCGCGCAGCAATTCGCCGTCGGTGATTCCGGTCGCGGCGAAGAAGACGTTATCGCCGGCAACCAGATCCTCGACAGCATGCTTGCGCGTGAGGTTGATCCCCTTCTCCTGCGCGATTCGCCGCTCTTCGTCGTTCCGCGGCCACAGGCGGCATTGCATGTCGCCACCGATGCACTTGATCGCGCAGGCGGCCACGACCGCCTCCGGCGCGCCGCCGATGCCGAAGAGAGCGTCGATTCCGGTATTCGGCATCGCCGCCATGATCGCTCCAGCCACGTCGCCGTCCGTGATCAGCTTGATTCGGGCGCCCGCGCGCCGGATTTCCGCGATGAGATCTTGGTGCCGCGGGCGGTCTAGGACCACGACCAGCAAGTCGTTGATCTCGCGATGCTTGGCGCGCGCGATCCGCTTCAGGTTCTCCGTCGGACTGAGATCGAGGTCGATGACTCCTGCTGCCTCCGGACCGACCGCGATCTTCTCCATGTAGGCGATGTCCGGAGAGGCGAACATCGAACCGCGATCTGCCAGCGCAACAACCGAAATCGCATTCGGCATGCCAAGCGAGAGCAGGCGGGTCCCATCAATCGGGTCCACCGCGATGTCGACTTTCGGCTCGCTCGCGCAACCGACCTGCTCGCCGATATAGAGCATTGGCGCCTCGTCCTTGGCCCCTTCGCCGATCACGACGACGCCATCCATCGCGATCGAGCCCAGGACGAAACGCATGGCATCGACGGCGGCTTGGTCCGCCGCCTCCTTGTCTCCCCTCCCCATCCAGCGCGCCGCCATCAGCGCGGCCGCTTCCGTGACCCGAACGAGCTCCAACGCGAGATTGCGATCGATTGCAGACTGACTGCCCTGGCTCATCTCCCCTCCTCCTATCTGTCAAACGCGTCGCGCGCGTCTAACCAGATCGCGCCGCACGCACCGCATCGTCGTAGGCTGGGTATTCCTCGAGCCATTCGACAGCGGCATTCGGCAAGTCGCGCGCGCTCCCGATCGTGATCGAGCACGGCGGCAGCGATTGGATGAAGGATTGGCCGTAGCGCTTGGAGATCACCCGGCGATCGAGGATCGCGCAAATGCCGCGATCTTGGCTCGAGCGAATGAGCCGGCCGAACCCCTGCTTGAACTTCAGGACGGCTTGCGGCACGGCGTAATGCAGAAAAGGCTCATCGAATCCCTCGCTGCGCGCTGCGAAGATGGGATCCGAGGGAACGGCGAACGGCAGCTTCGTGATGACCAGCGCGCTCAGTGCTGGTCCGACGATATCGACCCCTTCCCAGAATGTCGAGGTGCCCAGAAGTACGATATTTGAGGCGTGCTTCAAGCGAGCGATCAGCTGGCGTGCGCTGCCGTCGGTGCGCTGCGCGAGCACGACGACCCCGTGACTCTCGAGTGGGCCTCGGATCGCGCGGTAGGTCGCTTGCAGCGCGGCGTGCGAAGTAAAGAGCACGAGCATCCGCCCGCCCATCGCGATGCCCAGCTCGACGAGCGTCTCCTCGACGCTCTGCTGGTAGCGGGGCGCGCTCGGCTCCGGAATGTCATCGACGATGTAAAGGAGCGTCGAGCGCTCGTAATCGAACGGAGAAGGAACGCTCACCTCTTCGGCGTGTTCCAACCCGACGCGCTCGCGGATGTACTCGAAGCCGCCGTCCGTCGTCAGCGTGGCGGACGTCAGCACGGCAGTGCGGAGCGGAGCGAAAAGTCGGTCGCGCAGGAGCGGGCCGACGTGGAGCGGCGCCGCGCGAAGGCTGACGCTGCCCCGATTCGCGTCCTTCTCGACCCAGTAGACCGCTTCCTCGCTCGGGTCAATGACGCTTTCCGAAAGCTTGACCCGAAGGTCGATCAACGCCCGCAAGGCGTTCGTCAGCTCGAGGACAAGGTCTTCCGTTGGGTCGAGCGCCAGATCGGATGCTTCTTCCTCATCTGGCAAGGCGTTCTCGAGCGCCTCGAGGAACCAGGCGATATCCGTCTCGATGGCGATCAGATCCCCATTGAGTCGCTCCCAGGCGACCTCCACCTCCACCCAGTCGCCCCGGTGGTGCACCGCCCGAGTCAAGCGGACGCTGCGGTCGTACCCGGCAGTGCCGGTACCCTCGTGTTCCACTAGCTCGCGGAGGCGGGCGAAGAGATCGCCGGTCGCCAGCCGCGCCGCGGTCGCCTTTCCCATCAGTTGGCGGCCGCGCTCGACCGCTGCCGCGGCATGCGTGCGGCTCTCCGCGTCGGTCGCAAGGCGCGCCAGCTCATTGATGGCACGCTGGACTAGCCCTGTGAATGTCGGACCGTCTGGTCTGATGACGGTATCGATGAGATCGAGGATCGCGACCTCGCTGACCGAGTAGCCGAACTGTGTCGTGGCTTGATCCTCGAGGTGGTGCGCCTCATCCACGATCAGCCGCTCGTAGTCCGGCAGGACCGTCCCTCCCTCGACAGTGTCCGAAAGGAGGAGGGCGTGGTTGACGACAACAACATGCGCGTGCTCCGCCTGGCGACGCGCACGGAAGAGGAAACATTGATTGCGCTGGTTGAAGACGCACTTGGCGGGCACGCACGCTTCCCCCTCGGCGGAGACGCGGCGGAATTCGGCCTCCTCCACGGCGGTCAGGTGTAGTTCGGCGCGGTCACCGGTCTCCGTCTCGCCCAGCCACAAGAGGATCTTCGCGCGGAGGCCGGCTTCCTCCGGGCTGGTTGGTGGCTGGCGCTGCGCGGCGAACCAGCGCCGGAGGCAGAGGTAGTTCTGCCGGCCCTTCAGGATCGCCGCCTCGAACGGTGGCGTGCCGTCGCCGTTCGCAAGCGCTCGCTGCAAGTCCGGGATGTCCTTGCGAAAGAGTTGGTCTTGAAGGGCGAGGGTATTGGTCGAAACGACGACGGTCTCCCCGCGCTCGCGGGCGTGGAGAATAGCTGGTAGCAAATAGGCGACGCTCTTGCCTGTCCCCGTCCCGGCCTCGACCAGGAGATGGCGGTCGTTGTTGAACGCCTGCGTCACCGCGCGCGCCATGACTTCCTGGGCGGGCCGGTGCTCGTAGGCGGGAACGACGCGACTGAGCGCGCCTCCTGGCGCCAGCGCGCGCGCGACCTCCGCCTCATCAATCGGCGCCTTGGACGAGGTGCGGCGCAGCGGCTCTGGCTTCTCGCGAGGAACGAGAAACGCGAGCTCGTGCGGCACCTTCCCGCCGCCTTCCGGCTCGAAGAGCGGACCGGTCGGATGGCGGCGAGCGGCAGCCAGGAAGAGATCGGCGACCGACCAGCCAGCCGCGCGACCGAGTGCCGCCACGCGCTCGAGCGTCGACGTATCGAGCGCCTCGATCCGCGCAAGCAGCGCCTGGAACACAGCGGCTGCTGTCAGCGCGTCGTCGAGCGCCCGATGGTCGCTCCCACCCTCAATCCCCAGCGCATCCGCGACGGATCTCAGGGAGTAGTTTGGCAGGTCTGGCAGGAGGAGCGTCGCCAGCAGGTGCGTGTCGTAGAGCGGCCCGCTCATGTTTACGCCGGCCGCGTCGAGCATCGCGGCGTCGAGCTCGATGGAGTGACCGACGACAGCGCGCCCGGCCGTGAGGCGCCGCAAGACTGGCGCGACCTCCTCTATCCGCGGAGCCGAGCGGAGCTCTGACGGTTCGATCCCCGTCAGCCCGGACATATCCAGGGAGAGACGGCCCCGCGGTCGCACCAGTGTCACGAACCGGTCGATTTCCCGGTCGCGAGTGAAGATGACGACCGCTACCTCGATGACCTCGTGACGCGAGGCGTCCATGCCTGTCGCCTCGATGTCCACGGCGGCAAATTGATCGCTCGTGGACCAGGAGCGCTGGCTTGCGTCACGAAGCGGGTGGATCGGGCGCTCATCCATGCGGGTCGTGTCACCGTTTCTAGCGGGCGGCGACCGGAGCGATCGTCTCGGCGGCCAGCTCTCGCGCGACCGCGAGGCTGAGCGCCAAGAGCTGCGTCAGGCCGGCGGCGATGGGTCCGGTATCGATGTACTCATCTTCCCGATGGACGTTGCCACCGGTCGTCAAGCCGATGCAAACGGCGGGAATCCCCCGGCTGATCGGGATGTTCGCGTCAGTGCTGGAGGCGTCGCCGGTCGGAACGATACCGAGCGCTTCGAGTGTTTCGACCGCGAGACGGACGATCCGGCTGGATGGCGAGACGACACCGGCCGGCCGCACGCCGAGCACTTCGACGTCGACTTTGACGCCGTAACGCGGCGCCCGCAAGACGGTTTCGACGCGATCGGCAAGGCGGCGCAGCGCGTCCTCCTCCACCGAGCGCAAGTCGACGACGAATTCGGCTTCCGGCGCGATCGTGTTGACCGAGATGCCACCATGAAACATCCCGACGCTGAGCGTCGTCTTCGGCGAGCGCGGCAGCGGCAGTCGAGTCAGCTCTGCAATGATTTCCGCCGCGACGTGGATCGCATTCGGGTTCCCGAAGTCTCCCCAGGAGTGGCCGCCCGGTCCCGTCACGCGGACGCGCAAGCGGCGGCTGCCGACCGCGACGTGCGTCACCCGGCCGAGATTGTGCCCCTCAACGGCGATCACGGCGCCAATGTCCGGATTGGCGTCGATTACGGCGCGGATGCCGCGCAGATTGCCCAGGCCCTCCTCGCCGACGTTGCCGGTCAGCAGCAGATCGACCGCCGGGCGCACGCCGAGCGCCTGCAACAAGCGTGGGACCATCAAGACGGCAGCGACGCCGAGACTGTTGTCACCGATGCCGGGACCCGCGATCCGGCCATTGCCCCGCGTCTGTGCCAGCGATGTGGTGCGCGGGAAGACCGTGTCGATGTGCGCGGCGAGGAGCAAACTCGGCGAGGAGCGCTCGCCGCGGACGCGACCCACGACATCGCCGATTTCGTCAATCGTGACGTCTTCCGCGCCGAGCTCGGCCATGCGCTGAGCGACGAACTTGCTGCGCTCTAGCTCTTGATTCGTCGGCGCCGGAATCGCCGCGATGAGGCACGCCAGATCCACGACCGCTGATTGGTGAGCGAGCGCGACATCGTGCAGCGCGGGGTCCGGCCAACCGCCAGCGGCCAGGAAGTTCCGTTTGTGGCGCGGCGTCATTCTTTCCTCGTGCGCGGGAGACGGGAAAATACCGGAGGCAGTGCCTTCTCCGATTTACAGAAAAGTATAGCCCAACACGTGGCGCAAGCGGTTGCCGCGCTGGTATGAACTGCCGCTTGACAGCGGCGAAGTGCGGCGATAGGTTTCCGCCGGAGTGGCCGCGGGCTCGTGTGTGCCCATCTGCCGCTCTGTCCGCCGCACGATGGACGGACCGTCACCGTTCGGAGGATCCCCGATGGCGTACCACCGTTTCGACGCCGTCATCGTTGGCGCCGGCGGCGCTGGCCTCATGGCAGCGATTCAGCTCGCCGGCAAAGCGAATATCGCGGTTGTTTCCAAGCTGTACCCACCCCGCTCCCACACCGGCGCGGCTCAGGGCGGCATCAGCGCCGCTTTGGGCAACGTCGAAGAGGACCACTGGGAGTGGCACATGTTCGACACCGTCAAAGGTGGCGACTACCTGGTTGACCAGGACGCCGCCGAGATCCTCGCCCGCGAGGCGATCGACGCGGTGCTCGAACTGGAGCATATGGGGCTCCCGTTCAACCGGACGCCGGACGGGAAGATCGACCAGCGCCGGTTCGGCGGCCACACCCGCAACTACGGCGAGGGCCCGGTTCGCCGCGCCTGCTACGCGGCCGACCGCACCGGCCACATGATCATCCAAACCCTGTATCAGCAGGGCATCAAGCACCACGTCAACTTCTTCGACGAGCACTTCCTGGTGGATGTCCTCTTCACTGAAGATGGCATCTGTTGCGGCGTTGTCACCCGCGAAATCAAGACCGGGGAGCTGCACGTCCTCCATGCCAAGGCGGTCCTGATCGCGACCGGTGGCTTCGGCCGCGTTTTCAAGATCACCTCGAACGCCTTGGCCGGCACCGGCGATGGCATTGCCATCCCCTATCGCCTTGGCGTGCCGCTGATGGACATGGAGTTCTATCAGTTCCACCCGACGGGACTGTACAAGCTCGGTATCCTGCTCTCGGAGGCCGCGCGCGGCGAGGGTGGCATCCTGCGCAACTCGGAGGGCGAAGCGTTCTGCGCTCGCTACGCGCCGACGCTCAAGGATCTCGCGCCTCGCGACATGGTCTCCCGCTTCATCTACCAGGAGATCAAAGAGGGGCGCGGCATCGACGGCAAAGATTATGTCCACCTGGATCTGACCCACCTCCCCGAAGAGGTCATTGACCAGAAGCTGCCGGATATCACGGATTTCGCGCGGACCTATCTCGGGGTCGAGCCGAAGAAGGAGCCGGTGCCGATTCAGCCGACCGCGCACTACGCGATGGGCGGGTTGCCGACCGATGTTGACGGGCGCGTGATCCGGGACGAGCAAGCGACGCCGATCCCCGGCTTCTACTCTGCCGGCGAGTCGGCCTGCGTCTCGGTCCACGGCGCGAACCGCCTGGGCACGAACTCGCTCGTTGACCTGGTCGTCTTCGGTCGCCGCGCCGGGCGGCACATGCTCAAGTACATCCAGGAGAACTCGCTGCCGCCTCTGCCACGGGAGCCGGAGTTGCGCGCGCGTGCTGAGATCGACGCGATTTTGAGCCGGAAGAGCGGCATCCGGCCGGTCGAGATCCGCATGGCGATGCAAGAGGTCATGATGGACAAGGTCTCGGTCGTCCGCGACGGCCGCGGGCTGGCCGAGGCGCAGGAGAAGATCCAGGGGCTGAAGCGCGACTACGCGTCGGTCGCCATTGATGACCGGGGCCAGACATTCAATACCGATCTGCTTGAGGCTCTCGAGCTCGGCTACATGCTCGACTGCGCCGAAGCGATCATCGTCGGAGCGATCGCACGAGAAGAGAGCCGAGGCGCCCACTACCGGACCGACTTCGAGCAGCGCGACGACAAGAACTGGCTGGCGCACACGCTCGTCTACCGAACGTCCGGCGGCATTCAGGTGCGCAAGAAGCCGGTGACGATCACGAAGTTTGAGCCGAAAGAGCGAAAATATTGATGGGCCGCCGGTAGAGCGCGGTTCCCGGCTCCACCAAGGGAGACCTCGATGCAAGTCACGTTGCGGATCAAGCGATTCAATCCCGATGTGCCGGAGTTTCAGAAGCCGACCTATCGCGAGTATCAAGTCGAGGTCGAGCCGAATGACCGGCTGCTCGACGCGCTGAACAAGGTCAAATGGCACCACGACGGCACGCTGACCTATCGGCGGTCGTGCGCCCACGGGATCTGCGGCTCGGACGCGATGCGTGTCAACGGGCGTAACCGGCTCGCCTGCAAAGTGCTAATGAGCGAGCTGGGCACGAAGGTGACCGTCGAGCCGCTGATCGGCTTCCCGGTCATCAAGGACTTGATCGTCGACATGGAGCCGTTCTTCGAGGGCTACAAGTCGGTCAAGCCTTACCTGATCGCCGACGACGCACCGAGCGCGGGCGAGCGGCTGCAGAGCCCTGAGGAGCGGGCGCGCTACGACGACACGACGAAGTGCATCCTCTGCGCGTCCTGCACGAGCTCGTGCCCGATTACGTGGACGAATAAGGAGTTCGTCGGGCCGGCGGCGATCGTCAACGCGCACCGGTTCATCTTCGACAGCCGGGATCAGGGCGCGGCCGAACGGTTGCGCATCCTCAATCAGCGGTCGGGCGTCTGGCGCTGCCGGACGGTCTTCAACTGCACCGATGCCTGCCCGCGTGGAATCGAGGTGACCAAGGCGATCGAAGAGGTCAAGCGCGCGCTCCTCTTCGATGAGGTTCAGTAGGCGCCTTCGGCGGAGGCGTTCGCGCCACTGCCTCAATTCTCGGGCAGTTTCTACATCCGGCGAATCTCGGAACGGCGGTCGGGGCAATGCTTCGGCCGCCGTTCGCATGTCTACAAGTAAGGTAGCGTCGCCACTCCGAGAAGAGCTCTCACTCTTCTCGGCCGCGACTCCGTTATGCTTTTCGGGTGAGTTCGTCGGCATCGTCCCGCCGGAGGTTCGCATTGCCCGATACGCCTATCGAAGCCAATGTGCCGCCTGAGTCGTCGCCGGGAGCTTCCTCCGTTGCTCAGCATCGCCAGGAGGCGCCGCGGACGGTTCGCTGCGCCGTGCTGACCGTCAGCGACACGCGGACGGTGGAGACCGATCGGAGCGGCGCTCTGATCCGGGAGGCGCTAGCGGGAGCGGGACACGACGTCGTCGCGTATCAAATCGTCAAGGACGAGCCGGACCAGATCCAAGCGTGCCTGAGTGATTGGGCGGGCAACCCCGAGGTGGACGCGATCGTCACCAATGGGGGAACGGGAATCGCGGCGCGAGACACGACCTACGACGTCATTTCGCGTCTGCTGGAGAAACGGCTGGACGGGTTCGGCGAGCTATTTCGGATGCTGAGCTACCAGGAGATTGGCGCGGCCGCGATGCTCTCCCGAGCGACGGCTGGCGTCTACCGTGGGAAGGTCATCTTCGCGCTGCCGGGATCGTCGAACGCGGTCCGGCTCGCGCTCGACAAGCTGATCCTGCCGGAAATCGCCCACGTCGTTTACGAGCTACACAAGTAGGCGCTCGCGATGCGGACGGCAGGGAACGACATCGACAGAGGAGCACACCGTGGACGGTGACACGAAGCCGGCGGTACGCAAGCCGCAGGTCCTGAAGGGGTTCCGCGATTATCTGCCGCGCCAGATGATTCTGCGCCAGCGGATCATCGCGAAGTTCCGTGAGGTCTTCGAGCGGCACGGATTCGAGCCGCTCGACACGCCCGCGCTGGAGTATCTCGAGGTCTTGACCGGCAAGGCCGGCGAGAACGAGAAGCTGATGTACCGGTTCCAAGACCTCGGCGGACGCGACGTGGGGCTCCGGTATGACCTGACGGTGCCGCTGGCCCGAGTCGTGGCGATGCATCAGCACGAGCTGGTGCTACCGTTCAAGCGGTATCACATCGCGCCGGTCTGGCGGGCGGAGAACCCGCAGCGCGGCCGATTCCGCGAGTTCTGGCAGTGTGACGCGGACATCGCTGGCGCGCCGTCGATGCTGGCGGACGCGGAAGTCGTCGCGATCATGGCCGAGGCGTTGGCCGCGGTCAATCTCCCGAACTTCACCATCCACATCAACCACCGGCGCCTGCTCGAGGCGCTGGCGCGGGCGAGTGGTGTACCCGAAGCCCTCGCAGGCTCGATCTACCGGGCGGTCGACAAGCTCGAGAAGATCGGCCCCGACGGCGTGCTGCGGGAGCTGCACGAGGCAGGGGTGGAGCCGGCGGCGGCGGAGCAGATTCTCAACACGGTCACCATCTCCGGCGAGCCGGCCGACGTCCTTGCCAAAGTTCGGGAGCGCGTCGCGAACGTGCCCGGCGCGGAGGAGGCCATTGCCGACCTGCGCGAGCTGTTCGAGCTGCTGCCCGCATTCGGCGTCCCCGCCGGACGGTATCGGCTCAATCTTGGATTGGCGCGCGGGCTCGACTACTACACCGGCCCGGTCTACGAGGCGACGGTTGACCGGCCGAAGGTGGGCTCGGTCGCGGGCGCCGGCCGCTACGACGGTCTCATCGGCACGTTCCTCGGCCGGCAGATTCCCGCGACCGGCATGTCGCTGGGACTGGAGCGGATCATCGAGGTCGTGCAAGAGTTCGGCTTGCTGGAGACGCCGGCAACTGTCGCGCAAGTCCTCATCGCGCTCTTCCCGGATACCGTCGGACCGGCCGCGGAGATTGCCGGCAAGCTGCGATACGCTGGTGTGAACGTCGACCTCTCGCTGCAGCCCAAGCGCAGTCTGGGCGATCAGCTCAAGAACGCGGATCGTAAGGGCATCCCGCTCGCCGTCATCGTCGGCGCGGACGAGCTGGCGCGCGGCAGCGCGACGCTGAAGGACCTGCGCAGCGGCGAGCAGGTCGAGGTGCCGCTGCCCGAGCTCGCAGACGCGATCAAGACGCGCTTGGCTGCCGCGCCCGCCCCGGTGTCCTGATCGGCCGATGGCGATCCTCGTCGGCAGCGCCGCGGCGCCGCGCTGGTGGGACCTGGATCACGCCAATCTCGAAGACTATCTCGCGCGATTGCGCTCCTGGGGGGCGACCGCGAGCGAACTGGTCCTCCACCACGGCCCGGCCGATGACCAGATCGTCCGCGTCCATATCCTGGAGCCGGATTGGCGCAACGTTGCCGAGCGTTTCCACGCCGCGGGACTCATCTGCCACGTCCACGCGCCGCTAGCGCCGCGCTTCTCGTTGCGCCGCTGGGCGGACGAGCGGGAAGCGCTCGAGCGGGACTACGCGCCGATCCTGGCCGAAGCGGAGCGCATCGCTCAGCGCCAGGGTGAGTCGTGCGTCGTCGTGATCCACGGCGCGAACCGGCCCGTCGTTGCACCAGAAGCCAACGCGACGGCCACGGTCGAGTTCTTGCAGTGGGCGGCTGAGCGGTGCGACCGAGAGTTCCCCAGCGTTCGCCTCGCGCTCGAGCTACGCCGGGCTGACGGTGCTAAACCCCCGCCGGACGCTAGCCGGAGCGGGATCATCGAGCTCGTCGAGCGCGTCGGGTCCGCGCGTGTCGGGATCTGCTGGGACGTGGGGCACGACTGGGAAAACCGGGAGCGAGAGCCGGACTGGACGCCCGCTCCCGGTGACGAGTTCCTGCTCCGAGTGATTCACGTTCACGCTCACGATGCCGGACCGGACGGCACGGTTCACTATCCGCTCGTGACCGGCCAGGTGCCGATCGCGGAGCAGATATCCTCGCTGCTCGCCGCCGGCTACGCCGGCAGCATCACGCTCGAGGTGCGATACCGGTTCGCGGCTGCGCTCGGCGATCCGCTGGAGATGCTGGAAGCCAGCTTTCGCCGTCTCCGCGACTGTCTCTCCACGGAGGGCTAGTCGCTGGCCACGCCGCTCAGCCCCGCGAGCGCAGGCGTGGATTGCCGACCTCGTCCAGCCCCAGGTGGACCAGGTAGAGCGCGAGGAAGAGGACGATCAGCGTGACTACCGGGGTCAGCCACCACCACCAGAGATTCTGGAAGATGGCGCCGAAGCTGAGCGCCCAGTAGATCATCATCCCGAGCGTCATTTCCTGCTGCGGCCCGAGACCGAGGATGGAAAGTCCGGACTCGGCGAGGATCGCGGCGATGAAGGCATTGAGGAAGTTGGCGCCGAGCCAGGTCAGCATGTGCGGCAAGAGCTCGCGTATGACGATCTCGCCGCCGCCCATCCCCGATAGCCGTGCGACCCGGACGAACGGCCGCTCCTTCAGACTGAGGGCTTGTGAGCGCACCGCTCGCGCTGGCCACGCCCACGCGAACAGCCCGATGATGAGCGCCATCGTCAGGACGCTCACGCCCTGCAGGAGCGCGGCGATCAGGATCAGGAAGAGCAGGGACGGCACGGACAGGAAGACGTCAATCAGAACCCGCAAGGCCGCGTCGATCGTCCCGCCGAAGTAGCCGCTGACCAGACCGATCAGGGCGCCGAGGGTGGTGCCGAGGGTGGCGGCGATCAGCCCAACCTGCATCGAGTTGGGCACCGCCTGCGCCCATTGGATCGCGACGCTCTGGCCCAAGGTGGTCGTCCCCAGAATCGCCACGGAGCCGGGTGGCTGGCGAGCGGGAAACGCGCCCGTGCGCCGCTCTGATGGGTCAACGGTGAGGTTGCCGATGATTGCCGTGGCTCCAAGTGCGATGAAGACGACCATTCCTATCACGAATTTCCGATTACTCAGCAAGACAGATAGGACACCGCGCCGCTGCGCGACCGGCGTCTGGGTGATTTCTTCGACAGGAACGGCAACCATCTTCACGTCCTCGAAGCGCGGATTCGCGGGTCAATCAGTGGATAAGCCAAATCCAGGATGAAATTGACGAGCGCCACTGAGCAGGCGAGCAGCAGGATCGTCCCCTGGATGACTGGGAAATCGAGTCCTTTGATCGCGTTGTAGATCAAGTAGCCCAGGCCCGGATAGGCGAAGATCACCTCCGTGATCAGCGCCCCGCCGACGATGTGGCCCAAGGAGAGAGCCAGACCTGTCGTTTGTGGCAGGAGCGCGTTGCGGAAGGCGTAGGCCCAGAAGATGCGCCGCCGGGGCAGGCCCTTCGCCTCAGCCCAGAGAATGTAGTCCTGGCCCTGTTCGGAGATGATGAGGCTCCGCATGCTCAGGAACCACCATCCGAGGGAGATGAGGACGATGCTGAGCGCGGGCAGCGCCCCGTGCTTGATGACGTCGCCGGCGAAGGAGAGCGACCATTCCGGCGACCTACCGGGCGAGTACGCGCCGGAGAGCGGGAAAATCGGCCAGCGGAAGGCTAGCCCGTAGACCAGGATGATGGCGAGGATGTAGTACGGCGTCGTGTAGAGGATGAGCGCTACCGGAACGAGCGCTTGCAGGAATCGCGCCCGTCCGCCGGACCAGCCGACGATCGCGCCGAGGAGCGAGCCGAGCAGCCAACTGATCACGGTCGTGATGCCGAGCAGGCCGACCGTCCAGGGAATGGCATCGGCCAACAGCGTGGAGACGCGGGTTGGAAAGATGGCGATCGAATAGCCGAGGTTTCCGCGCAGCAGCTCGCGGATGTAGGAGAGGTACTGCTGGAAAAGACTCTCGTCCAGCCCGAACCGTCTGCGATACTCCGCGACCAGCTCCTCACTGCCGGAGCCGCCGCCGGCCGCGGTCGACATCGTCGCCAGAACGGCGCCAAGCGGGTCTCCCGGCACGAGCCGGGGCACGAAGAACACGGCCGTGACCGATATGAAGATCGTCGCCACAAAGATGACGAACCGCTCGGCAAGGTAGCTCCACGATACGCTCATCCACCTCTCCGTCCGGGCGGGAAGGCGAGGAGCGAGATGGACTCTCGCGTATCGCCTTCCCGCCGCTTCGGGTCCTAAGCGTCAGTCAGCGGTAGTGGTTAGCTCTGGCTGGCCTTGGGCTTCAGGCCGCCGATCCACTCGCCGGTCTCCGGATCCGGATAGCCGTTCAGGACCAGATTGAAGGTGGCCCACCAGCTCACCGGCATGTTCCACGCATTCTCGGCGGTCGGCCAACCCTCCCAGTAGGTCGAGTTGAACGGCACGAGCGCCGGCGCCTGGACCATCGGCAGCACCGGCAGGTCGCGGAACCAAATCTCCATCGCCTGCTGGTAGAGGCTGATCAGCTGCTGCTGATCGTCCGGAGCGACCTGGAACATCTGGTCCACGATGGCGTCGAACTCCGGGTTCTGATAGCGGAAGGAGTTCCGCTCGAACCACGGCGCCATCTCACCCAGCGGGACATAGAACTTGCCGTGGAAGAGCTCCAGGTTCTCCACGATGTAGCCAGGGCAGAAAGCCTGGAAGTAGATGTCGTACTCGCCCCGCCGCAGTGCGTTCTCGCGCGGAGCCGTCTCCAGCGGCTGGACCTCGACCTGGATGCCGGCCGCGGAGAGCTGATCGGCGATCACGGTCGAGACCTTCATCTGCTCGGCCGAGCCCGGATCGACGATGTAGCGCAGCGTCAGGTCAGAGGGCGAGACACCAGCCTGCTCGAACAGCTCTTGCGCCCGAGCGGGATCGTAAGTGTTCGTCGGATATTGCTCGCGCAGATCGGCGATCGCGTCGAAGAACGGCTGGTTCCCGTCATACTCTGGCCAAATGCCCCAAGCGGCAACCGTCGTGCCCTCATAGGCCAGATCGACGATCGCCTGGCGGTCGATCAGGTACGACAGCGCCCAGCGAACCTCCGGCTTGTCGAGCGGTGGGTTCGCGTTCTGGACCATCAGCGCGCGCGGGCAGGGATCGAGCCACGCGTATGGCGCATCCAGCGACCACGCCCGGACGTTCGGGTTGCGGCGGGCAACTTCCAGGAACGAGCCAGGCGTCAGGACGCCAATCGGCGCGACATCGATCTCATTCGCCGTGATCGCCAAGGCGATGTTCGTCTCCGGACCGACATGGACGAACTGGATCACCCGCGGACCCGGCGTGATGCCGAAGACCTTCGTGCCCCACCAATCGTCGCGCCGCTCGTAGGTCATCGCCGTCTGGCTGGCGTCGACCAACCGGTACGGGCCGGTGCCGACCGGATCGGAGTTCTTGAACGTCACCGGGTCAGGCTGATTCTCCCAGATGTGCTTGGGGAGAATGGTGATCCCGCCCCAGATGCCGACCGCCGGGAAGGCCTCGCGGTTTAGGTGGTAGCGCGGATTGGGCTCGGTCAGGTTGAACCGGACCGTCAGGTCGTCGACCTTCTCGACCGAGGCTACCCGCTTGTTGGCCTCCTCCGCCCAGGTCATGCCCGGGTTGTTGCGCAGCAGATCGTACGTGAAGACGACGTCGTCCGGGGTGAACGGCTGGCCGTCGCTCCACGTCACGCCTTCGCGCAGCTTCACGGTCAAGGCCGTGAAGTCGTCGTTGTATTCATAGCTCTCGGCGAGCCACGGGATGAATTCCCCGGTCTGGAGGTTGTAGTAGAAGAAGTACTCGTAGATGAGCTGGTGCAAGCCCGTGTCCGACCGGCTGACGCCAGGAGCATAGAGGTTCAGGTTGGTCGGATCGGCGATGCGGGCTCCGATGGCGATCTTGAAGGTTTCCTCTCGTGGCGCCGTCGTCTGCGCTGACCCGGCCATCGGCGCGATGCTCGCGGCCAGAATCAGGCTGAGAAGCGCCACGATCGACCATGCCTTTTTCACCTTCATGTGAGTCCCCTCCACTCAGGCTAGCGCGTCCGACCATGGCAGCATCGCCATAGCATCTCCTCTCCTCGTCGCTCACCTCCTTTCTCGATCGCCTGTCGCGTGTCTTGCCACAGCGAGTCTCAAGGCACGGGTGAAGGTGGATTGGTCCGGCGATCGGCTGGTTCCAGCTGTTCCGCCGTGAGACTCGTTAGCTGCGACTCCGCGAGGACACCATCACGTTCGGGTATCTCGTCGTCCCAGACCTGATCCGGGTCAGGCCGTGGGATGGAGCTGATCAGGAGCTTGGTGTACGGGTGTTGCGGCCGCTTGACGATCTGCTCCGGATCGCCATCTTCGACCACGATCCCGCGATGCAGCACGATGATCCGGTCGCTGATCTGGTACGCGGTGGCGAGATCGTGCGTGATGTAAATCAACGAGATGCCGAATTGCTCCTTGAGCTGGAGCAGGTTTGCCAGCACCGTCACGCGGAGCGACGCATCGACCATCGAGACGGGCTCATCGGCAACGATGATCTTCGGACGAAGCAGCAGCGTGCGGGCGACCATCGTCCGCTGGCGCTGGCCGCCGCTCAGCTGGTGCGGATAGCGGCCGAGGGTGTCTTCCGGCCGCAAGCCGACCGCGAGCAGCGCCTGCTCGATCATCTTCCGCGCCTCTTCGCGCGAGCGCGCCAGCTGAAACTTCTCGATCGGCGTGGTCAGGACGTGATCGACTTTGTAGAAGGGGTTGTAGACGCCGAACGGGTCCTGGAAGATCGCTTGCACGTCGCGCCGGAACTCGCGCCATTGCTCGCGGGACAGCCGTCGCAGGTCAGTCCCCTTGTAGAGCACCGCGCCCGAGGTCGGGGTTTCCAGCCCGAGCATCAGGTTTGCCATCGTCGACTTGCCGCTGCCGCTCTCGCCGACGACGGCGATGATCGTGGGTGGCTCGCCCTCAATGACGAGCGAGAAGTCGCGCAGCGCGGTGACCCGGCGCCGTTGGAACATGCCGCCGCCGCCGAAAACCTTCGTCACCTGACGCATCTCTAACAAGGGTGGCATCGTCGCTCCTCCGCTCGCCTACTGGTCACCCGCGGCCGCGCTGGAGGCGGCAGCCGCGGCCAGCTCGGCCTTCGCCAGGAGCGAGTCTCGTCGCTCGAGAGACGGCAGGCTGTCCATCAGTAAGCGCGTGTATGGGTGCGCGGGCTTGGTGAAGATTTCCTTGACGGTATTGACCTCGACGAGTTGCCCGGAGCGCATCACCGCTACGCGCTGCGCGAACTGCGCCATCAGACCCATGTCGTGACCGATCAGGATCACCGACGCGCCAATCTCCCTCTGCACCCGCCGCAGGGTCTGCATGATGCGCTTCTGCACGACGACGTCGAGCGCGCTGGTCGGCTCGTCGGCGATGATCAGTTTCGGGCGCAAGCTGATCGCGGTCGCGATGCAGACGCGCTGCTTCATGCCGCCGCTCAGCTGATGCGGGTAGAGGTCGGCCACCTCTGGATCGAGATCGACGGAGCGCAGCAGCTCGGCGATTCGCTGCTCATAGCCGCTCTTGCTCAGCTTGATGCCGTGTGCCTCCAGGCCGTCGATGATTTGCGGGCGGATACGAAGCACCGGGTTGAGCGAATTCATCGCTCCCTGGGTGATGAGCGCAACCTCGGCAAGCCGCCGCCGCCGCATCTCCTCGTCGTCGAGCGTTAGCAAATCCTCGCCGTCAAGGAGAATGCGGCCGCCCGCGATCTGGCCGGGCGGCTTGATCAGTCGCATGATCGCCAAGGCGATCGTGGATTTGCCAGAACCGGACTCGCCGATGAGCCCTAGACGCTCACCAGGCTGGACCGAGAGGCTGACGCCATCAACCGCACGGACGACTCTGGCTGGCGTTGGGTAAACGACCTGAAGGTTGTCGATCTCGAGCAGCATGCTCACCTGTCACCGCACGTCGTTGTGACGGCACTCTCTGCGAGCAGTCGTTTCGCTCGGAGCGCATGGCCCGTGTCCGACTATATCTAGGCGGGATGGACCAATCTGTCAACCGCTTGTTGTCCGGCGCCCCAATGCTGGGCCGGATTTCTGGCGAGAATGCCGCATCAGGCGACGGTTTGAGCGGCGCCGAGCGTCATCAACTCGTCCCAGACTTTCGCTGGCTTATCCACGAGGATGACGACGAGGTCATCTCGCGTCGCGCGTGAGACGGCTTCGCGCGCGGACTGGAGTTCGTCCAGGACGATCGAGACGCGCGCGGGATCTATACCTCCTTCAATCGCCGCGTCGCGCAGGAGGGCGGCGATCGCGCCTTGCGGACGGCCGCGGGTGTTGGTGTCCTCGCGGACGATCAACTCATCGAAGTGCTTGCCGGCCAAGCAGCCAAAGGCGTGGATGTCCTCGTCCTTGCGGTCGCCCGGCATCGTGATGACGCCCAGGGTGCGTGGCGCGTCCAGGCGCTTGATGAAGTCGATCAGCGCTTGTAAGCCCGCCACGTTGTGGCAGTAATCCATGATGACGCGCTTTCCTTGCACCTCGAGCAGATTGAACCGGCCGGGCGTCTGGTAGAAGCTCGTCGTGAAGGTGCGGAGTGCGTGACGAATGTACTCGAGCTGGACGTCCTGCCCGAGCGCGGCGCCAGCGGCGGCCATCGCGTTCTCGATGTTGACGCGCAGCCGGCCGTCGAATGTCGCGGGGATCTGCCGAGTCAAGATCAGGCTCGTCTCCCGCCGGTGCTCGATGATAGTGATCATCTCGCCCTGGCTCGTCTGCCGCAGGACGACCGCGCGGCCGCGATTGCGGACGTGCTCGCGGATGACCGGGTTGTCCTCGTTCATGCTGAAGAAAATGATCTCGCCGCGCGCGACGTTCGCCATCCCGACGGTCCACTCGTTGTCGGCATTCAGGACCGTGGTGCCGTCGCGGAAGACTGACTGCGGCACGACCGCTTTGACGCGCGCGAGGTCCGCCAGCGTCTCGACACCGCCCAGGCCCAGGTGATCCGCCGCGACGTTCGTGACGACGGCGACGTCGGCCCGGTCGAAGCCGAGGCCGGACCGGAGGATGCCGCCGCGCGCTGTCTCGAGCACGGCGCAGTTGATCGTCGGGTTCTTCAGCACCATCTGCGCGCTGGTCGGCCCGCTCATGTCGCCGGCCAGGATTTGCGTCCCATCAACGTAGATGCCGTCAGTCGTGGCCATGCCGACGCGCTTGCCGGCGGTCTTCATGATGTGCGCGATCATGCGGACGGTCGTCGTCTTGCCATTCGTCCCGGTGACCGCGATGATCGGCACCCGCGTCGGTGTCCCAGGCGGGAAGAGCATGTCAATGACCGCGCGGCCAACATGGCGCGGATGCCCCTCGGTTGGGTGCGTGTGCATGCGGAAGCCTGGACCAGCGTTGACCTCGACGATCGCGCCGCCGGTCTGGCGGACCGACTTGGAGATGTCCGGCGCGATGAAGTCGATGCCGGCGATATCGAGGCCGATGACGAGCGCCGCTTGATGGGCGAGGTCGGCGTTGTCCGGGTGGATATCGTCCGTGCGGTCGATCGAGGTGCCGCCGGTGCTCATGTTGCCAGTCTGCTTGAGCCGCACGACCTGCCCGGCCTCTGGTATGTCATCGAGTCCGATGCCCTGCCGCTGGAGGCACTCCATCGTCTGCTCGTCGATGGAGATGCGCGTCAGCACCTTCTCGTGCCCCACTCCGCGCCGGGGATCGGCGTTCGTGATCTCCACCAGCTCGCGCACCGTGTGGACGCCGTCGCCGATGACGTGGGCGGGAACACGCTCCGCGACCGCGACGACCTGGCCGTTGATGACGAGGATGCGGTAGTCGCGGCCGGCGATGTAGCTCTCGACGACGACCGCGCCGTTGCGGCTCTCTTCCCAGGCGATGGGGAAGAACTCCGCGACCTCGGCGTCGCTGTTGAGATTGATGCAGACGCCACGACCGTGATTGCCGTCCAGCGGCTTCAGCACGACGGGATACCCGATGCGGTTGGCCGCCCGAACGGCCTCATCCGCTGAGCGGACGGTCATACTGCGCGGGACGGGGATGCCGACCTCTTGGAGCAGCCGGTTCGTCAGCTCCTTGTTGCCGGCGATGTCGACCGCAATGTTCGAGGTTTCCGACGTGACGGTGGCCCAGATGCGCTTCTGATAGCAGCCGTGGCCGAGCTGGACGAGTGACCGGCGCGGATGCAGCCGGATGACGGGAATCTGCCGCCGTTCCGCCTCGGCGACGATTGCCCCGGTCGAGGGACCGTAAGCGACCTGCTCAGCGAGGCGGATGACGTCGTTTTCGAGCGCTTTCTGGAAATCGAAGTCGGGCTCGGTGTTGTAGATGAGATGGTTGAGGAGGCGGCACGCCAGCTTACCCGCCGCCAGCCCGACGTCTTCCTGCATGTGCTCGAAGACGACGTTGTAAACGCCGCGCTCATTGGTGCTGCGCGTCTTGCCCCGTGTCACCTCCGCGCCGGCGAGGTTCTGGATCTCGAGCGCGACATGCTCGAGGACATGTCCCATCCAGGTTCCTTCCCGCATGCGCTGAAGGAACCCTCCCGGCCGTCCAAGCGAGCAGCCGTGGTCGTAGAGGGAAGGTAACAGCTCTGTGAGCCGCTCGTAGAACCCAGGGATCTTGTTCGTCGGCCGATCCTCGAGCTCGCCGATGTCGACGACCATGAGGATCACGGGCATCCTCGCCCAGATGTTGGGACCGCGGTAGACGGTGGTGCTGCGGACCTCGATCATCGCGCTCTCCGCCGGCCAGGCGCCGATCGCCACTGGCCGATTGCCGATTCTCCTTGAGACCGAATCAGATCCCGAGGCCCGCTTTCGGTTGCTCGTCCTGACTCGCGGCCGCTAGAGGCGATCGAGCAGGCGGCGAGAGTTGAGGTCGAAGCGACGCCCGGGAGTCAAGACATGCAACATTGCGCCGCTGATGGTGATGGGACTGTGCCGCTTCACCTGAAAGATATCAGAGTACATGTGGGTGCCGTCGACGATCGTGACCGTATGGCGGCCGATCACCTCCAGCACGCCGTTCGCTCCGATCAATGCCGCCGTGTCCTCGTCGATGCCCACGCCGAGTAGGCCCGGATTCGAGGCGACGAACATCAACAAGCGGCCGATCCGATCGCGCTGCGTGAAGTGCTGATCGATGATCAATTCTGGCACGAGCCCGAAGCCGGCGACCATCTGTGCCATCCGCTGCCGGGGAACTTCGCCGCTCGCTCCGAAGGCGACCATGTGGGACGAGAGGATCGAGGCGCCCGCGCTGGTACCGGCGACGACCGCGCCCGCCTCGTTCCGCTCCTTGACCAGGGCGGCGGCCTTTGTCCCGCCGACGATCGTCGAGAGGCGCATCTGGTTGCCGCCCGTGATGAAGATGCCAGTCGCGGTGCGTAGCGCTTCGAGGACTTCGTCGTCGTTGGCGTCCTCCCGGTCGGCGATGTAGACGACGTCGGCCTCGCTGACGCCAAGCTCCAGGAAGATCGCCTTGTACCGCTCGCCAGCAGCTTCGATCGAGGACGCGGTGGGCATGATCGCGATTCGCGCGTCTCGCCCGCCGGCGAGCTGAGCAAATGTGGAGAGAATGATCCGGTCGTTGAATTTGTCTTCAGCTCCCCCGATTGGCATGATCGGTCCTCGGACGAGGGAGCGCGCGGAGCCATCGTTACCGGATTGATTCAAGGTCGTGGGTTCAGCAGAAATCGTAGACATGCACGAAGTTCTCGCTAGTCAGCTGTTGGGGTGATGTCCACGCTCAGACCTGTCTTCCCGTTTCAGCCCGGTCGACTCGGCAAGAAATTTCGGCGCGGACGCTCATTTCGACCGACTGTACCGCGCCACGTTCCGCGCGTCAAACGGGGCTTTGCCCAAGAAGCCGTATACTTTCCGCAGGCCTGACCCGGCCGAAACGGGCTAATCGCGGCGAGCCCGGCCGGGTTTTTATGCCGCCGCGACATGCACAGCAGGGGGAGTAAGCGTACCAATGCCTGAGGTGGCAAGCCCGACCCACGAGTTCGATCTTGTATTACTCGGCGGCGGCACGGGAGGGTACGTCGCCGCAATCCGGGCCAAGCAGCTCGGGCTGAATGTCGCGGTCGTCGAGGAATTGATTCTGGGTGGGTGCTGCCTGCACCGCGGCTGCATCCCGACGAAGGCGTTCCTCAAGTCGGCCGATGTCTTCGATCAGGTCAAGCGCGCGTCAGAGTTCGGCGTCGAGATCAAGGGCGACGTCGCCTTCAACTATGAAGCCGCGCTCGAGCGATCGAAGAAGATCGTCGAGGGACAGTATCGGGGTCTCCTCTATCTCTTCGAGAAGAAGCACAAGATCCCCGTCTTCATGGGCCGCGGCCGGCTCCTGTCCCCAACGATGGTCGGCGTGACGCCGAACGATGGCAGCGCGCCGTTCAGCATCAAGGCGAAGGACGTCATCATCAACACCGGCTCCCGGCCCAGGCCGATCAAGGGCGTCCCGTTCGATGGTAAGGTGGTGATCAACTCTGACCATGCCGTCGTCCTGGATCACCTGCCGAAGAGCTTCATCGTCCGCGGCGGCGGCGCGACCGGCGTCGAGTGGGCCTCCGTCTACCATCGCTACGGCGCGAAGGTGACGCTCGTCGGGAATATCGTCCCGCAGGAGGACGAGGAGATCTCTCAGCATCTCACCCGCGCCTTCCAGCGGCAGAAGATCGACGTCGTGCCCGGCGCTCGCCCGACGGCCGATGACATCGAGGTCAGCGACAAAGGCGTCCGGATGCGGCTGACCGATGCCAAGGGCAAGGAGAAGATCGTCGAGGCGGAGACGCTGCTCGTCGCCATCGGCCGCGAGGGCTGCATCGAGGACATCGGCCTGGAGGAGGTTGGCGTCAAGACCGAGCGCGGCTTCATCGTCGTGGACGACATGATGCGCACGAACGTGCCGCATGTGTACGCCATCGGCGATGTCAACGGCCGGCAGATGCTGGCGCACACTGCCCAGCACCACGGGATCATCGCCGTCGAGCACATCTGCGGCTTGAATCCCTTCCCGCTAGATGAGCTCAACTCCCCGTCCTGCACCTACTGCACGCCGGAGATCGGCAGCGTCGGCTTGACCGAGAAGGAGGCGCGCGAGCGGGGTCACAACGTGCGCGTTGGCCGGTTCCCGATGAAGCCGAATGCGAAGGCGACCATCGAGGGGCATCCGGACGGCTTCGCGAAGATCGTCGCCGACGCGGACACCAACGACCTGCTTGGCGTCCACATCATCGGGCCGCACGCGACCGAGCTGATCGCCGAGGCGGCCTTTGCGCGGTTGGTTGACAGCACGCCCGAGGAGCTGGCGATCACCGTCCATCCGCACCCGACGGTCTCCGAGGTCATCGGCGAAGCCGCCCACGACTGGCTCGGCCACGCGATCCACATCTAATCCAGGCGCACGAACCCAAGCCGCCGGGGAGTTACCCTACGCTCCCCGGCGGCGCTTTGCGCGGACGACCACTTCCGCGATGGTTGCCAACAGCGGCGGCCCAAAGAGAATCGCGATGCCGGGCCGCAGCAGCGTCGAATAATCCACCTTCCACCACTCCCAGCCCCAAATGAAGAGTCCATAAGCCGCGACGGCGCCGAACGACCACGAGGTTGCTCGCCAGAACGGCCAGCCGAGCGGCAGCACCGCGGCGAGCGCGACGATCCAGATGACGTACCAGCTGCGGAACGTCAAAGCGGCGACGAGAAGATAGACGAACAGGACCTCGAAGCCAGCGCGAGGGAATCGTTCGAATTCGCGCCACGTTGCGACGGCTCCGAACGCGAGCGCCACTCCGACCACGCCGATGCCGACCCAGCGAGCCCACCCGACGATTTGGTCATAGGTGTAGGCAGGTTGCATAAGCTCGACTGCTAGTGCCGTCGGCGATGTCATGACGATAGAGCTTTGCCGGTCGATGCTTTCCCGGACGGCGGGGGGGTCGAAGAAAGGGGCAAATGATGCCAGGGTGACGACGACGCTGGCGATGGTCGTCTTGGCGATGAGTCCAGGACGCGCCGCGGGAGATGAGCGCCGCCAGATCGCGACGGCAGCCAGTGGCAGCAGGAGGATCGTGACGTACTTGATCCAGACCGATGCAACGAGCGCGGGGATGACCCAGGCGTCGCGCTGCTGCTGCCAGAAGAAGATGGCCAGAAGTAGCGGCACCGCCAGGACGACATCGTTGTGGCCGTTCGCCACGCCCTCATAAAGGACGAGCGGGCTCCAAAGATAGATCAGAGATGCGGTCGGCGCGAGATCAGGACGGACCGCGCCAACCGCGCGGCCGGCGATCAACGCGCCGATGAGCGCGCAGACGGCGGCTAGCAACTTGTAGACGACAACCGCGACCTCGATCTTCTCACCGGAGAGGAGCGTCGCGGGCGCGGCAATCCAGTTCCACAGTGGCCCGTACGGCGAGACGTCATCGGCCCACTGCAGCGAAGCAAAGGGGAGCCACGGGTCGTCGCGATGGCTGATCGGCTCAACGGCGATCGGATTCTCGCCGTACTCGGTGAAGAGGCGGGAACGGACGGCGTAAATGAAGATGTCAATGGCGTTGAACGGGTAGACCATCGCCATCGTGCCGGCGAGGAGCGCGCCACAGACGAAAATGGGTCGCCACGCTTTGTCTGGAGCGACGCGCTGACACTCGCGGATCGCGAGGAGATAGAGAAGGAAGAAGATGGCGACCGACGCGGCCCAGGCGATGAATGGCGCGACGGCGTAGTTCGAAAGCCGGCCGAGATCGGTCAGTTGGTCGGCGTGCGGCCAAAGGGGATACCGCCAGGCGAGATATCCTGCCGGCAAGAGCATGCCGAGACCATACGCCCAAAGCCGGCGCGGGCCGCGGAAATTGCCGGACGACGGCGCGTCGGCGGATGCGTCATTCATGCCGAAGCAAGCTTACCACCGTAAGGTTCGCGGCCCGGACGGACGTGATACCCTCTCCGCGGAAGTCGAGATTTGAGCGGAGGAACGGCGGAAATGAGGAGCCATTCGCGGCTGGCGGAACGCCTGCCGAGGTCGGGAATACGGGAGGTCATGGAGCTCGCCTCGAAGCTCGATGGCGTGATCCACTTGGAAGTCGGGGAGCCGAGCTTCCGCACGCCCGACCATATCATCGAAGCGGCGCTCGCCGATGCTCGCGACGGCTTTACCCGGTACACACCAAATGCCGGACTGCCGAGCCTGCGGGCGTGCGTCGCGGAGCATTACGCGGCGCGGTGGGGCCGGCCGGTGCAGCCGGAGCAGGTGCTGGTTGGCGCGGGTGCGGTCAACGCAATCATGGCGACCCTCGCCGCGATCCTCGACGAGGGCGACGAGATCCTGATCCCCGACCCCGGTTGGCCGAACTATGTCAGCATCGTCGAGCTCTTACGCGCCCGGCCCGTTCCCTATCCCTGCCGGCCAGAGCGCGGCTACCTACCGGACCCAGCGGAGGTCGCGCCGCTGATCGGCGAGAGGACGAAGGTGCTCGTCATCACGAATCCCTCGAATCCGACTGGCGCGGTGTTCCCGGCTGAGACGGTCGAGGCGATGGTTCGGCTCGCGGCGGAGCGCGACATCTTCCTCCTCGCCGACGAGGTCTACGAGGAGCTGGTCTACGAGGGCGAGCACGTCTCTGCCGGCCGCTACGACACTGATGGCCGCGTCATCGCCGTCTCCGGCTGCTCGAAGACATACGCGATGACCGGCTGGCGGCTCGGCTGGTCGATCACGACACCGGAGATCGTCGCCTTGGCGGGCAAGATCATGGAGACGACGACCTCCTGCGCTCCCTCGGTCTCGCAGCGCGCGGCGGAGGCGGCGCTGACTGGGCCGCAAGCGTGCGTCGAGGAGATGCGCGCGGCCTATGCCCGGCGCCGGGAAATCGTGCGGGAGATCTTGGGTGGCGCTGGGCTCCTGCCCGTGGTGCCGAACGGCGCCTTCTACGCCTTGGTCGACCTGCGCTCGACCGGGCTGCCGAGCCGCGACATATCCCGGATGCTCCTTGAGGAGGAGCGGGTCGCCGTCGCTCCTGGCGCGACCTTTGGCTCCCAGGCGGAAGGAATGGTGCGCATCTCGCTTGCCTCGTCCGACGAGGCAGTGACCGAGGGGTGCAAGCGGATCGTGCGATTCGCGGAGCGCCATGCCGCCGCCAAGCAGCCGGTCGCGGGGGTGACGACCTAATACCGGTGCGTCTGGTAACCTACCGCTGTGGCTGGAAAACGTCGGCGGGCGCGACGCGCCCGCCGTCGGCATGGAAAGGGGTGAACTGAATGAGGCTCCTGACCTTTCGTGAGGGCGACGCGCTTCGCCTCGGCGTGAAGATCGATTCAGGCGTCGTCGATGTCGCGGCAGCCGCGAAGGCACTCGGGGTCGAGAATGCTCCCGCATCAATGGAGGACGTCTTCGCCGGTGGATCGGCGGCGTTGGAGACGCTGCAAGAGCTGGTGCGCCGGGCGACGCTCGCCGCTGCCGGTGAGCCGTGGCTGCTCGATGAGCTTGGACTTCGGCACGGACCCTGCGTCCCGAATCCGGGCAAGATCGTCTGCGTCGGGCTGAACTACCGCAAGCACGCGATCGAGACGAACGCGCCGATCCCGGAGTACCCCGTCCTCTTCTCCAAGTACAACAACGCGATTGCCGCGCACGGCGAATCCATTCCGATGCCGCCGGTTGCGCACCAGTACGACTATGAGGTCGAGCTGGGCGTGGTCATCGGCACGCGGGCATACCACGTCGAGGAAGCCGACGCGCTCAACTATGTCTTCGGCTACTGCTGCGCGAACGACGTCAGCGTCCGGGACCTGCAGATGCGCACGAGCCAGTGGCTCCTCGGCAAGACGCTCGATAAGTTCCTCCCCATCGGCCCCTATCTGGTGACCGCCGATGAGGTCGGTGATCCGCAGCAGCTGCGCCTGCGCTGCCTGGTGAATGGTGAGGTCCGCCAGGACTCCACCACCGCGGACATGATCTTCTCCGTCGCAAACATCATCAGCTACATCAGCCGGTACTTCCCGCTGGATCCCGGTGACGTCATCGTGACCGGAACGCCGGAAGGCGTGGCGATGGGGCGGCCGGACAAGCCGTGGCTCAAGCCCGGCGACGAGGTGGTCATCGAGATCGACCGCCTCGGTCAGCTGCGCAACGTGATGAGCACCTGATCCGCGCTCGTCGCTGGTTACGGGACCGACGCGACCAATGCCCGGGCGCGTCCGGTCCCGCTCGCGGCGATGCTGTAAGAGCCGGCGCAGGCGGGGATGATGACCGAGTCGTACTTGGCGACCGTCTCATCCCCGCTCGATGTATGAACCTCAATCGTCCCCTCGATGGCGGTTACGGCGTGGAACGAGGCTCGCTCAGTGTCGAGCGAGAGCGGTGATTCGCCGACCGTGACGAGTTGCAGGCGAAAGTACTCACAAGCGACGAGTTCCTGTTCTCCCTCGGTGTTCGCGGCCATCACCGGCTCCGGACTCGCTTGCGGGTCGGCCGAAGCGACGGCCTGTTGAATGTGAAGCTCGCGCCCAGCCGAGGGGGGACGATCCCAGTCGTAGACGCGGTAGGTCAAATCAGAGTCTTGCTGCACCTCGTAGACGAGGATGCCGGGACCAAGGGCGTGAATCGTGCCGGCACGAAGCAAGATCGCCTGGTCGGGCTGGACCGGCATTCGTTGGACGAGCGGCAAAATCCCGCCGCCGGTGATCGCTCGCTCGAGCTCTGCCTTGCTCACTCCCTCGCGGACGCCCGCGATGATTTCCGCGCCCGGCTCGGATTCCAAGACGAACCAAGCCTCGGTCTTGCCGAAATAGCCTGGACCTTCGAGCTGCCGCGCGACGGCGTCGTTAGGATGCACCTGGACGGAGAGCCATTCAGCCGCGTCGATGAGCTTGATCAACAGCGGCACCCGGTTCCCGTACCGGTCAACGACGCGCCGGCCGAGTAGCTGCTCTCCACGTGTCGCCGCGAGGTCGGCCAGGCTGCCGCCGGCGCCAGGTCCGCTGACGACCCGATTCGCGCCGTGGATGACCCACGCCTCACCCACCGGAGGACCATCGGCGCGGAGCCGGCGCCCACCCCAAACCCTTTCGCGCAGCTGGGGCTCGATGCGAATCGGCGAGCAGTCGAAGCCATTCATCTCGTCAGCTCCTGGCACGGTTGGAGAGGGGCTGCTGATGACTCAATTCAAGATCGCTCTCGTGGCGAGCGATTATCTGGCTCAACGAGTGCGCCCTCGGCAATGCACGACATATCCCAAGGAGCAATCTCAACGCCGGCAGCCACTCCCCTACCCGATGGAGAATCGCCGCGCTACACCTTGCCGGTATCGTAGTTTCCGAGTCGAGATTGTTGGCATTGTCCACGGTGTCCATGCACTCACTCATCTTAGGCGATGAGCGGCGTATACAGGTCAGCGAATTGAAGGACGTCGCGAGCTGCTCAGCGATCGGCATCGTAGCGTCGGAGAAACGCGCGCAACTCCTCTCCTAGCCGCGCCCAGTGGTCGAAGTAGCGGTCTTGATCGCTAGGCTCGAGCTCGATGAGTCGCCGGTTCCCCTCCTCCGGGATAAGCCAGACTGCCGGGATCCAGAATCCTCCACCGCGAGCGACCTCATCCGGCGTCACCGTTTCGGCAAGCAGACCTGGCCCGCTGCGAGCCGTCCAGGTAGCGATCACCTCTCCGTCACAGGCGAGCGCTAACGCCTCTTCCCACCAGATGGACCGTCCCTCACCGCGTAGGCCAGCGGCGAGTTGCAGGAGCGCGTTCGCCCGATCCCAGTCGGTTGCGTCTGGACCGGCGAAGCGCCGGGTGCGGACTGGATCCCAGCGTGAGCCGAGAGCCGGAACGATCAGCCCGCCGTCCGTCGCCACAACTAGCTCGCCGGGGAGGGCTTGGGATAGAGCAACTGCCTTCTCTTGCGCGATCGACGCGTGGGTGATGGTTGGTTGGTCAATAGTAGTGGCGGTTGGCTCTGTGGTGGGCTCTTGGGATATGTCGCCTGGGAACGAAACGACATCCGCCAGAGTGTCCACCAGCCGCGTGATCGCCGCCACCTTCGCCGGATTCCTCGTCGCGACGACCAATCGCACGTTGCCCACGTCGCTGCCACTCGGATCCAGCGTCGGCTCCGCCCTATCGCGCGATGTTCAGCCGCTGCTTGGTGCTCTTGCGCACCGCCCGCTCGATGGTCCCAACCACCCGCCCGATGCCGATATCGAGCGGCCGGGCCAGCGCGAAGGAAACGGCCCGGCCCGGTGGAGGCACGGCGATGCTCTCCGTCTCGACCCAAAGCTCTGGAACGTCCGATGCGTGGATGAAGATGCGCTCAGCGGGGAGATCCCCGGCTTGGGGCGGTCCGGGCAAGAGACGCGCTGCCTGGAGATAGATTCGAACCGTCATTCGCTTTACTCCGCCGCGTCTGAGCTGCCCGCGCCTCTCTCTTCCGAAATCTTATCGCATCGCCCGGCGCTGGTCGAAGCCAGCCCCCTAATCTGTCCTGTGGCCATTTGCTGACACGCCCTGTTCGGTAAGCCATGCGATGGCGGCGTGCAGATCCGGCAGCATCGCGGCGCAACCCGGCGGAAACGGCAGTGCCGCGGTCCGCTCATTCGGCACGGCGATGGCGCGCATCCCCGCCTCGAGTGCGGCCTCGATGCCAAGCGGAGAGTCTTCGAGGACGGCGCAGGCCTCCGGCGGCACATCGAGCCGGGAAGCGGCGGTGAGGAAGAGGTCTGGCGCGGGTTTGCCACGCTCTACCTCATCACCAGTCACCTCGGTATCGAAGCAACCGGCAAGTCCGGCCTCCGCCAACGCGACGTTCGCCTGTTCCCTCGCGCTGGAGGTCGCCAGCGCCATTCGCAGGCCAGCTTCTCGCGCGAAGCTAATGACCTCAACGGCTCCCGGCATCGGCCGCAAGTTGCCGCGCAGCGCCGCGAGTCGCATGGCGCTATATTGACGAGCCAGCACGTCGATCGGCTCACTCAGCCCATATGCTTCCCGCACGATCGCAACGGCGTCGGGAAGTCGTCGGCCCAGAAGTTTCGCGGCCACATCCGCGCGCGGCGTGTGGCCATACTGCGCCAGGAACTCCGCCATGGCCTTCGCGGCAAGCGGCTCGCTGTCAACCAACAGCCCATCCATGTCGAAGATGAGCGCCCGAATCGCCCGTGTCATGCCCCGTGACCTGCCCTCGCCGCAACCGATTGCATGCCCCAGAGCGCGGCGCCAATGACGCCCGCCTCGTAGCCGAGCGCCGGCGGCTTGAACACAATGCGATCGATGTCAGTGACATGCGAGTGCGCTCGAGCCGTCGATTCGATTGCCCGCCAGAAGACGCCGCCCGGCTTGACGTTCCCTCCGCCAATGATCACAACCTCTGGCGCGAGAGAAGCAATCGCGCTCGCGACCGCGATGCCGAGGTAGAACCCGGCGGTCTCGAGAATCTCGATCGCGACGGCATCTCCCTCCGCTGCGGCGCGCTCGACGATGGCCGGCGTCATGCGGTTCAGGTCGTCGTCAATGAGGTCGCGCAGCGACGTCGTCGCTCCTTGGACGATCCGCCGCAGGGCCTCACCAACGATCGCCGGGCCACTGGCGAGCGCTTCGGCGCAGCCGCGGTTGCCGCAATTGCACCGGGGCCCATCCGGATCGACGATGATGTGGCCAAGCTCTCCACCCGCCCCGCCAAGGCCAAAGTTGACTTTGCCATTGGCGACGATTCCGCCGCCGATGCCGGTCCCCACGGCAAAGCAGATCGCGGTCGTCACTCCTTTGGCGGCGCCGAGCTGATGCTCCGCGACGGTGAAAGCTCGGACATCGTTGATGAGAAACGTCGGGAGCCCCGTCGCCTCGGCGATACGCGGACCGACCGGCACGTCCGGCCAGTGGCCGGGCAGGTTGGTAAGGAACTTTGTGATCCCGGCATCCATGTCGATCACGCCGGGCACGGCCACGCCGATGCTCGTCACTGGCGCATCGGTTGGCACGACCTCTCTTAGCGCAAGCACGTTGTCGATCATGCGCTGCACGACGGCGTCGTGCCCCTCGTGCGCCTCGGTCGGGACGGTACGCCGCTCGATTACCGTGCCGTCATCAGTGATCGCGGCGAGCTTGATATTCGTCCCGCCCAGATCGATGCCCAGATGGTAGCTGGAAGTCATCTCTAACCCTCAACGTCAAGCACGGGCCTCACCCGGCGGCATCATTACATTGGACAACGGCCCGCGCCACAGCTCGATCGGTCGCTCGTAGGACGGCGGCGTCCACGGCAGCTTCACCTCCTGGCCCGTGCCAGCCGAATGGTAGGCCGCCAAGATCGCCTCGAGGACCGCTTTTCCATCCTCGCCCGTCAGCATCGGTTGCTCGTCACGCGCGACGCAATTGACGAAATGCTGCATCTCCTGCGGGAAGCCGTAGTTCCAGGTCTCCTCGAACATCGTGAAGGTCCAGCCCTGGGTGGTCGTCGCCTTCTCGACCGCATAGCCGTAACCGACTTCGCTGTAGGTCACGAGCGATGAGCCACGGAGCAGGTCGGCGCGGGTATTGCCGAGCGAGCCGTAGATCTCGCACTTGTCATCGACGCCGCCCGCCTTGCCCCAGGAGTTTTCGCAGAGCCCGATCGCCCCACCCTCGAAGCGCAGCACGCAGATCGCGTGGTCTTCGCCGATCGTCTTGTCGCCGTGAACGAACGTGCCCATCGCCGCGTAGACGCTCTCGATCGGCTTATTGCCGAGCACCCAGCGGCAGAAGGCAATAGAGTGGCAGCCCATGTCGAGCAGCACGCCGCCACCCGAGCGACGCACATCCCAGAACCAGGGGGAATGCGGGCCGTAATGCTCCTCGCTCTGCTTGACGACGAAGATGTCGCCGAGCGCGCCTTCGTCCACGAGCTGCTTCGCGCGGACGTACTTCGGCGCGAAGCAGAGCTCCTCGGCATACATGAGCTTGACCCCGGCCTCACGGCACGCAGAGATCATCGCGTCGGCTTCTTCCAGCGAAAGGCAGAGCGGCTTCTCGCAGACGACATGCTTCCCCGCTTTCGCCGCGTCGATGCAGACCTGCGCGTGGAGGTCGTTCGGCACGGCGATGGTGATGAGGTCGATCTCGTCGATGTTGAGCAGATCGCGATAGTCAGTCAGCGCGCGCGGGATTCCGAACCGCTCCGCGAAGGCGGTAACGTGCTCGCGATTCGGTGACGCGACCGCCACGACCTCGGCGTTCGGCACCCACCCAAACGCCTCGGCGTGGAGATGCGCGACGAACTGGGAGCCGATGATGCCAACCTTGACCTTGTCCACCTCACTCCCCTCCCACGAGTTCCGATCTTGCGCCTGCTCAACCGGGCAGCCGCTCCTCTGGAGCTTTACTGTATTGTCGGGCAATTCGACGCCGCGCGGGCGATGCCTCGATTTTCTTCCGGCCTACGCCGAGTCGGCCGGGGTTGCCATGTTCGCCGAGCAGTCACCATTAGCCACCATCCCTATTACGTCTGGCGCTGTCACCTTTGATCCGCTACCGCAATCAAGTTGGCGGGGCAACGTTGAAGGCAGGTACATGGCACTCGCAATCAGGCATACTCCACTCAACATTGGGGAGCAGGTCCCGTTGCTGGCGGCAGGACTGGCACATCAATGACATCTACGGCCCCATCGCTCGCGCACCCGGCCCGCGTCTCCTGGCTCAAGCGGATCGTGTTCGCCGGCTTGATCGGTCTTGCCCTCCTCGGCTGGTTCGCTCGCTTCGGCGCGCTCGGCTTGGAGACTCGCCTGGATGGCACCGAGATCGACGATTGGGCGAGGGCCGCGGCGGAGGTCGCCCTTGCCTCCCTTGGAGAAGATCCGGGTCTGCCCTCCCAGCCCCCACTCGGCGCGCTGCCGGTTTGCGACGACGTTCCCTCGAGCTATGGCCGCGCGTTGCGCCTCGGGTTCGGCCTCATGCGCGCCACCGAGGAAGGTCGCCGCCTGTATGACATGCTCGTGACTACGGGCGCCTGCGTCGGGGTCACTGATCTCCCGTACAACTCGGCATTCGCGCGGGCATTCGGTTCGCCGGAATTGGGCTGGGTCGGCAGCACGATCATGGTCGATCGCCGCTACGTCCGCTCGACGCGCGCCGACATCCTCGCTGCTCTCCTCATCCACGAGGCGACACATCTCGACCGAGCCTTCAGCGGAGACGCCTGCTATTATCGGAGAACGTGCGCGACGTTGGGCAATGGTGTCGAGCTCGAGGAGGAAATCGCCGCTCACACCGCCGAGGCCCGCTGGTGGATCGAGGTCTTCGGCACGGACGGCAAGCGCTTCGCCTTACGCGGCGATCGGTTTGAGAACCGGCTTGCGCGAGCCTATCTAGATGGACCGGACCGGTTCCGCGCCTATGTCACCAGAATCCGATCCGATCCGCGAGAAGGGAAGGGGTTGCCTTGATGCAGAACGCGGCACGCCAGGACGCGAGACAGCAACTCTGCCCAGCGGATATCTGGCGCCAGCGCCTCCAAGGCCGGGTGGGCTTTAGCCTGCAAGCATTCCCGTACGCCGATGACCCGGAGCCGAGCCGCAGCGTCATCCTTGCCGGTCAGCTGGCGGAGGAGGTCGGGCTCGACGCGTTCTTCATCGGCGACCATCCCGGTCAAGCGCCGGATCCGTGGTTGCATCTGGCGGCCATCGCCATGACGACTGAGCGGATCCGCCTCGGCTCCGTCGTCAACTGCGTGGCCCATCGCCATCCGGTGATGCACGCGAGGCTCGCCGCCGACCTCGACCACATCAGCGGCGGCCGGGTCGTTCTCGGGCTCGGTATCGGCTGGAATGTCGAGGAGTTCGCGCAGTTGGGTCTGTCGTTTCCCTCGATCCGCGAGCGACAAGAGCTGCTTGACGAGGCGCTTCAGATCATTCGCGGCGTCTGGGGACCGGAGCCGTTCACCTTTTACGGCAAGCATGTCTGGACCGAGGGCGGGCGCATCACGCCGCCGCCCGTCCAGCAGCCGCGCCCGCCGATCATGGTCGCGGGCAGTGGCCGGCGCGTCACCCTGCGACAGGTCGCGCAGTACGCGGACGCCTGCAATTTCGGACCTGGCCGCAACACCGGGAGGGTGCGCTCTCAGGACGCCGTTCGAGAGACGCTCGACACGCTGCGCCAGCACTGCGAGGCAGTCGGCCGGCCGTACGAGGAGATCTTTCGCACGCACTTCACCTCATGGCTCCTGCTGGCGGAGACGGAGACCGCCGCCGAAGCCAAGCTGCGCCGCTATTACCCCGACGGTCTCACCGAGGAGCTAAAGGCAACGAGGGTCTACGGCACGCCAGAGAGCGTTCGACCGTACTACCAAGCGCTCGCGGACGCTGGCATCGAGTACTTCGTTGTGCAGATTCAGGACGCCAGGGACCACGAGACGATCCGGCTGGTGGCCGAGGAGCTTGCGCCTTCGATCCGTCCGTCCGCGTCGGCCTGAGCGACAGCGCGCCTACTCGTCGTCGGGTTCTCCGCGACGCAACGCAGCGTAGCTTTCGTAGCGCTCGCGCGAGATGGCTCCTTCGTCAACCGCGTCCCGCACGGCGCAGCCGGGCTCCTGCAGATGCGCGCAATCCGGATAGAAGCACTGCCCGAGATACGGGCGAAACTCCGGGAAGCAGTCGTCTAGCATCTCTGGCGGCACGCCATGCAATGCCAGCGCGCGGATCCCCGGCGTGTCGGCAACGTAGGTATCAGGGCCGATCCGCCATAGCTGCGTCGCGGTCGTCGTGTGGCGCCCCTTGCCCGTCGCTGCTGAGATCTCACCGACTGCGCGCTGCCCGGACGGGTCGAGTGCGTTGAGCAAGCTCGACTTTCCAACTCCCGACGGCCCGGCGACGACCGTCACCTTCCCGCGCAACATCTCAGCGACGCGCTCGATCCCCTCCCCCGTGCGCGCGCTGAAATAGATCACCGGGTAAATCGATTCGTAATCACCGAAGATCGCGCGGGAAAGGAGCCGCCCGGAGCCATCATCGGCGGGACCATCTAGGTCGATCTTGTTGACGCCAACGATTGCCGGTAACCCGCGAGATTCGGCAAGCACCAAGAACCGGTCGAGCATCCGGCGATGCGGCTCTGGCTCGCGCACTGTGAAGACGAAGAGCGCCTGATCGGGGTTGGCGAGGATAACCTGCTCGATCTCCTCCGCCCGACGCGCCGCTCGGGCCAGCACGCGCGTCCGCGGCTCGACCGCCTCGATTCGCCCCTCACCTTCGCCAACGTCAACCACCCAGACTCGATCGCCGACCGCGACGAGGTCGGTCCGGCGCCGCTCCCGCTTCAGCGTTCCCTTCACTGTCGAAAGAAGCTGGCGCGGCTCATCGCGAAGCTGGACGGCGAAGAACTTGCCGAACGCCCGGACGACGATGCCCGGCATCGCGGCTGGCGAGACGTCGGGCGGACGCTGCCAGGGGATGACCTCCTCCGCGGGTCGAGCGTCTATCGGCTCGACCGCGGCTCCACGACGCCGGCGCTCACTTGGGTTTTCGCGTTGGGAACGGTATGGCGGTTTCGACATCCAGACGGCCGATCAATTCCTTTGCCGCACGTAATTCAAAACTCCCTGTTGAGTGGCGATCGAGCCACTGCAATGCGACACGGGGGAGTCTACACGCGCTGACCCTCAGCCGCGAAGTGACGCGTGGCCCAGCCGCGATTGGACTCATCAGCCAATGCGGGATCGTGCATGTGGTGCAACCGTTGGATTGACGCGCGCCGCCGACTTCGCTACGCTTCAAACAGCACAGCCTTCGGGGTTTGGGTGAGGCCGCGTGTTTATGTCGGCCAAGTCCCGACCGGCGGTATAGCCCGCGAGCGAGTGGCGAGTCCACAAGCACGATCCGGTGAAACTCCGGAGCCGACGGTAAAGTCCGGATGGGAGAAGGCTCGCTTCTCGGCAGGTGCTTCCCTGCTGGGATTGGCGAATCCATTTCCCGAACACGCTCATCGCGCCCGAGGGTTCCGTGCCTCGGGCGCGTTGTTTATGTTCCGCGCGGCCCCGGCATGCTCGGCGGCCTGCTCGGAATGACGTTCGCCCGGGCACGGCTACCCTCGTGCGCCGAGCGCCGCGACCCCGTGGCTGCTGCTTGGAACGACGCGATGCAGCAGACGCGGAGGTCCCGGACATCGTGCTCTCGCTCTTTCTCACGCGACTCCTGACCGCCCTGGCGGTCCTGCTCGTCGTCACCAGCTTGGTCTTCGGTCTGGTCCATCTCTCGGGCGACCCGCTCGACGCGTTGGTCCCACCGGGCGCAACGCCAGAGCAAACCGCGCGCATGCGCGAGCACTACGGGCTCGATCGGCCGCTGGCGGTCCAATACGGCACCTTCCTGTTGAACGCGATTCAGGGTGATTTCGGCGAGTCGTGGCGCGCGCAGCGTCCCGCGATGACCGTCGTCTTAGAGCGACTGCCTCACACGCTCGCTCTCGCCGGCTCGTCGATCGTCCTCGCGCTGCTGATCGGGGTGCCGCTCGGCATCGTCGCCGGCACACGGCCGGGCGGCGTGGCGGACGCGGTCGCTACCGGCATCGCGCTCCTTGGCCAGGCCGTCCCTGGCTTCTGGCTCGGCACGCTGTTGATTCTCCTCTTCGCGGTACGGCTCCATTGGCTACCGGCCTCGGGAGGAGAGGGCGCGAAGGCGTTGATCCTGCCGGCCGCGACGCTCGCCGCCTACCCAACGGCGACGATCACCCGGCTCTTACGTAGCGCTCTGATTGAGGCCCTCTCGGCCGACTTCATCCGCACGGCGCGCGCGAAGGGACTCTCGCCGCGGACGGTAGTCCGCCGCCACGCGCTGCCTCATGCCGTCTTGCCGCTGCTCGCGTTCGTCGGCTTGCAAGCTGGATTCCTGGCCGGCGGCGCGGTCGTCGTCGAAGGTGTCTTCGCCTATCCCGGGATCGGGCTCCTTGCGCTGCAGGCCGTCTCGAGCCGCGACATCCCGGTCATTCAGGCGGGTGTCGTCATCGTCGCTACCGGCATCATCCTGATCTCGATGGCGGTCGATCTCCTCGCGCGGTGGCTCGATCCGCGCCTGCGCACTGCCTCGATCATGGGCTTGGACGGGGGTGCCGCGTGATCGGCCGCGCCATCGGGCGAACAGCAAATCCGCCCCTCGTCCTGCCTCAACCGGCTCCCCGGCAGCGTTCTCCGCGCCGGACCAGTCTCCGGTCGCATTTGACCGCTGGCGGCGCGGTGGGCATCGCGCTCATCGCCCTGCTAATCGTCGGCTCGATTGCCGGCCCGTGGGTCATCAGCGCCGATCCTGATCAACAACAGCTCCGCGACCGGCTCTCGCCTCCGGTCTTTGCTGGCGGAACCTGGGAACACCCGCTCGGCACCGATCAACTCGGGCGCGACCTGCTGGCCCGGATCGTCGCCGCCGGACGCGTCTCGCTCGGCATCGGCTTCCTCGCGACGGCCGCGGCGAGCGCGATTGGCGTGGCGCTCGGGCTGCTCGCTGGCGGGATGGGCGGCGCGGCCGACCGCATCGTTGCCTTCGCCGCCGATGTCCAGCAGTCGCTGCCGTTCGTCGTCGTGGCGATTGGTGTCGTCGCGGTGCTCGGTCCGAGCGTGACAAATGTCGTCGCCGTGCTGGCGATCACCGGTTGGGTCGGTCATGCCCGCATCGTCCGCTTGCAAGCGCGCGCCCTGCGCCGTGCGCCCTTCATCGAGGCGGCGCGCGCGGTTGGCGTCGGACCGGGCCGGCTGCTGGTTCGCCATCTCCTGCCGAACGTCACCGGTCCGATCATCGTCGTCGCCAGCCAGCAGGTCGCGGCGATGATCCTCTACGAAGCGGCGCTCAGCTACTTGGGACTCGGTGTTCCCTCAGAAACGATCACCTGGGGCGGGATGGTCGCCGCGGGGCGCGAAACGCTGACGACCGCCTGGTGGGTTTCGACGCTGCCCGGCGGCGCCATCGCTTTGACGATCCTTGGCTTCAACCTCTTCGGAGACTGGCTCCAAACCGCATTGAACCCGGCAGGACGCACCGGCCGGCTGGCGCGCCAGCGGGCTGGTTAGAAAGGTCGCCCATGGAAGGGCAGAAGAACGGAGAGCAAGGATGGAGCACTTTTCCACGCTGATGAGGCGGAATGTCAGCCGAAGGACCGCGCTTCGCGGCGGGCTGATCGGCGGCTTGGCGTTGGCGACATTGCGCAGGTCGGTTTGGGCCGCGCAGAGTGATCTGATACCGGAGGTGACGATCGATCTCACGGCAGAGCCCGCAAACCTCGACCCGGCGACCACCTACGATCGCGACGGATGGTCGGTCATCCATTCCGTCTACGACTCGCTGGTGCAATTCGGCCCAGACGGCGAGATGGAGCCGCTCCTCGCCGAGTCGCTAACGTGGCTCGACCCGCAGACGTACGAGATCAAGCTGCGGTCGGGGTTGACGTTCCACAACGGCGATCCTGTCGATGCGGCGGCGGTAGCGTTCTCGGTCGCGCACGTCCGCGACCATCCCGCCTCACAGGTCGCAGGTCAGTTCGCGGTCATCTCTGACATTGAGGAAGTCGACTCGCTGACGGTCCGGCTGAAGCTGTCGCAGCCAGCGCCTTGGCTGCCTGCTCAAATGGCGGCGTGGCTCGCGATCTTGCCGCCAGGATACGCCACCTCCAATGAGGCACTCGCCAAGCCGGTCGGCACCGGTCCGTACCGCTTCGTTGAGTGGAAACCAGGTGAGCGCATCGTCCTCGAGGTCAACCCGGCGCCATTGGCAGGCAGCCCGAAGGGCCAGCCGATCGCCGAGCGAGTGATCGTCCGCTTCGTGCCAGAAGGAAGCACGCGAGTGGCCGATCTCCTGTCCGGCACGAGCCAGCTCATACGCGATGTCCCGGTCGATCAGGTCGGCACGGTCGAAGACGCTGGCGCGACAGTGGTTGCGGCGCCGATTTCCGGCTCGGCGTGGATCCGCATTCCCACGGATGTGGCCCCGTTCTCCGACGTGCGGGTCCGCCAAGCGCTCAATTACGCCGTCGACGTCGAGGCGATCATCGACGCGCTCCTCGGCGGGAATGGGCAGCGTCTCCCGAACATCTTCGCGCCCGGCGGGCTCGGTTTCGATCCGTCGCTAGAACCGTACCCCTACGATCCGGAGCGAGCGAAGGCTCTCCTGGCCGAGGCCGGCTACGGCGACGGCTTCGAGACGGCGCTCGACATCGCGGCAAGCGAGCATCAGGACATTTCCGAGGCCGTCGCCGGGCAACTCGGCGAGGTTGGCGTGAAGGTCACCGTGCAGCGGCAGGAGCTGGCGAACTTCAACGCGACCTGGACCGATCCCGAGTCCGCTCCCTTGCGAATGGTGACCTGGCGCCCCCTCTTCGATCCCTACACCCTGTTGAGTCTCATCTTCTCCAACCAGGGGTTCCTGTCCCGGCACAACAACCCGAACGCACAGCCGCTGATTGACGCCTTCGCGACGGAGGTCGATCCATCGAAACGCGCCGAAGTCGCGCGCCAACTCGGTGCTGTCCTGCGGGACGAGCCGGCGGCCATTTACCTCTACAGCCTGACCGGACTCTACGGCGTGGCAGCGAACTTCCCCGCCTGGACCCCCCGGCCGGACGAGTACATCATTCCGACGGTGCGGGGCTGATCCCTGAATTCGGTCCGCTGTTTGGTTGAGCGAACGTCCGTGGTCCGTCGCGAACCGGCCACACAAAGACTGACGGCGCGGGGCTGGCGAGGGTCCATGAGATACAGGACGGTATGCAGAGCATGAATACGTCGGCCCCGGCGCCCGCGCCGGCTGCCTCATCCCGGCCACCCACGCCGGAAGAGATCGCCTTTCTCAGAGAGCGGCAACTCGGGCACTTGGCAACTGCCGACGCGGCGGGGCGGCCGGCCGTCGTTCCGGTTTGCTACGCGATCATCGAGCTCGACGGCGAGCCGGTCATCGTCTCGGCCCTCGATGAGAAGCGGAAATCGGTGCCACCGGAGCGTCTGGCGCGGGTGAGAAACATCCGCGCCAATCCACGAGTCGCGCTCGTCGTTGATGACTACGCGGAGGACTGGAGCCGGCTCGCCTTCGTCCAGGTCCGGGGAACTGCCTGGCTGGTCGCTCCAGGGGAGCCGGGGTTCGATGAGGCCATTGCCGCCCTGCGCACCAAGTACCCCCAATACCGCCGAATGGCAATCGAGCGGTCGCCCATCATCGCGATCGGCAACCTGACCGCCACTTCGTGGCGCGCGAGCGGTCGCGAAGCAGAGAGGCCGACGCTATCGCGCCCTGGCGATCCGGCCGCGCTCGCCGCGGTGATCCAGGGCCGGCGCTCCGTCCGCGCGTTTCAGGACCGACCGGTGCCGCGCGAGGCGGTCGAACGGGCAATCGCCGCCGCCGGCTGGGCGCCCTCCCCGCACGGTCGTCAGCCTTGGCGCTTCGCCATCGTTGAGGCAAAGGAGCGCCGGACCGCGCTGGCCGAGGCGATGGCCGAGTCGTGGGAGGAGCAGCTGCGCTTAGACGGGCAGCCGGAAGAGATCGTGCAGATCCGGCTGGCGAAGAGTAAGGAGCGGCTGACGACCGCGCCCGTGCTTGTCATCGCGTGTCTGTACCTGGCCGATCTCGATGTCTACCCGGACGCCGACCGCCAAGCGGCCGAGACGACGATGGCGATCCAGAGCCTCGGCGCCGCCGTCCAGAACCTGCTGCTGACCATCTACGCGGAAGGGCTGGATGCCGGCTGGATGTGCGCCCCCCTCTTCTGCCCTGACATCGTTCGCGCCACGCTCGGGCTCGACGAGGCGCTCATTCCCCATGCGCTGATCGCGATCGGCTACGCCGCGAGGGATCCGGTGCGCCGGCCGCGATTGCCACTCGACCGGCTCATCGTTCAGTGGGAGTGACCGCCCCTGACGAGTCCGCGAGACAGAAGGGCGATGGCAGAGCCGGGTTATCCCGGTTGCCATCGCCCCGTGTTCACGTGCTGCTCCCGGCTGGCCCCATCCGGCCGCAGCCACACGACCGATTGATCAGGCGCCGCGGTCACTCCGCGTACCACGGCGCCAATGTCGCGCTCAGTCTCCCGCCGGCTCGGCGGAGGTCTGAGGCATCGGCACACCCTCGACGCGCAGATCGGGCAGCCAATGGAGCCAGCGCGGCAGGTACCAGTTGAGGTTGCCCAGCAGCGCCATGCCCGCCGGCACCAGAACCGACCGGACGATCGTCGCATCGAGGAAGACCGCCACGGCGAGGCCGAAGCCGACCTGCTGCAGCATCACCAGCCGTCCGGAGGCAAAGCCAACGAAGACCGCGACCATGATCAGCGCCGCGCCGGTGATGATCCGCGCCGTCGATTGCAGCCCGGCCGCGACCGCCTCGCGGTTCCGGTGCGTCTGGTCATAGTGCTCCCGAATCCGGCTCAGCAGGAAGACGTGATAGTCCATGCTGAGGCCGAATAGCACGCAGAAGAGGAAGATCGGAATCCACGCCTCGACTGTCGGCGTCTCCTGGAAGCCGAGCAGATCAGCCCCATACCCCTTCTGGAAGACAAGCACCATCAAGCCATAGGCCGCGCCGACCGACAGCAGGTTGAGCAGGATCGCCTTGATCGGCACGACCAGCGAGCGGAAGGCCAGCATCAGCAAGATGAAGCTGAGGCCGAGCACGAAGGCGAAGACCCGTGGCGTCCAGATGTCGACCAGGGTGAAGAAGTCCTTGTTGAACGCGGTGTCTCCAGTGACTAGGACTTCCGCCGGCACGCCCTCGAAGGCGGTCGGGATGATGCGCTCCCGCAGGTCCACCACCTTGTCGTACGCGGCCGGATCGTTCGGCGACATCGTCAGGGTCACGCTGATCCGCGCCAAGTCACCCGGCTCGTTCCACTGCGGGGGCTCGACCTGAGCGAAGCCCTCTTCCGGCGTCAGCGCGCTCAGGAGCCGATCGACGCCCGGCTGAACCTGATCCCGGGATCCATCAACGACGATCTCCAGCGGAGCCAAGCGGCCAGCGGCGAACTTTTCTTGCAGGATGAGGAAGCCCTCCTTGGCCTCGCTCTCCGGCAGTGATTCGACGCCAGCGAAACCGGTCGAGAGGTCAAGATACGGGATGGCTGCCGAACCGAGCAGCGCAACGGCGAGCACGAGCGCAATCACCGGTCGCCCCATGACCACGCGGGTGATGCGACCCCAGAACCCCGCGTGAATCGTCTCGCGGTCGCGCGCAGCCTGGCTCGCCACGGTCGCGGCGTCATACCGGTGGCGGCGCGGCCAATCGATCCGGTCGCCAAGCAGCGCCAGCAGCGCCGGGATGAGCGTCAGCATCGCGGCGACAGCCACGACCACGACGAGAATCGCGCCCAAGCCAAGCGAGCGGAAGATCGTCGTGGGGATGAGGAACATCCCGAGCAGCGCGAAGACGACCGTCATACCAGAGAAGAGAACCGCCTTGCTTGCCGTCCCACCGGCCACCTCGATGGCCTCGAGCTGCGGTCTGCCACGACGCCGCTCTTCCCGATAGCGCTCGATGATGAACAGGGCATAGTCGATTCCGACCGCCAGCCCGATCATCGTGATCATGTTCGTGATGAAGAACGACAGCTCCCAGAATTGGCCGATGACAGCGGCCAGGCCGAGCGCAACGCCGATCGCCATCAGGGCGAGGATGATCGGCACGCCGGCGGCGACGAGCGCGCCAAAGACGACGACGAGAATGATCATCGCCGCTGGGATACCCAGCACCTCGGCCTTCTGCAGGTCCTCCTCGGCGATCGCGTTGAATTCCTCGTTGACGCTGATGTCGCCGACTGAGAGAACCCGCACGCCGTTGCCGTTGTGCGCCGTGATGGCGGAGTGGAATTCGTCGAACCGCTCCGTCGCATCGTCGAGCTCGACCGTGAAGGCGACCGGGATCAGAAGCGATTTGCGGTCGGCGGACACGAGCTGCTCGGCTTGCGCCGCCGCCTCCGGCGAAGCGTCCTTCGCTTCGTAGTAGTTGACGAGCGCGGCCGGAGATGTGTCGATCAACCCTTCGAGCTTGCGCAGCTCATCAATTGTTTGCTGGACGACAGCCTGGAACTCAGGGTCGTCCACGGTCAGCGTGTCGGACGTTACGATCAGCGTCTCGGCCACCGGATCTTCATAGCCGAGCCGATCCTCGAGAAGCTCCTCTCCCCGCACGGATTCGGGGCGGTTGATGAAATTGACTTCCGTCGTCAGGGCGTCGCCCAGCCCGGTGACGGCCGAACCGATCGCCAGAAACAGGATGACGACCCAGAACGCGACAACGATCCAGGGTCGCCGGGCGCTGACGCGCGCTAGGCCCGCCGTCGAGAAGCGATCCATAACAGTCTCCTTACCTTTCCGCTCCCGCCTATCCGTCAACATCGAACCGCAACCGAAACCGAACACCGTTACCATTTCCGAACGACGTTACTCTATGCCTCGATGTCCCTCCTGTCAACCCCTGGCACCTACGATCCTCGACGGTTCACAATTGCCGCGTACCCATGGCGCGGCCACGTGTGCGGTTCCGCGCCACTGAATGGTCTTCGTCGTTCATTTCGAGGAGTCCTCCATGACGATCGCTGCCGCGCACGATTCCGAATCCACGACCGCTTCGCGGGGATTGATCGTCGTGCTCAATCGCGATCTCTTCTTCGGCGTACGGATCGGCAACACCCTGCGGGACCTCGGTTACGCGGTTGCCTTCGTCCCAACGACGGGCACCTTCGTCGAACGCCTTCGCGGCGAAGGGCCGGTTGCGCTTGGCATCATCGACATGAGCGCCGGTGTCGAATGGGAGCTGATTCGGGAGCTGCGCGCCGAGGGGAATGAGACACCCCTGCTTGCCTTCGGTTCCCACACCGACGTGGACGGTCGGCGAGCAGCCAAAGCGGCGGGCGTCACGCGGATCGTCTCAAACGGGGAGTTTCACCACGAAATGGTCCCTCTGGTCCGCCGCTACGCGGCCGCGTCGTCCGCACCGACGGGGTCCGACGCCGACCGCTCTGGTGAGTCAGCTTAGGGGCTCGTCCGCGTTGCTACATCCGCAGTTTGACGTATTTGTTTCGGACCCACTACGAGAGCCTCTGACGACATCCCACCATGACAGTACGCTCTTGACGTAGTCATCCTCCGCAATCTAGAGTGTACGTACACCTTGTGAGCGGTCCCCGCCCATCGCTCACGCATTTGGCACGCCCCGCGAAGGAGGAGGAAGCGGGTGCGATCCGCTGCGATCTTGGACGGCATCGAGCGCGGGACGGAGACGAATCAATCGGCACTGGAGCAGACAGGTCCGGTTACGATCGCGACCGCCGTCGAGATGTTTTTCGGCGACCTGCGGCTCGCCCCTCGATCCAAGAAGACCTACCGCCACGGAATCGCGAAGTTCCTACGACATTTGGCCCAGCATGAGGGGATCGACCCGGAGGTCGCGCCAGTCGCGTCGCTGCAGCCCGATCACGTCACCTCGTTCGCGGCGGTAATCGTCCCGCCCGACGTGCGGACGCCGGAGGAGGTTTCCCGGATGCGGACCGCGCAGAACAATCTCGCCGCGGTTCGGAAGTTCTGCGCGTATCTCGCCGCCTACGACCTCCATCCGACGCTAGCGACCGACCGGCTCCGCGTCCGGATCGCCGCGATGATGCCGCGCTTCACGCCCCCGCCGCCGGACGTCAAGCTCAGCGATCTCCAGCGCATCGTTGATCACGTCCGGTCAATGCCGCGAGAAGCGAAACCGCAGGCGGAGCTACGGCGTCTGAAAGTGCGGGCGATGATCTTGTTCCTCTTCCGCACCGGCGTGCGCGTTTCTGAGCTTTGTGCCCTACGCCGGCGCGACATTGACCTGACGAATGGCACGGCGAACATCTACCGGGCGAAGGGGGGAAAGAGCCGAACGGTTCACTTCGACGCCGAGACGGCCGAGGCGCTCACGGCCTACTGGACGGCGCGCGGCGACGCGATCCGAGGCGCGGGCGCGCTCCCGGCTTTCAGCGGGCGCGATAAACTCGGTGACGCCGGTCGCGCGATCAGCCCGCGCACCGTGGAGCACATCGTCGCCCAGCTCTGTGAGGCGCTAGGAATCGAGAGTGAGGTTACGCCCCATTCGTTCCGTCATGGCCTGGCGACCGAGATGGTCCGCCGCCGAGTCCGCGAGTCCACGGTCCAGACGATTCTGGGCCATGCCTCTCCGCAGACCACGCGCATCTACGTCCACAAGACGGCGCTGGAAGTGGCCGAGGAGTACCAGGATGCCTTCGGCCCCTACCGCCCGCCGCGTACCGCGCCGTAGCGCCAGCCGCGCCTACCCCGCGCTGATCGCGTTGATCGTCGTCGGGTTCGCGGCCGGCTGCGTCTCTGACCGCGCCGAGGATCAGCGCATGGCCAGCACGCGAGAGGCGACGCGCGGCGCGATCCTGGGCGACACCCAAGCGACGGCGATCGCGGAGCGTATCCGCCTCCCAACTCCCACGCCGGCTCCGACACTGACGACAGCGCCCGCGCTGGCCAATCTCGTCCTGGCGAGCTCCGTCAACTCCGACGGCTCCCCGCAGAACGAGATTCGGTCCGTTCCGTTGTCGGCCGGAACGATCTACGCGGCGGCCGAGATCTCCCACCTGCAGGCAGGCCAGACCGTGATCGCGATTTGGACGACGGCCGACGGCGCGGAGATCGCGCGCTCGGAGCAACGGATCGAGAGTAGCTCCTCGCGCCGCTGGGTCGCGCTGCCCTGGTCGCCTGGAGGCCTGGCGCCCGGCACCTACGCCGTCTTCATCTACGTCGACGACTTCCGGCTGAACTCGCTGACATTCCGCGCCGGCTGATCGCGCGGCCGCATCGCGCCGCCAGCTATTGCGCTCGCTCTGGCCTTGCTCCTACACTCCGGACGCTCCTCGGCTCGCGTCTTCGCCACCTAGGCAGGATCTCGGGCCGAGGCCGCGGCCATATTGGGGAATTAGGAGGAGGGAGAAAAGGCTTTGGAGAACCGCGATTGGCTGAAGTTAGCGATTGTGGAGTTCCTCGGCCCGTTCACGCTTGTCTTCGCGGGCGTCGGCTCGATCATCCTCACCCAAGGACAGGACATCGTCGCGATCGCGCTCGCTCACGGCCTGGCGATCGGGTTGATGGTCGCGGCGCTCGGCCACATCTCCGGTGGCGTCTTCAATCCCGCGCTGACGATCGGCCTGTGGGCGGCCCGGCGTATCGATAGCAGCCGCGCCATCATGTACATCATCGCGCAGATGCTCGGCGCGTTGGCCGGCGCGGCGGCGCTGACGCTGACCTACCTCGATGTCGATCGCAACCGAGACGCCGTCAATCTTGGCGTACCGGCCGTTGGACGAGCTTTGACAACCGACCATGCGCTTAGCGCCGGCAACGCGCTCGTCATGGAGATCATCCTGACCTTCTTCCTGATGTTCGTTGTGTTCGGCGTCGCCATCGACACCCGCTCGATGGGGAGAGGCATAGCCGGCCTCGCCATTGGCCTGACGATCACGATGGATATCCTGGCGGGTGGAGCCGTCAGCGGCGCGGCGATGAATCCAGCCCGCTGGTTCGGACCGGCCGTCATTCAGGGCGACTTCTCCGATTTCTGGGTTTGGATCGTTGGGCCGATCGTCGGCGCGGTCGTCGCCGCCGTCGTCTACAACGACGTTCTCCTGTCCGGCGTGCGGGCCGGCGCCGAGGCTGAGCGCGTCCAGCCCGAAGCGCCACGCGGAGCCGTCGAAACTGAGGAGTACGTGGAGCCTTCGGCTCCCGTGCGACGGCGGGCGCAGCGGCGTCGCCGGTAACAACGAAGCACTTGCAAACATCACGAATCGGGCCAGTCAGCTCCCGCTGACTGGCCCGCCTGTCTGCATATCTACCTGGCTCTTAGTCCTGCGCGGCCGGAGTCCCGCCCTCGGACGTCAACTCCAAGATGGGCAGCGGCTCCAGCTCGCAAGGGCCGCCCGCGCTCAGACATGACGCATATGCGGAGGCCACTTCGCGCGCCGTGTTTCGCGCGGCCTCGGCCGACGCCGCTCCCTGGACGTCGATCGTGACGATCGTTTCCTCAACGATCATCATGATGCGGAAGCTGTCCACTGAGGTCGTGCCCGTTGCGATGAAGGGATTCGAGTAGCTCATTCCGAGCGACGCCGACGTCCCGGGGATGCGCTCCATCCGAACGCGCGACACGTTCTCGAATGGCGTGACGAGGTCAGCGTTCGTCAGCAGCGACAGCGGGGCGATTTCCGAGCCGAACTTCGACAGCGCGACGGAGACGATTGGCACCGGCGCGCCCGTGCTGGCGTCGAAGCCGTAGGAGTCGCTGCGCATATACCCACTCTGGTGGTCGAAGCCAATCGCCTGCTCGGCCTCCGGCCCAAAGACCTCACCGACCGAGACGTATCCCTCTTGAATCTGGATCGCGTCTTGTGATGCCGGCACCATCAGTGTCGGGAGCACGGGATCGATCCCCGGCAACGATTGTCCGTCGAGCACGGCGCGCATCCGCTCCTCGAGACGGCGCGCCAGATCCAGTAAGACGCCCTCGTCTGGACGCACGCCCTCGGGCGTCTCGATCGACACGCCGCCGACGAGATTGCCGACGCGGAAGGTCACGTCGATCACCTGAAGCTGACCAGAGCCCTCCGAGTCAGGATAGATCCCGGCCGTAATCTCGCGCGGCGCTTCGCCGAGGTCGTCCGGCGCCGGCCGGTCGATGAAGGCGGCGTCGGACGTGGTCAGCCGCGTCTCGTCTTCCAGAATCCCGAAGCCCGCCACCGCGGCCTCCGGCGAGGTGTACTCCTCGACGTAGGTGCGAATGCGGATCGTCCCGTCCGGGGATTCATACTGACTCTGATAGAACCAGAGCAGATCGGACGCGAGGATAGAGTCAGAATCACCCAGTGCGCCCGCCAGTCCGACCGCGACTTCCTCGCCCGTCATGTAGAACTCGTAGATGAGCGAGACTTCCGGCGGCAGATCATCGCTCGCGAGCGCCATCGCCGCCAGATCCAGCCGCACTCCGGCTTCGGCAGTCGGCGTCCCCTCGGGCGATGCCTCAGGCGACGCCACAGGCGATGCGACCGGCGATGCGATGGGCGTAGCCTCCGGGGTCGCGGCGGGAGAGCCGACCGGAGAAGCTTCTGGCGTTGCCGCTGGCGTACCTACCGGCGTGGCCTCGGGCGTCGCATCTTGTGCCAGTGCAGCGGCGGTGGGAATGAAAGCCGTCGCGCCCAGCCCGACTAACAGGGTGAGCGCGAGGAGTAAGCGGCGAGCCGGCATTGGCAGACCTCCTCGACTTGGCATCTTTCATGGGCAGCGACCCGGCCGGCCGCTCCATGGCTGATGCTACCGCATTCATTCTGACGATGCCCTGGTATCATCACGACCGAAGTAAGGCGAACGAGCGGCTGTAACTTAGGCAACGATCGCGAAGAACGGAGGAGAGCAGGTGTTCCGCACCGGACGGCCGACCGCGCTGGCATTCAATGGAATGGTGGCTACGCCGCACGCGCTCGCCACGGCGGCGGGACTGGAAGCGCTGCAAGCTGGCGGCACAGCGGTCGATGCCGTCATTGCTGCCAATGCGGTGCTGACGGTCGTCTATCCCGATCAGACGTCGATCGGCGGAGACTGCTTCCTCCTCGTCTACGACGCAAAGACCGGCGCCCTCACCGGGCTCAACGGCTCCGGCCGCGCTCCGATGGCCGCCGACCGCGCCGCCCTCCGCGCCCAGTTCGGCCGGATGCCCCAGCGCGGCATCCACGCCGTCACAGTACCAGGCACGATTGATGCCTGGGCGAAGGCAAGCGAGCGCTTCGGCCGACTTGGTCTCGACCGCTTGCTGCAACGCGCGATCGCCCACGCCCGTGAGGGTTTCCCGGTGACGCCGAACCTGGCCGACAGCCTCGCCTGGGCTGAGAGCGTCGGTGGCTTCAACGACGAGTTTCGGCGCATCTACCTTCCAGGAGGCGCCGCTCCGCGACCGGGAGATCGACTGCGCCTGCCGGAGTTGGCCGCGTCCCTCGAGCGAATCGCCCGCGAGGGGCGAGATGCCTTCTACTCCGGCGCCATCGCCGAGCGGATCCTCGCCACCTCGCGCCAGCTCGGCGGAACGCTCGCCGCTGACGATCTCGCCCGCCACGAAGCGGAATGGGTCGAGCCGGCCAAGACGGACTATCGGGGCCTGACGGTCGCCACGATGCCACCCAATTCTCAAGGCATCACCGTGCTCATCGAACTGAATCTCGCGGAGCAGGTGACGCTCGGGCACTGGGGCACCGCGGATCACCTGCACCCCTTGATCGAGGCGAAGAAGCGCGCCTTCGCGATCCGGGACGCCGAGCTGACCGACCCGGCGTTCCGTCCCATTGATGTCGCGCGCCTAACCTCGAAAGAGTTCGCCCGCGAGCTTTGGAGCGACTATGACCCGACCACGGCTTGGCGGGGGCAGCCGGCCTTGGCCGGAGACACGGTCTATCTCTGCGCGGTGGATCGTGACGGCAACGCCGCCTCGATGATCCAGAGCGTCTACCTCGCGTTCGGCTCCGGCGTCGTGGCCGAGGGGACAGGCATCATCTTGCAGTGTCGCGGCGCCTACTTCTCTCTCGAGGACGATCACCCGAACCGCCTCGAGGGCGGCAAGCGGACACTCCACACGCTGATGCCGAGCATGCTCCTGAAGGACGGACGGCTCCTCGGACCGATCGGAACGCAGGGCGGTGACGCGCAGGCGCAAGTGCAGCTCCAGCTCATCACCAACCTCGTCGACTTTGGCCTCGACCCCCAGGCAGCGATCGAAGCGCCGCGCTGGGTCGCAGGCGGCGGTCCGGGCTCCGATCCGCGACTCGTCGGCCTCGAGGGTCGCTTCCCGGATCAGACGTTCTCTGATTTGGCGCGGCGCGGACACTTGGTGCTCCGCACGTCGCCATGGGACGTGAACTTCGGCCACGCCCAGATGATCCTGCGCGATCCCGATAGCGGCCTGTTGCGCGGTGGCGCGGATCCGCGCGCGGACGGAGTGGCACTTGGCTATTAGCGTGAGATCCCGATGACCGGCACGAACGCAACACCGCCGGTGTCACCCAACGGGCGGCTGCTCCGGCCGCTGCGGCTCGCCATCTTCGGAGCGTCGCTGGTCTCCGATTACGGGAATCCGTTGGCGACAACGGCCCGGGCCGTCATGCAGGCCCTGACCGAGCGTGGACACGAGGTGACCTTTCTCGAGGAGCGCCGCAACGCGCCGACTGTCGCGCTGCTCCGCGAGCGCGGCGCTGCTCCACTCCGCGCTTTCTCGGCTCGTTATCCGCGCCTCCGGTACCGTACCTACGAAATGCCGCCTGGCATCGAAGGAGCGCTTTGGCTCAGCCGGGAACTTGCCACCATCGACGCGGTGATTCTTCACGAGGGCACGCCCCCGGCCATCATTGAGCTCCTGACCGGTCGCTCTGGCCGGCACTTCGTCCGCGTCGCCCACGCTGCTGGAGGTGGCCAGCCGCTCCTGCCCGATGCCGACCTCGTCATCTCGGCGCTTCCTGAAGGCTCCACACAGTCCGTTCCATTCGGACCGGCGGTGATGCCTCAGCCCCACTCCCCCGAGCAGCGGACGGATGTGCTCCTAGTCGGCTATGACGACATGGATGTTGCCCAAGCAGCCCGCTCCGCGCTCAGCGAGGCCGGTGTGACTGTCACCACGATTGCGTCAGGCATCGCACCGCTGCCGGATTGGCCGTTCGTGCCTGAGGCTGAGCTTCCGGCGCGGTACGGCGCCGCTCGGTTAGCGATCGTCGTTGGCATCGGCACCGATCCCCTGGCCGCCGCGCGGGCGCTGCTCCCGGTCGCGGCCGGCTGCCCGGTCATCGTTGTCGGCGATGCGCCGCGGCGTGACTTCGGCAGCGCCGTCAAAGTCGCAACCATCGACTCATTGCCGGCGCAGGTCGCTGAGGCGCTGGTATCCGCTGAGTTGCAAATCGCTGTCCCGTCCGCCTTCGATGCCACGGAGCAGGCGGAGCGTTTGGTCGGCGCCATCGCGCGGCGGTTGCCGGCCCTGGCCTTCGGCTCACCGAGTAACAACTGATCGCCGGCTCACAATATCGTCCTAGGTCTTCTGGATCACCCCCAAGGGCCGGAGGCAGCGCTGCGCCCGGCATCTGTGCCGCACCCCGCATCCCACTGACATGAAACTGCCAGCCGCAATGATTCGTTTGTGAGCTATGGCCTATGCGGATAACGGCCACCTGTCTCATAGGATGGGGTCTCGGGTGGCGCCGCTTTGCAGGGCGGAGCCACCACATACGAGATGAGGGAAGGAACCATGGCCAACCACATCGAGCTGGCATTCTGGCTGTTGATCGCTGTTATCGCCATTACCGCCGCCACCCGGCCCTCGCCGCGCCGGCGCCGGCCGTCTCCGGTTCAGCGGGGCGGCCAGGAACAGGGTCGCGACGGCGGCGAACCTAGCCAAGACACGCGGCACCAGGCCGGCCCCCGGTCGCCCGACCGGGTCCATCGCAACCGGTGGGACCGCCTCGACATGGTCCGCGGCATCGGCCGGGACTGGGCGCTGCCCGACCTACGCCTGATTCTTTGGCCCCAACCCCGCTCGGCGTGACCAACCGGGCGGGCTTGGGGCTTAGTAAATCTGCTGGCGGGTGACCCAGCCGACGAGCTGCCGCCAGAGCCGGGCATAGCCATCCCACTCGACGAACTGAGGCGGCGCCCAGTGCGGGCCGCAGTCCGAGGCGAACGCGACAGCTCGTCCCTCTCCGTACTCCCAAGCGACAACGAGCGGATCGCGCCCGACGGTCGCGACCACGGTCGCATCGTTCTTCACGATCAGGCGGTTATAGCCAAGCAGCGGCGGCCAATCGGCAGGTAGGCCAGCGACGATCGGGTGGTCTGGCGCCGTCACGTGCGCGGCGCTGCCCTCCGGCGTCTCGACGCGATCGTCGTGCGTGAGCATGCGCACAGGAAGCGCCTCTTCCACCGGCGTCCCCGCGTAGCGAGCCTTCCCGTCGATTCCTTGGAAGGTCAGGTAGCCGCCGATCATAACCAACCCGCCGCCGGTCTCGACATATTCGCGGATCGCGCTCAGCCGATTCGGCAACGACACGGACTTGTTGAACGTATCCGGGTGCAGCAGCAGGGTATTCGCGCCGATGTCGCTCAGCAGGACGGCGCCGTATTGCCGAAGCTCCTCGGCGGTGAGGGGGAATCGCTCATTCGCCAGGTGGTTCGGTAGGTGCTCGACCTCGAATCCCGCCGAGGACAGCGCCGCCGAGAGCCACTGATGCCCTTCGCCATAGGCAGTCGTGGTGAAATGGTCGAAACCCTTTTGATGGATGGTATGCATCACCCACGACTCGCCAGCGAGAAGCACGCGCGTCGCCTGTTGCTCCCCCATCGCTCCCTCCCTTGTCATCACGTGTCCTTCGCTTTGGTCGTACTCTCGCATGACAGCGGCCAATTGGCCAGATCCATGCGGCACGAAAGGTTCACCGCTTTGTGTGGACCGGTGCCTTGATTGTTACCATCATCATGGGCACGGAATCGTGCGCCGGGCATGGAGTGGATTCGACTCACATGCTTGGCACTGCAGGAGGTGATTCATGGTCGCACCCCCGATCGCTGGCACTGGTACAGCGACCGTCGCAATTCCCGCCTTCGTCGAGGAATGGTTCGCGGCGCTCGAGCCGGTTTCGTTTGCCGAGGCGATTCCGCGGCCGGAGCATGCCGCTGTCTTTTCGACCGACATGATCGTCGGGTTCTGCTCTAGCGGGCCGCTAGCTTCGGAGCGAGTCGGTGCGCTGGCCGGGCCGGTTCGCGATCTATTTACACGCGCACACGCCCACGGCATCCGGCGCTTCGTCCTCACCCAGGACACGCACGACCCGAACACGCCGGAATTCCAGGCATGGCCCGTCCACTGCGTGCGCGGCAGCGAGGAGAGCAAGACGATCCCTGAGCTCGCCTCGCTCCCGTTTGCCGACTCGTTCACGATCTTTGAGAAGAACTCGCTCGATCCGGGCTATGGGACCGACTTCGACAAATGGCTCGAAGCGAATTCGGATCTCACGCACGCGATCGTCGTCGGTAATTGCACCGATCTCTGTGTCTACACCCTCGCGATGCATCTCCGGCTGCGCGCGAACGCGCTTGGCATCGCTCCCTTTGAGGTCATCGTTCCGGAGAACGCGGTCCAGACGTACGACCTCCCGCCGGAGAGCGCGGCCGAGGTCGGCGCGTTCGCGCATCCGGGAGACTTCTTCCACCGCGTCTTCCTGTATCACATGGCGCTGAACGGCGTCCGTGTGGTTCGCGCCCTCACGTGAGCGGCGCCGCGAGCCAGTCGAGCGTCACCGCCGCGGTCCAGGATTGATCGAGGGAGCCAAGCGGCTCGCCGGTGAACGGCTCGACATACTCAGCGAAACCGACTGTCGCGATCTGATCGAGCGAGGCGGCTCGCAGCCGGGCCGCCCGCTCCTTCTCGCCCGCGCGCAAGAGCGCCCACCAGAACAGCCAGTTGAGGAACGGCCACGTTGGTCCCCGCCAATAGCTGCGCGGGCGGAAGCCGGGGTCTTCCGGGCTCGTGCTCGGAGGGAGCGGCCACCGCAGCCGCGGATGCCCCGCGAACGCTGGGGATTCGAAGGTCGCTAGTACCGCCGCTTGCCGATCTGGCGTCAGGTTGCCCGCGACGAACGGCGCGAACCCTGCTATGGTCCGCACCGGGATTGGCGCGTCCTGACGAAGGTCGTAATCGAGACAGAGGCCGAGCCGGACATCCCACGCCTCGGCAATTCCTCGCTGACCGCGGTCCTTCCAGGCCGTGATTTCGATGCGGTCTTCTTCCGGCACGCCCACGACGTCCGCGATCTTCAGGAGCGCCTCGTTGGCGGCCACGAAGATGCCGCTCATCAGCACGTCCTTCACGAGGAATGGGTGCGAGGCGTAGACAGCGGTGTCGTCGTATCGCTCTCGCCTCAGCAGCTCCACGAGCCATAGGTAGCGGTCGTACTCGGCCGTCGTCGGTCGCTGCGAGGGATCGGTCACGTGCTGCAGGTCACTCCGAGTGTACGGCGGCAAATCGCCGACTTCGACGGCTGCCAATGCCCGATCCCAACGCGGCGAGTTGTCCGTTCCGCTTTCCCACGGGTGAACGATGGTGAGCAGCCCGGACCGCTCCGGGTCACGCGCGGTCGCGAGGTACCGGTGCCAGGCGAAGAGCTTCGGGTAGATCTCTTTCAGGAACAGATCGGCTTCCGCCCGATCGCGCTCCCCCTTCCGCTCTGCCACCTCTCTGATGCGCCAAGCGGCGAGGGCGTGGACAGGAGGCTGGATGATTCCACTCGTGTCCCGTCCGGCAGGCGCGGCCGCTGACAATCGCCGGCAATCCCAGCGCTCCGCGTCGGGGAAGTAGCTTCCCGGCGGCGCATCCGGGTTGTAGACGATTTGCGGCACCATCCCGGTCGACCACTGGGCGGCGAAGAGACTCCGCAGCTCCTGAGCGGCGCGGCGCGTATCGAGATGGGCCAGGCCGATGGCGATAAACGCGCTGTCCCAGCTCCATTGATGCGGGTAAAGGCTGGGCGCGGCCTTGGTCCATCCTCCGAGATCGTTCCGCCGCAGAACGTTACTGGCCGCCTCAGCCATCGCCGCCGCGTCGAGCGCTCGTTCTTCGCTCATCGCTACTTCTCGCTCCGCCGCGAACGATGATCATGCAGGTGCTCGCGCAACCAGGTGGAAAGGCCGCGAAAAGGCGACGCCGAGCATCAGCCACGAGTGCCCAACGCCTCGCCAGTTTCCCGGTCGAACCAGCGCAGCTTGCCCGGCTCGGGGCGCAGCCAAAGCTGATCGTCCGGCTGAATCGGAGCATCGGATCGCGCGAGCACCTTGACTCGCTGGTCGCCAAGGCTGGCCGTCACGAGGAGATGCGATCCAAGCGGCTCGACGACATCCACCCGCGTCTGTATTGAATCGGGCGCTGGCTCGCTCAGTGCCTCGATGTTCTCCGCCCGGATGCCGACTAGGACCTCCCCATCCTTCGTTGCGAGCGATTCAGGCGCCGGGATTCGCTGCTCCCCGATCGCGACCCACGCGCGTCCGTCCTCCCGTTCCAAGTGCCCGCGCAGGAAGTTCATCGGCGGGTTGCCGATGAAGCCACCGACAAACTCGGTCGCGGGCCGGTCATAGACCTCCGTCGGTGTCCCGACTTGGACAATCCGCCCCTCGCGCATCACCGCGATCCGGTCTCCCAAGCTGAGCGCCTCGACCTGGTCATGCGTGACGTAAATCGTCGTCGTCTTCAATTCCCGCACCAGCCGCTTGAGTTCGGCGCGGAAGTTCAAGCGCAGCAAGGCATCCAAGTTGGAGAGCGGCTCGTCCATCAGCAACACGGCGGGCTGCATCACGATCGCCCGCGCGACCGCCACCCGCTGCCGCTGTCCGCCGGAAAGCTGCGCCGGGTAGCGCTCCAGAAAAGGGCTCAGCTCCACGAGCGCGGCCGCTTCCTCAACCCGCCGCTTGATCTCCGCCTTCGGCGTCTTCTTCATCTTCAAGCCGAAGGCGATGTTGTCAAAGACCGTGAGGTGCGGGAAGACCGCGTAGGACTGGAAGACCATGGCGATGTCGCGCTTGCGCGGCGGCAGGTCGGTCACGTCGCGGCCGCCGATCTCAATTCGACCGGACTCCGGGTACTCCAGACCGGCGACCATCCGCAAGAGGGTCGTCTTGCCGCAGCCGGAGGGGCCGAGCAAGACCACGAACTCCTGATCAGCGATCGTCAGGTCAACGTTATCGACCGCGCGCACTCGGCGATCGAAGATCTTCGTCACGCCCTGCAACCGGATTTCCGCCATCCTCGATGCTCCCGCCCCTCGTCTCGCCTCCCGCCTGCCCGTTCGACCGTTCGCTGTTCCGTCACCGAGAGACTCGTCCCCACATGCCGAGGAGGTAGCGTCGGATGAGGAAGATGAAGATGAGCGACGGCGCCGCCATGAACCAGGCCGCGGCGAAGCGGAACGGCGCGGGCGACTCAGTGATCGCGGCCAGGATCAGGGCCGGCAACGTTCGCTCCCGCAGCGTCAGGATCACCGCCGCGAAGACCTCGTTCCAGGACAGCACGAAGGTGAAGATGGACGCCGCCGCGAGGCCGGGCAACGCCAGCGGCAGCACCACCCGCACAAAGGCGCTGATCGGCGTACAGCCGAGCGTCAAGGCCGCCTCCTCCAAGTCGCGCGGCACGCTGACGAAAATGCTGCTGGTGATCAGGACGGTGAACGGCAGGGCGAGCGCGGTGTGCATGAGCGCCACGCTCCAGATCGTGTCATAAATCCCCCACTCGATGAACGTCACCGCCAGCGGAATGGAGAGGATGACGATTGGGAAGGCGCGGGTCGAGAGAATCGCCAACCGGAAGGTGTCCCGCCCCCGGAAGGCGAAGCGCGCCAGCGCGTACCCGGCCGGGGCTCCGATCAGGGTCGAGAGGGCGAGCGTTACCAGCGCCACTTGGACGGAACGCCAGAGTGACGGGAGCACCCCGGTCGAGTTGACGAAGAAATCCATCGTCTCGGCGGACACTTCGCGCGGGATCAAGTGCTTGGGATAGTCGTAAACCACGCTCCTGGGGCTGAACGCGGTGACGGTGATGATGTAGATCGGCGCGAGCACCCAGAGAGCCAGAAGCGCCGCGCCCAGATAGAGCAGGACTCGGCCGAGCAGGCGCCGTCGCGCCCGCCGTCGCCGCTCGCTGCTCGGAGCCGCCACGTTCGCGGTCATCGGAACTGCTCCTCGCGCGTCGGCAGCAGCCAAAGGAAGAGGAGAGTGCTCAAGACGGACAGCAGGAGGATGAACCCGGCGTAGGCGGCGGCGACGTGCGGATTTCGGTAGTCGCTATACCACCGGTACGCCTCGGAGGCGAGCACGGTCATCCCGCGCCCGGTGAGCGCCAGGACGACCGCGAACGCCTGGAATGCGAGGATGGTGCGAAGGATCAGCGCGACCTGAACGCTCGGCCGCAGCATTGGCAAGATCACCCGCCGCACCTTCTGGAAGAACGTGGCGCCGAAGACATCCGCCGCTTCGAGGTAATCGCGCGGAATCCCCTGCAGACCGGCGACGAGGATGATCATGATGATCGACGTCGCGCGCCACGCCTCGGCCATGACGACGGTGAAAATCAGCCAGCCCCGATTCTGATAGTTGAGGAAGATAAAGGGGCGGTCGAGGATACCGAGCCCTTCGAGGATACTGTTGAGCCAGCCCTGCTGGGTGAAGATCGCGAACCAAATGATTCCGGCGGCCAGCTCGCTGATGCCGAGCGGGATGGCGTAGATGTAGAGCCAGAATCCAGCGCCCTTGAGGCGGGCATTGACCACCAGCGCCATTGCCAGCGCGATCGCGAACTGAACGGGAATGATGATGACGATCAGGAGCAGCGTCGTGACGAGCGCTTCGCGGAACTCGGTGTCGCTGAACATCGTCCGCCACGACTCCAAGCTCCAGTTCCCGTCCGCGTCCTGAAACGCCAGCCCGAAGGCGCGCACCATCGGCACGGCGAAGAAGAGCGCGAGAAACGCCAGCGATGGCAACAGCAGGGCATATGGCGCCCATCCGAGTCGGCGTGCTGTCATGGCCTCGTGGAGTCGCCGGGTCGCCGGGGCGGCGCGATGACCACCCCGGCCACGCAACGGCAATCATCAAGTATGACCGGCCGGCAACCGCGGTATCGTTCGTCACTGCTGGATCGCCGACCGGCCGCCGATCTCAACTAACCGACTTGGCAGACGCCCTCGCTCTCCGGGTCCGGCGCCCAGCACGATGCGCCGGCGGCATCGAGCACCGATTGGAGATTCTGCGCCTGCTGTTCGAGCGTCTGCTGGATATCGTTGCCGTCAAGGATGATGGCCTGGAACGTGTCGCGGAAGACCTTGTTGTAGGCGCCGTCCTGCTCGCCCAGGCCGACCGGTAGCAGCGATGGCAACGCCTGCGGATCGCTCGTCGTCGCCTGCACAGCATCGACTTCCTGCTGGACTCCCGGTGGCAGATCGCCCGGCAGCTCGCCTTCGATCACTGGGAAGAAGGCGACCTCGCGCAGGGTGGTCGCCTGCACCTCGGGCCGCGTTAGGTACTCGATCAGCGCGCGAGACGCCTCCATGTCCGGGGCATTCTTCGGGATCGCCAAGCCGGCGACCACCGGCATGAAGCCCAGTCCTTGCGGGCCGCGCGGAGCCGGGAACGCGATCAAGTCGTCGGTCCGCTCCCGCAACGCGCTGATCAGTCGCGCGACATGGTCCCACGCGACCCAGACTTCGCCTGAGAGGAGCGGCTCATCCATGGCGCCGTAGGTCACGGACTGCGGGTTGGCGTACTGCCAGGTGTCCTTCAGCCACTGCCACATCTGTGCAGCCGCCTCGCTCTTGAACGTCGTGTTCACCCCGCCCGTGAAGCTCGGGTAGGCGTAGCCCTGGAAAAAGCGGTGGAGCAGTCCATCCTCGCCGGCCGGCAGACCGAACTTCTGCCCCTCCGCCTCGTTGATGTTCCGCACCCACTCCCCGAGCTGCTCATAGGTGAGCGACGTGCGCAACGACTCCTCGTCGAGTCCTTCCGGGAGATACTGCAGGGCCTCCCGGTGCGCGACCATGATGTACGTCGCCTGCATCCAGGGGATATAGAGCTGCTCCTCGCCGCCGAACTTGCCGAGCTGCACGTAATCCTCGACAAAGGTGCGATCCGAGAGCTCCTGCAAGAGGTCGGTCAGATCGGCCAGGTAGCCGCGAGCCGCGAGCGCGGCGAAATCGCCATGCTGCGCGCCGATGACGCCGATGGTGCCCTCCCCCGCTTCGGCCTCGGCCGCGATGCGGTCATTGAACGGACCGGTATCCTCGGGGATGAAATCGACCGAGCCTTCGAAATCGGCCAGGATCGTGTTCCGCATCTTCTCGGCTTCTTCGACCGGCCGCAGCTGGGTGGAAAGGAAGACGATCGTCTCGCCGCCCTGGTGAGGCCACGGCGCCCAGCGACCGCCCAAACCGCCACCGGCCGCGTTCGCCGAGCGATGGGCGATGAGGCCGCCGGTCGCGGCAATTCCGGCCGCCCCGAAGCCGAAGCGCAATGTATCGCGTCTGGAAATACGGCGAGTACCGAGAACAGCGTCGTTCCTTCGGTTCATCTCATCCCTCCTCGCGCTATCGCGTACTGTGGGGCATACTGATGCCGCCGCCATCCGCCCGTCAAGGACCGCACCCCAGGCGGCGCGGCTAGATGCGGATTCGTGCAACGCCGCGTATGCAAGGAGTTTGCCAGTGTCGCTTCGTCTCGGTCGCCAAACGCTTGGGATTTGTCGGCTAACATGCCGCCGGGCCTGGTGAGGGGACGCCATGTGGCGGCACGATGAGCTATCGAGCGGGCTTCTGACTGACTTCTATCACGTTGATGCGGCCTACGTCAGTTGGCGGACCGGCCTGAATGCCGAGGTGACGTTCGATCTCTACACCCGGCACGCGCCGTTCGGCAGCGCCTATCTCCTGACCGCTGGCCTGGAGCTCGCGCTCACCTTTGCCAGCAACTTCCACTACTCGGACGAAGAGCTGGCCTATCTGCGGTCCCTCCGCCCGTACGAAGACGAATTTCTCGACGAGCTACGCCGCACGCGCTTCACCGGCGAGATCTTGGCGGTCCCGGAGGGCGAGATCGCGTTCCCAAACGAGCCGCTGCTGCGCGTCACCGCGCCCTTCCGAGAGGCGCTGCTCCTCGAGTCCGGCCTGCTGCACACTGTCGGCGTCTCGACGTTGATCGCCACCAAGGCCGCTCGAGTCGTCCTCGCGGCTCAGGGCCGCCCGGTCGCCGAGTTCGGGTTTCGGCGCGCGCAAGAGCCGTACATCGCCGCCCGCTCCGCGATCATCGGCGGCTGCGCCAGCACGTCGTTCCTCTCGGCCGCGCACGCGTTCAACGTACGGACGAGCGGGACCATTCCGCATGCGCTCGTTCAGCTCTTCCCCAACGAAGAGGACGCGTTCCGGGCGATTGCCGAATCGTTGGAAGAGTTCACGTTCCTGCTCGACACCTATGACGTCCATCGCGCGATCGAGACGGCGATCGAGGTCGCGCTGGACGCGAAGCGGCGATTTGGGCACCGGCTGACCGCCATCCGCCTTGACAGCGGCGATCTCATCGGCGACAGCCGCTATTGCCGTGCCGCGCTCGACGCCGCCGGGCTTCACGACGTCCGCATCCTCGCCAGCGGCGACCTCGATGAGTTCCGGATTGCCGAGCTGATCGAGGCAAATGCGCCCATCGATGCCTTCGGCGTTGGCACTCGGTTGTCGACCGGCGCCGGCTCTGTCGACCTCAAGCTTCCCGGAGGCGCGCTCGGCGCCGTCTACAAGCTCGTCAGTCTCGGAACGGGAGCCGAGGAGAAGGGCCGGATCAAGCTGGCGGGCGAAAAGAGCACCTGGCCCGGCCGGAAGCAGGTCGTCCGAGTCGGCGCCTTCGAGCGCGACATCATCCAGCTCGAAGACGAGCCTGTGCCGGCGCGAGGCCGCCGTCTGCTCCAGCCAGCGTTCGCCAGCGGCTCAATCGTTGAGGGGGCGGTCCCGCCGCTGCCGGAGATTGCGCGCCGTGCGGCCGAATCACTCGCCGCTCTGCCCGACGAGTACAAGGACCTGACCGGCGCGCCGACGTACCCGGTCGAGCGCTCCGAGGCGCTTGTCCGGCTCCGCCAGGAAACGGCCACCGCTTACGGCGCATCCTTGGAGACCTGATCGCAATCGTGACAACAAGAATCGGGGCGGTGCAGCGACCGCCACACCGCCCCAGACACTTCGTTCCGCCCACACGCACGAGCCGTGTCTACGCCGTCAATCGCTCCAGATTGCGGAGGCTGCGCTCCACGTCCGCCATCGGGTCGCGAGGATAATCTTGCTCGACGATAAGCCACTCCGTTCCCGCTTCCCGCGCGGCCGCCAGAATCGCCGGCCAATCGAGCGTGCCCTCTCCGACCGGCGCGTCACGCCGCTCCGCGCTCCGCGCTCGATCCTTGAAGTGCAGCAGCGGCACGCGCCCGGCGTGCCGGCGGATCAACTCGACCGGATCGACACCCGCGATCTCGGCCCAGAAGACATCGATCTCGAGGTTCACGAGCGTTGGGTCTGTCTCCCGCGCCAGCGTGTCGAACAGCGTCTCCCCACGCTCATCGCGCGCGAACTCGAAATCGTGGTTGTGGTAGCCGAAACGGACGCCAGCCTCGTTGCAGCGTCTCCCCCACTCGTTGAATTGCTCCGCGAGCTTGGGCAGGGAGCTTGCCACGCGCAACTCTGGCGCGAGCCACGGGATGACCGCATGATCGCAACCGAGCAAATGCAGCTCCTCCAATACGCGTTCGAACTCGTTGGCGAAGCGGTCATACGACACGTGGGCGGAAACGGCTCGCATGCCGAGTGTGTTGAGAGTCGCCCGAATCGTCGCCGGCAGCGCGTTGCCATAGCCGGCGAACTCCACGGCCCGGTATCCCATCTGCGCCAACTGCCGGAGGGTTCCGAGCATGTCTTTGGCGGTTTGCTCTCGAACCGTGTAAAGCTGGAGCGCAATGCCCATCGTGCTCATCATTCTCCTCTCCACTGAGCGCTTCGCCGGCTCACCATCGAGCACTGGCGCCTCGCGACCACGTCCAAACGCTCCCAAAGGAAGATACCGTACAATCGCCTGGCAGACCGCCCCGGGAAAGGCTCTTCCTTCGAAGGAGATCGCCGGTGCGTCGTCTCACCCGCGCGTTCCTGCTCATTGCCTTGCTTAGCGCACTGGCGCCAAGCGCCGGCTTCGCGCGCACGACGCCGCTCGCCGAGGCCATCTACCGCGGCAACGTGGCGCGGACCGGAGAGTCACCGGGTCCGGGACCGGTAGGCGAGCCGGTCTTGCTCTGGCGTTTTGAGACGGCAGCACCGGTCGTCGCCTCGGCAGCGATCGCCGACGGCACCCTCTACGCCGGCAGCTGGGATCACCACTTCTACGCCTTAGATGCGCGCACCGGCACCGAGCGTTGGCGCTTCCGAGCGCGGGCTGGCTTCTTCTCCTCTCCCACGATCCACGACGGGTTGGCGATCGTCGGGGACAACGCCGGCTGGCTATACGCGATCGAGACCGGCTCAGGAAATCTCCGCTGGAGTAAAAAGCTTGGCGGACCGGTCTGGTCATCGGCGGTCGTCGTCGGCGACACGGTCTATGTCGGCAGCGTTGACGGCGCGCTCTACGCGCTCGACGCCGCAACGGGCCATGAGCGATGGCGACAGCAGGTGGGCGGGACGATCTGGTCCTCATCGCCAGCGATTGCGTATGGAATGGCATTCATCGGGGGGACTGACGCCGCACGAGCCGGCGTCGGCTTCGTCGCCGCGCTCGATCTCGCGAGTGGCGCTGAGCGATGGCGACGAGAGATCGGCGGCGTCTACAACACGCCAGCCGTCTCCGGAGGTCTCGTTTATGTCAATAGTGATTGGGGGGCGCTCCACGCGCTGAGCGCGGACACCGGAGAAGAGCGATGGCGCTACCAGCCTGAGCGCTCAGGCGTCGGCTCGTCGCCCTCGGTCAGTGGTGACACCGTCTACATCTCGGGCAACGACGGCTTTCTGCACGCCATCGACGCTCGGACCGGGTTCCCGCGCTGGCGAGCGCAGTACGGTCGAGCGCTCGGCTCGTCGCCGGTGATCAGCGATGCCACGGTCTACGTGATGAGCGACGAGGGGCGATTGGTCGCGTTCGACGCGCTGAGCGGCGATCTTCGCTGGTCGTTCCCGCTCGACGCGGAGGCAGGCTCGGCGCCAGTCGTCGCCGATGGTCGCGTCTATGTCGGCACCGGCCAGCACGCCATTGAGCCAACCCAAGGGCTCATCGTCTCCATCGGCGGCGCGGGATTAGGGGATCAGCGTCCCGCGGACGCCGCAGCGATGATTACCGCCCGTTGAGCCCGATCTGCACCTCGTCTCCGACGACGCGAACTGGGTACGTCTTGGCCGGAACGACGACCGGGAATGCGGCCGGCATGCCGGTGCGAATCTCGAATGCCCCACCGTGCAGCGGACACTCGATCTCATCGCCAATGATCGTGCCGTCCGAGAGCGAAGCCTCCTCGTGCGTGCAGCAATCGTTGAGCGCGTAGAACTCGCCCTCGAGATTGATGAGGCAGACCGGCTCCGCGTCCGGCCCCACCTCGACATACATCATTTCGCCCGGCGCCAAATCACTCACCCGGGCAACGGTGTAGAACTTCGTTTCCGTCATACCACTTCTTGTTAGGGGTCAGGGGTCAGGGCAGGAGTTAGGGGCAGGGGGCAGGGGTAAGTGAGAGACGGCGCGCTGCCTGTCCCTCGCCCCTAACCCTCAACTCCTACCCCCTACCCCCTAACTCCTCGCCCCTGACTTCTAGTCCTCGTCTTGCGGAACGCCGTAGATGCCCGCCTTCAGAACTTTCAGGCTCAGGCAGGCGCACTTCATGCGCGCCGGACTAATCGGAATCGCCAGCTCCTCGAGTAGGTCATCCTTGGTCAGAGCCTTGACTTCCTCGAGCGGCTTGCCCTGGATCATCTCAGTCAGGATCGAGGCCGACGCCTGGCTGATGGCGCAGCCCCGGCCACTGAACCGAACTTCAGACACGATTCCGTCCTTGACGCGGAGGTCAATGCGGACCTCGTCGCCGCAGAGCGGATTCGTGTCCTCGTAGGAGTAGTCGGCCGGCTCCAGGACGCCCTTGTTCCGCGGGTTCCGATAGTGATCGAGAATGATCTCGCGATATAGCTGCTCAGCCATGTGACGTACGTCCCTCGCCGATCGCCCGTAGCCGCGGACGCCTATGCGAGTCCAAAGATGCGATTGACCGCGTGCAGGCCAGCGACGAGCCGATCGACATCCTCCAGCGTGTTGTAGACGTAGAAGCTCGCCCGCGTCGTGGCCACCACGCCCAGATGGTGCATCAGCGGCTGATTGCAATGGTGACCGGCGCGCACGGCGACATTATCGCTGTCCAGGATCGCGGCGACGTCGTGCGGGTGGACGTCTCCGAGCGTGAAGGAGATGACCCCACCGCGTAGCTCGGGATCTTGTGGTCCGTAGATCGTGATGGCCGGCACCTCCCGCAGCCGCTCCAGCGCGTAGGCGGTCAACTCTCGCTCATGCTCGCGCACGCGGTCCATGCCAAGCGCGGTCAGGTACTCAACAGCGACGCCCAATCCGATCGCTTCGCCGACCGCTGGCGTGCCCGCTTCGAAACGTGCCGGAACGTCGGCGAAAGTCGAACCTTCGAGCGTCACCTTCCGGATCATGCCGCCACCGCCGAGGAAGGGGGGCATTGCTTCCAGCAAGGCGCGCTTGCCGTACAGCGCTCCGGAGCCCATCGGGCCGAGCATCTTGTGACCGGAGAAGGCGAGGAAATCGCAGTCGAGCGCCTGGACGTCAATCGGCAGGTGCGGAACGCTCTGCGCTCCGTCGATCAGCACCACCGCGCCCGCTTCGTGCGCCTGGCGGATGATGGTTGCGACATCGTTGATCGTCCCGACACCGTTCGAGACATGAGCGACCGAGACGAGCTTCGGCTCGCGGCGCAGCAGCTGCTCGTACGCCTCCATGTCCAGGCGCACGTCGGACGTCAACGGGATGTAGGCGATCTCGAACCCCTTCTCCTCGGCCAGGAGTTGCCAGGGAACGATATTCGAGTGGTGCTCCATCACGCTCAGGACGACGAGGTCACCTTCCTTCAGGTTCCGCCGTCCCCAGCTGTGCGCGACAAGGTTGATCGCCTCGGTGGAATTGCGGACGAAGACGATCTCGCGAGGCGAGGCCGCGTTGATGAACGCGGCGACGAGATGCCGCGCTTCCTCGTATTTGGCGGTCGCCTTTTCCGAGAGCTTGTAGACGCCGCGGTGGATGTTGGCGTTGTACTGGCGGTAGTAGTCGTTCAGGGCATCGAGCACCGCGGCGGGCTTTTGCGAGCTAGCGGCGCTGTCGAGGAAGACGAGCGTCTTCTCGCCAGGCTCCAGCGGCTGATTCAGTACCGGGAAATCAGCCCGGATCGCCGCGGCATCGAGCGGGGTCGGCACGTTGTGAGTCGTTTCAGTCGTCATCAGGTTTAGCCCTCCCGCGAGCCCCGCCCGCCGTGTCGGGCCAGGACGGGCATACCGCCCGCCCCGACCGATGTCTCGACCACCATGCTCAATGGCAGCCAGTTCACCGCGGCTGCTCGCTAGATTCCGACCTTTCGCGCAATCGCACCCTCCAGGAATCCCTGGATCTCCTCGACCGGGATGCGGTCGATGACCGGGCGGAAGAAGCCTTCGACGATCAGCTTCTGCGCCTCGGTGTACGGGATGCCGCGCGCCTGCAAGTAGAAGATGTGCTCCGGCACGACCTGAGCGACCGTCGCGCCGTGCGTGCAGCGGACGTCGTTCGCGCCGATCTCCAGGTTCGGGATGGAGTCGGCCCGCGCCTCGCGGCTTAGGATCAGGTTCCGGTTCTGCTGGAAGGCGTCAGTCTTCTGCGCGCCCTCGTAAACCTTGATCAGGCCTGAGTAGACCGACCGCGCCCGCTCCTTGAGCGCGCCCTTGAACTCCAGGTCGCTCGTGGCGTACGGCGCTTCGTGCAGCTGCCACGTGTGGTGATCGAAGAACTGATCGCCATCGCCGAAGTAGATGCCGAGCATCTCCGCGAGCGCGTTCGGGCCGCGCAGGTGGGAGCCGATCGAGTTCTTGCTGAACTTGCCGCCGAGCGTGACGTGCAGCGAGTTGAGCGTCGAATCATTCGTCAGGATCGCCCGCTCGGTCATGAAGTTCCACACATGGCGGCCCCAGTCCTGCACCTGGACATAGCGCAGCTTGCTGCCCTTGCCCAGGATCAGCTCGACAACCTCAGAGGCGAAGCCCTGCTCATCGAGCGTCGGCGAGTTGAAGGCGTCGACGAAGAACGCCTCCGCGCCCTCCTCCAGCACAACAAGGGTGTGCGCGAAGACCGCCGCCGGCTGCTGCGCGAGCACGAAGGATCGGAACGGCAACTCGATGGCGACGTTCTTCGGGACATAGAGGAAGGTGCCACCCTGCCAGAAGGCCGCGTGCAGCGCCTCGAACTTCCCGAAGTTCGCCGGCACCGCCTGGGTCATGAAGTACTGGCGCACCAGGTCGGGATGCTCGCGGATCGCGGTGTCGAGATCGCAGTAGATGACGCCCTGCTTAGCGACCTCCTCCTTGATCTCGGAGAAGACCGTCGAGGCATCGCGCTGGATGACCACGCCGGCGCGGTCGCTCTCGTCGGAGACGCCACCCTCCACCGTCGCCAGCACGCTATCGGGCGAGGCCACCCGCTCGCCAACGCCCGCGTACGGGACCAGCTTGTCGAGCTTGAGCGGCCGGATATCCGTCCGGCGCCACTCCTCGTCGGTCCGCTGCGGCATCGGCAGCTGCTCGTACGTCTCCCACGCCGCGAGCCGGGCATTGAGCACCCACTGCGGCTCGCCCTTCTGGCGCGACAGCTCTTCGACCGCCTCCCGCGTAAACCCGGTCGGGATCGTTGTTCCTTTCGTCAGTGTCGCTTCCATCGTCTCCTCAAAGGGGGACTAGGGGTGAGGGGTTGGGGGCGAGAGACGGCGGAGCGCATGCCAAGCGGTCCCCAGCCCCCAGCTCCCGGTCTCGAGCCCCTACCCAACGGAACCTTCCATCTCCAGCTGGATCAGGCGATTGAGCTCGACCGCGTACTCGAGCGGCAGCTCCTTGGCGATCGGCTCGATGAAGCCGTTGACGATCATGCTCATCGCCTCGTCCTCGGTCAGGCCGCGGGACTGCAGGTAGAAGATCTGCTCCTCCGCGACCTTCGAGACCGTCGCCTCGTGCCCGATCGAGACACGCTCTTCCTCGATCTCCATGTACGGGTAGGTATCCGTCCGGCTGGTCTCGTCAAGCAGCAGCGCGTCGCAAACGACGTTGCTCTTGACGTCCTCCGCGCCCTTGTAGACCTTCACCAGGCCACGGTAGGACGACCGGCCAGTCCCCTTCGAGATCGACTTCGAGATGATCTGCGACGACGTGTGCGGCGCGACGTGCACCACCTTGCCGCCGGCGTCCTGGTGCTGACCATCGCCAGCGAAGGCAACCGACAGAATCTCGCCGCGAGCGCCCGGCTCCATCATCCAGACGGCCGGGTACTTCATCGTCAGCTTGCTGCCGAGGTTGCCGTCGACCCACTCCATCGTCGCGTCCTTGTAGGCCGCGGCGCGCTTGGTCACCAGGTTGTAGACGTTCTTGCTCCAGTTCTGGATCGTCGTGTAGCGGCAGCGCGCGCCTTCCTGGACGATGATCTCGACGACCGCCGAGTGGAGCGAGTCGGTGCTGTAGGTCGGCGCCGTGCAGCCCTCGACGTAGTGGACATAGGAGCCCGGCGCGCAGATGATCAGCGTCCGCTCGAACTGCCCCATGTTCTCGGCGTTGATCCGGAAGTAGGCCTGGAGCGGGATCTCGACCCTGACGTTCTCCGGCACATAGATGAAGGAACCGCCGGACCAGACCGCGGAGTTGAGCGCGGCGAACTTGTTGTCATTCGCCGGAACGATCGTGCCGAAGTACTGCTTGACCAGGTCGGGGTACTCCCGAACCGCGGTGTCGGTGTCGACGAAGATCACGCCCTGCTTCTCGAGGTCCTCGCGCAGGGAGTGGTAGACGACCTCCGACTCGTACTGGGCGCCGACGCCAGCGAGGAACTTCCGCTCCGCCTCCGGGATGCCCAGCTTCTCGAAGGTGTTCTTGATGTACTCCGGCACCTCGTCCCAGGTCTTGCCCTGCTTCTCGGTCGGCCGGATGTAGTAGTAGATGTCGTCGAAGTTGATCTCCGAGAGATCACCGCCCCAAGTCGGCATCGGCCGGCGAATGAAGTGCTCATACGCCTTGAGGCGGAACTCGCGCATCCAATCGGGCTCGCCCTTCATGTAGGAGATCTCTTCAACGACCTCCCGGCTCAAGCCCTTCTTGCTCTTGTAGACGTATTGCTCCTCATCGCGGAAACCGTATCGGTACTCCCCGATGTCAATTTGCGGCTTTGGAACTGCGGACATTCTGTGCTCCCTTCGGTCTCAGGGTTGGCGTCTTGAGCGAGAGATCGAACAGCGCCCCATCCTCTGCTCCTGACCCCTGAACCCTTTAGCTCTGGGCCCCGGCGGCCAAGGCCGCGCGCAGACCCTCGTAGCCCTTCTCCTCCAGCTCCAGCGCCAGCTCCGGTCCGCCCTGCTGCACGATCCGGCCATCCATCATGATGTGCACGAAGTGCGGCTTGATGAAGTTGAGCATGCGCTGGTAGTGGGTGATCAGCACGACGCCCATGTCCGGCCGCATCAGCGAGTTGACGCCTTCGGCGACCACGCGCAGAGCGTCGATATCGAGGCCGGAGTCGGTCTCGTCCATGATCGCCAGCGTCGGCTCGAGCAGGGCCATCTGGAGGATCTCGGCCCGCTTCTTCTCGCCGCCGGAGAACCCTTCGTTCAAGTAGCGATTGGCAAAGCTCTCATCGATCTTGAGCTGCGCCATCTTCTCGCGCATCAACTTGCGGAACTCGCGCGGCGTGAACGGCTGGGCGCTTCCGCCGTCGGTCGCGGCCGCCTCCGCCCGCGCGTTGCGGACGTTGGTGACAGCCATGCGCAGGAAGTTCGCCATCGAGACGCCCGGGATCACCGTCGGGTATTGGAACGCCAGGAAGATGCCCTTCCGCGCCCGCTCATCCGGGGACCACTCGAAGATGTCTTCCCCGAAATAGCGGATCGAGCCCTCGGTCACCTCGTACGACGGATGGCCAGCGATGACATAGGCGAGGGTGCTCTTGCCGGAGCCATTCGGCCCCATCAGAGCATGGATCTCACCGGCGTTCACCGTGAGATTGAGACCCTTGAGGATCTCCTTGTCCTCGATGCTGACGTGTAGGTTCTCGATTTCGAGAATCGGAACGGTGCTCATGCCTCCCCCTCCCCGGGCCGTTGCCCGGGGCAACTACAAACTACGAAGCCCTTCCGGGGCTCGGACGACGCATGGCGTCGAGACTCTCGCTCCCACTACCGTTTGCCTGGTCCTTTGCCTTGCAAGCGGGGCAGATGCCGGCAAAGATGGTGTGGTGGCTGGTGATCGTGAAGCCGGTGCGCTCCTCGGCGACGTGCCGCGCCATCAGGGCAACCGGAACTTCCACGTCGACCAACGCCCCACACTTCGTGCAGTGGACGTGGTCGTGGCGATCGACCCGGCCGTCATAGCGGCTGGCTTGGTCAGCGAACGTCAGTTCCTGGATGAGCCCGAGTTGGGCCAGGAGGTGGAGCGAGCGGTAGACGGTGCCGTAGGCGATGCGGGGATCTTTGCGGCGGACCCGCTCGAAGATCTCGCCGGCCGTCAAGTGCCGCTCAGCCGCCTTGACCTCTTCCAGGATCATCGCGCGCTGCGCCGTCTGCCGATAGCGGCTTCCCAGCTTCGCTACTGTGGTATCTCCTTGTTTGCGACCGGCCATGATCAAGACCACCACGACAGCTGAGAATGAGTCTCGTTACCAGTGACAAAGTATAGTGCGTTAGTCGGGATTGCTGCAACGAAGCGACCCCGCCACCGGGACCACGGGTGAACCACAATCGCCCCCCGAGCGTCATCCTTTTGGAACGGTCGCGGCGCCCTCGCTCCGGCGTCCAGTCGTGCGATCCTGTTGCCGGGTTGCCGCGTAATGGAGTCACCGAACGGGAGCCGTGACGCCCGCGCCGGAGCGTCAACGGGGACCTCCATGGTGTACGCACGGAGAATGTGAGAAGAGGTGTCCTGTCTGCAATATCGAGCTGCGCATGTCCGAGCGCCAAGGTGTCGAAATCGACTACTGCCCGCAATGCCGTGGCGTTTGGCTGGATCGGGGCGAACTCGACAAGATCATCGAGCGCAGCCTGGAAGCGTTGGACGACGATTGGGACGACCGCCACAAGCGCGGCGAGCGCCGGGAGTACGACCAACACGGTTCCGGACAATACCGAAAGAAGCGGCGCTCCTTCTTTAGCGAGCTCTTCGACTTCGACTAAGCTCTCGACTGCCGGGTCTGGTCGCGGGCATCCTGGCTTTGCCCTTCTGAGCACCTGCCTCGGTCATGAACGAAAAGCCCCCTTTCCCAGGCAGGTTCGCCAGGGAATCGGGGGCTGATTGGTCGCTTTGCGCGAGGGGCTCAAGCTGAGCCCCCCGTCAGCTCACGGCGTTGCGGTGGGGTTCGCGTTGGACACGCGCGTCGGCATGGAGAAGCCGGGGATATCGGCGAAGGGTGTGATGCCCGTCGCGACCCGCGTCGGGTCCTCTTGCCACGGCAGCTCGCCGGCCAGGCTCGCCAGATAGATGCCGATGGCAAGCACGACGATGATCGGCGTCACGATCACCACGACAATCCACTGCCTTCGCCGAGATCCTCTGCCCGTCATCTCACGCCCTCTTGCCTGCTCTGATGCCATTCCGCGTTACGCCACGCGCTGGGCCGTGACATCGATCTCCAGCGTTACCGTCTCATCAAGGCTCACGACGGCGCCGACACGAGGCGGCTCGATGTCGAAGTCGGGCATCTCGAACGGCAAGGTCGCCGAGCCCGTCAGCTGATCGCCGTCCAGCGTCACCGTGGCCTGCCACGCGACCGCGCGGGTAACGCCGTGGATCGTCAGGTCACCGAGCAGCGTCAGAGTCGTCTCCTCGCCTTCCTCGAGGGCGCCCTCCAGTCCCTCGACGCCGGTCAACACGAACGAGGCCAGTGGATAGGTCTGGGTCTCGAGCGTGTTGTTGTAGAGGTAGTTGTCGCGCCTCGGCTCGTCGCTCGTCAGCGTCCGCAGGTCAACGAAGAATTGCGAGCACGGCAGCGGCATGCCTTCCTCGTCGAAGAGAATCGAGCCGATGAACGCATTGGTCCGGCCGATAGCGGTGGTCGCGCCGACGCCCGCCAGCTCTTCCTCGACGAGGTAGCGCGCCTCAGACTCCTCGCTGACGATCTCGTAAATCTCAGCGGCGGTGACGGCGTCGCCCGCGGCGGGCGTCGCGTCGTCGGTGGGATCACAATCCAAAGTCGCCGGCTCGGTATCGAGCACGCCGGGCTGAATCGCGGTCGGCGTCGCGGATTCCTGCGCGGCCACGCCGGTCATGGACGCGATCGCCAGCCAACTCGCGCCCAAGAGCGCCGCGATGCCTCCCAACCTGCGGGACCGATGGCGAGCTTCCGGACTGAC
>CALGSZ010000156.1 GCA_937901745.1 uncultured Chloroflexota bacterium | reverse complement strand
CGTGGGGAAGGCGAAGTTTGAGCGGACGAAGCCGCATGTGAACGTGGGGACGATTGGGCATGTCGACCACGGGAAGACGACGCTGACGGCGGCGATCACCAAGACGCTGGCGCTGAAGGGCGAGGCGAACTTCCGCCCGTTCGAGACCATCGACAACGCGCCGGAGGAGCGGGCCCGCGGCATCACGATCGCGATTTCCCACGTCGAGTATGAGACCGACAAGCGGCACTATGCGCATGTGGACTGCCCGGGGCATGCGGACTACATCAAGAACATGATCACCGGGGCGGCGCAGATGGACGGGGCGATCCTGGTGGTGAGCGCGCCGGACGGGCCGATGCCGCAGACGCGGGAGCACATCTTGCTGGCGCGGCAGGTGGAAGTGCCGGCGATGGTGGTGTTCCTGAACAAGGTCGACATGATGGACGACCCGGAGCTGCTGGAGCTGGTCGAGCTGGAGGTGCGGGAGCTGCTCAGCCAGTATGGGTTCCCGGGGGATGAGATTCCGGTGATTCGGGGCAGCGCGCTCAATGCGTTGCAGAGCAGCAGCACCGATCCGAACGCGCCGGAGTATGCCTGCATCTGGGAGTTGATGCGGGCGGTGGATGATTACATTCCGACGCCGCAGCGGGCGGTCGATCAGCCGTTCCTGATGCCGATCGAGGATGTGTTTGGCATCAAGGGGCGGGGCACGGTGGTGACCGGGCGGATCGAGCGCGGGCGGATCAGGGTCGGCGACGAGGTTGAGATCGTCGGGCTTGGGGAGCGGCGCAAGGTGGTGGTGACCGGCGTGGAGATGTTCCAGAAGACGCTGGAGGAAGGCGTCGCGGGGGACAACGTCGGCTGCCTGTTGCGCGGCGTGGAGCGGACGGAAGTGGAGCGGGGGCAGGTGCTGGCGCAGCCGGGGAGCATCAACCCGCACACGAAGTTCCAGGCCGAGGTGTACGTGCTGTCGAAGGAGGAGGGGGGACGGCACACGCCGTTCTTCCCGGGGTATCGGCCGCAGTTCTACATTCGGACGACGGATGTGACGGGGACGATTAGCCTGCCGGAAGGGGTCGAGATGGTGATGCCGGGGGACAACATCCAGATGGGGGTGGAGTTGATCACCCCGGTGGCGATCGAGGAAGGGTTGCGGTTTGCGATCCGGGAAGGCGGCCGCACGGTGGGCGCCGGCGTCGTCACCAAGATCATCGAGTAGGCAGCCGGTTCACCCTACGGGAGATTGACCCATGGTCGCGAAGAAACCGACACAAAAGATCCGGATCCGGCTCAAGGCCTACGACCATCGCATCCTCGACCAGTCGGCCGAGAAGATCGTCGAGACCGCCGAGTCGACAGGAGCCAAGGTGGCGGGTCCGGTGCCGCTGCCGACGAAGATCGAGAAGTTCTGCGTGATCCGGTCGCCGTTCATCGACAAGGACTCGCAGGAGCAATTCGAGATCCGCACGCACAAGCGACTGATTGACGTGCTGGATCCGAGCGGGAACACCATCCGGGCGCTGATGCGACTGAACCTGCCGGCCGGTGTTGATATCGAGATCAAGCTCTAAATGGAGCAGGGCCGCGAGCGAATAATGTGCGCGACTCGCGGCTGACGGCTCCTAAGGGAGAGAGCCAATGATCAAAGGAATGATTGGTCGAAAATTGGGCATGACGCAGATCTTCGATGAGACCGGGGTAGCTCATCCGGTCACCGTCATCGAGTGCGGCCCAAACGTTGTGACGCAGATTCGGACGAAGGAAAAGGACGGCTACGAGGCAGTTCAGCTCGGGTTCGGCCTCCTCAAGCGTCCGAACCGGCCGGAGCAGGGGCATCGCCGGGCGAGCGGGTACATGTCTCGCTACCTGCGCGAGGTGCCTGTCGACTCGGTTGAGGACATTCAAGTCGGCCAGGTGATCAAGGCCGATCAGTTCGCGGTCGGCGATTTGGTTGACGTCACCGGCACGTCGAAAGGTCGCGGCTTCCAGGGCGGTGTCAAGCGGCACGGCTTCCGGGGCGGGCCGCGGACGCACGGTCAGTCCGACCGGCAGCGCGCGCCGGGCTCGATCGGCTCCAGCGCGACGCCGGGCCGGGTGTTCAAGGGGCTGCGCATGGCCGGTCACATGGGCCATGAGCGCGTGACCGTCCAGAACCTGAAGGTGATGCGCGTCGATCCCGAGCGCAATCTGCTGCTGGTGAAAGGGTCGGTGCCCGGTCACTTGAAGGGACTCGTCATCGTCCGGCACGCCGTGAAGGGGCCAAAGGGCGGCAAGAAGTAGCCGGCGATCGGTCGCGGGCCGGTAGCAGCGCGACGCAGGAGCAGAGGCTCTCGGCTACTGGCCACAGGAGAGATTGACGATGCAGGTGAATGTCTACAACACCGACGGCGAGGTGGTGGGCACAACCGAGCTCGACGACAGTGTCTGGGGCATCGAGCCGCACATCGCGGTGATGCACCAGGCGCTCGTGATGCAGCTCGCCAACGCCCGCGTCGGCACGCACGATACCAAGACGCGCAGCGAGGTGCGCGGAGGTGGCCGCAAGCCGTGGCGGCAGAAGGGAACCGGCCGCGCGCGGCAAGGCTCGATCCGAGCGCCGCAGTGGAAGGGCGGCGGTGTGGTCTGGGGACCGCACCCGCGGAAGTACACGCAGGCGATGCCCAAGCAGATGCGCCGGCTGGCGGTGCGCTCGGCGCTCTCGGCCAAGCTGCGGGATGACCGCGTCACGATCATCGAGGGGCTGGCCGATATCGAGCCGAAGACGAAGGCGATGAAGGCCATCCTCGAGAAGCTGCCGGAGTCGCGCTCCTTCCTGATCGTGATGCCGGACAAGATCGAGGTGATCGAGCGGGCGGCCGGGAATCTGCCGAACGTTTGGACGATCCGGGCGAACTACCTCAACGTGCGCGACGTGCTCAAGTACGATCGCCTGGTGGTGACCCGCGAGGCGATTGAGCCGATCGAGGCATGGCTTGCGTTGCCGCCGGAGAAGCGGGAGCCGAGCGCGTGGAAGCGCGCGCGCCTCGAGGCGGCGGCCCAGGCAGCGGGCGGAGGAGCATGACATGGCTGAGCTACGAATTGAAGATGTCATTCGTCGGCCGCTGATTACAGAAAAGAATACGTTCTTGATGGAGAAGGGCCAGTACACGTTTGAAGTGGCGCCCGAGGCGAACAAGTATCAGATTCGCGAGGCCGTCGAGAAGACGTTCAACGTCCGGGTCAAGGCGGTCAACACGCTGATCGTGAAGCCGAAGCCGAAGTCGCGATTTGCATCGCGGCGCGGCGGGCGGATCGAGGGAGCCACCCGGCGCTGGAAGAAGGCGATCGTGACGCTCCAGCCGGGTGACCGGATCGATCTCTTCGAGCAGGTCTAGCGCGGGCGCGGAGAGAGGAGATAGGCGATGCCCATTCGCAAATACAAGCCAACCTCGCCGGGCCGGCGACAGATGTCCGTCAGCACGTTCGAGGAGATCACGAAGAAGGAGCCGGAGAAGAGCCTGATCGAGCCGCTCAAGAAGCACGCCGGCCGGAACAACATCGGCCGGATCACGGTGCGGCACCGGGGCGGCGGCAACAAGCGCTTCTACCGGATCATCGATTTCAAGCGGAACAAGCACGGAATTCCGGCTCGGGTCGCCGCGATTGAATACGATCCGAATCGCTCCGCCCGCATCGCTCTGCTCTTCTACGCCGACGGCGAGAAGCGGTACATCCTGGCGCCGCTCGGCCTGAGCGTCGGTGACACGGTGATTTCCGGTCCCGATGCGCCAATTCGGACTGGGAATGCGCTGCCACTGCGGAACATCCCGGTCGGTACGCAGATTCACAACATCGAGCTGCGGCGCGGTCGTGGTGGCCAGCTCGTTCGCTCCGCCGGAGCCGCTGCTCAGCTGATGGCGAAGGCGGGCGATTACGCGCAGGTTCGTATGCCGTCCGGCGAGGTGCGCCTGGTCCACCTGGACTGCATGGCAACCCTCGGCCAGGTCGGCAATGTTGATCATGAGAACATCGTTATCGGGAAGGCCGGTCGCAATCGGCACATGGGTCGCCGGCCGGTCGTGCGTGGCTCCGTCATGAACCCGCGCGACCATCCGCATGGCGGTGGTGAAGGCAAGGCACCGATCGGTGGTCAGCCGAAGACCAAGTGGGGCAAGCCAGCCTTCCGCCGCACGCGGAATAACAAGCGGACTGATCCGATGATCGTGCGCCGCCGCCCGGCCAATAAGGGGCGGGGTAGGTAAGCCGGTGGCCTAGCGCCGGTCGGCTCCGGCACAGTCCGTGAGACGCACCGATCGGCGACCGGCGACCAGCACTTTGCTGGAGGACAGGAATGGTACGGAGTTCCAAGAAGGGGCCATATATCGACCCCAAGCTGCGCGCGAAGATCGAGGCGCTCAACCGCAGCGGTGAGCGGCGCGTGATCCGGACCTGGGCACGAGCCTCGACGATCTATCCGGAGATGGTCGGTCACACGATTGCGGTGCACAACGGGCGCCAGCACGTGCCGATTTACATCACGGAGCAGATGGTCGGTCATCGCCTCGGCGAGTTCGCCCCGACCCGGACCTTCCGCGGGCACGGTAAGGACGCCGACCGGCGATCCCGGCGGTAATTCGCGCGGAGGAGGACGACTCGAATGGAAGTGAGAGCCCATCTCGGGCGGGTGCGTATCTCGCCACGTAAGGCGCGGCTCGTCGTCGATCTCTGTCGCGGCAAGCGCGTGCTCGAGGCGCAGACGATGATGCGCTTCGTCCCGAACAAGGCGGCGGTCGAGGTCGAGCGACTCCTGAAGTCGGTCGCCGCGAACGCCGAGAACAATTACGACCTTGACCCAGAGGACCTGTGGATCAAGGAGATCTACGTCGACGAGGGGCCGACGTACAAGCGGTACAAGGCGAAGGCGCGGGGCCGCGTCGGCCGCATCTTGAAGCGGACGAGCAAGATCACCGTCATCGCCGAGGACCGGGGAGGCCAGTAAATGGGACGCAAGGTCAATCCGATTGGCTTCCGGCTCGGAATCGTGACGGACTGGGAGTCCAAGTGGTACGCCGAGCGGAACTACACCGATCTGCTGCATGAGGATCTGAAGATCCGGCGGATCGTGATGAACGAGCTGACGCGGGCGGGTATCTCCCGCATCGAGCTCGAGCGCTCGGCCAACAAGGTGGATGTCACGCTCCACACGTCGAAGCCGGGCATCGTCATCGGCAAGCAGGGGGCCAACGTCGAGCGCATCCGGCAGATGCTGGAGAAGGAGATCGGCAAGAAGGTCCACCTGAAGATCAATGAGATCAAGGTGCCAGAGACCGATGCGCGGCTGATCGCCGAAAGCATCGCCGAGCAGATCTCCCGCCGCGTCTCCTATCGGCGCGCTATGAAGCACGCCGTCCAGCAGGCGATGCGCCGCGGTGCCAAGGGCGTGATGATCAAGCTCAGCGGTCGCCTCGGCGGCGCTGAGATGAGCCGGACCGTCACCGAGATGGATGGGCGGATTCCTCGCCAGACGCTGCGCGCCGATATCGACTACGCCGTCGTCCACGCTCATACCACCTACGGGCGCATCGGCGTCAAGGTGTGGGTCTATAAGGGCGATGTCTTGCCGCAGGCGCGCCCGGTCACGGCGGAAACGCTGACGGCGGAGCTGGCGGCCGCCACGGCCGGAGATTAGGGCGAGGCACGGGCGACCGACTCGCCGCTCGTAACCTGAACCTCCGCGGAGGAGCGTAGCGATATGTTGATGCCGAAGCGAACCAAATATCGAAAGATGATGCGGGGCAAGATCTCAGGTCGGGCCTCACGCGGCGCGACGATCGCGTTTGGCGAGTACGCCCTGCAGGCGATTGAGCCCTCGTGGATCTCGGCGCGGCAAATCGAGGCCGGACGCCGCGCGATCACCAACTATCTGAAGCGCGGTGGTAAGGTCTGGATCCGGATCTTCCCGGACAAGCCGGTGACGCAGAAGCCGGCCGAGACCCGGATGGGTTCCGGCAAGGGGAACCCTGAGTATTGGGTGGCGGTCGTCAAGCCTGGTCGCATCATCTTTGAGGTGGCCGGTGTGTCGGAGGAGCGCGCCCACGAGGCGCTGCGCCGCGCGGCGATGAAGATGCCGATCAAGTGCAAGATCATCTCTCGCCCGGCCGCTGTCGTTCCCGCCACGTCCGAGGAGGTCGAGGGCGGCGAGGAGGATGCGGCATGAAGCCGGCAGAGATCCGCGCCATGACGAATGAACAGCTAGAGGATCGCCTGACGGAGCTTCACGCGGAGTGGCAGCGACTCCGCTTCCAGGAGGCGATCGGCAAGCTGACCGATACGGCGCGAATTCGCCAAATTCGCAAAGACATCGCGCGGATTCACACGATCCGCCGAGAGCGTGAACTCGACGAGGCGCTGCGCGCCAAGGTTGCAAGCGGACGCTAGGCGGCGGGTTCGCGTTCAGGAGTAGACAGGGATGACAGAGGCAGGTGCACCAGCGTCCGAGCAGACCCAGCAGGGCAAGCGCACCTATGCGCAAAAGCCGCGCATGCAGAAGGTCGGACGCGTGGTTAGCAACAAGATGGATAAGACGGTCGTCGTCGCTGTCGACTACGTCCGGCGGCACCCGCTGTATCGCAAGCGGATCACCCGGACGAGCAAGTTCATGGCGCACGACGAGTACAACCAGTGCCAAGAGGGAGACATCGTTCGGATCGAGGAGACCCGGCCGCTGTCTGCCCGCAAGCGCTGGATCGTTCGAGAGATCCTGCAGCGCGGCGTCCAAGTCTAGTCGCGCGGGGTTCGGCGTCAGGTGGCAGGCGTTAGGAGAGAGGCAAGCGCGATGCGGGCGCCAACCCGGAATGATGCAGTCGGTCTCCTAACGCCTGACGCCGGACGCCAGGGAGTTGTACGGAGATGATTCAACCGCAAACTCGGCTGCGCGTGGCCGATAACAGCGGCGCGCGCGAGATCATGTGTATCCGGGTGCTGGGCGGCTCGGCCAAGAAGTACGGCACGGTCGGCGACGTCATCATCGCTTCGGTGAAGGTGGCTCAGCCGAACACGCCGGTCAAGAAGGGTGATGTCGTCCGGGCGGTGATCGTGCGGACGGCCGCCGAGTATGGCCGGCCCGACGGGAGCCACATCAAGTTCGACGACAACGCTGCCGTCTTGATCAACCAGCAGGGTAACCCTCGCGGTACCCGGATCTTCGGCCCGGTGGGCCGAGAGCTGCGCGAAAAGCAGTTCATGCGGATCATTTCGCTCGCACCAGAAGTGCTGTGAGAGGGATCCGGAGTCAGCTGGCAGCCGCATCGAACCTGCTGCTCTGACTCCGAGGGGCCCGACTCCCAACGGAGAGAAGCGATGAGAAAAATTCGAAGCGGCGACACCGTCGAGGTGATCAGCGGCAAGAACAAGGGGATGCGGGGGAAGGTCCGCGTCAACTTGATCAAGGAAGACCGCGTGATCGTCGAGGGCGTCAACATCGTCATCAAGCACGTACGGCGGGGGCGCGCGCGCCAGGCCGGACGGATCGAGGTCGAGGCGCCGCTCCATGTCTCGAAGGTGATGCTGGTCTGCCCGAATTGCGGAAGCCGGACGCGGGTGGGTATCCGCACTGGCGCCAACGGCAAGAACGAGCGGTATTGCAAGAAGTGTGAGCAGACGATCCCGCGGCCGGAGGCTGCGTGACCGGCCCGCGGCGGGGTGTAATCGGAGGGCGGCCTGAGCGTCGGGAGAGCCGGCGGACCAGGCGGGAACGCCCAGCGTGGTGAAACGCACGAAGCGAGGAACACAATGGCTCGATTGCTCGAACGCTACCGAAATGAGGTCGTTCCGCAGCTGATGGAAGAGTTCGGCTACCGGAACATCATGCAGGTGCCGAAGCTCGAGAAGATTGTCGTCAACATCGGGCTCGGCGAGGCGATCCAGAACGCCAAGGCGATCGATGCCGCGGTGGCCGATCTGATGGCGATCACCGGGCAGAAGCCGGTCGTGACGCGGGCCAAGAAGTCGATCGCGGCCTTCAAGCTGCGCGCCGGGATGCCGATCGGAGCGATGGTGACGCTGCGCGGGCGGCGCATGTACGAGTTCCTGGACCGGCTCCAGAGCGTCGCGATGCCGCGAATCCGCGACTTCCGCGGTGTCTCGCCGAATTCGTTCGACGGGCGTGGCAATTACACGCTCGGCCTGCGCGAGCAGATCATCTTCCCGGAGATCGATTACGACAAGATCGATAAGACCCGGGGCCTGGAAATTTCGTTTGTCACTACCGCGAAGACTGACGAGGAGGGGCGCCGCCTGTTGGCGCTGCTCGGCATGCCCTTCGCGCGGACCGGACGATAAGGCGTCGGCGCTCGCAGCGACCGATGCAGTCGCGCGGAGTTTCATACCGGCGAGACAGCGCCGGGGAAGAGCGCGGAAGAAGGAGTTGTTAGATGGCAAAGAAGGCCTGGATCGTCAAGGCCCAGAAGCCACCCAAGTTTCAGGTGCGGCATGTCAATCGCTGCAAGCTCTGCGGCCGCAGCCGCGCCTACATGCGGAAGTTCGGTGTCTGCCGGATTTGCTTCCGCGAGCTGGCCTCGCAGGGCAAGCTCCCGGGCGTCACTAAGTCGAGTTGGTAACCATTTCTTAGCGCCGAACGAGCCAAACCACCCGTCGGTGAAGGCGGGGTCGGTGGACGACGGAGACGTAGCTTATGGCAGTCAATGACCCGATCGGCGATATGCTGACCCGGATTCGCAACGCGGGGATGGCCCGCAAGCCGGACGTGGTAATGCCGTCCTCGAAGATCCTGGTCGCGATCGCCGATATCCTCAAGCAAGAAGGGTATATCCAGGATTACCAGGTTATCGAGAAGAAGCCGCAGAACCAGCTGCGCATCGTGCTGCGGTACGGTCCGGACAAGCGCCACACGATCCGGGAGCTGAAGCGCATCAGCAAGCCCGGGCTGCGGGTGTACGCCGGCAAGGATGAGATTCCCCGCGTGCGCAGCGGGCTCGGTATCGCCATCGTCAGCACGCCGCAGGGCGTGATGTCCGGGTATGAGGCGCGTCGGCGCGGTATCGGCGGCGAGGTCCTCTGCACGGTCTTCTAGGGGATATCGGAGGGAACAAGATGTCGCGAATTGGACGAAGGCCGATCCCCATTCCTGCGGGCGTCGAAGTCACTGTCGGCGAGGACAACGTGGTAACGGTCAAGGGCCCGAAGGGAACGCTGAGCCACCGCGTGGCGCCCTCACTGACGGTGCAGCGGGAGAACGGGACGATCAACATCGTTCGTCCGGACGATGAGCGAGTGAACCGCGCCCTGCACGGGTTGACGCGGACGCTCGTCAACAACATGGTGGTCGGCGTCACCCAGGGATTCCAGAAGGTTCTCGAGATCCAGGGCGTCGGCTACCGCGCTCAGATGGAGGGCAAGACCCTGGTCCTCAACGTCGGGTTTTCCCATCCCGTGCGGGTCGAGCCGCCGGAAGGGATCACGTACTCGGTTGAGGGCACGAACCGGATCACGGTCGCTGGCATCGACAAGCAGCTCGTCGGTGAGATGGCCGCTCGAATTCGCGGGATCCGGCCGCCCGAACCCTACAAGGGCAAGGGCATTCGGTACGAAGGCGAAGTGATCCGTCGGAAGGCGGGCAAGGCTGGTAAAGCGAGGTAGTGAGATCCGAGCCGGCCACTGATTGCTGATCTGAGTCGCTGAGGCGATACGATCGGCGGGTGGCGCTCGACTCATGGCACTGGAGCGAAGCGATGCGGTGGAAGTACACGAAGAAACTGACGCCACGCCAGCGCCGGCATCGCCGGGTCCGGGCGAAGGTGAGCGGAACGCCGGAGCGGCCGAGGCTCAACGTGTTCCGGTCGTCGGCGCACATCTACGCACAGGTTATTGACGACACGGCTGGCCGGACCCTGGTTGCCGCGAGCGATCTGGAAGAAGAGGTTCGGCAGCGCGCGGGTGAAGGCGCGACGAAGACCGCTCGGGCGAAGATCGTCGGCCAGGTGGTGGCCGAGCGCGCGAAGCAGCACGGGATCGAGACCGTGGTCTTCGACCGGGGTGGCTTCCTTTACCACGGCCGCGTCGCGGCTGTCGCCGAAGGCGCCCGCGAGGCTGGTCTGCGCTTCTAGCGCGAGGGAGAAGGAGTAAGCGATGGACCGCGAAGAGCGTGGCTCCCGGCGGCGAATGGATGGGGAGCCCGCCGAGTTTGAAGAGCGAGTCGTCCAGATCAACCGCGTTGCGAAGGTTGTGAAGGGCGGCCGCCGGTTCAGCTTTGGCAGTCTCGTCGTCGTCGGCGATGGACGCGGCCGGGTCGGTGTCGGCCTCGGCAAGGCGGGCGAGGTGCCGGATTCGATCCGCAAGGGCGTCGAGGCGGCCAAGAAGTCGATGATCACCGTGCCGCTCGACGGCACGACGATCCCGCACGAGATCGAGGAGAAGTTCGGCGCTTCGCGCGTGCTCCTGAAGCCGGCCGCGCCCGGTACTGGCGTGATTGCCGGTGGCGCGGTACGCGCGGTGGTCGAGCTGGCGGGCATCCGCGACGTGCTGACGAAGTCGCACGGGAGCAACAACCCAATCAACGTAACGCGAGCGACGCTGAAGGCGTTGACGAAGCTCGAGTCGATGGAGTCGGTTGCTGCCCGGCGCCGGCGGGAGCGCCCGATTCGGCGGCCGAGGGGAGCGGCGTCTGGTGCGGCAGCGCCAACCGCGGCGGAGTCGGCCGAGTCGCCGCGCGAGGAGAATGGTGGACGCGCGCGGGCTGGCCGGGGGCGCAGGAGTGAGCAAGCGTGAGTAAGCAAACTTCCACTAACCCGACCGAGCAGCGAACGCTGCGCGTGACGCTGGTGCGGAGCACGATTGGTCGGCCGCGCGACCAAGGCGAGACGGTTCGGTCGCTCGGTTTGCGCCGGCTCCACCAGACCGTCGAGGTGCCGGACACGCCGTCAATGCGCGGCATGATTGACAAGGTGCGTCACCTTGTCGAAGTCGAAGACCCGGCGGAATAATCAGTTGAATGAATCTTGCGCGGCAGACGCGCTTAGCAAGAATCGAGGCGAGTCATGCCACTCAATTTGACTGATTTGCGACCCAATGAGGGCGCGAATCGCCCGAAGAAGCGAGTCGGACGCGGTACCGCCAGCGGCCATGGCAAGACCGCCGGCCGCGGCACGAAGGGCCAGAAGGCCCGCTCCAACCCGGGAGTTGGGCGCGGTTTCGAAGGCGGGCAGCTGCCGATTCAGCAGCGGCTTCCGTACAAGCGCGGGTTCACCAACATCTTCAAGACTCCCTGGGAGGTCGTGAACCTGGGCCGGCTGAACGAACTCGCCGTTGACGGACCCATCACGCCCGACGTCCTATATCAGCACCGCGTGATCCGCGGCTTGGAGTTCCCGGTCAAGATACTGGCCGATGGCGAGCTCACCCGTCCGGTGGAGGTGCATGCGCACGCCTTCTCCGCGGTTGCGCGTGAGCGAATCGAGGCCGCCGGCGGAACGGTGACGGTGCTCGAGCGAACCGATCGATGGGTGCAGGCCCGGCCCCGCAGCCGCCGCGTTCCCTTGACGCGGGCGGAAAAGCGGGCGCGCGAAAACGCAACCGCGTCGAGCGAATGATTGCTGCCCGCTCGCCGCGAGGTGGACCCTTGCGCGAGCCGATTCGATCCGAGGCCGCGCTGGGTGAGCGGTGAGCGGGTCAGGAGTTTGAGCGATGCTCGAAGCCGTCATCAACGCCTTCAAGATCCCAGACCTTCGGCGCCGAATTCTCTTCACTCTGGGTATGCTGGCAATCTTCCGCTTCATCGCCAGCATCCCAGTGCCTGGCGTCAATCGTCGGGAGCTGCAGGATTTCATTGAGAACAATCAGCTCCTCGGCATGCTCAATCTCTTCTCGGGGAGCGGTCTCGACACGTTCTCGGTCGTCGCGCTCGGCGTCTATCCGTACATCACGGCGTCCATCATCATGCAACTCATGACGCCGATCATCCCGCGGCTGAACGAGCTGTCGAACGAAGGCCAGCAAGGGCGGAATAAGATCAATCAGTACACCCACTGGCTGACCGTACCGCTGGCGTTCCTGCAGGGATACGGTCAGGCGCTCCTCTTCTCCCGCACAACAGGATCGGATGGCCGGCCCTTGTTGGAGAACTTCGGCCTCTTCGACAGTGACACGTTCTTGCCGTCGCTCGCGATTCTCACCTCGATGACCGCCGGCACGATGCTGCTTGTCTGGATGGGCGAGCTGATCACCGAGAACGGGATCGGCAATGGCGTCTCGATCATCATCTTCGGCGGCATCGTCGCGAGCTTACCCGGCGCCGTGGGCAGACTCCTGACTGGCGGCTCGACGTCGGACAACCTCATCGGGACGGTGATGTTCGTCGCGATCGTCCTCTTCACGATCGTCGGCATCGTCCTGATCAACGAGGGCCAGCGGCGCATCCCAGTCCACCACGCGAAGCGGATCCGCGGCAATCGGGCCTACGGCGGTACGACGACCTACATCCCGCTGAAGGTCAACTCCTCCGGCATGATCCCGCTGATCTTCGCGGTCAGCATCATGGTTTTCCCGGGCATGATCGCCAATTTCTTCTCGAGCTCGAGCCGCGAGTGGGTCCGGGATCTTGGCGGGTTCATTAGCCGGTACTTCGATCCGAACCGGCCGCTGTACAACATCATCTACTTCTTGATGGTCATCGGGTTCACCTACTTCTACACGATGGTCATCTTCCAGCAGCAGAAGATCCCAGAGAATCTCCAGCGCCAAGGCGCCTTCATTCCGGGTGTCCGGCCGGGTCGGAACACGGCGCTCTATCTGCAGCGCGTGCTGACGCGGATCACGTTGATCGGCGCGCTGTTCCTCGGCTTCGTTGCCATCCTGCCCTGGATTGCAGCGGAAATCACGGGTGTCCGCACGCTTCTGATCGGCGCCACGTCGATGCTGATCGTCGTCGGCGTCGCGATCGACACGATGCGGCAACTCGAGGCGCAGCTCCTGATGCGCCGGTACGAAGGGTTTATCGATTAGCGGGGCGAATGCCGGTCGTTCGGTCGCCGATCGTCTGCGCCGGGCGGCGTCAATCGCGACCTGCCCAGGCGGCGATCGGCGACCAGTTGTAGGTTTGCGATGCACATCATCCTGATGGGGCCTCAGGGGGTCGGGAAGGGGACGCAGGCGGATATTCTGGCCCCCCACTTTCGGCTCGTGAAACTCTCGACAGGGGACCTCTTCCGGGCGGCTGTGGCGTCCGGCAGCGAGCTGGGAAAGCTCGCTCAGGGCTATCTTGACCGTGGCGAGCTAGTCCCGGACGACGTCACGCTGGCGATTGTGGAAGAGCGCCTGGAGGAGATCGCCCAGAATCCGGACGTGCAGGGCGCGCTCTTCGATGGCTTCCCGCGCACGGTGGCTCAGGCAAAGGGGCTGGATGCCACGCTGGCCAAGCGCGATGAGCGGATCGGCGCGGTGATCGAGATCGACGCCCCCCGTGAGACGTTGATCGCCCGCCTCGCTGGTCGCCGGTACTGCCCGAAGTGCGGCGCGACCTACCATGTCACGTTCAATCCGCCGCGCGTGCAGGGCATTTGCGATCGCTGCGGCGGTGAGCTGATCCAGCGCGCGGATGACACGCCCGAGGCGATCCGTCGCCGGCTGGATCTCTACGACGAGCAGACGGCTCCGGTACTGGATTTCTATCGAGAGCGGGGATTGCTCTCGCGAGTGAATGGCGATCAACCCATTGAGAACGTTACGCAGGACATTCTCGCCGCCATCGGTCACGCGGCGAAGAGTCAATAGGCGCGTATTGCCGATGGCTGTCACGATCAAGAATGAGCGCGAGATCGAACGCATGCGGCGAGCGAGTCACGTCGTCGCTGTGATTCATTCGCGCATCGAAGCGGCAATCCGGCCCGGCGTGACGACGAAGGAATTGGACGAAATCGCGCGGGAGACGCTCAAGGAGTTCGGAGCGAAGTCGTCCTTCCTCGGTCACACGGGGCCGAACAACCCGATCCCGTTTCCGGGCGTCATTTGCGCTTCGGTCAACGACGAGATCGTCCACGGGATTCCGGGCAAGCGCGTGCTTCAAGAGGGAGACATCGTCTCGATCGACGTCGGCGCGATCGTGGAGGGATACCACGGCGATTCGGCGTGGACCTACCCGGTCGGCGAGGTGTCGGAGCTGGCGGCGAAGCTGCTGAAGGTGACCGAGGAGGCGCTCTACCGTGGCATCGAGCAGGCTCGGCCGGGCAACCGAGTCGGTGCGATCGGTCACGCGATCGAGGAGTTCATCCGGCCGACAGGCTTCGGCATGGTGCGCGAGTATGGCGGGCACGGCATCGGTCGCCAGATGTGGGAGGAGCCGCACGTCCCGAATCATGGGGACCCGAACCGGGGCATCATCCTGCGCCCGGGCATGACCCTTGCGATCGAGCCGATGGTCAATACGGGCGGCGACGAGACTCGGGTACTGCCGGACACGTGGACGGTGGTGACAGCCGACGGGTCGCTTTCGGCGCATTTCGAGCACACGATCGCGATTACGGAGAACGGTCCGGAGATTCTTACCAAACGGCTCACGGGCGTGGTACACTAACGTGTCTGGCGCACGTTCCTCAACGTGCGCTGTTGGCGTGCCTGATGCACAATACTGCAGGCACCACCATTTCCGATTGGTTGTGAGTCAGAGCAGGGCGGAAGCGCCGGTGCGCTACCGCCGATGATCTAGGAAGAGATAGCAATGAAGGTATCGGCATCGGTAACGCGACGGTGCGAGCGCTGCAAGGTCATCCGCCGCAAGGGCGTGATCCGGGTGATCTGCTCGAACCCGAAGCATAAGCAGCGGCAGGGCTAGTCGCAGGGAGCAGCGGTTATGGCACGTATCGCGGGCGTCGACCTGCCGCGCGAGAAGCGGGTCGAGATTGCGCTGACGTACATCTATGGCATTGGGCTGCACACCAGCCAACAGCTCCTTGCACGGACCGGAATCAGTCCGGATGTCCGCGTCAAGGATCTGACCGACGACGAGGTTACCCGGCTTCGCGACATCATCGAGAAAGAGATGCGCGTCGAGGGTGACCTGCGGCGCGAAGTCTCAATGAACATCAAGCGGTTGATGGATATCGGCTGCTACCGTGGGATTCGCCACCGCCGCGGCATGCCGGTGCGCGGTCAGCGGACCCGGACGAATGCTCGGACGCGGCGTGGTCCGCGGCGCGCGGTTGGTGTGCGCAAGAAGAAGTAGGACAGTAGGAGCGGGCGCCGCCGGGGGACGATGAAGTTTGCCCTCGCCGGCGTCTCGTTGATGAGGTTTCCTGGAGGAACACATGGCAGATCGGCGGCGCCAAGCCGGAGCTGGACGTGGCAAGACGCGCGTTCGGCGCAGAGATCGAAAGAATATCCCTCGCGGGCGAGCTTACATCCAGGCGACGTTCAATAACACGATCGTCACGCTAACGGACCCGGCTGGGAACGTCATCGCCTGGTCGAGCGCTGGCGCGAACGGCTTCAAGGGATCGCGGAAGAGCACGCCGTACGCCGCGCAGGTGACCGCGGAGACCGCGGCTCGCAAGGGGATGGAGCACGGCCTGCGCCAAGTGGATGTGTACGTGAAGGGGCCGGGAGCCGGTCGGGAGATGGCGATCCGCGCGTTGCAGACGGCCGGCCTGCAGGTGGTCTCGATCACGGACACCACGCCCATTCCGCACAACGGCTGCCGGCCGCCCAAGCGCCGCCGCGTCTAATCAGATCGTGCGGCAGTCCGCTGACATAGATCGAGAGCGGGCTGCCGCGGTGCGCTGCCCGCGGGCAGGTTTGGGATAGAAGCAGGAGGCTTTCGAAGGGAATGGCACGATATACAGGTCCCGTCTGCCGGCTATGCCGGCGTGAGGGGATGAAGCTCTATTTGAAGGGATCGCGCTGCGATAGTCCGAAGTGTCCGATCGTTCAGCGGCAACCGGCGCGGAACTTCCCGCCAGGCCAGCACGGTCAGCGGCGGACGCGGCGGCCGTCCGAGTTCGGTCTGCAGCTGCGGGAGAAGCAGAAGGTTCGCCGCTACTACGGCGTGCTGGAGACGCAGTTCCATAAGCACTACGAAGAGGCGGAGCGCCGCGGTGGCGTGACCGGCGACAACCTGCTGCAAATCCTGGAGACCCGACTCGATAACGTCGTCTACCGTATGGGGTTCGCCGATTCGCGGCGGCAGGCTCGCCAGCTCGTCCGCCACGGCCACTTCGTCGTCAACGGCCGCAAGACCAACATCCCGTCCTACCAGGTGCGGCCGGGCGATGAGATCAAGGTTCGTCCGGAGAGCCGCAAGCGGGATTACTTCAAGGATTTCGGCGAGGTGCTGGCGACGAAGCGGGCTCCGGACTGGATCGCGATGGATGTGGCGGATCTCGGCGGGAAAATTCTGAGCTTGCCGACCCGCGACCAAATCGAGGTTCCACCGTTCAACGAGTCGCTGATCGTCGAGCATTACAGCCGGTAGCGCGGTTGGTGTGCCGACCGGCCGCGTGGGCCGGAGGGGCAAGCGGCACACGAGGTGTTGCCCCACGAGGAGGCGAGTCCGGTTGTTCGAGAAGCCACAGTTCCACATTGAAACCGTCGAGACCGGCCTCAATTATGGCCGTTACAAGGTCGAGCCCCTGGAGCCCGGATACGGGACCACGCTCGGCAATGCGCTGCGCCGGATCTTGCTGCGCTCGCTGGAAGGCGTCGCCATTTCCCGGATCCGGATCGAGGGGGTTTGGCACGAATTCTCGGCTATCAACAACGTCCGCGAGGACGTAACCGAGATCGTGCTGAACCTGAAGCGCGTCCGCCTCAAGCGCCTGACCGAGATGAACGGCGAGGTCCGGGCGCATCTCTACGCCAAGGGCGATGCGTCTGGCGAGCGGGTGGTCACCGCTGGAGACGTTGCTTGGCCGTCTGAGGTCGAGGTCGTCAATCCGGACCAGGTGATCGCGACGCTGGCAGCGCCGAACGCGGTCCTCGACATGGACCTTTGGATCACCCGCGACCGGGGGTACCGGCCGGCTGAGGCGCAGGAGTCGCACACGCTGGGCGAGATCCCGATCGACGCGATTTTCACGCCAATCCAGAAGGTCAACTTCGTCGTCGAGCATACCCGCGTCGGTCAGATGACCGACTTCGACCGGCTGATCATGGAGATTCTCACCGACGGCACGATCGAGCCGGATGAGGCGCTTTCCGAGGCGGCGCAGATCCTGATGGACCACGCGCGCGTCTTCGCGGAGTTCAGCCGCAAGGAGACCGATGTCGCGGTCGGCGTCAGCCCGTTCATCACCGAGGAAGCGCAGAATCGGCCGCTAGCGGAGCTGGGTCTCTCGCCGCGCGTGCTGAACGCGCTGCGGAGCCGCCAGATCGAGCGGGTCGGCCAAGTCTTGACGATGGATCCGGACCAGCTGCTGTCGATCCGGAATTTTGGGCCGCGCTCCCTGACGGAGCTGCGCCAGAAGCTGGCTGAGCACGGGTACCTGCCGGAGAGCGAGGTGTCCTCGTTCGGTGCAGGAGCGAATTACTTCGACGCGCTGGAGTCGGCGATGGGCGCCGAGGATGGGCTTGAGTCCGACCTGACTGGTTCCGGTGAGGGCCTGGCCGCTGAGGAGCCGTCGCTCGGCGCGACCCAGCAGGAGCACGAGGGATGAGACATCGAAAGGCCGGTCGAAAATTCGGCCGCAATACGGCGCAGCGGCAGGCGCTGCTGCGTCAGCTTGCGGTCTCGATGATTCTTCACGAGCGCATCACGACGACTGAGGCGAAGGCGAAGAGCCTGCGCCCGGTGGTCGAGAAGCTGGTGACGATCGCGCGTGAGGACACGCAGGCGCACCGGCGGCTCGTCATGTCGAAGATTGACCATCCGCTGGCCGCGGCCAAGCTGTTCGAGGTGATCGCTCCCCGGTACGAGGGAGTGAACGGGGGGTACACCCGCATCTCGAAGCTGGAGCCGCGTCGCGGCGACGGCGCGCCGATGGCGCTGATCGAGTTCGTGGAGTAGTTGGCTCGCCGCGCGTCGCTCGGTGTCCGCGCGCCGCGGCGGGCGCTGGTGCTCGTCGTGAGCTATCACGGCGGCGCATTCTTCGGCTCCCAGCGCCAGGCGGGGAAACGAACCGTCCAGGGGGAGCTAGAGCGCGCAATCGAGGAGGTGTTCGGAGTCCCGGCCCGGACGAACTTTGCGGGACGGACAGACCAAGGAGTCCACGCGGCGGGACAGGTCGTGAGTCTCGGCGACTACCGGCCGGACCTCTCGGACGCGACGATCGTGCGGGCGCTCAACGCCGTGCTGCCAGACGATCTCGCCGTGCTGAAGGCGGATCGCCGCCCGCTCGGATTCCACGCTCGCTACGACGCGCTTTGGCGCGAATACCGCTACCGCCTCTGGTGCGGGGTTCGGCAGCCGCTCGTGCGGGATGTGGTCTGGCAGCGCAACGATCCGCTCTTGCTCCCGGCGATGCAAGAGGCAGCGGCGAAGCTGGTCGGCACTCACGATCTCGCCTCGTTCGCCGGAGGCGGGGAGGGAGTGCCGGGATCGGAGCGCCAGGAACGGCCTCGCGGCACAGTCAGGACGATCTTGCTCTCCGAGGCGCGGACGATTCAGCCCTGGTGGGGAGCGGGGCCGGCGGACGGCATTCTTTACGAGATTCGCGTTGCGGCCGACGGATTCTTGCCGCGGATGGTGCGGGCGATCGTCGGCGCGCTCGTAGAAATAGGGCGGGGGAAACGAGCCCCGCAATGGATTGACGAACTCTTGGCAGCGCGGGATCGCCGGCTCGGGCCAATGACGGCTCCGGCGGCAGGCCTGACGCTCTGGCGGGTCGGCTACGAGGGTGACGAGCCGGCCAGAGAGTGACGGAAGCACGACGCCCCCGCGCTGTGCGGGGCCAAGGAGGATCACGGAACGATGGAACGGCGAACTTGGTCCCCCAAGCCGGGGGATATCTCGCGCGAGTGGTATATCGTCGACGCGGAAGGGAAGACTCTGGGCCGCCTCGCGTCGGTGATTGCGCAGACGCTGCGCGGTAAGACGAAGCCGACCTGGGCGCCCCACATGGATATGGGCGACTTCGTTATCGTCGTCAATGCGGAGAAGATCCGCGTTACCGGAACCAAGGAGACGAACAAGTACTACTACCGGCACTCCGGGTATCCCGGTGGATTCAAGGCGATTCGCCTCCGCGACATGCGGCAGCGCCATCCCGAGCGGATTCTGAAGGCGGCGGTGCGCGGCATGCTGCCGAAGAACGCGCTCGGGGAGCAGCAGTTCAAGAAGCTGAAGGTCTACGCCGGACCGGATCACCCGCATCAGGCACAGCGTCCCAAGCCGCTCCCGATCTAACTGGCGGCAGGGAGATTTGGAGCGGAGCGTCGGCGTAGGCACGGCGCACTTGAGGGAGGCACGGAGAGACGATGGAGAATCTGCAGTACTTCTACGGAACCGGGCGGCGAAAGACCGCGGTCGCGCGGGTTCGGCTGTACCCGGGCTCCGGCAAGATCACGGTGAACGGCAAGGAGATTCGTGAGTACTTCGGTGGCCGCCTGATCTACGAGGCCATGATCCTGCAGCCGCTTCGCGTGGCGAACGCGCTCGAGCGCTACGACGTCGTCGCGAAGGTCGTCGGCGGCGGGGTCACTGGTCAGGTCGGCGCGGTCCGGCACGGCATCGCCCGCGCGCTCGCTCGTTCCGACGAGGAGTTGCGCCCGATTCTGAAGCGTGCCCAGCTCCTGACCCGAGACCCGCGCGTCAAGGAGCGGAAGAAGGTCGGTCTCAAGCGGGCGCGCAAGGCACCTCAGTACACCAAGCGCTAATCGCTTGGCTTCAGCGAGCCACGAGAGAGGGAGTCGGTTCTCCGACTCCCTCTCGACGCGTTCAGCTCAAATCTCGTGGCGATGCAGTGGTGACCGCTGAGGCTGTTGCCGCCGTAGGAATCCGTAATCCGCGCTAAAGCGATCCTCCAGGCGCTCGACGGCGGAAACGGCGCGAGCGGCGAGTGTACCGGTATCCCACCAACGCCAAGGCGGCAGCGGGACGACGATCGAGATGAGACCGCTGAATCCGGCGTCAACGGCCGCGGCGACCACCCGCTGAGTCATCCGCGTCCGCACGTGCGCGTCGAACCGTGGCAGCGGAAACGTCAGGCGGATAATTCGTAGGCGCGGCATCATCCGGTAAACCGCCGCTTCCGCTTCCCACAACCAGTCCACCTGGCCGGAGAGGTCGAGCGCAAGATCGAAATCCCACTCCTCGGCCGCGATGCGCATCGCGGCGAGCTGTGAGAGATGGGCTCGGCCACCATCCGGATTCCGGGGATGCACCGCCAGCGCGATCCTGCCGATACCGGCGTACTCCCGGTGTAGAGCGATCGCCTGCTTAAGGCCGTTGGAGGCGATCGATGGACCGGGGCACGGCTCCATATCGACGATGACCGTCGGTCGGCTGGAATCGTCAGGTACCTGCTCGACGTGGACGGCGACCTGTCGCAGCCGATCCGCGTGCGGTGGCAGCCAGATAGTTACGGCCGGATACGGCGTCTCGGCGAGGTGTGGCAGAAACTTGCCAAGCCGCCACAGTCGATAACCACTTCGGAGGTCGAGGTCAATACCGGAGAGGTCTGCGAGCCGGGCGGCGGCTTCGATCTGTCCCACCCCCATGACCGGGGAGCTCAGAGTCGATAGCGCGAAGCCGGGGCATTCTACGGGTAGCCTCATCGCTGCGCTCATCGAGCCGGGCCGGCAGTGTGCCTCCCGTCTCGCGGGGTAACGGTCGGCCATTGGGGCGGGTGCGTCTTCGATGTCGCGCTTGTCTCACCCGTCGTCCTATCAGTCTAGCACTGCCGGGGCATGTATCGGCAGTGCGAAGTCGGTCAAGCGGTCACAGCGTCAATCAAAGCACGCTCTACCGCGAGCTCCGCGGCGATGGACAGAGCCAGAATATCACCGGCGCTGGGAGATCCCGTCGCGAGTCCTGTCGCGAAGACGACATCCCCATCGACGAGCGTGTGACAAGGCCAGAGCGCGCGAGCCATACCGTCGTGCGCCGCGACGGCGCACCGAATCAACGCCGTCTCGTCAACCGGCGCTTCGATCAGCAGAACGCAGAGCGTTGTGGACTCTCGTCCGCCGGCGCGGGGCTGTGCCTCCAGTAGACGCTCCCTCGGATCGCCGGTCACATCCGGCCGATTCACGGGTGCGCCCGTCGGAGGATCAACGACGATGCCCGCCGGGTTGGCGACGACGAGCGCGGTCACCTGACCGGCCGGCGCGGCAACCGTCGCTATGCCGAAACCACCACGCGTCGTCCACTCTTCGCCGAATAGCGTGCCGGCCGTGGTCCCTGTGCCAGCTCCGACCAAGCCCCTGCGCACGCTTGAGAGCGGCACCGCCGCCTCACACGCGGCGCGGCCAGCTTGGGCGTCCGGCGTGCGCGGTTCGCCAACCGAAAGGTCGTAGACGACCGCCGTTGGCACGATCGGCACCGGGCCGGCAGGAGTGACCACACCCCGGCCGACATCGCGTAGATACGCCATCACGCCATCAGCGGCGGCGAGCCCGAAGGCGCTTCCTCCAGTCAGGAGAATTGCATCCGCGTGTCGCACCAGGCGGCCAGGCGCGAGGAGATCCGTCTCGCGCGTCCCCGGCGCACCGCCACGCACATCAACGACTGCCGGCGCTGGGCGATCGAAGAGCACGACGGTGCAGCCAGTTCGGGCTATTTCGTCCGTCCAGTGCCCGACGCGGACCGCGATTGGCTCATCCGCCGGACCGTGTGCCACCCTAAACCTTGGCGCAACGCCTGCCCTCTCCTCCGCCGTTGTGCGTTCTCGATCGACCATCACCACTCGACTTGGGCGCCGGGCCGCGCTAGAACCACGGCGCCATCGAACGCTGCCTCGGCGGCCCGACGGTAGGCTGAGAAGCCGACTTCCTCCCAGAGATGGGAGAGAACGAGCGTGTGCGCCCCAACCGACCGCGCCAGCAACCCGGCTTCCTCGGCGGTCAAGTGGCCGCGACTCTCGTATGGCTCGTCGGTCGGCTCCAGCAATGTGCTCTCACTGACGAGCACGCCGACACCGGCGAAGAAATCGGCGAGCGGCGTAGCGGGACCGGTATCCGCCGTGTACCCAAGGTCAGTCGACCCGTCGGCAGAGGAGACACGGATCGCCCAGCAGGGAATGTAGTGGACCGTAGGCTGGAACCGCAGCTGGAAGTCACCGATCTCGAGGCCTTGCCGAGGATCGTATTCCTCGACATCGAACACTCGCGAAAAGAATGCATCCTCCTCTCCTGGCTCGGCGAAAGCCGACGCGAACGCTCTTAGTTGCGCCTGTCCTCCCGGCGGGAGCCACAAAGGAATCGGGGAGGGCGGTGCGATCGGGTTGTAGGCCAGAGAAAAGCGAAGCGCGGCCACGTCGAGCACATGGTCCAGGTGAAAATGCGAGATGACGATCCCGTCGAGCCGGCGGAAATCCGTATGCTTGCGTAGCTCCAGCAACGTCCCCGGCCCGAGATCGAGGACGATCCGCGTGGACGTGGATTCGAGGAGATAGCCGCTGCAACCTGCGCCGGTATTGACGCCCGCGGCGCTCCCGCCGAGTACGGTCAGCCTCACGACGCCTCCTGGGTGAGCACGGCCTCAGCGAGGTCTCCCAGGTGCCGGCAATCATTGATCACGTACACCTGAGCGCCGTCGCCGTTGAACTCGACGTGCGTCAGGCTGCAATTCATGATGGTATAGGTCCGCCAGTCGTTGGCTGGCCGCGCCTCGAGCTGGGAGAGGAGGGAGCCCAGAACGCCGCCGTGCGTCACGACTACCGCGGAATGCGAGGCGTACTCGGTGAGAATAGACGCGAACGTCGAGCGGACCCGCTGATGGAATCCGAGCAGCGATTCTCCGTTCGGCCAGGCAAAGTCGCCGGAGGAAGCATCGAGCGCGCGCTTCGCCAGCTCCGGATGGCGAGCCAGGAGTTCGTCGAACAAGAGGCCCTCCATGTCGCCGAAATTCATCTCGGCGAGACCTGGGATCGTTCTTGGCTCGAGCCCGATGCGTTCGCTGATGGCTTGCGCGGTCATGAGCGCCCGCTGGAGCGGGCTCGTCAGTAAGACGTCAGCGCGAATCTCGGCCGCCAAGCGCTCGGCGATGCGCTGAGCCTGTTGGATCCCAAGCGTGTCGAGGGGAGCATCCGTACTGCCCAGGAGCCGCCGCTCATGGTTAGCTTGGGTCCGGCCATGTCGAACGAGGTAGAGCGTGGTCCGGCCGCCGGTGGGATGAGCGGTGAGACGTTCAAGCATCTTTGATCCGTGATTCACGATAAGTGGAGCACAGGTCGGTCAGACAGCACTGGTCGCAAAGTGGGCGTGGCGCGCGGCAGACCGACCGGCCGTGCGCGATCAGGTTCATATGAAGAGCATATACCTCGTTCCGATCGCCGCCAAGCAACGGCTCGATGAGATTCTGTGTCGCAACGGGACTCGCGTTTGGCGGAACGAGCCCCAGGCGGCGACTGACGCGGTGGACATGCGTATCCACCGGGAACGCGGGCCGGCCGAGGCTGAAGAGGAGAACGCACGACGCCGTCTTGGCGCCAACTCCAGGGAGCGATTCGAGGCGCGAGCGCGCTTCAGCGACGGGCAGCGTCTCCAATTCGTCCACCATCGTGGCTCCATCGCCGGTCAGGACGCGGCGCAGCACTTCTTGTATGCGCGGCGCTTTCTGATCCGCGAGGCCGCCGACTCGGATCGCCTCTGCGACTTCGCTGGTCGGAGCGGCCAGGACTTCTTCCCACGTTGGGAACCGCTCGCGCAGCGACCGGAAAGCACGTTCCGTGTTGAGGTCTGTTGTGCTCTGTGACAGGATCGTGGAGACCAAGACCGCGATGGGATCGCCCTCCGATTGCCATCGCGGAGTCCCATACTGTGCTTTCAGCCGGGCAGCGACCGCGGCGAGCTTCTCGCGAGAGACGACGGTGTCTGGGCCGTTGTCGGCGGCAATCGAACTCGCACGTCGCTGCGTTGCGCCACTACGGGGGATTCGAGACATCGCGCTTCCTTATAGGCATCTGAGATTTACTTAGCGCCCGACGCGTTGAGCGGGTCGCCGCTCTATCCGGGCCCGTCTCAGGGCGAGCCGATTTTGACGCGCCGGTCGCCCATCGCCTATACTACGGCGACCACTCGGTCTGAGTGAGGAAACCACGTGCCACAACGACGATTGACGGTGCCTAACACAACGCCTCCAGGTCTGCGACGGGCCTTGGAGGCTTTTTCTTGGTGGGCAGGCTGCCTCCACGGAGGTGCATATGGAGGGTAGTGCCTGGCTGATTCGAGGCGGCCGAGTCGTCGATCCTGTGGCCGGCATCGACCGGATCGCGAATGTCGTGATCCGAGACGGCCGCATCGCCGCCATCGATGCCGAAGACCCATCGTTGCCGGTCCTCGATGCCTCGGGCTGCATCGTGGCGCCAGGATTCGTTGATCTCCACGTCCACCTCCGGGTGCCCGGTGGAGAGCACAAGGAAACGATCGCGACCGGGACGGCTGCGGCGGCGGCCGGTGGGTTCACCACGATCTGCTGCATGCCGAACACCGATCCGGCGCTGGATGACGTCGAGATCGTCCGGGCCCTGCGCGAGCAGTGCCGGCGAGAAGGCGTGGTCCGCGTCTTCCCGGTCGGCGCCATCACTCGTGGGCGCAAAGGGGAAGAAGCAGTCGACTTCGTCAGCCTGGCGCAGGCCGGCGTGGTCGGTTTTTCGGACGACGGCGACACGACGGCGAACAGCGCCATCATGCGGCATGCGCTGGAAATGAGTCGCCGGCTGAACCTTCCGATCATGGTCCATTGCGAGGACAAGCCGCTCGCCAACGGAGCGATGCACGAGGGCGAGGTCTCGCGGCGGCTGGGCATCCCTGGAATTCCCGCCGAAGCCGAGGAGATCATCATTGCCCGCGATCTGATGCTGGCGCGGCTGACGGGTGGCTGGCTGCACGTCCTGCACGTCAGCACGGGGCGGGGAGTCGAGCTCGTGCGCCAGTTCAAGGCGAATGGAACCCGGGTGACGGCGGAAGTGACGCCGCACCACCTGACGATGGCTGACACCTGGGTAGGCGGCAGCCGTGCGCTGCTCAACGTAAGCGAGCCGGCTGGGGCGGATGCGGCGCCGGCCGACCCGAACACGAAGGTGAACCCGCCGCTGCGGACGCCAACGGACACACTGCACTTGCTGAACGCGCTCCGTGCCGGAATCATCGATGTGGTGGCGACCGATCACGCTCCGCATTCTCCCGCGGAGAAGGAGGAGCGCAACTTCGTGACGGCGGCGTTCGGCCTGAGCGGACTCGAGTTCGCGCTGCCGCTAATGATGGCGCTCGTGCGCTCCGGCCATCTCACGATGAGCGAAGCCATTCATCGAATGAGTAGCGAGCCAGCTCGACTCCTGGCGCGGGGAGGTGGCACGCTGAGTCCCGGAGCTCGGGCTGACGTGGTTGTCTTCGACCCCGACCGGCAGTGGACAGTCACGCCGGAATCGCTGCGGACGAAGAGCAAGAACACGCCATTATTGGGAATGAGCCTCCGCGGGCGTGTCCGGTACACGCTCGTTGATGGACGGGTGGTGTTTCATGAGTGAGCATCTCGATAAGTCAAATTCGAGCGCTGAGACGCCCGCGACCGAATCAACTTCGTATCGTCCCGAATACGATGCGGCCGTGGCTCTCGCCGACGGCCGCATCTTTCGTGGGCGCGCGTTTGGCGCCCCGGGCAAAGCCGAGGGCGAAGTCGTCTTCACGACAACGATGACTGGCTATCAAGAGGTCTGCACCGATCCCTCCTTTTGCGGGCAGATCGTCTGCATGACCTATCCGCTAATCGGCAACTACGGCGTGAATGAAGACGATAACGAATCCCGGCGTCCCTGGATTTCCGGCTTGATCGTGCGTGAGCACTGCACGACGCCGAGCAACTGGCGCTCAACCGGAACGTTGGACGATTACTTGAAGGAGTGGGGCATCCCCGGCATCTACGGCGTCGATACGCGCGCATTGACGCGGCATATCCGGTCGGTGGGCGATATGCGCGCCGTCCTCGTGCACGACGCCCACAAGTTCACGGACGAAGAGCTCGTCGAGATGGCGCGGCGTGCGCCGCTGCCGGGTGAGCGCGATGTCGTGGACTTCGTCGCGGCTGATGGGATCGAGACCGTGGGTGCGCAGACCGGCCCGCACATCGTGGTGGTTGACTGCGGCGTCAAGCGCAACATCGTCCGCTCGCTCGTTCAGCGCGGCGCGCGCGTGACCGTGGTCCCCTACGGCACTCCCTACGCTGACATCATGGCACTGCGACCGGATGGCGTGATTATCTCCCCCGGTCCTGGCGATCCGGCCAACCTGGACGAAGGGCTCGACGTGGTGCGCGAGGTGCTACAGAGCGGTCTCCCGTATTTCGGCATCTGCCTGGGGCACCAGCTCCTGGCGCGGGCGCTCGGCGCGGAGACGGAGAAGCTCAAGTTCGGGCACCGCGGCGGAAACCACCCGGTGCTGGACTTGCGGACTGGCCGCGTGACGATCACGTCGCAGAATCACGGCTACCAAGTTGTTGGGGAGACGCTGCCGCGCGAGGATGGCTGGCAGGTGGCGCTCATCAACTTGAACGATCAAACAGTCGAAGGCTTCGCCCACGATTCGCGTCCGGTCATGTCGGTCCAGTTCCACCCTGAGGCATCCCCAGGGCCGTGGGATAACAGCGAGTTGTTCGATCGCTTTCTAGCGTTGGTCGAGGGGCAGGCAGCGGGAGCGGCGCGGTGAGCGAGTCAGTGAAGAGTGTTCTCGTGATCGGCTCGGGGCCGATCGTGATCGGCCAGGCGGCCGAGTTCGACTACGCCGGGACTCAGGCCTGCCGCGCTCTCCGCGAAGAGGGCGTCAAGACGATCCTCGTCAACTCCAACCCGGCGACGATCATGACCGACGATGACGTGGCGGACGTCGTCTACGTCGAACCGCTCGTTCCGGACGTCATCCGCCGCGTGATCCAGCGGGAGCGTCCCGATGGTCTGCTGCCGACACTGGGTGGCCAGACCGGCTTGAATCTCGCCGTCCAGGTCGCCGAAATGGGCATCCTCGACCGGTACGGCGTGAAGCTGCTGGGCACGCCGCTGGAGGCGATCAAGAAGGCGGAAGATCGGGCGCTCTTCAAGGATCTGTTACAGCAAATCGGCGAACCGGTCGTCGAGAGCACGATCGTCCACAGCGTCGAAGAGGCGCGCGCGTTCGCCGAGAAGGTGCCGCTGCCAATGGTCATCCGGCCGGCATTCACCCTCGGTGGCACGGGAGGCGGCGTCGCGCACACGCTCGATGAGCTCGACCGGATCGTCGCCGGCGGTCTCAATGCCAGTCCTATTCACCAGGTATTGCTGGAGCGGTCGCTGGCTGGATGGAAAGAGATCGAATACGAGGTGATGCGGGACGCCTCCGACACCTGCATCACGATCTGCAACATGGAGAACCTGGACCCAATGGGGGTCCACACAGGCGATAGCATCGTCGTCGCTCCCTCGCAGACCCTCTCGGACAAGGAGTACCAGATGCTCCGCACCTCGGCGCTCAAGATCATTCGGGCGCTGGGCATCGAGGGGGGATGCAACATCCAGTACGCGCTCAATCCTGATTCGTTCGAGTACGCCGTTATCGAGGTCAACCCGCGCGTCAGCCGCTCCTCCGCGCTCGCATCCAAGGCGACGGGCTATCCGATCGCGCGAATCGCGGCCAAGATCGCGATTGGCAAGCGGCTCGCTGACCTGCGCAACGTCGTCACCGGCAAGACAACGGCCGCCTTCGAGCCGGCGCTCGACTACGTTGTCGTCAAGATTCCGCGGTGGCCGTTTGACAAGTTCCAGCGGGCCGATCGCACGATTGGCACGCAGATGAAAGCGACCGGCGAGGTAATGGCGATCGACCGGTCGTTCGAAGGCGCGTTGCAGAAGGCCGTTCGCTCGCTGGAGACGACGGCGAAAGACCTCGGCTGGGAAGATCCGAATTGGGACGACGCGCGTCTCGAGGATCTGATCCGCCGGCCGAACGATCTGCGCCTCTGGGCGGTGATGGCCGCTCTCCGGCGCAATGTGCAAACAGACACGATTCACGAGTGGAGCCGGATCGATCGCTGGTTCCTCGACAAGATGGCGGGCATCGTCGCCCTCGAGCGGCGCTTGCAGTCCGAGCCGCTGGCGGGTGAATTGCTTTGGGAGGCGAAGCGGGCTGGATTCTCCGATGCCCAAATCGCACGGCTATCCGGGACGACCGCCGAGTCCGTGCGAGCAATGCGGGACCAGCTCGGCATGCGGCCCGTTTACAAGATGGTTGATACCTGCGCGGGTGAGTTCGCCGCGGCGACGCCGTACTTCTACTCGACGTACGAGGAGGAGGACGAGGCAACGCCGCTGGAGGGGCCGCGAGCGCTCGTTGTCGGCTCAGGGCCAATCCGCATCGGGCAGGGGATCGAGTTCGATTATTGCTCGGTCCAGGCGGCGCGGGCGCTGCAAGAAGCGGGCGTCGCCTCGATCATGGTCAACTCCAACCCGGAGACGGTTTCGACCGACTTCGACGCTTCCGACCGGCTCTATTTCGAGCCGTTGGACGTGGAGAGCGTCCACGAGATCCTGCGCCACGAAGCGCGCCGGCCGGCGAACGGGATGCCGCCGGTGATTGTCCAGTTCGGCGGACAGACGGCGATTAACCTCGCTGAGCCACTCTCGGAACGCGGCGTCGAGATCCTCGGAAGCTCGCAGAATTCCATCGATCTGGCGGAAGACCGCGAGCGCTTCGAGGCGTTCTTGCGCCGGCTCGGTATCCCGCAGCCGCACGGCGCGGCGGTGACGTCGCTCGCCGACGCTGAGGAGGTCGCGGACCAGATCGGCTACCCAGTGCTCGTCCGCCCGTCCTACGTGCTCGGTGGCCGGGCGATGGAAGTGGTCTACGGACCGGAGCAGCTGGCCCGGTACATCCGCAACGCGACGACGATGACACCGGAGCACCCGGTGTTGATCGACAAGTACTTGCTCGGCAAAGAGGTCGAGGTTGACGCTGTTTGTGATGGGCAAGAGGTGCTTATCCCGGGCGTCATGGAGCACATCGAGCGGGCGGGCGTCCACTCCGGCGACTCGTTCGCCGTCTACCCAGGCATCAACCTCTTCCCGGCCGAGATCGAAACACTCGTGGATTACACGACGCGGATCGCGCTGGAAATCGGCGCACGCGGTCTGATCAACATCCAGTACGTGATCCACGCTGGCCGGATCTACGTCCTCGAGGTCAACCCGCGCTCTTCGCGGACCGTGCCGTTCATCAGCAAAGTGACGGGCGTGCCGCTCGTCAAGCTGGCGACCGGCATCATGCTCGGCAAGACGCTGCGGGAGCAGGGGTATTGTGGCGGCCTCTGGCCGCGCCAGCCCCTCGTGGCCGTCAAGGCTCCGGTCTTTTCGATGGCAAAGCTGAGCGGAGTCGAGGTCCATCTCGGGCCAGAGATGAAATCCACGGGCGAGGTAATGGGCGTTGACCTCGCCTTTGAGCCGGCGTTTTACAAGGCGCTCATTGCCTCCGGACTGGCGCTGCCGCCGCGTGGCTCGATCCTGATCTCGCTCGCCGACGAGGACAAGGCGGACGCGCTCGAGATGATCGGCCAGCTCGTACAGATGGGCTTCAAGCTCTACGCGACCGAGGGTACGGCCGCGCTCATCCAGCGGGCGGGCATGCCAGTCCAACGAGTCACAAAGCGGATTGGCCGCGGCAAGCCGGATGTGCTCGACGTCATCCGCATGGGAACCGTGCACGGCGTGATCAACACGCCGGGGCCGGCGGACAAGGAGATCCTCGACGGTCTCGAAATCCGGCGCGCGGCGGTGGAGCGGGGCATACCGTGCATCACCTCGATCGACACCGCCAAGGCGATGGTGGCGGCGATGGCGAAGGCGAGCGACGTCTATAGTGTCCAGCCGCTGTCGGCCTACCGCCGAACAGGGTTCGGCTACTGACGATCTGAGCGTGCGGGACGGGCACCCGCGGCGACGAGGGATCGGGGAGTATGCGGTTTCTCTATGCGCTGCTGGTGCTCGTTCCGGTCGCTTTGATTCTTGAGTGGGGTGGTTACGGCGGGCACAGCGCCGTCTTCATCACCTCGGCGCTGGCGATGATTCCGCTCGCCGCGATTCTGGGCCGTGCGACGGAAGAAGTCGCCGCTGCCACTGGGCCACAGATTGGCGCGCTTCTCAACGCGACGCTCGGCAATGCAGCCGAGTTGATTATCACCATCATCGCGCTTCGCGAGGGATTGGTGGACGTCGTCAAGGCGAGCATCGCCGGCTCGATCGTCGGGAATATTCTGGCTGTCCTGGGGCTCTCGATTCTCATCGGTGGCCTGAAAAACGGAACGCAGCGGTTCGATCCCCGCTTGGCTAGCGCCAACGTGACCTTGATGGCGCTCGCGGTGCTGGCGCTGCTCATTCCGGCCATCTTCTCCATCAGTGAGCGGACGCGGCCACTTCCCGAATCAGCGATCGAGGATTTGAGCGACGGCGTCGCGATCGTCATGATCGTGATCTACGCCCTGTTCTTGCTCTACTCACTGCGACAGGGAGCAACAGTCGAGGCACAGACAGTAGATCGTCCCTCGAGGGCGAAACTGGGCCGGGCGATTGCCGCGCTTGCCATTGCGACCGTTGCGATCGTCGTCATGAGCGAGGTGCTGGTGGGCTCGATTCGGCCGACGGCGGAGGATTGGGGGCTTTCCGAGCTGTTCATCGGCGTCATGCTCATTCCACTTGTCGGCAACATCGCGGAGCACCTGGTCGCCGTGCAAGTAGCCCATGCAAACAAGATGGATTTGAGTCTCGGTATCGCGGTGGGGTCCGCCCTGCAGGTCGCGCTCTTCGTAACGCCGGTGCTCGTCTTTGCCGGTGTGGTGCTCGGCCAGCCAATGACACTGATCTTCAACGGCTATGAGCTGATGGCATTGGTCGCTGCCACGCTGATCGCGGTGCTGATCTCGTTTGACGGCGAATCACATTGGCTTGAGGGGGCTGAGCTCTTGGCCGTCTACATCATGCTGGGCGTCGCGTTCTATTACGTGCCGTAGGGACACGGCAAATCGGCGGCGGCAAACTCCGTCGCCGAGCGTTTGGGAAGGACAAGGGGAGCTACATGGAGCGGGCACATCCTTCGGCAAGCGAGCAGGACGTCCTGGATCGCCTTCGCCAGATCGGGGCGCTGAAGGAGGGGCATTTCCTCCTGGCGTCGGGCCGGCACAGCGATCGGTACATCGAAAAGTTTGACCTGCTTCGCCAGCCGCGAGAAACGGAGGCTGTTTGTCGCCACATCGCGAATCGCTACCGGGACGCCGGCATTGATGTCGTCGTTGGCCCGACGACGGGCGGGGTCATCCTGGCGTTCGAGGTCGCGCGTCAACTCGGCGTTTCGGCGGCCTACGCGGAGCGGACCTCCGATGGGGCGTCCGGCCGAGAGTTTCGCCGTGGGACGCGATTCCAGCCAGGACAGCGCGTACTGGTCGTAGACGACATCCTGACGACCGGCGGCTCGGTGCGGGAGACGCTGGCGGCGTTGGAGCGAGAGCCGGTGACGGTCGTGGCGGTGACGGTGCTGGTGGATCGCAGCGGTGGCCGCGTCACGTTTGGCGATGTTCCGCTGGTCCCGCTGGCGACGGTGGACATCGAGTCCTGGGACGCGGCCGACTGCCCGCTCTGCGCTCAGGGAATTCCGCTCCAGAAACCGGGAACGACCAACGTCGTCTAAAGACATCACACTCCAAGAGGGAGCATTTATTGGCAAGGGGAGTCCCTAACGCGCTTCCTCGTGGTCGCGGGCTTGTCCAGCTACGCGCTGTCGAAGCTCCTCGCGGAGAGCGAGGAGATCATCGAGTCGTTGCTCGATCTGTTGAAGGATTTCCGGCCGGGGACGGGAGACGTACTCGTCTCTCAGCTCGATGAGCATTTGCGCCAAGCGGGCAATCGTGCGAACTGTGTGGACTGGGTCATCCTCCCGCGTGGGCATTGAATAGCCGCTCATCATTCCGCCTCCGCAGCCAAGAGTAATCCGTCAAACGCTGCAAGCCACAACGAGGTCCGCTCCTCGGCGCCTGATGCGCTCCCGGCGCCGGGCATTGAAACCAGCGGCGCGTACGCCGCTCGCGGTTAGCCGCTCTTGGCGCCGAGCAGCTCGAGAAGCTCCTGCTCCCCAATTGTCGGCACGTTGAGCTTCCGCGCGCGCTCGGCCTTGCTCCCCGGATCCTCGCCGATGACGACATACGCCGTCTTCTTCGAGACCGAGTCAGAGACGTTCGCGCCCATTTGGCGGAGTCGCTCCTCCGCCTCCTGGCGCGTCATGCTCGACAAGCGCCCGGTCAGCACGAACGTCTTGCCGGCGAGGGGCAACTGACCGTTGACCGCCGAACGCGCCTCATCTGCCAGGCGGACGCCCGCTTTGCGCAGCTTCTCGATGATAGCCCGGTTTCGCGGTTCTTGGAAGAAGTCATAGACACTTTGCGCAACAACAGAACCAATGCCTTCGACCGAGCTGATCTCTTCAAGCGTGGCGTTCATCAAGCGATCGATCGAGCCAAACCGTTGCGCGAGCAGCGCCGCTGTCCGCTCTCCAACGTGCCGGATGCCGAGACCATGGATCACGCGCGCCAGCGGCCGGTTCTTGCTTGCCTCGATCGAAGCCTTCAGCTTCTCAGCGCTCTTTTCTCCGAATCCCTCCAGCTTGGCGATCGCGTCGTAGTCGAGGCTGTAGATGTCGGCGATGTCGTGCAGCCAGCCGAGCTCGACGAACCGGTCGATGATCTTCACGCCCATCCCGTCGATATCCATCGCGGTACGGGAGACGAAGTGCTCGAGGTGGCGCTTCAGCTGCGCGGGGCAGGCGACGTTGGTGCAGTAGCGCATCGCGGTGCCGGGGTCGCGGTGCGTCGGAGCGCCGCAGACGGGGCAGTGTTCCGGCATCACGAAAGGCCGCTCGTGCCCGGTACGCTGCTCCTTGATCACCTTGACGACGTACGGGATCACATCGCCGGCGCGCTGCACGACGACCGTATCGCCAATTCGGATGTCCTTGCGATTGATCTCATCCTCATTGAACAGCGACGCGCGCTTGACGATGACGCCGCCGATGTTGACCGGCTGGAGGATTGCCAACGGATTGAGCGTGCCCGTGCGGCCGACGTTGATCACGATGTCCTCAACGACGGTCGTCTTCTGGATCGCCGGGAATTTGTACGCTGTCGCCCAGCGTGGCTCACGCCCGACGAAGCCGAGCTCTTCCTGCGTGCGGAGATCGTCGACCTTGATGACGACGCCGTCGATCTCGAATTCGAGCTGGTCGCGCCGCTCTTGCCACGCTTGGCACTGCTCCCAGACTTCGTCGACGGTCGAGGCTCGCTGCGCGTCCGTCGGCGTAGGGAAGCCAAGCTCGCGGAGCAGCTCAAGGCTTTCCCAGTGGGATCGAATCGTGAACCCGTTCTGAATGTAGCCAATCCCGTAAGCGACGAACCGCAATGGTCGCGACGCGGTAATGCGCGCGTCGAGCTGCCGCAGCGATCCGGCGGCGGCGTTGCGTGGATTCATGAAGGGCTCGCCGCCGTCGGCGAGGATCCGCTGGTTGAGCGCCTCGAAGTCGGCCTTGCGCATGTAGACCTCGCCGCGGACTTCGATGACCTCCGGAAGGTCCCGTCCCTGGGCTGGATGCAGGCGCAGCGGCAGCGTCTTGATCGTCCTCAGGTTCGGGGTCACATCCTCCCCGACGAGTCCATCACCGCGCGTTGCGCCGTGATCGAAGACGCCCTTGACATACGTGAGGGCGATGGCGAGTCCGTCAAACTTCGGCTCGGTGACGAACGTCAGCGGTCGATCTCCGGCGAGCTTCGCCGCTCGCTGCGCCCAAGCCCGCAGCTCGTCCTCAGAATAGACATTGCTCAGCGAGAGCATCGGGACCGGATGCTGGACCTTTGCGAAAGCAGTGGACGGGGCGGCGCCAACTCGCTGCGTGGGGGAATCTGGCGTGACGAGTTCGGGATAGGCGGCTTCGAGCTCCCGAAGCTCGCGCATGGCTTCATCGTATTCAGCGTCAGAGACGGTGGGCTGATCGAGCACGTAGTATTCGTAGTTCCATCGCTCGATGTTGCGTCTCAGCTCATCGACGCGCCGTTGAATTTCGGTCTCAGCCATGCCGCCTTCTCCGCTTCGCTCGCCCTTGCATGAGAGGACGAAGTGAACGTACGCTTCGAACAGAGATTCTAACACAGGGCTTTTCCGCTCCCGGCGGACGCCCCGATCAGGAGTGCCCGGCTATGCTCTCCCGCGCCGATGCCGACTTCGAAAGCGACGGAAGGACCCCGTCGCCCGCCGAGGGATCCGAGCAGGGGTACAGCTTCCTCGTCCGCCGGGCAATCGAATTCGTTCGATCCGAAGGCGGCGCGGTGACGCCCGATCGCCTCATTGCCTATGTCTTCGGGAGCAGCACCGCCACGTCTCTCTGGGAGCCGCTCCTGCGCCAAATCCTTGAAGCGGATGGCACGCTCGTCTTGCGGGCCGATGGCTACTGGGCGCTGCCGGTCGCGGAGGTCGCTAGCGGGGAATCTGGGCGCCTCCTATCCGAGTTCGTCGCGGTTGACGTCGAAACGACGGGGCTCAAGCCGCTGCGCCAGCGGATCATCGAAATCGCCGCAGTCCGGTTTCGAGACGGAGTCGAGGTCGAACGCTTCGAGACCCTCGTGTTCCCGGAACGGCGAATACCCTCGTATATTACGACGCTGACCGGCATCACGGATGAGATGGTTGCCGCGGCGCCGCGTTTCCCGGATATCGCTGGAAAGCTCGAGCGCTTCTTGGGCAACTCGCTCATCGTCGGCCACAACGTTGCCTTCGACATCTCCTTCCTCAACGCGGAGCTGGCAAGGTGCGGCCGCCCCGCCCTGATCAATGAACGGCTCGACGTCATGGCCCTCGCCATGCGGCTCCTGCCGTCGGTCCGGCGGCCGTCGCTCGACCGCGTGGCGAAGGCGGTCGGCCTCGCGCCGCGTAAGATCCACCGCGCTGCTGTCGACGCCGTTCTCGCGGGCGAGGCGGCGCTCAGACTTGCCGATCAGGCGGTCAAGACCGGCCATACCACGCTCGACCGGCTCAAAGCTCTTGGGTCGGGCAGCGTCTCCCGTCCGAAGGATGGAGTTGGCCGTGCGCGGGCGATGCTCGATCGCTCACTTCTGGCCGACATTCCGAGGCGGCCGGGGGTGTACCTGATGCGCGATGCCTCCGGCCGCATCCTCTACGTGGGGAAGGCGAAGAACCTGCGCGAGCGCGTCGGCTCCTATTACTCCCAGCCGCTCGGCTACACGAGAAAACTCGATGGCCTCGTCGAGTCGGTCGCTCGGATCGACGTCGAAGTGACCGGCTCCGAGCTGGAGGCGCTGCTGCTCGAATCGCAGCTCATCAAGCGGTATCAGCCGCGCTACAACACCGTCATGCGCTCCTACGAGCAGTACCCGTACATCCGGCTGGACGTCGCCGCGCCGTGGCCGCGCTTGACCCTGGCCAAGGCGCGGAAGGACGACGGAGCGCGCTACTTCGGCCCGTTTCGGCACACCTCCGCCGCGCGTGCCGCCGTCGAAATGGTCAACGAGTACTTCCCGCTTCGAACCTGCCCGCGATCGTTCCGCAACGCGAAGAGCTACGGCTCTCCCTGCCTTCGACTCGACCTCGGCCGGTGCCCGGGGCCGTGCGTCGGCCGGGCCGACCGCGATGCCTACCTGGCGATGGTGCGGCAGGTGATCCGCGTCCTGGACGGGGAGGAGACTGTCCTCGTCGAGCGAATCTGGCAAGATCTGGAGCAGGCGGCGCAGCGACTCGATTTCGAGCGAGCACGGAAGCTCAGGAACGACTTGCGCGCGGTCGAGACGGTGATCTCGGCGCAGCGGCAATGGCGAGCGTGGGATGCGCGTCACACCCTGCTTCTTGTCCTGCCGTCTGCCGCGGCAGGTTCCATCGAAGTCATGATGGTGGTGCGCGGGCGGCAGTGGGCGCAGCTGCGAGTGGATCGCCGTACCTCACCGGCCGACCTGGCCGATCGGCTGGCCCGCTCCTGGGAACGCTACCTACAAGCAGGCTTGCCCGCGCTCGACCACGCCAGCATAGACGAGACGAACATTCTCAATCGCTGGCTCTTCCGGAACTGGGGCCACCCGGCGATCCTCCCGTTCGATTGGGACCATCCAGATTGGAGCGTGCTCGCCTCGCGCGCACTGGCACTGACGGACGATGAGCTGAACGGGGACGTTCAGGACATTGATGAGTCGTCGCCCGAACCTGGCGCGGCGGGCGCGGAATCGGCCACCGATGATCGAGTTGCGTCCCTCGTCGCGGCAGCAATCGATGCGAATGGTGCGCCCATATCCGGGCCCTGGCCGCCACGAGTGGGGGAGGAAGACCTCCTCGGCGACCAATGAACGGCCCATCGTTCGCCTTGGGCGGCGTTTCGGGGCTCCGTTATACTGGGCTCAGGGGTCGGTAAGATGATGGCTCACGGAGCGAAGCGTGGCTGAGACAGACGACGCAAGTGCGGAGGCGATTCTCGAGCAAGTCGCAAGCGAAGTTCGGGTTTGTCCGAAATGCGACCTGTCGCGGACACGAACGCATGCTGTTCCAGGTGAAGGTAATCCCCGCACGCGGATCATGTTCATCGGTGAAGGTCCTGGCTGGCATGAGGACCAGCAGGGCCGACCGTTCGTCGGGGCCGCGGGCCAATTCTTGAACGAGTTGCTGGCGAAGGCTGGCCTAAAACGTGAGGACGTCTTCATCACCAATATCGTCAAGTGCCGGCCGCCGGGCAACCGAGATCCACTCCCGGACGAGATCACTGCTTGCGCAGGGTATCTTGACCGGCAGATCGCGGCCATTGATCCTGAAGTGATCGTCACGCTCGGCCGGTTTTCCATGGCGAAGTGGTTTCCGGGAGAGCGTATCTCTCGCATCCACGGGCAGCCGAAGCGCGTCAATGGCCGGTTGGTCGTGCCGATGTACCACCCGGCGGCAGCGCTTCACCAGTCATCGCTACGGTCGGCGATCGAGGAGGACTTTGCAAAGCTCCCGAAGATTCTCGCGGAAGCCGAACGGGAGCGAGCACGTAAAGCCGAAGAGGATGAGCCTGAGGATCAGCCGGCCCAGCAGATGAGCTTGTTCTAGTGAGCCGCTCGCCCATCGCCGCGAGCGGCTCTCCGCATATGCAAGGAGTGTCTTGTGACGCGAGGATTGGGACGCGAGGCTGTTTGGCGCATAGCCGCGCGGGTAGAGTCCCCCGCGCGTGGATTCCGACTCGTGGCAAGCAGCTAGCAGCGAGCGGATCATGGCGGTTCCCGTTCGCCTGATCTTCCTCGGCGGACTGGCCGAGGTCGGACGCAACCTCTTTCTGCTGGAATACAACGAAGACATCATCGTCATCGACTGCGGTGTCGGCTTCCCGGAAGAGGAGCAGCCCGGCATCGATCTCATCCTGCCGGATATCAGCTACCTGCGCGAGCGTGCTGACAAGGTCCGCGGCATCTTCTTGACACACGGCCACGAGGATCACATCGGCGCGCTGCCGTATCTCCTCCCAGAGATTCCCGCCCCGATCTACGGCACGAAGCTGACGCTCGGGTTGGTCTCGGTCAAGCTCGAGGAGGCGGGTCTCCTGCCGCGCAGCGAGTTGATCGAGTTCGATCCGGATACCCGGCCGGTGCTGGAGGCGGGCGTATTTCGGCTGGAGCCGTTCCGCGTCTGCCACAGCATCCCTGATGCCGTCGGGTTCGGCATCACGACGCCGGCCGGGTTGATCGTCCACACCGGCGACTTCAAGCTCGATCCGACGCCGATTGATGGGCGGCGGACCGACTTCGGGGCACTCGCTCGGTTTCGGGAGCGCGGCGTACGGCTACTCATTTCTGACTGTGTTCACATTGAGTCGCCGGGCCGCACGCCGTCGGAGAGCGTCATCGGGCAGACCTACGACGAGGTGTTCGCCAAGGCAGAGGGGCGGATCTTCATCGCGACCTTCGCCTCGTTGATCGCCCGCATCCAGCAGATCATTGATGTCTCCGCGATGTACGGGCGGAAGGTCGTCACGCTGGGCCGAAGTCTCGAGAAGAATGTCCGGGTGGCGCTCGATCTCGGCTACCTGGAGGATCCAGAAGGGGTGTTGATCGGGCAGCGCGAGGCCATTGCCTTGCCGGACGACCAATTGACCTACATCGTCACCGGGAGCCAAGGGGAGCCGATGGCGGTGCTCGGGCGGATCGCTAGCGGCGACCATAAGGAAGTGCAGATCGGCGCCGGCGACACGGTGATCATCTCGGCGACGCCGATCCCGGGCAACGAAACAGCGGTCTACCGCATCATCAATCAGCTCTTCCGGGCAGGCGCCGAGGTGATTTACAGCGCCCGGGCGCTCGTCCACGTTTCCGGCCACGCCAGTTGGGACGAGCTAGGCGAGATGCTCGAGTTTCTGAGCCCTCGCGCGGTTGTTCCGTTCCATGGCGAGCATCGGCACATGGCGCTCTACGCCGATCTGGCGCTAGAGCGTGGGATGCCGGAGGACAGCATCACCTTCGCTGAGTGCGGGGACGTGATCGAGATCACGCCGGAGCGGGTGGCCGTCACCGGCCGCGTCGACGCCGGGTACGTCTACGTCGACGGCGTGACGGTCGGCGCGGTCGGTGAGGTCGTTATTCGGGACCGGCGGGCGCTTGCCAAGGAAGGCATCCTGATGGTCGTCGTCAGTGTCGACCGGCAGAGCGGGCAGATCGTGGCCGGTCCGGAGATTCTGACACGAGGCTTCGTCCATGCCCGAGAAGCGACCGACCTCCTGGAGGCGACCAAAGCGCATCTTCGCGAAGAGCTGTCAGGTTACATGAATGGGCACCAGCCTGAGGACTGGGGCTACCTTAGCCGGCAGCTCCGCGAGGTGACCGCTCAATACCTCTTCCGCGAGACGCGGCGGCGGCCGATGATCCTCCCGATGGTAATGGAGGTCTGACCGCCGCCGCGTGCAGCGTCGGGCATACTCCTGTTTTTCGCTTCGGCTCACCGGTAGTTGTGCGCCGCTGGCGCGATCGAGGTCAGCGCCGTTGCTGGCTCGGGCTCGGTGTGGAGAGGCGCATCCTGTGGGATCGCCGCTTCCGGCGGCGTGAGTTCTTGCTGGTCGGTTTCCAGCGGGGAAACCGCGCGAGCGATGATATTGATCGTTTCGTCTCGCTTCTGGAGTGTTCCTTCGACGATGATGAACGGCTCGCCACGGACGACGAGCCGGCGCGACTCGTAGAGACTCGGGTAGATGATGACGTTGACGAGGCCGCGCTCATCTTCCAGCAGCAGGAAGGTGATGCCCTTCGCGGTGGCCGGCCGCTGACGGCAGACGACCAGTCCGGCGATGCGGACGAGCGTGTCGTCGGGGAGCTCGGTCAGGTCGGCGGTCGTCACCAGGTCGGCGGGGAGGCGGTGCCGGAGCAGGCCGAGCGGGTGATAGCGCGGCGAGAGGCCGAGGATCTCGTAGTCGGCGGCGACTTGCTCCCAGGCGCCCATCGGCCGCAGCTCGACACCGTCTTGCGCCACGGGGAGTGCGAGCGGCAGCTGGCGACCGCTGACGTTCGTCTTGCGCGTGCCGAAGCGGCGGGCGGGGATGAACAGTCCAAGCTGCCAGAGGGCTTCCCGGCGGCCGAGTCCGAAGCGATCGAAGGCCCCGACGCTGATCATCCGCTCGATTGCCTCGGCTGGCAGCGGCACGCGTCGCACGAAGTCGGCGAGTGAGCGGTAAGGGCCGTTGGCTTCCCGTTCGAGAATGATCTGCGTGCCACTCTGCTCGCCAAGGCCACTGATGTACCCGAGGCCGATCCGGATCGTGTTTCCCTCGACGGAGCAGCGCAGGCCGCTCAGGTTGATATCGGGTGGGAGGACGCGCAGGCCGTGGCGCTTCGCGTCGTTGATCAGGACGTGCGGCGGATAGAACCCCATCGGCTGGTTGTTGAGCAGCGCGCAGGTGAACTCGGCTGGGTAGTAGTACTTCAGCCAGCACGATTGGTAGGCGAGGATCGCGAAGGCAGCGGCGTGCGCCTTGGGGAACCCATAGCTGGCGAAGCCGAGGAGCTTTTTGAAGACCGCTTTCGCCACTTCCAGAGGAACGCCGTTGCGCAGGGCGCCCTCGCGGAAGTCGCTCCAGAGGCGGAGCATAGCCTCCCGCGAGCGCTTGCGGCTCATCGAGCGCCGGAGCATGTCGGCCTGACCAGCGGAAAAGCCGGCGAGCGCCATCGCCACCTGCAGCACCTGCTCTTGGAAGAGGATCACGCCGTGTGTCTCGCGGAGGACCGGCTCCAGGCAGGGATGGTCGTAGTGCGGCTCGATCGGTAGGAAGCTGGTCCGCTGCACCTGGCGATGCTCGACGTAGGGCTTGACGGCGCCGCCGACGATCGGGCCGGGGCGGACGATGGCGACCTGGACGACGAGATCGTCGAGCGTGCGGGGGCGAGTGCGCGGCAGCATCTGGATCTGGGCGCGGCTCTCGATCTGGAAGACGCCGATCGTGTCGCCGGCGCAGATCATGTCGTAGACGGCTGGATCGTTGAAGTCGATCCGGCTCAGGTCAACGGGTGGTTTGCCTCCCGCCGCGATCAGCTCCAAGCATTCCTCGACGAGCGAGAGCATGCCGAGCGCGAGGAAGTCGATCTTGACGAACTTGGCGTCGTCGCAGGAGTCCTTGTCCCACTGGCAGATGAACCGCCCGTCCATCGCGGCTGGCTGGATTGGGACGATCTCGCAGAGGGGCCGCGAGGAGACGACCATGCCGCCGACGTGCTGAGTGACGTGGCGCGGGAAACCGGCGAGCTGCTCCGCGAGCTCGACCAGGTCGCGCCAGGGCGGCAGATCCTTCTTCTCGGCATAGCCGGGAATGAAGTCGAGCTCGTGGCTGAGCGCATTGGCGGAGCGAGGCTCACTGAGCTTGGCGATCTTGTCGAGCTCCGGCAGCGGCAGGCCAAGCGCTTTGCCGATGTCGCGGACGGCGCTGCGCAGCTTGTAGGTCGAGAAGGCGCAGACGAGCGCGGCGCGGTCCGGGCCGTATCGCTCGTAGACGCGCTCGATTAGGCGCTCTCGGATCTCGCGGGGGAAGTCGAGGTCGATATCGGGAATGGACGAGAGCTCCTCGTTCAGGAAGCGGCCGAAGAAGAGATTGTGGGCGAGCGGATCGACGTGCGATAGGCCGATCAGATAGCAGACGATGGATGAGACCGAGGAGCCTCGACCGCGCCCGGGCGGCAGCTTGGCGTAGGAGCGGGCCGAATCGGCGCCGCGAATCTCGAGCGCCACCTCTCGGGCAAGCTCGAGCAAGTCGCGGTAGAGCAGGAAGAAGCCAGCCAGCCGGTGCTTGGCGATCACGGCTAGCTCCTCGCGGAGACGCGCGGCGGCGCGCTCCCGATCCTCCTCCGGGTAGCGGCGGTCGAGCTCGGCCCAGCAGAGCCGGGCGAGGACATCGTCTGGCGTCTCGCCGGGTTGCGTCGGATAGTCAGGGAAGGTGTATGCCAGGTCGGTTGCGAGGTTGAACTCGCAGCGCTCGGCGACCCAGCGCGTTGTTGCAAGCGACAACGGGTAGCGCGCGAAGAGCCTGCGCATCTCGGTGAGAGAGCGGAGATAGAACTGGGCGTTGGGGCGCCGCTGCCGGTGCGATTGGTCGAGCGTCGTGCGGTTGCGGATGGCGACAAGGACGTCCTGCAGGCGATGGCGGCTTTGGTCGTGATAGTGGACGTTGCCGGTCGCCGCGTAGCGCAGTCCGAGGTGATCGGCGAGCTGGACGAGGTGCTGGATACGGGGCGTGTCGCCGAAGACGAGGTTCTGCTGGAGCTCGACGATGACATTGTCAGCGCCGAACCAGGCGACGTACTCCCGGACGAGCCGCTCCGCGTCTTGGAACCGCCGTGCGTCGATGAGCTGAGCAAGCCGGCCCTGCCGGCAGCCGGTCAGGAGGATCAGCCCCTCGGCATGAGCGGGGAGTAGGTCTGGATCGAGCCGAGGAGCGCGGTCGGCGCTCGCTATGCGGCGCACACTCCTGGCTAAGGCAGGAGTGTGCGCATCGCCAGTGCCGTTCTCTTCCTCCTGAGGAGTGGGACGCGGGGCGCTCTCTGCCAACGGCGCGTGGTGCGCTTCGGTGATCAGCCGGCAGAGATTCGCGTAGCCGGTCTCCGTTGCGGCCAGTAGCGTCAGGTGACTGCCGTCGCTGAGGGTGAGCTCCGCCCCGGTGATCGGCTGGATGCCGGCCGCGTGCGCCAGCTGGGCGAACTCCATCGCGCCGTAGAGCCCATCGTGATCGGTGATCGCCAGCGCCCGGTAGCCCAGCTCGACGGCGCGGCCGACCATCTCCTCCGGCAGCGAGGCGCCGTCGAGAAAGGAGAAGGCGGTGTGCAGATGGAGTTCGACATAATCGTTGTATTTGCCCATCGCCAACTGCCGCGCGGGCTGGCTCGCGGCTAATACCCTTGCGCGAACCAGGCGCCGGAGATCAGGTCGTGATACACGGTGCGCACCACGCCGTCTTCGAGGAGGAGGAGGTAGTAGCGGCGGCTGATCGGCTCGCGCCACCACTCGTCATCGATCTGCCAGCTGTCTTGAATCGTTGCCACCCGGCGCCGGCGGCCCCCTTCGATGAGCGCGACGGGGCGGCCGGCGGAGGCCACGACCGTGATCGGCCGTGGCTGATTCAGGGGTCGTACGCCATCAGCGCGTGCCGGCGCTCCGGAATCCTCGACCATGGCTCTACCTCCACGATGCGGTAGATCGGCGAGTCGCCGTATCGTTGCTTGAGTTGACGAACGGCTTCGGTGAGCGGGCGTAGCCGCCGCGAGCGCGCCTCGACGAACGAGCCGGGCAGGCGCTCCTGGCGCGCGGTCTCGGAGACGAGACCGATCAGCTCAAGCGTCAAGCCCTCGGCGGCGCCGGGCAGATCGAGCTGCTCCAGCCGGTGGCGCAAGGTCTCGATGAGTCGCTTGGCCCCGACCGGCTCGCGGAACGTCATCACACGCTCCCACGAGCGGTTGTTCTCGATGAGGATGAGCAGCCGCGCTTGCCGGGCGTGCCGGTGCTGGAGCTTCGGACGGGCGAAGGCGCGCCGCACGAGCCGCTCCAATCCAAGGAGGAGCGCTTCCCGGCTGGTGACCGGTGCTGGAAAGTTGAACGCCTCCTGCACGGTCTCGAGGCGGGGCCTCGGAAAAACCGTCGTCTCGTCCCGGCCGTTGGCGAGATTCCAGGCATGCTGCCCGGCGGGACCGAAGCGGGCGGCGACGGCTGGCGCGGGCAGCGCGGCGAGATCGGCAAGGGTGTTCAGTCCGAGACGGTGCAGGCGGCGAATCAGCTCGCTCGGGACGGGGAGCCAGTCAACCGGCGCTGGCGCGAGAAAGGCGCGGACATCGGCGGGAGCGACGATGCGGAAGCTCCCGGGGCGAGCGCACCGGGCGGCGACAGCGGCCGTGAACTTCCCCGGCGCGATGCCGACTCGTGGCCGCAGGGCGGGGGAGACGAGTCCCAAGAGGCGACGTGCCGCTTCCGCGAGAGAGCTATGATGGCGACCGAGGCCGCGCAGATCGACGTACCAGCAGCCAAGCTCGGCGGGCTCGACGAGCGGGCTGAATCGCTCCAATGCCTCGACGATCCGAGCATGCGCGGCGGCGTCGCGAGCGGGATTGGGCGAGAGAAAGACGACCTCTGGGCAGAGCGCGGTCACCTCGCGGAGCGGCATGCCTGGCACGATCCCGTGGCGTCGTGCCTCGGGTGTGCAGCTGGCGACGACGGCGCGGTTGCTGGAAGGCGAGGTCAGCACCAGCGGTACGCCGTCGAGCTCCGGTCGTTCCAGGAGCGCGACCCGGAGCGCGAAATGCGGCACCCATACACAGGCGATGGTCATGACCGATATCCCCTCTGCCGGCCCCACGCCGGCGTATCCCCCTCGACCCGGTCATTCCCGACACGGTTTCGACTCGACAAGAGATTAGAACATTTGTTCTAATATGGCAAGAGGGCGCATTCGCCCGCGGAGCGATCGTGTATACTCTCCGGACAGAACGCACGTACGCCCCCGATTGCGCCCGCACTGTCACGTCATCCGTCTGCTCACGCCGCTGTGCCGTCCCAGCGTCGCATGGTCCGTCCAACTCAGACATCTTTCAGGCGGCCGGCAGCGTGCGCTCCATGATGGGTGATCCGGGAGACCGCGCTGATGGCAACCCAAACGAAGATCCGCGCGGGGACTGCCACCCGCAAGCGAGGAAGGGCGGCCGATCCCATCGCTGATACGCAACCCTTGACGGCCCGCATCCGCGCGCTCGGGCACGGCCTCTCCGAGCTGATGCCGGGCTTCGTCGTCTCGGACCGCTTGCGCCGCGAGATCACCTCGGTCGGCATGCTCCTGATCGCGCTGCTGAGCCTCTGGGCGCTGGTGAGCCCGCAATCGGACGGTCGGCTCGTCGCTTGGTGGGAAGGCGTGCTGCTCGCGAGCTGCGGCTACGGCGCCTTCCTCGTCCCGGTCTACCTCCTGATGGGCGCGGTTCGCGCGTTCCGCATCGACCAGGGGCCGATCGTGCTGCCGCGCCACTACCTGGGAGGCGCTGGCTTTGGGCTCGCGGTCGTTGGCTTCTTCGAGCTTGGCGGGGCGGCGAGGGGTTCCGGCGACGGTGGGCGGTTGGGCATCGCCACCGCCGCTCTCTTGCGCGGTGGCTTCGGCGAGTTCGGCGCGGGGATCGTGCTCCTCACCGTCGGCGTGATCGGCGTGTTCCTGCTCGCCGGGACCGATCTGCGCACCTTCTACCACGACCTCAAGGCCCTCTGGCCGCAACGTCTCTTCGTGGACTGGGATGACGAGTACGACGAGAGCGAGGAAGTCGCAGAGCCGGAGCCGCCTCGCGCTTCCAAGCCGGTTGTGATCGCGCGCTCGACCGAGGAGAGCAAGCCGAAGCCGCTGCCGGCGACCCCGCCGGTCATCAACTTGCCGAAGATCGAGCCCAAGCCGGCCACGGCCGTCACCCGCGCCACGCCCGCCTCGAGCTCCACGGATGGCGATCTCCTGCCGCTGCCCGATCTGAGCCGGCTTTCCCTCTACGATGAGGTCAAGCTCGATGTCGCGGAGCTCGAGGCAAAGGCGCGCCTGATCGAGGACAAGCTCGCCAGCTACAAGGTCGAAGCTCGGGTGCGGGAGATCAATCCTGGGCCGGCGGTGACGCAGTTCACCCTCGAGCCGGGCGTGGGCGTCAAGGTGCGCCGGATCACCGAGCTGCAGAACGACCTGGCGCTCGCGCTGGCGGCGCCGAGCATCCGCATCGAGGCGCCCGTTCCCGGCATGGCGCGGGTGGGTATTGAGATTCCGAATGCGCAGGTCGCGACGGTTGGGTTGCGTGAGACGCTCGAATCCCCGCAATTCGCGCGCTCCAAGGCCAAGCTGCCGATCCCGCTCGGGCGAGATGTCAACGGCAAGTACGTCGTCCACGACCTGACGCGGATGCCGCACCTGCTCATCGCGGGGGCGACCGGCTCCGGGAAGAGCGTTGGGCTGAACGCGATCATCTCGACGTTCCTCCTCACCAAGCGGCCGCAGGATTTGCGTCTCCTGATGATCGACCCCAAGATGGTCGAGCTGACCCTCTACAACGGCGTGCCCCATCTCCAGTGCCCCGTCGTGACGGAGATGGACAAGGTCGTGGGTGTTCTGCGTCTCGTCGTGCAGGAGATGCAGCGCCGCTACGACATCTTCTCGAAGAACGGCGTCCGCAACCTCGATGGCTACCGGATGAAGATGGCCGACGAGCCGCGGGCGGAGAACCTGCCATACTTCGTCGTCATCATTGACGAGCTGGCGGACCTGATGATGACCTCCCCGGACGAGGTCGAGACCCTGCTCTGCCGCCTGACGCAGATGGGTCGCGCCGCCGGCATTCACCTCATCATCGCCACCCAGCGGCCGTCCGTTGACGTCATCACTGGCTTGATCAAGGCGAACGTCCCGGCGCGTATCGCCTTCGCCGTAACCTCACTGACCGACAGCCGCGTCGTCCTCGACATGCCAGGGGCGGAGCGCCTCCTCGGGCGTGGCGACATGCTCTTCCTCCCGCCGGATGCGGCGAAGCCGATTCGGATCCAGGGCGCGTTCATCGAAGATAAGGACGTCCAATACCTCGTCAACCACTGGCATTCGGTCGCGCCGGTGCCGCAGTATCCTCGCGAGTGGCTGGAGGTGCCGAGCAGCAACGGCTCGCTGGACGACGATGAGGACGAGGACCCGCTGATGGAGAAGGCGCTGGAGATCGTGCGCGAGCAGGGGACAGCCTCGGCCTCGATGCTCCAACGGCGGTTGCGCATCGGCTACAACCGCGCCGCTCGCCTGATCGAGCGGATGGAGGAGGAAGGGATCATCGGCCCAGCGGATGGCGTCCGGGGACGGCCCGTCCTCACCACTGACTTCTAAGCGAAACTTGAGCATCTATGCTAAAATAGAACGTCTGTCCGAATCGGCAGCGGGTTGCCGATGACAGACGCTGAGAAAGTGAGGAAGACGTGTGACATCGCCCGTGTCGCGGATCACGGCGCAGCCGGTTGCGCGACTAATCGACGAGCTTGGCAAGCTGCCCGGCATTGGCCCGAAGACCGCGTCTCGGCTGGCGTTCTACCTTCTGCGCGCGCCGCGGGAGGATGCAATCGCGCTCGCTGAGGCGATCCTCGAGGTCAAAGAGAAGATCCGCCTCTGCTCCCGGTGCTTCAACATCACGGAGACCGATCCGTGCGCCATCTGCGCGGATCCGACCCGGGAGGCGGCGATCTGTGTCGTGCAGGAGCCGCTCGACGTCGTCGCGCTGGAGCGCACCGGGCAATTCAAGGGGCGGTATCACGTGCTGCACGGCGCGATCTCCCCGATCGAGGGGATTGGTCCGGAGCAGCTGCGCATCCAGGAGCTGCTGCAGCGCGTTCGCACTGAGAATCCGGACGAGGTGATCTTGGCGACGAACCTCGACCTGCCTGGGGAGGCGACCGCGACGTTCCTGCACCGATTGCTCGTGCCGCTCGGCGTGAATGTGACGCGACCGGCGAGCGGGCTCCCGGTCGGCGGTGATCTGGAATACGCGGACGAGATCACCTTGGGGCGGGCTCTGGCGGGCCGCCGGGCGCTCTAGACGGTCAATCAGGCCAAATATTGGCGCCTGATTTTGGGACCTCCGACCCGTTGTCAGCGCTCCGGGCCGGGAGTACAATCGGGATAGATGAGCGCACCACGATCGGATGGCGTCATCACGCAGAGTCCCATCACGCGATCGCCAGATCGTGACGGAATCACAACGCCGCCCGCAGGCGATGCGCCGAACCCCCGTGGAACCATCCTATGGCATCCCAGCGCGCCAGGAGGCCCGGTTGAGCCCTCGCTAAGTCCACTGTCGCTCACGGTGCGTCCAGCACGTCTGCGCGATCTCGCGCGGCTGGTGCGCGTGCCGGTGGTGCTGCGGCTCAATCAGCCTGAAATCAATCTTTCGCCGTACCGGCCTGCCCGGGAGGCGCTGCGCGGGATGCTGCCATTCACGCGGTCGCGACCGCGAATTCTGGTCGCCCGCGCTGGGGATCGCCTCGTCGCCTTCGCGCACTGGCAGCCGGTTCTACCCGATCGCCGGTGGCAGCTCATCGCATTAGGATCGGCGACTGGGGTGTATGACGCCGAGCCGGTTTGGGAGGAGCTGGCACGGCATTCGACGATTGCGGCGGGACTGCGCGGAGTCAAGCGGCTCTACGCTCGCGTGCCGGTTGGATCGCCGGCGGCCGAGCCTCTGCGCCGGCTCGGATTCGCCGCCTACGCGTCGGAAACAGTCTTTCTGGCACAGCAGGTGCGCAGTGTTCCGGCAAGGCTTCGGATGCGGCCGCAGGAGCCGGCTGACACCTGGGCTATACACCAGCTCTACAGCGCGTGCGCGCCGAAGCAGGTGCAATACGCCGAGGCGTGGACGAGCCACCGGTGGGAGCTTCGTCCGAGCGGGCAGCTCGGCGTTACGACCGCGGGCTGGATCGTCGAGGACGGGCATCAGGTAATTGCCTATGCTCGGATCTCGTCCCGCGACGGTGCTCACGTCCTAGAGCTGCTCTACCTGCCGGACCACCACTCGATCGTTCCGGATCTCCTGGACGGGGCGATCGCTCGGCTCCGCGCTCAGACGCGCATCAGCAGGATCTATTGCACCTTGCGCGGTTATCAGGAGGAGGCAGTGGAAGCCCTCAGCGAGCGGGGCTTCGATCCGGTGCTCGAGCAAGAGCTCTATGTGAAGTACACCACGGTGCCCGCCCGGGTGGCGCAGCCAGAAGCGGCGTCGTTCCAAGTCGAAGCCGTGGAGCGATTGCCGAAGCGCGTACCGTCCTTCCTGCACGGTCGGCCAGGAGACGGGACGGCAAGCTCGTGAGCGCGAGAAGAGCGATCAAGGCCGACCGCCTCAGCATCGTACCCGTACGACCGGTGCCCCACCCGCGCGGCGCCGGTAGCCTTCGAGGAGACCTTCTTGAGTAGCATGCCGAATCTTCGTCCTACTACGATCGATCGCAAGCACTACGAGCAAGAGATCACGGACAACCTGGAGGATCTGCTAGCGGTTCTGCCTTCGCACATCGCGACGGCGGTGGAGGCGGCGAACCGCACGGGTGAATACGGCGCGTTGATCGAGATCGTCCTCGATCTTGGACGCCGGCCCGAGGCACGCTTCCAGCATGCCGAGATCTACCTCACCGACGTCGACGTGACGCGTGAGGATCTTCGCTACGTTGCCGAGCGGATCGGTAGCTTTGGCGACGACAACCGCGCCGGCATCGAGCGGACGCTGCACCGCATCTCGGCAATCCGCAACCGCACCGGCGACATCGTCGGCCTCACCTGCCGTATCGGCCGCGCGGTCTACGGCACGATCGCGATCATCCGCGACTTGATCGAGACCGGCGAGAGCATCCTTCTGCTCGGTCGTCCGGGCGTCGGCAAGACGACGATGCTGCGCGAGACGGCGCGAGTGCTCGCCGACGATCTGCGCAAGCGGGTAATCGTCGTCGACACCAGCAACGAGATCGCCGGCGACGGCGACATTCCGCATCCGGCCATTGGCCGCGCCCGCCGCATGCAGGTGCCGACGCCGACCGCGCAGCACGCGGTGATGATCGAGGCGGTGGAAAACCACATGCCGGAGGTCATCGTCATCGATGAGATTGGCACCGAGCTGGAGGCGATGGCGGCTCGGACGATCGCCGAGCGTGGCGTGCAGCTTATTGGCACGGCGCACGGTAACACGCTCGAGAATTTGATGATGAACCCGACGCTGGCCGATCTCGTCGGTGGCATCCAGTCGGTGACCCTGTCCGACGAGGAGGCTCGCCGCCGGGGCACGCAGAAGTCGATTCTGGAGCGCAAGGCGCCGCCGACCTTCACGATCATGGTGGAGATCGTTGACCGCGACGAGGTGACGGTCCACCGTGACGTGGCGGCGACCGTTGATGCAATTCTCCGCGGCGCACCGGTCCGAGCCGAGACCCGGCGGCGCTCCGACGACGGCCAAGTCCTGATCTCGAACGCCGAGGACAGACGGCGCGATCCGACGCTTGCCGCGCGGGCCGGCATCTTGCCTGATGAGCGACGCTCATCACATCGCCGCTCGATCGTCGATATCACGACGCGGCAGCCGATCTCGCGCGGCAGCGAGGGTAATTCGTCTCACTCGGGCGGTGAGGCTCCGTGGGAGGGCGAGGGAGTGCGCCCGGCGTCCACGTCCCCTTTCGCGGCGCGCGGACGGGGCACGGAGACTAAGCCGCTGCGCATTTACCCGTTCGGTGTCAGCCGTAACCGGCTCGAGTCCGCGATCAACCAGCTGAAGCTGCCGGCGATCATCGTGCGTGATCCTCGCGAAGCCGACCTCGTGATGACGCTGAAGAACTACTATCGCACGAAGCCGCAGCCGATCCGCGACGCGGAGGCGCGCGGAACGCCGGTCTATGTCCTGCGGTCGAACACGATCGTCCAGATGGAGAACGTCTTGAGCGGGCTGCTCCCGCGGCCGGAGCATCCGAGCCTGGACGACCTGCTAGAGGACGGTGCGCCGGAGGGCAAGGTCGGCGGTGACGACGAAGTCGTTCAGGCGCTGCATGAGGCGGAAGAGGCGATTTCGGCGGTGATGGAGGGCGCGCCGCCGATTACGCTGCGGCCGCAGAGCAAGTACATCCGGCGGCTCCAGCATGAGCTGGCGGACCGGTACAACCTGGGATCGCGGAGCCGGGGACGGGAGCCATTCCGCCGCGTTGAGATCTATCGCGAGGGGCTGCAGTAGGCCGGTGGAGGGAGTCTTCCTCACATTCGAGGGCCCCGAGGGATCGGGGAAGAGCACGCAGGCGCGGCTCCTGGCCGATCGCCTGATCGCCAGCGGATATGAAGTGATCCTTACACGCGAGCCTGGCGGAACCGCGATTGGCGAGCGAATCCGCGAGATTGTGCTGGGCTTGGGTGACGCTGACTGTGCTATGCTGCCCGAGACGGAGGCGCTGCTGCATTCGGCCGCGCGCGCCCAGCACGTCCGAGAGGTCATCGTCCCCGCTCTGGCTGACGGTCGCATCGTGATATCCGACCGCTACGCCGACTCGACACTCGCCTATCAAGGAGGGGGGCGGGGACTGCCAATGGACCAGCTGCGAGCGGTGCAGCAGTTCGCCACCGGTGGGGTCTGGCCGCGATTGCGCCTGCTCCTGGACCTTCCGGTCGAGGTCGGGTTGGCTCGGCGGTTCGGCGCGGCGGCCGAGATCAACCGGATGGATCGCGCGGAGGTCTCCTTTCACGAGCGGGTACGCCAGGCATATTTGGGGCTGGCGGCGGCGGACCCGGAAGGATGGGAGATCGTCGACGCGACCGCGGGGAAGGCGGAGGTTGCAGAACGAATTGCCCGCATCGTCGAAAACCGTCTCGGGCTTCGCCTTGAGGACGTTCGCCGGCAATGAGTCGGACGAGTAGGCGGCAGCGAACCGGGGCATGAAGCTGATTATCGCGGTCATCCATGCCGCCGATGCCGATGCCGTCCTCCGCGCGTTGAGCGCCCGCGGCTTTCGCGCAACCGTCATCGATTCGACCGGCGGGCTATTGCGGCAGGGAAACGTGACGATCCTGATCGGCGTTCAAGAGACGTTGGTAGCGGAGGCGATGCGCGTGTTGCGACAGCATTGCCAAACGCGAACGAGGTATATGAGCCCGCACTTGTCCGGTGTCGAGCTGGGCGAGTATTACGTCTCTGACCCCGTTGAAGTTCAGGTCGGCGGCGCGACTGTCTACGTCGTCGATGTGGAGCGGTACGAGCGGATCGCCTAGCGGCGAGCTAGCCCGGCCGGGGTCGCGCTGACGGCGGGGGAAACCGACGGATGGAAGCAATCATCGCGCGCGGGATTCAGGTACTCATCGCTCTTTCGGGGGCGTATCTGATCGCGCTCTGGTTCGTCCTGGTGGTCTGGACCTACCGGGACATCGAATCGCGTAGCAAGAGCGTGGTAACCCAGATCTTCTCGACACTGCTAACCACGCTCTTCTTCATTCCGGGCGTGCTGCTCTACCTCATCCTACGCCCCAAGGAGACGCTCGACGTCGCGTTCCAGCGCTCGCTCGAAGAGGAATACCTGCTGCAGGACCTCGAAGAGCTGCCGCTCTGCCACAACTGCCATCGCTACGTCGAAGACGACTTCATCCTTTGCCCGCACTGCCAAACCCGTCTACGCGAGCCTTGCTATGCCTGTGGACGCCTCGTCCACCTGCGCTGGGCGCTGTGCCCGTATTGCGGCGCTGAGCAGAGTGAGAAGGCGGCTGCCGAGCGCACTCGTGTCACGGCTCCTGCCGCTCGTTGGACGGCACTGCCGCGACCGCGTCGCCGGCCGACGACTGTCGTCATCCCGCGACCGGCTCGTACCCCTGCGCTGTCTGCTCCCGCGCAGACCACACCCGCGCTGGAGTCACAGTCCACCCAGGAGGACCAGGTCGCCGCTGCCGCCACTCAGCGCGTGAGCACCAACGGCGCCCCGGTGCGTCTCTTCGATCGCCGGAAGACGCGGGCAGCGCACCGAGCGGCCGAAACTGAGGGCGATCAGACCCGCGGCCAATGGGGCCAGGAGAACTCGGCGCAACCCGCGGCAAATGGGTCGTCCGCGAACGGCGCCTACCACCACGAGAACGCCACGGAATCGGCAAATGGCCACGCGCCAGAAGCCAAGCCCGAGCCGCAGCCGCGAACCCTAGCGGATCTGCTCGCGGAACGCCGCGCGGCCGAGCGGCAGGCATCCGGGCCGCCGGAGGAACGTATCCCCGCGCATCTCCTGTCCGAGAAGGACTGATCTCTAGCGAACGGCGGGAGAAGGTGGTTCCGTCTCGTCGGAGGTCACTCGACGACGAGCGGCTCTTCCTCCCACGTGCCATCGTTGCGCCGGCGGCGTGACGGCACCGCATCCGGCCGGATACGGAAGTTGAACTTCGTCCGGAACGCCTCGTAGAAGTCGGTGGAGTGGAGCGAGATCAACTTGAACGAGTGCTCGCCACGCGTCACGTGGACGAGGTCTCCAAGGAGGAGCGACTCCGATTGCCGGCCGTCGAGGATCAGACTGGCCTGGTGTGACGAGGCGAAGAGGAGCTCGATCCGAGTCGATTCCGCGACGACGAAAGGCGTCCGAATCGGCGAGTGACACGAGATCGGCACGATCGCAAATCCGTGCACGCCCGCGGTCAAGATAGGGCCGCCAGCCGCCATGCAATAGGCAGTGCTCCCGCGCGGAGTCGAGACGATCATCCCATCCCCGGGATAGGTGTTGACATAGCGACCGTCAATATAGACCTCGACCTCAATCATCCGGACGCCGCTGCGGATGACGACGTCGTTGATGGCCCAACCCTGATCGATGAAGCGTCCGTTTCGCTCGATGGTGGCGGCGAGGGTGGCGCCCTCTTGAATCTCGTACTCCCCGCGCAGCAGCTCTTCCATCGCCTGCTGCCAGTCCCGCCGCTCGACCATGGCGAGGAATCCGACCTTGCCGAAGTTGATGCCGAGGAGCGGGACGTCCGGGAAGGCGTTGGCGGCGCGCATCATCAGGCCGTCCCCGCCGAGGACGACGATCGCGTCCACGCCAGAGCGCTCATCTCCCATCGCCGTCAAAGTGGGCTCGTCAACGGTACGGCAGCCGCGAGCTTGCAACCACTCGACAATCTCTGATGCAAGCGCCGCGGCCTCGAGCTTGCTGTGCGCCGCTACGATGCCTATGGTGCGTGTCACCGTTCTACTCCCTGCGCGCCGGCAGCGTCGCTGGCGGCAACCTGCGCGGCGTTTTCACCGTGATTGTCGGCCCAAGGCGGCGTGAGATAGGTGGCCGGATCGTGCTCCGCCCGGAACCGGTAGAGCGCCGCGGGCCGATGCGAGCCATCGCGCCGCTTGCGGTCGGTCGGCTCCAAGATGCCCGAGGCGGTTACGCGGCGGCGAAAGTTTCGCTTGTCCAGCCTGCGGCCGAGGATTGTCTCGTACGCGCTTTGGAGCTCTGTGAGCGTAAAGGTCTCGGGCAGGAGATGGAACGCGATATTGGTGTAGCCGATCTTCGCCCGTAACCGAATTAGGGCGTAGCCTATCACCTTCTGGTCGGTCTCACTCAGACTAGGCAAATCGCCAACCGGGTGCCACCGCGCGCCAGCGGCCGCGGGTGGTTGGGCGTCCGAGCAGAGAAGCGCGATGTAGCTAACGACGACCTTCCACGTTGGCGGCTGCCCGACGCTGAGCGTGTAAAGCTGCTCGTGATAATGCGGCGTGAGGCCGGTGGTCTCTTGCACGATGCGACGGGCCGCGCCATCTAGCGGCTCACCGGGCGCCGGGTAATCGCGCGGCAACCGGAATCCAGCCGCGGCCTCTTCGAGCGCAACGAGAAGCTCGCCGGCCGCGATGGTGAAGAGGACCACGCGCACATCGACAGCCGGTTTGCCGTTTGCTGATCCGGTAGATAACGTGGCGATATCACCTGGGTTTGTTGGCTGCATCATCGTCCGCGGGCTCGCCGCCCTTCTGATGTCTTAGATTCTGCGCGGCGGCCATCCTCTCGGAGTGTACGCCACGCGGCGCAGGGGGGACAATTTGCAGTCCGCGAGCATCGTTCATCGCGCGGTATGCCGGCTGCCGGGGTTCGTCGTTCTCCTGAAAACTGCTGTACGATGGTCCGTATGAGGAAGCGGCTCCGATCGAGGGAGGAAGACGAGACAGTGGGGGATGCGAATCGAATCGAGCAGGCCGGTGCGGTGGCGGTGGTCCGTTTGGATGACCTCTCAGCGGCCGTGAATGTGGCGGAGGCGTTGATAGCCGGGGGCGTGATAGCGGTCGAGTTCACGTTCACCAACCCGGCGGCGGGGAAGGCGATCGAGGCGGCGAAGGCTGCCGTCGGCGACCGTGGCTACATCGGCGCGGGAACGGTCCTCGACCCGGAAACGGCGCGGATCGCGATTCTCTCGGGCGCTGAGTACATTGTGACGCCGACGCTCAAGCGAGAGACCATCGAGCTCTGCAACCGCTATGGCGTGCCAACGATCATCGGCGCGTTCACCGCGACCGAGATGCTGACCGCGTGGGAGGCGGGCGCGAGCTACATCAAAGTCCATCCGGCAAGCCTTGGCGGTCCCCGCTACTTCAAGGACATCCTCGCGCCGCTGCCGCAGCTGAAACTGATCCCGTCGGGCGGCGTCTCGCTGGACAATGCATCTGATTTCCTGCGGGCTGGCGCCGTCGCGGTCGCGCTGGGCAGCAATCTCGTCGATGCGGCGACCGTCGCGGCCGGCGATTGGGCGACCTTGACCGAGCGGGCGAAGAAGCTCAGCGAGGCTATCGCTTCGGTGCGAGCGGAGCGGGCCGGCTAATCCACGCCGGCCCAAGCCGAATCTCGTCAGGCGGCGTTGATAACCGCCTCCGCGCGCTCGATTGCCTCTTCGGGGCTCATAACCGAGAGAACGACATCCCGGACAATGCCATCCCGGTCAATGAAGACATGGGTAGGGAAGTTGTAGATGGGATATGCGTCGCTCGTCAGGTTGCGCTGCGGGTCGAGCAGCACGTTGAACGTCACGCCATTCCGATAAGCGAAGTCCGCGGCCACCTCCGGCGGGTCGCCAAGGCTGACGGCCAAGAGCACAAGGCCTTTCGGCTCGAGCTCGGTGTAAGCCGTTTGCATGTCCGGCATCTCGGCGCGACACGGCGGGCACCAGGTTCCCCAGAAGTTGAGCCAGACCGGCTGGCCCTTGAAATCCGACAGCGAGACGATGTTGCCGTGGATGTCCACGGCCGTGAAGTCCGGAGCTGGCTCACCTGGCCGGGGTAGCAGCTTGGTATTCACGCCGCCACGGCCGAGCTGGTCGAGGCCAGCTTGCCCGCTTACGTACCAGGCCGCGACGAGAATGACGACCGCGAGGCCGAGATAGAGCGCGATGCGCCGCGGATCGCGCTTCTGCTGAGTTGGCGCGGAGGGCGCGGGAGCGATCGTCGTCTCGGTCATCGCGCAGTCATGCTTAGTCCACGCCACCGTAGGCGTGCATACCGCCGAAGAAGTAATTGCCGTAGTAGGTGAAAATCACGGCCGCGAACCCGATCAAGAGGATGACGGCACTGCGGGTGCCGCGCCAGCCTCGCAGCGAGCGGGTATGCAGGTAGATGCCGTAGATGAGCCAGGTGAAGAGCGCCGACGTCTCCTTCGGGTCCCAAGACCAATACGATCCCCAGGCCTGATGGGCCCAGATCGATCCGAGGATCAGCACCAGCGCCAGCATCGGGAAGCCAATCGTGACCGCCCGATAGCCGATGTCATCGAGCATGTCCGGGCTCGGCAGCCACCGGGTTTGGCGGCGACTCGCGATGAGGTAGAGCACCGCGGCCGCGAAGGCAACCGCGAATGTCGCATAGGCTAAGATCGCCGTCGACACGTGCACCGTCATCAGCGGCTGGTTCTGCAAGGCCGGATTGAGCCCTTCGACCTCGCGCATACGTGTCGGCAGCGACCAGACATACAGCGACATGCCGAACGCGACGGCCAGCACGATCGGACCAAGCTGCTTGATTTCGTAAAGCCGCTCGAAGACGAGGTAAACCAGCAGTACCGCGAAGATGAAGGCGAGGGAGAACTCGTACATGTTGCTGTAGGGGCCGCGACCAGCCGCGATGGTCCGCAGCAGGACGGCGAGCCCCTGGAAGACGAGGGCGAACCACGCGAGCAGCGTGCCGAAACGGCCGGCCGCCGCGGGTCCCGGAGCGAACTCGGCGGTGGTGGTCGTCATCGTCGTGCCGGTCGAGGTGGCGAGCGACGCCTGGCGGAGGCGGATGCGACCGGCGGCATAGACGACATAACACACGAGCGCTGCTCCCAGCGCTATTGAGGCTGCGGTGAAGCTGTAAAACGATAGCTTGACGAGTCCTTCCATTTGCGGCTCCGTTTCCTTAGGCTCTCGCAGCCTGCTCTAGATGCTCGGGTCGACCGCGAACGAAAGCGCGCACGCCGAGCTTAGCCTCGAGATCTCCGACAACACGGAAGAAGTTGCGCTGACCACTCCAGTCGCGCTTTGCCAGTGGCGCAAGCTTGACGCTGCTCGTGCCGTCTGGCAGAGCCGTCACGATGCCCCGAATCCGCCGGTGCGGGAAATAGAGGGTGATCGCCAGACCGCCGACCATCATGATCGCCGCCGTCCAGAAAATCGGCATGCCCGGGTTGCTGGCAACTTGCAAGAGCGTGAAACGCTTTTCGCGGATGAATTCGATCTGGAGTCCGTCCAGCTCAACGATGTCGCCCTGCCGCAGGATAGCGGTCGGTGGCATCTGGCTGGAATCCGCGTTCGGACCGAGCGACCGTACCTGAACGAAGATCTCTCCGCTCTGGAGATCGATCGTTCCGGCTTCCGGTAGCGCCGAGGTCGGCGCCGGGGTGATCAGATTGATCTGCTTGCCGACATGCGGCAGCTGCTGGAGGCCCGCTGGCGCATCAGGGTTCGTGCGCGAGGTGTACAGCCCTACGGGAATGGCGTCGTCGAAGACGACCCGACCTTCGGCATCTTTGATCCGCAGCGCGATCGCTTGGCCGAAGCTGGTCTGGTAGAAGGTGAGACTTCCATGCGTTAGCGGGTGGTTGACTCGCGTCGTGCCTCGCTTGACCTCTTTGCCGTTTTCGTAGATGACGAGGTCGCTACGGTAATCCTGCGGCGTGCCGTCCTCTCGCCAGCTATCGACGAATCGCTCCAGCTTGACGCTCAAGCCCGTGCCGTGCCCGACCTCCCGAGTAGCTCCCTCAGGGATGACGAACTCGTTCTCGCGGAAGCCGTAGCGCGCGCCAACGATGCCGCCGATCAAGATCAAGATCAGCGCCAAGTGGAACGGGAACGTGCCCAGCTTGGCGTACCGATTCTGATCCGCGTAGATGTGGATCTCGTCGCCCTGCGTGGCGGTCAGGACGCGGTAGCGCCGCTGGCGGAGCGCTGCCTGGATGGCACCGGAAAGCTCCGACGCCGGCACGGAGTGCGTTATTTCAGCGGAGTGTTCCGCGCCATTGAGGAAGCCGCGCGTCGTCGTGACTGTCGGGAAGCGAATCGTCCGCCAGATCGCTGGGGCCCGGTTGATCGTGCAGATGGCGATCGCGACCGAGAGGAGCGCCAGCATGAACGTGAACGGCAGCGAGTGGAAGACGTCCCAGTCGTACCACCGGTCCACGATGGACCGCGTGAAGGGGAACCACTCGGCGATCTTCTCTGGGACGGAACTGCCGCGCAGGGTGCCGGCAAGCACCATCACCGCCAGGATGGCTATTTCATAGATGGCCGCGCGAACGGAGCAGAAGAATCGCCAGACACGATCGACCACCCACTCGAGCGGTGACCGCTGCGCGGCGCGCTGACGGGCAGTCAGTTCAGCCATCTCTGCTCCTCTACCGAACGGCGACGGGAAGCGGTCAGAGGTTCGGCTCCAATGGCTGCCACGGAACCATTGCGGCCAGCCTCGTGAACAGCGTCTCGTAGATGCCAAGGATCATGATCGCGCCAATCGCGAGCATGATCGCGCCGCTGACACCGGTCAGAGCGGACAAGCGCGGTGTCAGACGACGAATCACCGCAGCCGACGTGCCAAAGAGTGCGGCCGTCAGGAAGGGGATCCCAAGCCCTGCCGAATAGACGCCCAAAAGGGCGGCAGCACGCTGGGGATCGCCCTGGCCCGCCGCCATCGTGAGAATCGCCCCGAGAATCGGGCCGACGCACGGCGACCACCCCGCGCCAAAGGATACGCCCACGACGAAGGACGACGCTAGGCTGCCCGGGCTCACCGGCGCGTGCATCATGCGCCGCTCCCGGTCCAAGAATGGAAGGCGGACCAAGCCAATCTGATGCAGACCGAGGAGCACGAGGAGCGCGCCGCCGAGCCGAACTAGCCAGTACCGATACTCCGCAACGACCGTGCCGGTCGTCACTAAAGCCCCGGCCGCGCCAAATGCCACCCCGAGTAATACGAAGACGACGGAGAAGCCGACGACGTAGGCCGCCGCGTTGGCCATGACCCGCGAGCGGGATGGCGCCGCGCTGCCGTCTATCGAAATGCCGGCCAAGTGAGACAGATAAAGCGGGAGAAGCGGCAAGACGCACGGAGATGAGATCGACAGGAGGCCGGCAATGAAGGCAGCAATAAAGGAAACATCCGTCGTCATGGCCGAAATCTACCCCCGCCCCCCCAGTGTGTCAAACGGAATCGGCCACTTTGGATAGGCAGCGGTGCCGCGTCGCTCCATGGTAAAATTCGACATAACGCAAAGGTTATTGAGACAACCGTGAGCATTTCATCCCGCGAGCGCCTTTACCGAACTGATGCGATCGTCCTTAGCCGCACCGATGTGGGCGAGGCCGATCGCATTCTGACGATCTTCACCCCGTCGCGCGGCAAGCTGCGGGTGATGGCGAAGGGCGTTCGCCGCCCGACGAGCAAGCTCGGTCCCCACCTCGAGTACTTCACTCGCAGCGAGCTGATGTTGGCCAAGGGGCGAGAGCTCGACGTCGTGACCGGCGCGGAAACGCGCGATGCCTACCTCGGCATCCGCGAGGATCTCGAGCGGATGGCGCATGCGTCGCATCTGGCTGAGCTCGTCAATCGCTTGACGCAGGATCGGGAGGAGAATGGCCGGGTCTTTGACCTGTTGGCCCGCTCGCTCCGGCTCCTCGCCGATGGCGTCGATCCGTTCGGCGTCTCCCGGCACTTCGAGCTCGCGCTGTTGACCGCCGTCGGGTTTCGCCCCGAGCTCTACAAGTGCGTGCGGTGCGGCGAAGATCTTCAGCCGACGACGAATGCGCTCAGCCCCGCTCTCGGAGGAATGCTTTGCCCGGCCTGCCGCGTCGCCGATTCCTCAGCGCGGCAGCTATCTGTCAACGCGCAGAAGTATCTCCGCACGCTCGACCGAGCTGGGCTAGGGGAGGCGATCAAGCTTCGGCTCGATGACTCATTGCGGTCGGAGATCGAGGGCGCGCTGGCGGCCTATCTTCGGCACATCATCGAGCGCGACCTGGCCAGCCTCCGTGTCTGGCACGCGCTACAGATTGCCGCTCCCAAGCGCCGATAAACAGAAAATCGCCGCGTCGCGACCCGAGGATCGAGACGGCGGCGATTCGCGTTCCCCTGGCGATTCGTTACACGTCCACGAAGTAGGTCTGGCAGGCCTTGTCGATCAGCTGAGGCGTTAGCGCCGGCGGCACACCGTGGTAGCGCGCGATCCCGACGAGCGTGCGCAAGATGTCTCGCGGGTGCACTGAGCGCAGCTCCCGCTTCGGCTTCACGTAGTACTCCCGCAGGAGATAGACGAGCCCGTTCTGATCGAATGGGATGCCAAGCTGATCGCACTGGCGGCGGAAGATCTCGCGGTAGATCTCGACCGACGGGTTCGCGACGTGGATCTTGTTCTGGATGCGTCGCAGGAATGCCTCATCGACGAGATCCTTTGGTGCGAGGTTGGTCGAGAAGACGACGAGCTGGTCGAACGGAACTTCGATCTTCTTGCCCGTGTGGAGCGTCATGAAGTCGATGCGCTTCTCGAGCGGCACGATCCAGCGGTTCAGGAGCTGGCGTGGCTGAACCTGCTGCCGCCCGAAGTCGTCAATTAGCAGCATGCCACCGTTGGCCTTGACTTGGAGCGGCGCCTCGTAGATGCGCGCGAAGCGGTCGTAGACGAGGTCGAGAACTTCCAGTGTCAACTCACCGCCGGTGATGATGGCCGGGCGGCGGCAGAGGACGAAGCGCCGATCCCAATCCGGTCGGCCGTTCAGCGGAATCGGCACGTGATTGTGCAGGTCAAGGACTTTGATGATCTGACCGTCGATCGTGATGCAGTACGGGATCAAGACCGCGCCGCCGAGGAGACTGATGATGTGCTCGGCCAGGATGGTCTTACCGTTGCCAGGAGGACCGAACAGGAAGAGTGAGCGGCCGGTGTTTACCGCCTGCCCAAGTGCATCGATGACATGGTCCTCGAGCACCAGGTCGGCCAGCGCCTCGCGCACCTCGGCGGGACCGACGCGGACGTCCGAGATCGCCTGCGCCCGCACCACCTGCTTGTAATGATCCAGCGTCACCGGAGCGGGACCGACGTAGGTCGTCCGCTCGAGGAGGCTATGGACGCGAATCTGCCCCTTGGGAGTGATCGTGTATTGGTACGCCAGCTCGCCGAATCCGTTGCTCCCGGCGACCTCGATCAGCTCCTCCCGCTTCAGCATGATCAGCGCCTTGTCTACGATGTTGTAGAAGGGCAAGCACAGCTCATCGCTGATCGCCTGGGCGGTGATCTGATTGTTGTAATAGATGAGCTTGAGGGCGAGATCCGCGATCAAGGAGAGATCGAGGCCTGTCTGCTCGACCGAGTTTGGTTCCCTGGCGACATCGGCCGCTGCAGGGCGTTGCTCTATGAGCCCGGTTGCCATGGATCGTCTACGCTCCTCACTCAGTCAGCCTCCCCGTCACGCAGGGGCGCCTTTGGCAGTCAGCGCACAGATATGCTGATCGTTTCCCGAATCGCGCTGGGACAGGCGTACGCGACCGGGCTAGGAGCAGGCTAGCAATTTCGTCGGGCGCGTAACATAGCGCCAAGGTACCGACCTCCGAGAGTTCGCCCGTTCGGATGCGGGTTTGGCCGGTGGCACGCTCGGCTAGGGTCTAAGGTTCGTTGTCGCGGTCGAGCAGGTCAGGACGCCACCGCGCGGTCCTGCGGACGGACTCGGCGTGTCGCCATTGCTTGATGGCGGAGTGGTTGCCGCTTTGGAGAACCGGAGGCACGCGCAGGCCGCGGAAATCGACCGGACGCGTGTAATGCGGATACTCGACCAGGCCGGCGTGATGCGACTCCTCGGCGACGGATTCTGGATCGATGACGCCGGGCACCAGCCGTGCGACCGCGTCAATGATGACCATCGCGGCCAGCTCCCCGCCCGTCAACACGTAATCGCCGATGGAGATGAGATCAGCATCCAGGACGTCGCGCACCCGCTCGTCAATGCCCTCGTAATGGCCGCAAATCAGCGCCAGCCTGTCATATTCGGCGTATTGCCGGGCGATTGCCTGCGTGAATGGGCGGCCGGCCGCGGAGAGGATGACGATCTTGGCGATCCCCGTATCGGCTCCGAGCACGGTCTCGACGGCCTCCACGAGCGGCGGCGCCATGATGACCATGCCCGCTCCGCCGCCATACGGCTTGTCGTCGACGGTGCGGTGGCGATCTGATGTCCACTCGCGAAAGTCGTGAAGCCGGATGTCGAGGAGGCCTTTGTCTCGACCGCGCCGGATGATGCTGTCGTCGAACGGCCCCGCGAACATGCCGGGAAAGAGTGTGAAGACGTCGATCCGCAACATGGGACGAGTGGCGTCAGCCTCCGCGGTTGGAGTTGCGCTCACCGGCGTGACGCCGTGGGAACGGCAGCCGGCACGACGTGGCCGTTCGACGAAGTGGGGGAGGTCGCTACCTCAACGATCGCCGACGCGGAACCGCTCAGCGTAGAGAGGACCAGGTCAGGCTGAGCATCGTCCGGGCCCGGCGCGGCGCCGTTCGACAGCCACACCGCGCGCATTCCCGCGCGTCGTGCCCCGCCGACATCGAAGCGGAGCGAATCGCCGACATGCGCCGAGCGACCGGGATCCACCTCAAGGAGGTCCAAAGCGTGCCAGTAAATCTCCGGCCGCGACTTGTAGTATCCGGCTGAGGCCGAGGTGACTACTTCCTGGATCGCGTCTCGCATGCCAAGTTGATCCAAGGCCCAGATCAAGAACGGGTGATATACCGCGCTCGAGACGACCGCTACCGGAATGCCGGTGTTTGCCAGCGCCTCAACTGTCTCGATCGCTCCCGGCATCGGTTGGAGCTCAGCGAGCGCACTTCGCATGAGTATTTCGACCCCTGCCGCGATCCGGTCAAATGGGACGGAGACCCCCAATTCGGAGAGAACGGTCGCAACGCTTCGCTCGGCGGGCAGCTCGTGGCCGTGGAGATGTATCGCGCGCCGTATCCGGCGATAGGAGGCGTCAGCCGCGGAGAGGAGTCGCGGATCTACGGTGTCGCCTCGCTCATTGGCATCCCACTGAAGGAAAGCCGAGACGAGGTGACGTACCTCGAGGTCAAACCATGCATCGCACGCTACGAGCGTGTTGTGAAAATCCAAGGTGATCGCGTGGCGTCCCATCGCACCAGTTCGCTCAAAGGCCAACTCCAATGTCAGGACAGTACCATCAGGGAGCCGGCTGCACAACTGATGCGATCGGAGGTGTCAGTCCGCCGGCATCGCGGTGACTTGCGCGTCGGCAGCGTCCGCGTTCGCCGACGAGTGAGCGGTGGCTGGAACGCGGTTGGCGGCGGCCATGGCGCGAACGAAGGCCTCAACAACTTTGGGATCGAACTGCGTGCCTGCGTTCCGCTGGATCTCCGCGATTGCTGCCTCGGGCGTCATGCCACGGCGGTAGGGGCGGTCAGATGTCATGGCATCGAAGGAGTCTGCGACCGCGATGATGCGCGCGCCGAGTGGGATGTCCTCTCCCTTCAGCCCATCCGGGTAGCCCTTGCCATCCCATCTCTCATGGTGATGGCGAACGATCCCGGCACTGTGGCGGTAGATTGCCAGGCGACCGACGAGGTCCGCGCCGACCGAGGAGTGCCGCTTGATCTCCTCGAACTCTTCAGGCGTCAATGGCCCCTGCTTCAGCAGGGCGGCGTCCCGAACCGCGATCTTGCCGAGGTCGTGAATGCGGGCGGCGTCGAGGATCATCTTGCGCATGTTCGACGGCAAGTGCGGCATCTCGTCCAGGATCGCCTCGACGAGCTTGGTCACGCGCACCGAGTGCTGGTGGGTGTAGGCGTCGCGAACTTCGAGAGCGTCGGCGAGACTGGCCATCGTCGCCTGCGTCTCTGCTTGGACGTTGCGCAGCGCGCGGATCGTCAGATGAGAGCCGACGAAGGGCATCGCCAAGACGAGTAGCGCCAGCGGATGTTGACTCGCCACGACCGGGATCAAGCTCCCGATCGACATCAGCGAGACGACGAGCCACGGGCTAAAGTTGCTTCGCCACAACCGGTAGACGGAATCGCCAAGCACCGGTGCAACGACGATTGCCAAGCCCCAGGTGTTGACCATCGTGTAGACGACGGATGCCGCGAGCGCCGCGGCCATGTTGCCGATCGAGGAGAGCGGCGTCCCTGAAGTGTCGGCAAGGAAGCGATAGCAGCAGCCGGCGCAGAAGGTGGCGAGCGCAAGGTTCGTCGCGTTGACGACCATTTGGATCGGCTTGAGCCGGCTCATGAGATCGGTCACGATGGAAGTCGAGGTGATTACGAGAGCGGCGAGGAGTGGGTCGAGCTCCAGCGCGGCTGCTACACCAAGGACCGCTCCGAGCGTGAGGTAAAGCCCAAAGGTGGCATGAGGGAAATCGATCTTGAAGTGTTCGACGAAGATGATCGTGATGCCGACAATGGCGGCGAAAAGCAGATCGCTCCGCGACCACTCGAAGCCATCGACGACAGCGGCATAGGCCAGGCACGCGACGGTCACGACCGCAATCACCACCGTCCAAATACGTGTCCGGAGTGGAACTTCCCTCATCGGCGTCTCGTTCGTGACGGCGTGTACGCCGCAGCTAGGCACGTTGTTGGCCGCTGGCAACCGCCCAGCAACTAGGAAGCCTTCGGCTTCGCCCCCAGTATAGGGCTTGATTGGTGCTAACGGAGCGCCTACTGCGCTTAATTTCTGGTCACCTTGGGAAATCTGGACCGAAGTACCAGGAAAGTGGATTTGCGTCCGGGATTGAATCGCAAAATGCCCGGCTGATGAGGAAGCTTCCCCATGAGACCGGGCATTTCGGCGCATGTTCAGTGCGCAGCTAGGCGGCTAGCCCCAGCGATAGTTCTTCCACTTCATGTGGAACCTCCCCTTGTGCGATCCCCCAACCGGGACAAAAAGCCACCCTCCAAGCCCCCTCACCAGGCAGAGGGGCTTGCTTGGATCCAACTTGGCTAGCTCAGAAGTACTAGGACCGGTCCTAGGACTATCCTAGTACCGGGGTACTAGTTTGTCAAGGGGTTTGCCGGGGTAATTCTGGGTCGGATTCTCGTCGCTGTATTAGCGACCACGATCCAACCTGCAATTCGCGTGCCGATCGGCGACGATTTTCGGTAGGAAGGTATTGAATATCCGGCAATTGCAAGGAGATGCGGATGTGTCGCCGATGGGGTGTCGGGAGCCAGCCGCGCCTGCTGTCCGGAGAGAAGATGAGTGCTAACGGGCTAGGCCGCTGGTACTTTGCCCGCGGCGATGATCAAGCTACTGTACGCCGCGTAGTGACCCTGGCGTCCGACTTTCGCGAGATAGTCGAGCGCGGCTTCGGCCCGTTCTGGCGAGATCAGGCCGGCCCCGACAGCTCGCTCCATATTGCGGCGGTCGTACGAAGCCGTTTCCTCGGTGTACTCGGTGTCGATCTCTGAGACCACATCGACTTGCCGTTCCTCGAGGCCGACCTCGGCGAGACGGCGCCAAAGCTCCAGGCCGAGCGACGGGTTGCGAATGCCCTGGCAAAAGCCGGCCACGAGCGCGCGAGCCGCTTCCTGGTCCGGATGATCGATCCGCAGGCTAGCGAAGTCGGGCTCAACGGCGACGATCCATCCTCCCGCCTTCGTTACACGGCGCATCTCTCGCAAGACCGCGCTGGGATCCTCAACGTGGATCAAGACGCGAGAGATGTGGACGCGATCGAAGGTGGCATCTGGGAAGGGCATTTGGGCGGCATCGCCAACTTGGAGCGACACGCGGTCGGATAACCCGAGCCGGACCAGCCGCTCTCGCGCTTCCCGAAGCAGCGCCGGGGCATGATCCAAGCCGGCGACGAACCCTTCGGGGCCGACAGACCGGGCTAACGCTGGGAGGAAGACACCGGTGCCGCAGCCCACGTCGAGCACGCGCAGTCCCGGCGCGAGCTGCAAGCGCTCCATGGCGATCCGGGCCGCTTGCTGAACTCCAGGAGTGGCGGCGGCATCGTCGAGGTAGGCCACGAGCCGCTCTGGCTGAATCTCCGGGCTGATCTGCCACGCGACGGAGTGCGCGGGCAGGATGTTGTCCGGATCTGACGCCTCAAAGCCGCTCGCTCGCCGCTCAGTTCCCACGTTGCAAACCTGCCGCTAATTGAACGTGCATTCGTGTCCGATGTCTCCACTGAGACCAGACGTCCGGTGATGTCCATCCGATAATGCCGCCAGCCACGCATGTTCGCAATGCCGGTCGGCAAGCGCGCTTGGCCGCAAGCCGCGTAGTTGGAGTGAGAAATACCAAGGACGGTAATTGATGGGACTCGTGATTGATGTTGCGATCGCCAAGACCAATAAGTACGCCATGCGCGAGAGTGGCGATACCGCGGAAGTGGTGGAGCGGCCAGGCGGAGGCTTATCGGTCGTCGTGGTGGACGGGCAAGGGAGCGGACCTGCCGCGAAGACGTTGAGCCTCTCGCTGACGAGCAAGGCGGTCGCGCTCCTAAAGGAGGGTGTGCGAGACGGCGCGGTGGCGCGGGCAGTGCATGACGGACTCATCGCCTACCGCCACGGCAAAGTGTCCGCGTCTCTCGACATCGTTTCCATCGATCTCCGGACACGGACTGTCGTGGTCACGCGGAATGCGAGCACGCCGCTGCTGATCGGAAAGTCTGGAGAGTTCGAGTTGCGGCTCCCCACGTCGCAACCGATCGGCCTGTATCATTTCACGCGGCCGATGATCGAGCAATTCGCGGCCGAACCCGGATTCTGCCTCGCGGTGGTGACGGATGGCGTCACCGGCTCCGGTGAGCGTACCGGCCGCGGCTCGTTCGATATGCTGTCTTACGTGCGAGCGTCGCTGTCGACGCCATCATCGGCCGCGGACCTCGCAGATGGTCTGCTCTTAGAGGCGATCCGGCGCGACCAGCAGCGGCCTGGCGATGACATGACGGTCGCCGCGCTGATGCTGCTAGCGCACGACGAGGAGCCGATGATCCGCCGGCTCCACATCCGGATGCCCGTTCCCTAGGTGAAATCGCCGTGGAGCCGAACGCCGATCGTGGGCAATCCCGACCGATCAAAGTCGTCGTCGTGGGGCCCTGTGCCTCAGGCAAGTCCACGCTCGTCAATCGGCTGCGCCGCCACGGGCTCGATGCCTACGTTTGCGCACAAGAGCACAGCATCATCCGCGACCTCTGGCGTCACTTGGAACCCGACTTGGTCGTCGCGCTTGATGTCGATATCGAGACGATCCGGGCACGCCGGGGCGACGATTGGAGCGAGACGATCTACCGAGAGCAGCTCAAGCGGCTCGAAGGGGCACGCGCCGCCGCCGACTTGATCATCGACACGGCGCGGACGTCTCCGGAGTCCGCTGAGAACGCGGTGCTACGCCTCGTCGCGGAGCGATTCGGCATGCGTCTCTGATGGCGCGCACTTTGCGTCCGGCCACGGTGGGAAAGTGATCCACGGCGCGGGGAGTCTTGTCGTCCTGATTTCATTGTTTCGCGTAGCCCTGCCGTCTAGAATCCGGTTATGAGTCGAGATACCCAAGGAAGACGTTTCTTCCACCTACTGCTGCTAACAATTCTGATTGCGGGGAGCGCGCTGCCAGCGAGCGCGCTCGCGCTTTCTGGTGACGGTCCCGGTGCCGGTCTCGTCAGCCAAGCGCAAGGAGAATCGGGTACCCCGAATCCCACTGGAGAGCAGACGTTGCGGCTGGCGGGGCCCGCGGACGGGCCGGAGACTCTTGATCCCGCGTTCGCGCGCGATCTCTCCACGTTTTTCATCATTCGCCAGATCTTCCGGGGCTTGACCCGCTTCGACGAGAATTTGCAACCGGTGCCGGAGCTCGCGGAGCGAATCGAGGTGAGCTCCGACGGGCTGGAGTACACCTTCTACTTGCGCCCAGACGCCAAATTCCACGACGGCCGAACGGTTACGGCCGACGATGTGACGTTCTCGCTCCGCCGCGCGCTCGATCCGGCGACGGCGGGCGGCGACGTCAGTCTGCTCGGCGGGCCGACGTTCTTGTCCGATATCGAGGGTGCCGAGGACCTCATGGCGGGCCGAACCGATGAGCTGCGGGGCGTCACCGCCGTTGACGCGTCGACTGTCCGCATCCGGTTGTCCTCGCCCCGCTCTACGTTCCTGATGAAGCTAGCCTCCGCGCCGGCATCGATTGTTGATCGCGCGGAGGCGGAGCGTGGCGGCGATTGGTGGCGGACGCCAAACGGGACCGGACCGTTCCGAGTCGCTGAATGGACGCCGAATGAGCGACTGGTCCTGGCGCGCTTCAATGACTTCTTTGGCGGCCATCCGTACCTGAACCAGATCGTCTTCCGCCTCGGGCCGAGCGCCTTGCAGCCCTTCAATCTTTACGAGGCGGATGAGATCGACCTGACGGGTATCAGCACCGGGTCGATCGATCGCGTGCTGTCGCCAGAGAGCGGGCTGAGCGACGAGGTCACCGTCACGCCGCTCTTCAACATCGACTACCTCGCGTTCCGAACCGATGAGCCACCGATGGATGATCCGCACATCCGGCGAGCAGTGCAGCTTGCCTTCCCCCGGCACAAGATGGCCGAGGCGACCTACAACGGCTACGTCAAGCCCGCGAACGGAGTGATCCCGGACGGTATGTTGGGCGTCGATTGGCCGGCGGACATGCTCGAATACGATCTCGAGTCGGCTCGCGCGGAGATTGCTCAGTCGGTATATGGGGCAGCTGACAAGGTTCCGCCGATCCGAATCTATTCCTCCGGCTACGCGGGGGCAATCGCTTTCCGAGATGTCCTGCAGCGCGATTTGGGGCTGCAGGTGGAGGTGATCGACGTCCAGTGGGCCGACTACGTCAACGGGCTCGCGCGGCGCGAGTACCCGGCGTACGAGCTCTACTGGGGCGCGGATTACCCGGACCCGGAGAGCATCCTTCTCGTCCTGTTCGGGTCGGGAAGGCCCGACAACTACATCGACTATTCCAATCCCGCGTTCGATGACGTGCTCGCCGAGGCAGCAGAGGAGCAGGATCCCGAGCGGCGCATCGAGCTGTACCGGCAAGCACAGCAGATTCTCCTGGATGACCTCGTCGTGATCCCGCTCTACTTCGACGTCTCGTACATGTTGGCCAAGCCGTGGGTGAAGGGGTTGCAGATCACTCCGATGGGTGTGCTGGGCCTCGAAAGCGTTTGGCTGGAGCGATAAGCCGTGGCCACGAATGCGAGGGCCACGACATCTGGCCCGACCGACACGCGGCCCAAAATCCTTGCGCTGACGGAGGCGAACCTTCCGGCGCTACGCCATGACTGGGATAGCCACGCGCAGTACGAGGCAGCGTGGCGGACTCTGCGTGAGTTTCCAGGGCGCTCCGTCTGGCTGCCGGCGACGCTGGAGTTCGCGCTCGTCGGCGCGTGGCGACACCGCGCTGAGATCGCCCAGATCACCGAGCTGGTGGCGCCGCGTCATACGGTCGAGATCCTGGCGGCGGCCGCCGAACGGTGCAAAATGGATGGAGTCGAGCTCGTCGTTTATCTCGAGTCAGAGAGTATCCGCAACCCAGGGTTGTTTCACCGCGCGGGATTCGAGACCATCGAGCAAGTCATCGCCTACGAGCTAGATCGCATCCCCTCGACCGTCGCTCCAGGCGGCACCTTGCGCTTTCTTCCCGCCGATCCCGAAGATCCGGAGACGCTCCAGGCGTTACTCGATGTCGATCATGCCTCGTTCCCTTGGTTGTGGTGGAACAGCGAGGAGGAGTTCAAGACCTACGCGGAGTCGCCCGGAGTAGAGGTCTTTCTCGTTCAGCTACGCGGCGAGGCGGTCGGTTACATCGGCATGACGACGTACATCGGCTGGGGACACCTCGATCGCATCGCGATCGTCCCCCAGCATCAGGGACAAGGCTTCGGGAAGGAGGCGCTGGCGTTCGCCGTGTGGAGACTCGCGCAGCGGGGAGCCCGCCGGATCGGCTTGAGCACGCAGCTGACGAACGACCGGTCGCGGCGACTTTACGAGCGATTCGGATTCCGGCGGTCGCGCGCCAACGATTACCGGCTGTACGGCTGCTGGCTACGCACCCAGGACTATCAGGTGAAAGACAACGCGTACTAACCGAAGTCTCGGGCTGGACATCACTCCGCGTTTGAATCCGCGATTTGCGATTGACCGGACGAGCGGGTAGCGGATCGCGAATAGGGAGCGCAATCACCATCAGGCGGGATGTTGGCACGCCAGCGTGTATCCTCTCGCTTCAGATGGAGCGCGTTCTTGCCGCAAAGGAGGACAATCTTCGGCAATGGGAAGTAGCTTCGGCCGTATATTCAAGCTGACGACGTGGGGTGAATCACACGGACCAGCGCTCGGCGTGGTGGTCGAGGGCTGTCCGGCTGGCATCCCGTTGACCGTCGAGGACATCCAGTACCAATTGGATCGTCGCCGGGTTGGTCAAAGCGCCGTGACAACGCCGCGCGCGGAGTCCGACCGCGCCGAGTTGCTTTCCGGCGTCTTCGAGGGGATCACGACCGGCGCGCCAATCTCGATCATCACCTACAACCGCGACGTCGACTCCTCAAAGTATGAAGCGATTCGCGACGTCTTTCGGCCGGGGCACGCTGATTACACGTATTGGGCGAAGTACGGCCACCGCGACCACCGCGGCGGAGGCCGGTCATCGGCGCGGGAGACGTGGGGTCGCGTCGCCGCGGGAGCGATCGCCCGTAAGATCCTCGACACGGTCGGCTGCGAGGTCTACGGTTTCGTCCGCGAGCTTGGCGGCATTCCGATCGAAACGTTCGATCGCGACGAGATCGAGCGCAACATCGTGCGATGCCCGGACCCGGTTGCGGCCGAGCGGATGATCGAGGCAATCCTGCAGGCCAAGGCGGACGGCGATAGCTTGGGCGGAATCGTAGAAGTGCGCGCAACTGGCGTGCCGGTCGGGCTCGGCGAGCCGACATTCGAGAAGCTGGACGCGCTCATCGGCCAGGCGATGCTGAGCATTCCGGCGGTCAAGGCAGTCGAGATTGGCGAGGGCTTCGCGGTGACGCGCATGCGGGGCTCCCAGGCGAACGACTGGTTCTACGCCGAAGGCGGACGAGTGCGGACGCGGACGAACACCGCTGGCGGCACGCTCGGTGGCATCTCGACGGGCGAGGACGTCATCGTTCGCCTCGCGGTCAAGCCGACTTCGTCGGTGAGCGTGCCGCAAGAGACGGTGAGCACATCGCTGGAGCCGCGCACGATCGTGGTCGAAGGGCGGCATGACCCGTCGGTGTGCCCGCGAGCGGTGCCGGTCGCAGAGGCGATGCTCGCGATCGTCCTGGCCGACCTGCTCCTGGTCAACCGAGCCGCGCGGATTTCTTGGCCAGCGGACTAGCGCGGGCGGGGAGACGGCGTAACTTCGGCCGCGACCAAGATGCGGTCGGAGTGATCGTCGAGCGGGTCGAGATCGTAGCTCCCGTAGATTTGCCACTCGGCAAATCCCGCGAGCTCTAGCAGTAGCTCCAGCTCACCAGGGTGCAGGTAGCGCATTGGGAATGAGGTAGCTGTCCGGCGGACGCTGCCATCGGGCGACGTGCGGTCGTACCAGACCTCGGTCTGGATGATCTGCCGCGCCGGATGGACGCGTCGAGCGGAGAACTTGTCCAGCCGATCGCCATTTGCAAGCTGCCACGTTCCCTCGTGGACGAGGGTGTGGTCCAGTGCCTTCAATGTATCGGGTGTCGGGTTCAGCACGTCGATGAGAAGCTGCCCGCGCGGATCGAGCGCGGCGCGAGCGGCTTCGAGCACCCGCCGCTGCGTCGAGAGATCTTCAGCGTGCAGCAGGCCGTTCAGCGCGATGATGACGACACCGAATGGGCCCCCTGGCGCGGCCGGTGCCTCCGTCATGTCACCCTCGTGCAAACGGACGCGTTCAGAGACGCCGGCTTCCGCGACCGATTTGGCAGCGCGCGCGAGCATCGCTGGAGAACGGTCGAGTCCGGTTACGCGGTAACCCGCCTCGGCGATCGGCACGAGAAGTCGCCCGCTGCCGCACGCGAGCTCGAGCACGGGGTCGCCGGTCGCAACGATGAAGTTGAGATAGAAATCAAAGTCCTCGCCGTAGGAGGCGTGCTCGACGTCGTAATACTCGGCGATGGATGCATAGGGGTCCGCGCACACGCCGCAGATTGTAGCGGTTCGGCTCCTCGCGTGGGGAGCAGGAGACTGCTACGTCAAGGAACCCTTACTCGTCGCGGTTTGACGCGAGAGACCGTCGCTCCCTATAGTCCCGCTCATGGCAACGAAAACGGCGCCCCAATCCAAGAAGGAAGAGCGTAGTGCCGACCGAGTGATCACGACGAACCGGCGGGCGTTTCACGATTACCACATCATCGAGACGTTGGAAGTCGGGATTGCCCTGACGGGCACGGAGATCAAGTCGATCCGGCAAGGGAAGATCTCGATCACCGAGGCCTACGCTCGAATCGAGGACGGCGAGCTCTGGCTGATCGGCGCCCACATCGCGCCCTACGCCCAGGGCGGTTACACACACCATGACCCGCTGCGGCCGCGCAAGCTCTTGGCCCACAAGTCGCAGATCCGCGAGTTAAAGCAGATGACCGAGCAGAAAGGGATGACGTTGGTTCCCTTGCGCGTGGTGCTCCGGCGGGGGAAGGCGAAGATCGAGCTAGGCGTTGTGCGCGGCAAGAAGCTCTACGACAAGCGAGCCGCCGCGGCCGAGCGCGAAGCCACGAGAGAAGTCGAGCGAGCACTGAAGGAGCGGTACTGAGTCGATTGGGCTCGGGCGCAGGGGAGTTGGCTGAAATGGTCTTGGCGCTTGGGGCGCACATGTCGATCGCGGGTGGGCATCAGCTGGCTCTGGAGCGAGCAGCCGAGCTCGAAATGTCCGCCTGCCAAATCTTTACGAAGAATGCGAATCAGTGGAACGCCAAGCCGCTCGATCCGGCGGTCGGTGAGCTATTCCGAGCCGCGCGGGAGGCCGCGGGGATCGCACGTGAGCATGTCGTCGCGCATGACTCCTACTTGATCAATATTGCGTCACCAGATGACGCGCTGTGGGAAAAGTCGCGCCTGGCCCTCATGGACGAGCTCGATCGCTGCGACTTGCTGGATGTACCCTACCTCGTCGCACATCCTGGTGGGCACATGGGCGCCGGCGTCGAGGCGGGCATTCGGCGCATCGCGGACGCTATCAACCGCATCCACGACGAGCGGCCTGAGGGTCGGGCGGCGCTACTACTGGAGACGACCGCTGGTCAGGGTACAACGCTCGGCAAGACCTTCGAAGAGCTCGCGAGGATGATCGAGCTCGTTCACGACAAGAAGCGGATCGGCGTCTGCTTCGACACGTGCCATGTCTTCGTCGCCGGCTACGACCTGCGCGACCGCGAAAGCTACGAGGAAACGATGCGTCAGTTCGAGCAGACGATCGGTTTTCAGTGGCTGCGGGCGATCCACTTGAACGACTCGGTCAAAGGACTGGGTTCGCACGTGGACCGGCACGCCGCGATCGGCGCGGGCGAGCTCGGGCTGACGGCGTTCGAGCTTCTGCTCAATGATGAACGCTTGAATGGGCTGCCCGGCATCCTCGAGACGCCGAAAGGAAAGGACAACGAGGAAGATCGCCGTAATCTAGCGACACTTCGCTCGTTGATCAAGACACCCGCGTAGCGTTCGGGAGAATCAAGACGGGTAAAGGTGTGACGGGGGCGGTGATAGGCCCCCGTCACGTATTTGGTCCTTTCTCGCTCCCGTCAATCCGCGCCGTCTGACTTGGCCCAATCAAGGACCGCCTGGCCGACGTTGCGTCCGAGGGTGCGCCCGGCCTCGATATCCGAGCGGAAGTGGATGCCGGCCCAGAGGCGCGACCAGCTTTCGTCTTCAGCCAAATGCGTGAAGTGCTCCGTGTCGCGCGGGAAGAGCGCGCCGAGCACGGTCTCCATAGCGCCGGCGATGCTCGCGTGGGCGGCCGGGTAGCTGGGGTGGTTCGGCGTGGGGAAGACGGTTGTCACCGTCGGGTCGAGTTGGAACGGTCGAATGGCCCAGTAGGTGTACTTGGCGTCCCAAGTGGCCACGACCAAGTCGTAGAGGGCGACCTGCGTGAGGGCGTAGGCGCGCGCCGCTCGCGGCGGATTGACTTCAAGCCCGTACTCGAAGAGCTTGAGGCCAATCTCATTCGAATAGAGCTCGTAGGATGCGCGCCCACCGTAATACTCCCAATAGGCAGCGGTCAAATTGGTCAGGGGGGTGCGCTCGAAAGTCTTGATTTCGGCCAGCTCCTTCGCCATTTGCTCGGAATCGGGCGCGGGCGGTGGGCCGGGCCTGAATTGATCGGCCGTCGTTAGTACCCACGTCTGCCAGGTGCCAGCCATCGGCTCGAATGGCCTCACCGAGAACCACTTGCCCGGCTCGACTGGCGCACTGCCTGTCCACTGGGCGTCGGAACCGTCAGTACTCGCGCGGTCGATCACCATTTCCGCCACCTTGCGCCCCAATTCCATCCCCGCCTCTACGTCGCTGGGATAGTCGGTACCGGCCACCAAACGGGAGCGGCCGGCTTCTTCGGCCAGTGTGGTGAATGTGCTGGCATCGTCCGGGAAGAGGTAGCTCAGCACGCCTGCCGCCGCCGCGGCCGTCACGGCGTGCTCGGAGGGGTATGCAGGACTGTTCGGCGTCGCCGCCGCGGTCATGAGCGTAGATCGCGCTGCCGCTGGCCTTGGCCGATTGTGAGCGTACTTGGAGTCCCAGGCGGCGATCGTCGCATCGTAAACGGCGACGTTGAGAAGAGCGAGGGCGCGGGCGGCGCGCACCACCGGGACGCCTTTTTCCAGCAAGTGTTGAACCGCTATCTGGTTCCAACGGTAGCTCGGAGCGCCGCAGCCCCAGAAGGCGATTTGGTCGAGCGCCATGGCATCCCGCCCAGATGCCAACTCTTCCAGCTCATCCAGCTCAGACTCGGTCGTCGCCTCGTTCGGCGCGGGAAGCCTGAACTGGTCGCCAGAGGTCAGCACCCAGGTCTTCCAGGACCCGGCGTTCGGCTCGATCGGCGCGCCACCGGCGACGGACGCCTCCTGGTTGGCACTGGCACGGCCGCTGCTGGTGACCGCTAGGGCAGTGGCGACCCCGGCTCCACCCAGACCAAGCAAGGCGCGACGCCGAGAGACGGGACCAGTCGGGAGCTTGGTGGTGCGCTTGTCGTTGGTCGAGGTCATGGTGAAGATCCCCTTCTTCCTTCAACGAACCGGGCGACTCTTGAATGACGGGCTATGGACGTGCCACGTGGCAGACACGGCACGAGCCTACGTTCGCGGGTCAGGGCGACGCATCCACGGAAACGTGGATTCCAATGGCAAGAGGACGGCGCGGGGACTAAACGAAAAGTGGGAGGTCGGTTCGCGGGATCAGACGCGAATTCAATCAGAGGATGCCGTGACGTCGAGCGGCGGCGACCGCGGCCGTGCGCGAGCTAACTTCCAGCTTGCCAAAAATGTTGGCAAGGTGCGTACGCACGGTGGCGGGGCCGACGAAGAGTGCTTCGGCGATCTTTCGGTCCGAGTGGCCCTCGGCGACGAGGCGCAGCACTTCCACCTCTCGGGGTGTCAAGACATTTGCTTCCTGGGACCGTGTCGATGTAGCGGCCACCGTGGAAGTTCCAACGGAGGCGAGAAACTCCTCAGCTTCGGCAACCGCAGACTCGAGCGACAAGGCTTGTCCTGCCGCCCAAGCCAAGGCAAGGCGATCTTCGTTGAGCGAGGCCTGAGCCTTGGCCCGGGCGCGTTCGTAGTCGATTCGCAATGGCAATTGGAACGGCGTTCCCAGTCGAATCGCCAGGGTGTCCGCGGCTCCGTGGAGCCGGATTGCCTTTTCCCTTGCGCCAAGTCTGCCCGCGAGAATTGCGACGATCGCCAGGCGAATCTGTGATCCCACAAGGTCCTCGCCGGCCGGTCCCTGCGCAAACGCCTCCGAGAGCGCTCTGGCCGCCACGGAGAACTCGCCACGCGCGCAGGCCACGAGTCCGAGGCACGAGAGACCGTGCGCGGCGAAGAACGCGCTATCCGCTTTCCGCGCGAGTGCCACGGCGGCTTCACACTCTGTCCATGCTCGTGGCAAATCCCCCCGAGCGTAGGCTGCCAAGCCGAGCATGTGGTGCGAATATGCCATGTTGGCATCGTTCTGGAGGTTGCTAAACCTCGTCAGCGACTCGCCGAAGTAACGCTCTGCCTCCTCGTATTTGCCGTCGCACATCAGGACCGTCCCGAACGCGCGCAACATCATTGCCTCGTCCAGACGGTCGTTGAGCGACGGATTGTCGACCGATTGGATGAGCGACAGACACTCCTCGAGGAGCTGGTGTGCGCGCTTCACATCGCCTTGCATCCGGGCCAGTACTCCGGCATGACCCAGTGCCAGCCCGCGAAGGGCGTCCGGAACCGCCTTCTCGCGCGAAGCGCCGCGCTCCAGCCAGCGGCGACCTTCGTCGACGTTCCCGAGCGTGTACCAAAGCGGAAAAAGCCGCGTGGCGAAGCGAAGGTACCGCTCGTGGTCTCCCACCTGGTCGAGCCAGGCCAAGACAGCGCGAAGGTTGTCCCGCTCGATGTCGATCAGGCGCGTTCGCGCGGCCGTAGCCGGCCAGCGAGGCGTCGGCGTCACCGCTTCGACAACCGCGTAGAAATAATCGGAATGCCGCTGCCGGGTCTCGTCCTCCTCGCCGCTGAGCGCCAATTGCTCCAGACCGTACTGCCTGATTGTCTCCAGCATCAGGTAGCGAGGCTCGCCCGTCGCATCAGGCCGCCGGCGCAACAGGCTCTGATCGACAAGCGAGCCGAGAAGATCGAGAACGTTTGTCTGGCGCCCTTCGCCAACTACCGCCTCCGCGGCCGTCAATGCGAAACCACCGGCAAAGACGGCCAACCGCCGGAAGCAGGCTTTTTCCTCGGGGCTGAGCAGGTCGTAGCTCCAGGCGAGCGCGTCACGCATCGTCCGCTGCCGGTCGGGCAGGTCGCGCGGTCCGCCGGTGAGCAAGTGCAGACGGTCTGAAAGGCGGGCCTGGAGAGCAGCCGGCGTCAGACTTCGGACCCGAGCGGCGGCCAGTTCGATGGCCAGTGGCAGCCCGTCGAGGTGACAGACGATATCAGCGATGATCGCCGCGTTCTCGGCGGTGAGGGCGAACTCCGGATCGGCGGCCTGCGCACGCTGGACGAAGAGCGCCACCGCCTCTTGCTTCCCCAGGTCGCTCGGCTCCGAAGGATTGCCTGTCTCGGGGAGCGGAAGTGGTGGCACCGGGAAGACCTGCTCGCCGGAGATTCGGAGGACGACGCGACTGGTGGCCAGAACCGTGAGACCCGGACAGATTGCCAGCAGCTCGGCTAGGTCGGGAGCGGCATCTGTCAAGTGCTCCAGGTGGTCGAGAACGATCAACACCCGCCGATTGCCAAGCAGCATGCCGAGGCGCTCGACGAGCGGCCGGTCGCCCGCGTCTCGCACGGCTAACGCCTGAGCGATCGTCGGGAGGACGTGGGCCGGGTCGGCAACGGTCGCGAGGCGGACAAGGGTGACCCCTTCGGGGAAGTCGGGCTCAAGCTCCTCGGCGACCGCAAGGGCGAGCCGAGTCTTGCCGACACCACCAGGGCCCGTCAGGGTGATCAGGCGGGGTCCAGAAGCTGAACCCGAGTCGCGCAGCCGGGACACTAAGGCAGCGATCTCGCGCTCCCGCCCGACGAAGGACGTGAGCGGAACCGGGAGTGGCGTACTCAGGCGATCCCGTGCCCGAACCGGCAGGAGTGATGGAGGATCGCGGCTGGTCGGGCCCGCGCGCGTCGGGTCGGCCATCGGCGGGCTCCATGATGATATCGGCGTGCCTGACCCTATCATGGGACCCGACCGACGGTTCGTCAACTATTACGGACTCTTAGCGGCGCTAAGGCACTTCGTCCGCCGTCAGTACGGAATCGTCGCAGTAATGAGCGCCACGCGGCGTACGCCGATCCCACGGCGGTGCTCCTCGGACCGCCACCTGTAGATGGCGCGCGGGCCAGCCCGCGGAAAGCGTCGTTATCGGACGGTCTGACTCTCCAGCCGGTTGATGACCAGCAAGCGCATCTCCGTCATGTCTTCAATGGCGTAGCGGATGCCTTCCCGGCTCAACCCAGACGCCTTGACGCCACCGTACGGCATGTGGTCGATCCGGTAGGTTGGGATGTCGTTCATGATGACGCCGCCGGCCTCGATGTTCTCGAAGGCATAAAGCGCGCGCTCGAGATTGTTCGTGAACACGCCGGCCTGCAGTCCATAAACCGAGTTGTTCACCTCTTCGACGGCCTCGGCGAAGCTCTTCACCGGGAAGATCGTGACCAGTGGCGCGAATGCCTCGCGGGAGCAGACGAAGGCATCCTTCGGCGCGTTTTCGATGATCGTCGGCTGCAGGAACCGGCCCTCCGCCTTGCCACCGGTCAACACCCGCGCTCCCGCTTTGACCGCGTCTTCGATCCAACTCTGGCTGCGCTGCGCCGCCTTATCGTCGATCATCGGGCCGAGGTCGGTCGCGCGGTCGAGCGGGTCGCCCATCTTGATCTTCTGCGTCTCGGCAATCAAGAGTTCCTTGAATTGTTCATAGACGCTCTCGTGAATGAAGACGCGCTGCACGGAGATGCAAACCTGGCCGGCATAGGCAAAAGCGCCCACCCGGACGCGTTGCGCCGCGAACGCGAGATCGGAATCCTCATCGACGATCACGCCCGCGTTCCCGCCGAGCTCGAGGACGACCTTCTTCATCCCCGCGCGCTGCTTCATCTTCCAGCCGACGTCGGGCGAACCGGTGAAGGAGAGGAGCTTGAAGCGGTCGTCCTCGACCATGGCGTCGCCGACTTCTCGGCTCATCGGCAGGATGCTTACCGCGCCCTTGGGTAGATCAATTTCGTCGAGCAAGCGGGCCACCATCAGCATCACGAGCGGGTCTTTGGAGGGTGGCTTGAGGACGATTGGGTTGCCGGCAGCGATGGCAGGCGCCAGCTTGTGGAGCGCGAGGTTGAGCGGGAAATTGAACGGCGAGATGCCCGCGATTGGCCCGATCGGGAACCGGCGAACGAGCCCGAAGCGTCCCTTAGAGGAGGGGAGAAGGTCGAGCGGGATGACTTCGCCGCCGATCCGCTTCGCCTCCTCTGCCGCGGTCTCGATTGTGAAGACCGCCCGGTCAGCCTCGACCTCCGCGTCGCGAATCGGCTTGCCTGCCTCCAGCGCGATCATCCGGGCGATGTCGTCGCGACAATTGCGAAGCTTGCCGGCGAGCGCTTTCAGCAGGTTCGCACGGTCATAAGTGGGCATTGACCGAAGGGTCGGGAAGACCTCTTCCGCCGCCGTGATCGCCCGCTCGAGCTGTTCGCGGCTTGCCAGGAATGTGGTGCCGACCACCTCGCCGTTGTATGGGTTGATCACCTCGAGCGGCTGGTCGGATTCGACCCATTCCCCGGCGAGATAGATGGGATATCGCTGTGCCATTGTTGGCCTCCTCGTCCGTCAGCGCGGTTCGTGCGTAGGAGCGCGGCGCGCGGTGGCCATGGAGCATCGTGTCGCTCGCCGCCCGTGTGGGCAGGATACCGCGTCCCTTGAATCAACGCGACAGCGCCTGATGCACGTCCATGAGCGCGGGCACGTGTGGGACGGATGGGAACTCTGCTCGGTGAGTTGACGGATACCCGTGGCCGCGGACGTCACCACCCAATCGGCAGTTATGGGGACTGCCTCGGCAAGACTCGTGAGCCGAGGGAAATGAATGCCGCGCCCGGTCAATGACGCGGGCGCGGCGGTGGTGGCTATAACGCTCAAAGGGCTGCCGCGGATTAGGGCGACTCAGTCTTGACGGCCAGCTCGGATTCGGGCGTGGCTCCGGCTTCCCACCAGCTTGGGGTTTGCGCGCCAATCGCCGCCAATTCGGTCTTCGTGTAGACCAGCCCGTCGCGGTCGAGCACCGACAACTCGTATTCGCCGCTCATGGTGATGGCGTCGACGGGGCAGACCTGGGCGCACAAACCGCAGAACATGCACCGCCCTGCCCGGAGGATGAACTCACCAAGCTCACGGTCGCCCTCCTCGGAGGGAACGACGTGCATCTCCAAGCAGGAGGTCGGGCAGATGCGCGCGCAGAGGCCGCAAGCGACGCAGAGCGCTTCGCCTGTATCCGGATCGGAGCGCAGGGAGGGCAAACCACGGAATCGCGGCGCCATGTCTCGTCGCTCGTCCGGATATTGGATCGTGATTTTCGGGGCAAGCAGCCGCTTGAATGTGACGGCAAAGCCCTTGACTTCATCAAACATTGTCGTGCTCCACTGCCAGGCGTGTCAGCCAGCGCATGCGCTGTCCGGGCGCCCGGATCAATCCGCGGCCGTCGCGAGCAAGCTCGGCGAGAGCGTTGCCCGGCCGTCCGGGCCGGTGGTCAGGATCGGCGATCCGGCGTCCGCGAAGGACACGACCGGAATCGGCAACCCACCACGCTCCAATCGCGCATATGTCACGCCAGCGTAGTCCGGCACCAGTCGAGCGATCTCCGCCATGACGTGCGACGGATGCGGGTAAGAGAGGTTGTAGCCCATCGCTTGGGCAAGGCGGCTGACGATTTCCAGCACGGAGAGTGCCTCGCCAGTCGGCGGCACGGCCGCGCGGACACGCTGCACCGTCCGATCGAGATTGGTAAACGTGCCGTCCTTCTCGATCGCCATCGCCTTCGGCAGAACGACATGCGCGAGGGACGCCAACGGCGAGTCGTACTGATCGATGACGACGAGGAATTCGAGCTTCGATAGCTGCTCCGCCAGCTCCGGATCGAGATGGTTGTGGCGCCCGCGGATCGAGCCATCGATGATCATGGCCTTGATCTCGCCGTTTGCGATGGCCGCCGCAAGCTCGCCGTTCCCCTTGCCCGTCTTTGCTGGCAGCTGCTTCACTGGCGCGAAGTCGGGAGTCGTCAGGGCCCCGCTCGACCAGCGCGACAGCCACGCCTGCTCGAAGACGGCTCGCGCTTCGGCGTCCTCGACTGGCGCGCCGCCGGGCAGGTAGGCCGGATGCGCGCCCATGTCGGTCGCGCCCTGGTAGTTGGCCGGACCGCGCAGAGCCGCGACGCCGCCGCCCGCGCGCCCGATATTGCCAGTTAGGATTGCCAGGTTGTTGCAGGCTATCGTGATCTCGGCCGGGTCGCCTTCGGCATTGGAGATCGCGGTGTTGTCCGCGCCGTAGCCGGTCAGTCCATCGGCGCCCTGGTGCGCGACCGTCTGATAGATGAGCGACGGCGGGTAGACGCCATCCTTGGCATTGCCGATACCGGCGCCGCCGGTCGCGTAGATCTCCGCGGCCAGCTTCAGCCGCGCCTCGTCGATGCCGGTGATCCGCTCGACCGTGGCCGCGTCGTAGGCGCTCAGAGACTCGCGCCACGCGAGGAAGGCCGGATCGTTCGAGACGCCCTCGGCCGCGAGACCGAGATCGACAATCTGCCGCGCGATGCCATTGAGGAGGGTGGCCGTGGTGCCGGGATTCGGCTTCAGCCAGAGATCCCCGCGATGACAGAGCGGGAACTCGTCCTGGCTGATCACTACCACCTTCATCTCGCGGTAGATGCGCGCGTTGTAGAACCAGTAGGAGGCCACCGGTTCGGTCTTGCCGATATCCGGCCCAACGAGCAGGGCGCTCTTCACGTCAGTGAAGAACTCCTGCATATTGTTCGTGTTGGTGACGTCCCGGCCGAGCGAGGCGCGGACGGCGCGCTCGACCGCGACCTGCGCCGGGGTGAGGGCGCGATCGATGTTGTTCGTGCCCATGACCGCGCGGACGAACTGCTGCAGCGCGTAGACCTCTTCGTTGGTGCTGTCCGCCGAAGCGAGCGCCGCGAACTGGTCGCCCTGATAGTGCTTGAGCGTCTCCGCGACCGTCGAGATCGCGTCGTCCCACGTCACCTCATACGTGCGGCCGTTCTCGTCGCGGACGCGGGGGTAGAAGATTCGCTCCGGATTCTGCACCTGCTCATGACCCCAGCGGCCCCACTTGCAGGTATAGCCGTGGTTCACGCCGCGCTCCCATAGGTGCGTGGTGCGCCGCACGATCCCCTTGTTCGACTCGATGTTCAGCGTGCAGCCGACGTCGCAGAAGCCGCAGACCGTCTCGGTCGAGTCCAGCTCCCACGGGTGGTGCGCGAAATGGCGGTCGGTCAGCGCGCCGACAGGGCAGACGGCGATGCACATTCCGCAATGGGTGCAGGTGGTGTCGCGCAGATCTTGCCCGAAGGCCGGGCTGATCGTTGCCTCCATGCTGCGGAACGTGGACTCGATCGCCGTCACGCCGATCATCTCGTCGCAGACGCGGGTGCAGCGATTGCACATAATGCAGCGATCCCACTTGTAGTCGATGAGATCGCTGAAGTGTTTGTAGGGTTGGGCGAGCTTCGGCCGGCGATACGGATTGGCGTTGACGTTGTGCAGGTAGGTGTTGTCCTGCAGGTAGCATTCGCCGGACTTGTCGCAGGTTGGGCAGTCAAGCGCGTGATCAATGAGATACATCTGGAGGATGAACTGCCGTGCCTGAATGCACTCTTCCGAGTGCGTTAGCACTTCCATCCCCTCGCCCAATGGCGTGGCGCACGACTCGATCAAGCCGCCCCGCTTGCCCAGGATCTGGACCGTGCAGATGCGGCAGGACCCCCATGGGCGGAGGAGCGGCTGATAGCACAGATTGGGAACCTCGATGCCGGCCATGCGAGCGGCTTCGAGGATCGTGGTCCCGGCTGGCACCGTAACCTCGATGCCATTGATCTTGCCGGTCACCATCTTCGTTTCGGTGCGCGCTACCATGGGTTTCGGTGCTCGCCTCCATCGCCCTCCATGAGGGCGAACGATGGGTAAATCGTCCCGCTCGTTTTCCTCTGACCGGCTCGGTCGCGGGCATGAAAACTGCCCGGTTTGCCCGGAGCCTGCCGCTGGGAGTCTACCATAGATATGTCGTTCTCTCGGTGGAGCTTTCAGGTCGGGTAGACATGCCAAGTTATGAAGAATGTCCGATAATGACGCCGGATTCTTCGTGGCGAGCGTGGGAATGCGGCGTGGTATAACTTCATATGTTATCCCTGCGGCCAAATGTCGGAGGGTGAGGGAGGATCAGTGTCGGTCGCGCTAGAAACAAAGTTTGAAACGATCATTGGACTGGAGGTCCACGCTCAACTCCTGACGCGGAGCAAGATGTTCTGCGGCTGCTCCGCCGATTACGCCGCGGCCCCACCAAATACGCACGTTTGCCCCGTGTGTGCCGGGCTTCCAGGTGCGCTACCTGTCATCAACCGAGCCGCGATCGAAATGTGCTTGCTTACCGGTCTGGCGCTCAATTGCAAGATTCCCGCGTTCTCGAAGCTGGACCGAAAGAATTATGGTTATCCCGACCTACCCAAGGGCTATCAAATCTCGCAGTACGACCTGCCGCTTTGCGTAGACGGTTACCTGGAGTTCGAATCCGGCGGCGAACTGCGGCGTGTCGGAATCACCCGAGTCCATATCGAAGAGGACACTGGGCGGCTGCTTCATCGCGTGTCGGAAGATGGCCTCGACGTCAGCCTCGTCGATTTCAATCGCTCCGGCGTTCCGCTTATCGAGATCGTCGGTGAGCCGGACCTTCGCTCCCCGGAAGAGGCGCGCGACTATCTGATGGCGCTGCGGCAGATTCTGCGCTACATCGGCGCTTCGACCGGAAACATGGAGGAGGGCGCGTTCCGCTGCGACGCCAATATCTCGACTCGCGCGGCCGATGGTTCGATCGTCGGTCGCAAGGTCGAGGTCAAGAACATGAACTCCTTCCGCGCCGTCGAGCGCGCGCTGCGCTACGAGGAGCATCGGCAGCGCGAGCTGCTCGCGGCCGGCCAGGAAGTCTCGCAGGAGACGCGAGGCTGGGTCGAAGCGCGCGGCGTGACCGTCTCGCAGCGGACCAAAGAGCAGGCGCACGATTACCGGTACTTCCCCGAGCCGGACTTGCCGCCGCTGGCTGTCCCGGCGGAGCATGTGGAGGAGCTGCGGGCGCGCCTGCCGGAGATGCCGCTGGCGCGGCGCGACCGATTCATCGAGCGCTATGGGCTCAGCCGATCTGACGCCACGCTGCTGACGGCCGAGCGGGCGGTCGCGGACTTCTTCGAGGAGGTCATTGGCCCCGACGCAACTCCAGAGGCGGCCAAGACCGCCGCGAACTGGATCGTCAACGATCTCTTCGCGCTCCAGCGCGAGCGAGGTCTGCCGCCTGAAACGTTGCCAATCACGGCAGGCCAGCTTCGCGAGCTGATCGGGCTCGTGGGATCAGAGGCTCTGACGCTGAGGGCGGCGCGGGAGCTGCTGCCGCAGATCGAGCCGAACGAGTCGCCACGCGCCGCTGCCGAGCGATTGAACCTCCTTTCGCTGGATGACGAGGCAGCGTTGCGACATGCGGTGGCCGAGACGATGGAAGCGTTCCCGGCAGCGGTCGCTGACTATCGCAAGGGGAAGACCGCGGCTATCGGACGGTTGATCGGCGAGACCATCAAGCGGACGGGCGGCCGAGCCCGGCCCGACATCGTCCGCGCGCTCCTCGAGGAGGCCCTGCGAGAGTCGTAACTACATTGAACGACATTGACATGGACGGAGATTTGAACGCTAACAACGTTGATGGAAGGAGCGGACGATGACGGTCGAGACGCAACCTTTACAAAGGGCACCGGTAGCGCCGGAGCGCGACATCTTCGACGTGGCCGTCGAGCAGTTCGAGATCGCGGCCGACGTTTTGGGACTCGAGGACAATCTGCGGCGCATACTCAGCCGGTGCCAACGCGAGCTCACCGTCAACTTCCCAGTAGAGATGGACGATGGATCCGTCCAGGTCTTTACGGGGTACCGCGTCCAGCACAATTCCGGCCCTGGCCCGACCAAGGGCGGTATCCGCTACCACCAGGATGTGACGCTCAGCGAGGTCAAAGCCCTCGCGATGTGGATGACGTGGAAGTGCGCCGTCGTCGGACTTCCGTTCGGCGGAGCGAAGGGTGGCGTCACGGTCAATCCGAAGCTGCTGTCTCAGAACGAGTTGCAGAATCTGACGCGGCGCTACACGGCAGAGATCTCGATCCTCATTGGGCCGAACAAGGACATCCCTGCGCCGGACGTGAATACAAACCCCCAGGTCATGGCCTGGCTCATGGACACCTACTCCATGAACGCGGGCTATTCCGTTCCGGGCGTCGTGACTGGCAAACCGCTCGCGCTGGGCGGTTCCGAAGGACGGAACGAGGCCACCGGACGAGGCTGCGTGTTCGCGATTCAGGAAGCGGCTCGCGTCATGGGCATGGACCTGTCGTCCACCAAGACCGTCGTACAGGGCTTCGGCAACGCTGGCTCTGTCGTGGCGCGATTGATGGCTGAGCTGGGCTCCACCATCGTCGCTGTCAGTGACTCGCGTGGCGGAATCTACAATCCGCGCGGCCTGGACGTGATGGAGGTGATCCGCCACAAGGAGCGGACCGGCACGGTCGTCGGGTATCCGGAGGCGGAGACTGTTACGAACGCGGAGCTGCTCGAGCTACCGTGCGATATCCTCATTCCCGCCGCGCTCGAGGGACAGATCGGTGCGCACAATGCCGATCGGATCAAGGCTCGCCTGATCGCGGAGGCGGCCAACGGTCCGACGCTGCCGGAAGCGGATCGCATCCTCTACGATCGCGGTGTGTTCGTTCTGCCGGACATCTTCGCGAATGCCGGCGGCGTTACCGTCTCGTACTTCGAGTGGGTTCAGGCCTTGCAATGGTTCCCCTGGACGCTCGAGGAAGTCAATGAGCGGCTGCGCCAGGTGATGAGCAAGTCGTTCCACAAGATCTACGCGACGGCGGAGAAGCACCGCGTCCACATGCGGACCGCGGCTCTGGTGTGCGCGATCGACCGCGTCGCCGACTTCACGCGCTTGCGGGGAATCTATCCATAATCGGAGAACCCGGCCCGCGTGTACGTGCCGGTCTCAACCGTGGGGGGCATCGGCATTGCCGGTGCCCCCATTTTCATTGTCTTCGGGCCCAAAATTCAGCCAGTTGCCACGAGTGTCCCATTGAGACACGAATGCCCCCAATCCGTAGGGGCGGAACCCGTGTCCGCCCGTCGGCCGAAGGCTGGCAACACACGTTGAAAATTCGCAGGATCATGGCCTGAAACGACGTGCAGGGTTCGATCCTACGGCCCCGCGGGCCGTGGGCGGGCACAGGTCCCGACCTACGTAAGGGGATACGGCCTGGTCGCAAATCTCGAATTTGTCCGGTAGGGTGACCTGGAAAAGAAGCGAAACTCTTCAGGCAACCAAGAGGCTGCGGAGCTCGTCCTCGTAATCGCGGTGGGCGATGGCAATCACGTCGTCGCCGGGAACAATCTCAGTCGTCCCGCTCGGAACGAGCAAGTGCGGTCCGCGAATGATGGCGGCAATGATGCAGTTCGGCGGCAGCGCAATCTCAGATATTGAGCGATGAGCGACTGGTGAATCCTCGCTGATCTTGGCATCCACGATCGCCAAGTCCTCGTGGCGCAGGCTGAGCAGGTGAATGAAGGCGTGCTTAGGGATCGCTTGCTCGATGAGGTGCCGGATGTAGTTCGTTTGGCTGACCGTGACGTCGACGCCAAGCATCCGAAACAGATGCTCGTTCTTTGGGTTGTTGACCCGCGCGATTGTCCGGCCAACGTGGAATTTCTGCTTCGCCATTTGGCAGATGATCAGGTTGTCCTCGTCTTCACCGGTCACCGCGATCACGACGTCGGCCCGCGCCGCTCCGGCGGCCGCGAGCGTGGCAGCCTCGGCCCCATCGCCATCGATCACGACCGCTCCAAAGTCCTCTTGATAGGCCTCGACCTTCGCGGGGTTGCGCTCGATCAACAGAACTTCGTACCCCTCGGAGAGGAGTGTCTTCGTCAGGTAGTAGCCGACTTTTCCGCCGCCGACGACGATGATGTACATCGCGATTACTCCTCGCCGCGCTCGTGTGGCAGGTTCTCGCCCGCGCCAATGACGTGATCGAGGATGATGGCCGAGATCGTCGTGGTGGGACAGACGGTCGTCAGTCCCAGGCGCCGGTAGGTGTCCTCGCGCACGGGATCGTAGATGCGGCAGATGACTTCCGGGACGTTGAAAACGTGTCGGGCGACCTGGGCCGCCATGATGTTCCGGTTATCTCCGTTCGTCACCGCGATAAACACCTGGGCTTGCTCGATGCCAGCGGAGCGCAAGACATCTTCGTCAATGCCGGTCCCGATGATCGTCTGGCCGCGGAAATCGGGCGCGAGCCGGCGAAAGGCGCGGGACTCCTTGTCAATCACGGAGACGTCGTGACCGTTGTGATCCAGGATCGAAGCGATCCGGGCGCCAACACGGCCGCAGCCCATGATCACGACTTTCATCTCGCCTGCTCTCCCGCTATTCCTGCCCGAGCCGGACGACGATCACGTCGCAAGGAGCATTCTTGAGGACGTACGGCACGGTATCGCCGATCGTCACTTTTCCGTACTTGACGCGGCTCGTTGTCGCCATGGCGATGGCATCTGCCCGGCGCTCAATCGCCTCGTCGACGATTGCCGCGCCGGCAGAGCGCGCTTGCAGCAGATCAGTGCTGATACGATCCGCCTTCCCCCCGAGCAGCGACCGGGCGAGCGATTCCGCCTGGAAGAGGATGCGCTCGCCCTTTTCAATCTCCTCGGGCAGCTCGGCGTCGAGAGGCATCGACTGAAGAACCTCGACAACGTAGATCAAGACGAGCGTGGCTGGATGCCGGTGGACCAGTTCGCCGACGACGCGGAGAACTCGCTCATCTCCCGCTGAGCCGTTCACCGGCACAATGAGGCGCTGATAGAGACCGGACATGCGCTTACTTACCGCTCCGTCCTTCCCGCGACCGGCCCCGAGGCGCCGAGCCGGAGGCGAAGTATGGCCCGGACCTGCCGACCGCGCAACGGCTAGATGCCGTGCGCTAACCGCTGAATCAGCACCTCCGGAAGATTCGCGAGAGCCATCTGCCGCTGCGTCGCGGTGACATCATATTCGACGCGGTGCGCCGTTACGGTGCCACGGTCGGTGTCGAGCACGGCGTAGGCGGCTCGTGGGTCGCGGTCACGGGGCTGACCGACACTTCCTGAGTTGATGATGAACCGGCCAGATTGGAGGTCGATCGTGTCTCCATGCCGCAGCGGGTAAAGCTCTGCCGTTGTCGAGCCTTCGCGCATGACCGCGTACATCGCGATGTGCGTGTGACCGATGAAGCAGACACTGGTGTCGAAGCACGCGAAGTTCTCAGTCGCCACTGCCGCCGTGGTTACGTATTCCCAGATCGGCGCGCGAGGGCTCCCGTGGGCGAGTGTGAAGCCATCAACTGTGGTCAGCGCTGGGAGCGAGCAAAGATACGCTCGGTGATCCATGCCGAGCTGAAGCGCGGTCCAGCGGGACGCAATTTGGGCGACCGGGTTGAATTCAGCGAGATCCACCTCACCGATGCAGGCCAGGTCGTGGTTACCAACGAGCACGGGGTGAGCGCCAAGGTCTACCAGGCGATCAAGGCATTCGCGCGGCTTCGGCCCGTAGCCGATCGTGTCGCCGATATTCCAGATAGCATCGAAATCCTTGCAGTCGGCGAGTACGGCTTCAAAGGCAACCAAGTTGGCGTGGATATCGGAAACAATGAGGACCTTCACCGGGGCGATGCCTCCAGGCGTGTCGCATGAACGAGAAGCACGGCAATGTCCGCGGGAGTCACGCCGGGAAGTCGGCTGGCCTCCCCGAACGTCTTAGGCCGGTACTGCGCCAACTTCTGGCGCGCTTCGAATCGCAGACTGCTGATCGCCAAATAATTCACGTGCTCGGGCAATGGGCGACGCTCGAGCGCCGCCCGCCGCGCGACCTCACGGGCCTCACGCTCGATGAAGGCACCGTACTTTACTTCATCTTCCAAGCGTCGCAGCAGCCGGGGAGAGAGGCGCGCGATCGGGCCGGACTGAAGGGCAGGGAAGGCTCTACACAGGGCCGCGAGCATGGCGCCCGGTCGCCGCAGGAGCGTTTCAATCGTGACGCCCTGCTGGACCGACCCGATGCCCAACGCATCCAAATCGCCACGTTCGACGTCGCTGGAGGCGACACGCAGCGAGCGGAGCTGCTCGATTGCTTCGTCGAGGAGCGCCCGTTCTGCCGTCACCGCGTCGTAGCGGGCGCGATCAATGAGCCCGTGCTCGTAGGCAAGCGGTGCGAGGCGGTCATCCGCGGTGTCTGGGCGGAGCAGGAGCCGGTATTCCGCGCGTGAGGTCAGCATTCGGTATGGCTCGTCGAATGGCTTCGTCGCCAAGTCGTCGGCCATGACACCGATGTAGGCTTGATCGCGGCCGAGCACGACGAGTGGACGCTGCCGCACGGCATTCGCCGCGTTCAGTCCGGCAAGGATGCCCTGTCCAGCTGCCTCCTCGTATCCGGACGTGCCATTCACCTGCCCGGCCAGAAAGAGGTTCCGGACGCGTCGCGATTCCATCGTCGGACTGAGCTCACTCGGGTCGATCGCATCGTATTCGACGGCGTAGCCGTAGCGTGTGATCCGCGCCTCCCGTAACGCCGGGATCGTCCGGAGCGCGGCATCTTGTACGTCGAACGGCAGGCTGGTGCTCATTCCCTGCACGTAGAGCTCGGTGGTTCGCCAGCCCTCCGGTTCCAGAAACACGGGGTGTGTCGGCTTATCGGGGAACCGAGCGACCTTGTCCTCCACTGACGGGCAATAGCGAGGCCCGGTGCCTTGAATGCTGCCGTTGAACATTGGCGCGCGGTGGAGGTTGGCGCGGATCAGCTCGTGCGTCTGCTCGTTGGTCCCGGTTCGGAAGCAGGCGAGCTGCGGCCGCCACGCTGCCGGCGAGAGACGATGGAGCGGCAACGGTGGCACCATCAGCGGCTCGATCTCGCCGGCCGTGCCATCACGGCTCAGCCACAGGGGCTCGTCGCTGCCGTCTTGCGGCTCGCAGGCACTGAAATTGACGGTGCGGGCATCGACACGCGGCGGGGTGCCAGTTTTCAAGCGGCGGAGCCGGAACCCGCGCTCGGAAAGCGAATTCGCGAGCTCGTTGTCGGCGTCGTCGCCAGCGCGAGCTCCGACGGTTCGCGATTCGCCGGCAATGAGCGCCCCGCGCAGAAACGTGCCAGCAGTGATGATGACCGCCTCGGCATCAATCTCGCCGCGGGCGCGCGTCACGACTCCTCGCACCCGCGGGCGGTCATCGCCATCCGTTTCGATTCGCAGCGAGACTACCTCGTCCTGGCACAGATGCAAGCCGGGTTGGCGCTCGAGCGCCTCCTTCATCGCGAGGGCATACAGGAGCTTATCCTCCTGGGCGCGAATCGCCTGCACCGCAGGCCCCTTGCTGGTGTTCAGCAGGCGCATCTGTAATGCCGCGCGGTCGGCAGCGCGCGCCATTTCACCGCCGAGCGCATCTACTTCCGCGACAATATGGCTCTTCCCGGGACCGCCGATCGAAGGGTTGCACGGCATATAGCCGACGCGGTCGAGGTTGGGAGTAACGACCAGGGTGGAACAACCGGCACGAGCGGCCGCCAGCGCAGCTTCGCACCCGGCATGCCCCGCTCCGACAACAATGACGTCGTAGCGCGGGCGGGTCAGTGAGTCGTCGTTCATCGGCGGGAGTATACGGAGTGGGTTCGACACTGAGCAATGCATCCCGGTCTCGTGATCTAGCGATTTGGTCACGTTACGCTATGCAAGAGTGCGCCCACACTGGCGCGGCGGTTGCATTACGATTCCCACACTTCGCGCGAACCGGGCCGAGCTCGCGGCCGGCATTCTTGCGCAGGCCAATAGCAGTCCGGCCGAGTTAGGAGGGGCAAGGATGGCGGAGCGGCCGAGTGAGACAGTACAGGCGATGCGAGAGCAGATGGCAGCGTTGGCGCAGTCGATCATCGAGCAGGCGGCGACGCGGGCTGTCGGTGGCGTCGAGCGGGCGAAGGGCGCCCGGCCCGCCTTGAAAACTGCCAAGGGACGGCTGCCGCACCTCACGCACCGGGTCCAAGATGATGTCGTGCCGAGCTTGCGCGAGGTCGCAGTGAACGCGGCGTCCGCGGCGCTCGAGCTATGGCAAGCGGCGCGGGAGATGGCCGCCGAAGCAGCGGAAGAGGCGCAGGAAGAGGTCGCGGAGCCAGCATCCCGGCTGGTGGAGAAGGCCGAGCGACGGGCCCGCGAGGCGACGCATGCGGTGGCTGAGCGGGTTGAAGAAGTCGCTGACATGGCGGAGGACGTGGCCGAAGAAGCGGTCGAAGCCAGCAGGGGAGCAGGAGCCGCGTTGTTCTGGGCTGGAGCTGCCGCAGGGGTCATCTTCTACGCGATGCTCAACGAGGAACGGCGGCAGCAAGTGCTGCGGCTTGCGAACAGCATCATCACCGAGGCGAGAGAGCTAATCCGAGATTTCCAAGGCTACGACGAGGAGTTCGCGTAACGGTCCGGCGTCGAATCTTCGAGTAGGAGCCATTGCCGCCGCGCCGCCGAGCTGGCACGCTCGGACGGTCCGCGGCGGCATTCTCTTGGTATGTCCTACGTAACCTGCGTGCGGCTGCCGACGCGGCCGTGGCAGTGCTTGTACTTCTTGCCGCTGCCGCACGGGCACGGGTCATTGACGCCGATCTTCCGCTTCTTCTTGGGGCCGGAGGCTCCGCCGTCGCGGTTCAGCGTCGCCTCGTCCGTCAGGCGCGTGCGAACGGGCTGCTGCGCGATCACCGGCTGGACGCGGAAGAGCGTGTGGACGACATCGTGCTGGATGTTGGCCAGCAACCGCTGGAACATCCGGTAGCCTTCGGTCTTATAGACGACCAGCGGGTCCCGCTGACCATACGCTTGCAGACCGACGCCCTCACGCAGGTCGTCCATCGCGGTTAGGTGCTCGACCCAGAGGCGGTCGATAACCGCGAGCATGACGTGGCGCTCGACCTGCCGCATGGTCTCGGAGCCGAAGCGTTCCTCAACCTCGGCGTAGGCGCGCTCGGCGTCATCTTCGAGCACATCGAGTATGCCCTCGCGATCGAGCCCTTCGATGTCCGAAAGCTGGATGTTCGCGTTCGGGATCAGGTTGCGGTAGGCATCGACGATGCCCTGATAGTCAATCTCCTCGCCCTTCTGCGGGATACGGGCGTCCACGATCGACTCGAGCTCGCCGATGATGAAGTCCGCAACCTTCTGCGACATGTCCTCGCCCGCGACGATCTGCCGACGGTCGGCGTAGATCACCTCGCGGTGCCGGTTCATGACGTCGTCGTACTGGACCACATGGCGCCGGATGTCGAAGTTGTGGCCCTCGACTTTGGTTTGCGCGCTCTCGATCGACTTGGAGATGAGCCGGTGCTCGATCGGCACGTCTTCTTCCATGCCGAGCCGCTCCATGAGCCCGGAGATGCGTTCCGAGCCGAAGCGGCGCATCAGTTCGTCCTCGAGCGAGACGTAGAACCGCGACGAGCCCGGGTCACCCTGCCGGCCGGCACGCCCGCGTAGCTGGTTGTCGATTCGGCGAGCCTCGTGGCGCTCGGTGCCGATGATGTGGAGTCCGCCCGCCGCTACGACCGCGTCGTGGCGCTTCTGCCACTCCTCCTTGATCCGGCGGATGCGATCTTCTTTCTCCTCCGGACCCAAGGTGTCATCGGCCATCACCGCGGCGATCTCCGGCTCGGGATTTCCGCCGAGGATGATGTCAGTGCCGCGGCCAGCCATGTTCGTCGCAATCGTCACCGCACCGGGGAGACCGGCCTGCGCGATGATCGCCGCTTCTCGCTCGTGGTGCTTGGCGTTCAGGACTTGATGCTCGATCCCCTCGCGCTTGAGCATCTCGCTCAACCGCTCGGACGTTTCGACCGAGGTTGTGCCGACGAGGACGGGCCGGCCCTGCGCCTTCATCTCCTTGATCTCCGCGATGACGGCGCGGAATTTTCCGGTTTCGTTCTTGAAGACCAGGTCCGGGTAGTCGACGCGGATCATGGGCCGGTGCGTCGGGATGACCACCACGTCGAGGTTGTAGATGCGCAGGAACTCTTCCGCCTCCGTCTTGGCGGTGCCCGTCATGCCGGCCAGCTTCTGGTACATGCGGAAGTAGTTTTGGAAGGTGATCGTCGCCATCGTCACGTTCTGGCGCTGAACCTTGACACCTTCCTTTGCCTCGATCGCCTGGTGGAGACCTTCGCTCCAGCGGCGCCCGACCATCATCCGGCCGGTGAATTCGTCAACGATGATGACCTCGCCGTCCCGAACGATGTAGTCCTTGTCGCGGTGGTAGACCGCCTGCGCCTTGAGGGCGTTTTCGAGGTAATGCGTCAGCTCGATGTAGCGGTCGTCGAAGAGGCTTTCTCCGGGCGGGATGCCGAGCATGTCCTCGACCCGGTCGATACCGGCCTCGGTCAAGGTCGCGGTCCGGTGCTTATGGTCAACGGTGTAGTCGCGACCCTCGCGGAGCTTCCGGACGATATCCGCGAACTGATAGTAGCGGTCGGTCGAGCGCTCGGCCTGACCGGAAATGATCAGCGGCGTGCGCGCCTCGTCAATGAGGATGTTGTCCACCTCGTCAACGATCGCGTAGACGAGCTCGCGCTGCACGCACTGGTCGATTGAGACGACCATGTTGTCGCGCAGGTAATCGAAGCCGAACTCGTTGTTGGTGCCGTAGGTGATGTCGGCCGCGTAGGCCTCCTTGCGCGACACCGGCCGAAGATTCGCGAGCCGCGGGTCGGGCGACTCCCACTCGGGATCGTAGATGAACGCCTCGTCGTGCTGAATGCAGCCGACGGAGAGACCGAGCGCGTGGTAGACACGGCCCATCCACTGTGTGTCGCGCTTGGCGAGGTAGTCGTTGACCGTAACGACGTGGACACCGCGACCGGTGAGGGCGTTGAGCGCCACCGCCGTGGTGGCGGTCAGGGTCTTGCCTTCACCCGTCTTCATCTCGGCGATCTTGCCCTGGTGCAGGACGATGCCGCCCATGAGCTGCACGTCGTAGTGCCGCTGGCCGAGCGCGCGCCGGGCCGCCTCGCGCGTCGCGGCAAACGACTCCGGCAGCAGGTCGTCCAGGGACTCACCGTCTTCGTAACGCCGGCGCAGCTCATCGCCGAACGATCGCAGCTCGGCGTCCGATTTCGCCTGCATCTGCGGCTCAAGAGCGTTGATTTCCTGGACGATCGGTTCGAGTTGCTTGATCGCCTTCGTATTCGGGTCACCAAGAATTTTCGTAAGGAGTGTTCTCATCGGCGGTAATCTCTGGCGGAGCGATGTCGAAAGACGTTGCCCGCTCGGTGGAAACGACGCAACAAAGCAAGTATACCCTTTCCCAGATACGCGACTGTCGCCTGGACCGGTTTGCTCTACGGCGGCGAGCTGCCGTTCCGTGCCGAACGAACGAGGGGATCGAGGGGCCCCTGCGATAAGGTACGACTGGGCATGGCCGCGGATGCGGGATTCGCTCATCGGGTCTATGAGATCGTCGCCCGGATTCCATACGGCCGGGTGACGACCTACGGCGATATCGCGCGAGCGATTGGCTCAGTGCGGGGAGCGCGGATGGTCGGCTGGGCGCTGCACGCGGCGCCGGACGGCCTGCCATGCCACCGGGTCGTCAATCGCTACGGCGAGCTTTCCGGCGGCTGGCACTTCGGTCATCCAGACGTAATGAGGGAACTGCTGCTCGCCGAGGGCGTGCCGTTCGTCGCGGAGTATCGGGTCGATCTCACCCGCTGTCGCTGGCTGCCCTGGGACGACGAATCAGCCGCCGCCGACGAAGTGGACGATCTCGACCTCATCGCCGGCTGAGAGGGTGGTCGTTCCGTATTCCGTGCGCGGCACGATCTTCCCATTGATTTCCACCACGACTAAACGCTCGTGGTAGCCCTTGCTAGCGAGGAAGTCGGCGATCGTCGTCCCCGGCGCTAGCTCCACTTGCTTGCCGTTGATTGTCAATTTCAGCGTCGTCTCAGTCGTATCCATAATGCCTATCCCTTCATTGCTGCGTCGATCGCATTTCGAAGCTCCTGCGCAGCTCGGCACGGATCCGGCGCCGCGTTGATGTTTGACATAACTGCCACGCCCCACGCGCCAGCGCGGATTGCTTCCGCGGCTCGCTCAGCCGTCATCCCACCGATCGCCAAGACGGGAACCGGTGATGCGGTCACGATCTCGCGGAGGCCCGAGAGTCCGAGCGGTGGGCGATCCGGCTTGCTCGCTGTCGGGAAGACGTGGCCCGCGACGAGGTAGTCCGCGCCGTTGCTCAACTTGGCTGCCTCGGGAGAGTGGACGGAACGGCCCACCAGGGAATGCGGCCCGACTAGGTCGCGGGCGGAAGAGGGTGACACAGCCGCTTCCGGCAAGTGAAGCCCGACGCCATAGCGGAGCGCGACCTCCACGTCCTCATTGATCGCGAGCGCCTCCGGCGGAATGTCCGCCGCGAGCAATTCTTCGATGATCCGCGCGCGCTCTTCGCTGCTGGCCACTTTTTCCCGAATCTGGACGAGATCGACGCCGCCGTCGAGGCTTCGCCGAACCAGGTCCACGAGCGGGATCCTTGCCTGGGATCGATCCGTTACGAGCATCAGGCGCGGGACGGGTGGGCGGCTCGCGGGCCTTGTCTTGGCGCGCTCGACCGCGTCCCGAAGCGCGCGGGCGGCGGCTTCCGGATTCGGAGCACGCAGGATCGCTCCAGCGACGGCGACTCCGACCGCGCCCACGGAGACGATGCGTCCCGCCTCGCGCGCTCCGATTCCACCGATACCGATGACCGGGATGCCGGCTAAGTTTACGCGCCGGTGCAGCGTCCCAAGCCCAATCGGCGGACCAGCGTCCGATTTCGACGCCGTGCCGAAGACCGCGCCGACGCCCAGATAATCGGCTCCCGCGGCCTTTGCACCGGCCGTTTGCTCGTCCGTCTCAGGCGAATAGCCGATGACGAAGTTCGGTCCGGCCAATCGCCGCGCATCCGCGATCGGGAGGTCGTCGACACCGAGGTGGACACCGTCCGCCCCGGCAGCGAGGGCAAGGTCGAGCCGGTCATTGACGATAAAGAGCGTGCCGGCGGTGTCGCAGCGTTCCTTGAGCGCACGTGCCAACGCCAGCGCCTCGCGGTCGGTCAGACGCTTCGCGCGCAGCTGGACGGCGGTCGCGCCGCCAGAGATCGCTGCCTCGACGGTAGCCACGAGGTCGCTTAGCGCGACATCAGGGTCGGCTATGAGGTAGAGCGCAAGGCGTTCCGCCAGCGCTTCCCGTGCCGATCGTTCGCGGACGCTATCGCGCGGCAACGACACCCTCGAGGGGGCTGCTAGCCGATGCATACGGCTTGCGCGGAATGCGGCCGGCCAGGTACGCCTTGCGCCCGGCGCGGACACCCTCGGCCATCGCCTCGGCCATAAGCGCCGGGTTGTCCGCGAGCGCAATCGCGGTGTTGACGAGTACCGCGTCGGCGCCTGCCTCCATCGCCTGCGCGGCATCCGACGGAACTCCGATGCCCGCATCGACGACGACCGGGACGTTCGCCTGCTCGATGATGATCCGGATGGAGTCGATGCTGATGAGCCCCTGGCCCGAGCCGATCGGCGAGCCAAGTGGCATGACCGTCGCGGTCCCAAGCTCCTCGAGCCGCTTGGCGAGAACCGGATCCGCGCCGATGTAGGGGAGGACGACGAATCCTTCGTCAATGAGGATCTTCGCCGCCTCGTAGGTGCCGATGGGATCGGGCAGGAGGTATTTGGGATCCGGGATCACCTCGAGCTTGATCCAGTTCGAAAGCTCCATGGCGCGGGCCATCCGCGCGATGCGGATCGCCTCCTCGGCGGTGCGGCATCCGGCCGTGTTGGGGAGAATCGTGTAGCGCGTCCAGTCAACGGCCTCGAGCACCGAGCGACTCTTCGGGTCATCGAAGTCGATCCGCCGCAACGCGACGGTGATGATCTCCGCGCCGGACGCCTCGAACGCCGCGAGCATCTCTTCCGTGGAGCGGTATTTGCCTGTGCCGAGCATCAGCCGGCTGGTAAAGGTCTTGCCGGCAATCGTCAACGGGCGATCTTCGCGAGTAGCCATCTAGCCCTCCTTCCGGGCAGCGACGGGTGGATCAATGATCCGGACGTTGTGAAAGTGATTGACCGGCGAGTGGCCACCTCCGATGGCGTAGCTGGTGCGCATCGCCTCGGTGAGGTAGGCCTTCGCTGCCGAAATTGCCTGAATCGGCGGCATGCCGTGCGCTAGGTACGCCGCGATGGCGGCCGCGAAGGTGCAACCCGTGCCGTGCGTGTTCTGAGTCTCGATCCGGTCGCCGCCAAACTCGACGTACGTCAACCCGTCGAAGATGAGGTCTACCGGCGGGCCGGGGCGATGACCGCCCTTTATGACGACGTAGCGCGCGCCCTGTTGATGGATCGCCGCCGCGGCCTCGCGGGCATCCGCGCCAGATTTGATCGTTCGACCGGAGAGAACCTCCGCCTCCGGGATGTTCGGCGTTACGATCAGGGCCAGCGGCAGGAGCCGGGTGCGAAGCGCCTCCACGGCGCTCTCCTGCAGCAGGCGGTCCCCGCTCTTGGCGACCATCACGGGGTCAACGACCAGGTTCGTGACGCCCCAGGCCTGTAGCCGGTCAACGACGGTTTCGATGATCGAAGCGCTAGAGAGCATTCCTGTCTTGACCGCATCCGCGCCGATGTCCTCCAGCACCGCGTCGATCTGCGCCGCGACGACCTCTTCTGGAACTTCGGCGATGGCGTATACGCCTTTCGTGTTCTGTGCCGTCACCGCGGTCAACGCCGACGTGCCGTAAACACCCAGCGCCGCGAATGTTTTCAGATCAGCCTGAATACCCGCACCGGCTCCAGAGTCGGACCCGGCAATGGTCATCGCCTTCGGGATCGGTTCGAGCGTGGGAGTCGTCACAGGCAGCCTCATTAGGAATGACGAACGCCGACGGCGGGACCGTCGGCGCTGTGCGAGACTCCTCTGGTGGGGAGTTGCCGTCCCTTCGCCGGTATGACCCGGATCAGGTTCGGAGGGTTGGCGACCCTTTGGCCGCACTCTCAGCGCGACGCGCACCCCTGGCAACCGTCAGAAACATTCTACCATGCGCCGGGGGTCGGAAGTGGGGTAACCTCGGTGCGATATACTCGCGGTGATGCGTTTCTCGCGGTCCTGCGCGGGTTCGCGGAACGCGGAGGACGAGTCTTATGAATGTCGTTGACGGTCTCCAGATCATCCGCGACCGTCTCGTCGAGAACGACGCCCATCCAGCAACCCTCAAGTTGGTCGACGAAATCATCCGCCGCGCGTCATTGCCGGCGGCCCAGCAAGCCTCGGCGCCGTCACTGCTGCACCTAACGCGGATGCTGATGCGTCGTCCAGAGGCGAACTCCGACACGCGCATCTATAACGACCTCGCATTGCTGGAAGAGCAGCTCGACGCGGCAGCCGCGGCAGCCCGGGAGCGGCGCGCAGCCGAGGAAGCGCGCCCAATCCCGAAGCCGAAGAAGTACTACCGGCAGCTCCGCGAGCGAGAGAAGAAGGCGGCGCAGTAGGGGCTCCGCGCTCGCCACGTAATGGTGGGAGCGGTCGGCTTGCGCCTGCCCGTCAGCACGACATAGAGGAGATGGCACGTTGGCCCAGCAGGTGGCACTCGATCCAGGGCAGTTGATTCCACGCGTCCTGCCACGCTACTCGCCAGTGGTCGTGGACCGCGGCGAGGGGGTCTATGTCTGGGACCGTGAAGGCACCCGGTACATGGATTTCACCTCCGGAATCGCGGTCGTCAACACCGGGCATTGCCATCCTCGTGTCGTCCAGGCCATTCAAGAGCAGGCTGCGCGGATCATCCACGCGCAGCAGAACATCTTCGCGCACGAGCCGATGATGCGCGCGGCGGTCGAGCTGACCGCGACGCTGCCGCCCAAGTTGAACCAAGTCTTCTGGACGAATAGCGGCGCCGAAGCCGTCGAGGGAGCGATCAAGCTCGCTAAGTCCGCTACCCGGCGCCCGGCAATCATCGCGTTTCGCGGCGCGTTCCACGGCCGGACATATGGGGCGATCTCGGTCACGTCGTCGCGGGCGAAGATCCGCGGCCACTACGAGCCATTGCTGCCGAGCGTTTACTTCGCTCCCTATCCCTACTACTTCCGCAACCCGTACGGCGGGTCCCCCGAAGAGGCGGATCTCCGGTACTTCGCGGAGCTTGAGCGACTCTTCGAGACGATGGTGATGCCCGACGACGTTGCTGCCATCCTGATGGAGTCGGCGCTTGGAGAGGGCGGCTATCTCTTCCCGTCGAAGCATTGGGTCCAGATGGTGCGGGAGTTGTGTGACCGCCACGGCATCTTGCTCATCATGGACGAGATCCAGACGGGCATGGGCCGGACGGGGAAGATGTGGTGCTTCGAGCACTATGACGTCGTCCCAGACATCGTCACGGTCGCTAAGGGTATCGCCTCAGGCATGCCGGTCGCCGCGGTCGTCTCCGATCGGGCGCTGATGGACCGCTGGGAGCCAGGCGCGCATGGCACGACCTACGGCGGGAACGCGGTCGGCACCGCTGCCGCCGTGGCGACGCTCCAAGTCATGCGCGAGGAGCGTCTACCGGAGAACGCCGCCCGGATGGGCCAGATCCTGATGGCGGGTCTGAAGGAGATTCAGGCGGATAACCCGGTGGTCGGCGACGTGCGCGGCCTCGGCTTGATGGTCGCGGTCGAGTTCGTGAACGAGGACGGCGCACCGAATCCGGAAGCGGTGCGGCGCGTCGTCGCTCATTGCCTGGAAGAGCACGTTCTGCTTATCACCTGCGGCACTTGGGACCAGGCGATCCGAATCATTCCGCCGCTGATCGTGACCGAGGAGCAAATTCGGGAGTTCCTCACGGTCTTTCGCCGAGCGGTGGAACGACTCTGACCCGCGATTCAGCTCTCAGGCGAAGATTGGCTCGGGACAACAAAGGTCCGACCGCGAGCCGCTCGCCAAGCGCTGGTAAACATGCACGACGGACTCGGCCACGACCGGCCACGCGAAGCGCTGAGCGATGGCGTGGCCACGCTGGCCCATCCTCTCGCGTAGCGCGGCGTCGCTGAGCAGGCGCTCGCAAGCGTCCGCGAAGGCAGCCGCGTCCCCTGCCGGAACCAAGAAGCCGGATTCCCCTTCCTCGATCGTGTAGATGAGGCCACCGACCCGCGATGCGACGACCGGCACGCCGCACGCCATCGCCTCGACGGCGACGAGACCGAACGACTCATAGCGCGAGGGGACGACCACAACATCAGCCGCGCTGTAGAAGAGGGGGAGGCGTTCCTGTGGCTGTGCACCAACGAAGCGGAAGTGATCGCGCACACCGAGGCACTCTGCCTCAGCAGCGACATCGGCCAGCGGGCCAATTGGCTTACCATCCCCGTCGAGGTCCCCGCCAATGAAGAGTACGGTGAAGTCCGAAGATCGCGCGTCGAGGACGGCGGCCGTCTCCAGCAGCGTGTCAATCCCCTTGATCGGATCGACGCGGCCGACGAAGGTGATGACGCGCTCGGCCGGGGAGACGCCGATGAGTCGCCGGGATTCCTCCCGATCCTGCGGCGTGAAACGCGCGGTATCGACGCCGGGCGGAATCGTGCAGATCTTGTTGGCCGGTGTGTGCTGCCGCCAAATGAGGTCGGCGCGCTCGGCCGGGTTCGCGGCGATCAGGCTATCTGCTAGATCCATCAATCGCCGCTCGACCTGCATCCGAAGCGCGGTCTCTCTGTCCGACGGGCGGGAGACCGCGTTCTTCATGTGCGCCAGCGTGTGGAACATCAGGACGAACGGCGAACCCCAATAGCGCTTCAGAAGGTGCGCAACCCAGCCTGAGAGCCAGTAGTGGGCGTGGACGACGTCGTACCGGACGCCGGCGCGCAAGGCGTGCAGGACCATCCCCTCGGCGAATTCGGGGAGATAGTCGAAGAGCGCGTTCTTGTCGAGGGGCTCCGGGGGGCCGGCGGTGATGTTGACGACGGTGACGCCGGGACAGAGTTCGATGGTGTCTGGGCTGTGGGGATCAGTTCGGCGGGTGAAGATATCGACGGGAATTCCGAGAGCGGCCGTGTGGCACGAAAGCTCGCGGACGTAGACATTCATTCCGCCCGCGTCCTTGCTGCCTAGGGACGCGAGCGGCGATGTGTGTACTGAGATCGAGGCTACGCGGCGCGGGGCATCCGTCTCGAAGCCGAAGACAGACGGCCCCGGATAGTCGTAGGTCTTCACGCTATAAATCATCCTTCCTGCCCGCGCAGAGCGTCGGCTCGGCGCGTTCGACAACGCTTCAGGCCTCGTCGTTCGAACGCGGACGGAGACATGCAAGTTCCCGACGGTGGGAGTTTCGACGTTCGGAGTCAGCCCGTTCGACGACACTTTCGAAATGATAGCAAACGCCGGGCCATGAGACGCGGGTGGCAGGAGTTGGGCTCGAAATCCATCTTGAGTTGGAAGCTACGTGAGTCTCATACCCGCGCTGCGTGGATGCACGAGATACAGCCGCGAGCCGAGCACTGAACTTGACGTGTTGCGACGGAGTTGGAGACGCGCGGAGGTGTGAGACGATGAGGTGCCCGCGGAGGGACTCGAACCCCCGACGCCCGCCTTAGGACGGCGGCGCTCTATCCACTGAGCTACGCGGGCGCGACCCAGAGAAGGCGGTCAACACACCAAGAATACCACATCGTTCACCCTCCGATTTCAGGTGTTGTACGTACATACTGTATGGACGATTTGGCAGCGCCTATTTGGGAAATTGTCGCTTGCTACAACATTACGATTTCAGATTGCTCTGGAGGATTCGCGAGCGACAGCCGCGGGGTTGTCCGACGAATCTCGACATACGTGGCCAGCCAATTTCCTGTCCTCGCGGGTTGCATCGGCACGGGCAATCGGGACCGATTATGCGCAACATTGCCAGCGAGCGCGGTTGTCGCTGTGATGCGATTGTGGTAGCATTTCCATCGGCATCGCAGCGCATTTCGCATGCGGCTGGCTTCGATCGGGGAGTGGCGCAGTCCGGTTAGCGCGCAGCGTTCGGGACGCTGAGGTCGGAGGTTCAAATCCTCTCTCCCCGACCAGAACGGGGGAGCGTCGAAGAGGCGCTCCCCCTCTTTGTTCGCTCCCGGAGCATTCGCCATGCCGATGGACGCTCACGCGGGTTCCGCGGCTACGGCTCGACCTGCCTCACCGATGGCGGAGGTGCCATCGGTCTCCTCCCTCATGCGCGAGGCTCGCGACCGCGAAGTGACGACCCTTGCCGACGAGGCGTTGACCCGCTTCTTCCAGGATTTCCTCCAAAGAGTCAGAGCGCGCATCGCCGAGGGCGCCGCCTTGCCTCGCGCTGAAATCGTTGAGGAAGCGATGGCGGCGCTGGCCGCGTTCGAGCGGCAACGCCTCGAGCCGGTCATCAATGCTACCGGCGTCATCATCCACACGAATCTCGGCCGAGCGCCGGTCAGCGCGGAGGCGGCGGCGGCGATGGCACAGGCGGCCGCGAGCGCTGTCTCGCTCGAGATCGATCCCGAATCGAACGTGCGTGGCGGGCGCATGAGCGAGATCGCGTCGCTGATGCGGCTGCTCACGGGCGCGGAGGCGACCCTGGTCGTGAACAACAACGCGGCCGCCGTCCTACTGACGCTCTCGGCCTTGGCGGCTGGGCGCGCGGTGATCGTCTCGCGCGGAGAGGCAGTCGAGATTGGCGGCGGCTTCCGCATCCCTGATGTGCTGCGGCAGAGCGGGGCGGAGCTCGTCGAGGTAGGGACGACGAACCGGACTTATGCGCGCGACTACGCGGCGGCGATTGATGAGCGCACCGCGCTGCTACTCAAGGTGCACCCGAGCAACTTCCGCATTTCCGGCTTCACCGCTTCGGCAAGCGTTGCCGAGCTGGCAGAGCTTGCCGCCGAGCACAGTCTTCCTGTCGTTGAGGACCTCGGCAGTGGCGCGCTGATCGATACCGCGAAATTCGGACTCGAGCATGAGCCGACGATCGGGGAAAGCCTCGCGGCGGGCGCGGCAATCGTGACGGCCAGCGGCGACAAGCTCTTAGGCGGACCGCAGGCGGGCATCATCGCCGGCAAGCGGGAATTTGTGGCGCGGATCGAGGCGCACCCATTGGCGCGAGCAGTTAGGGCGGACAAGACATGCCTCGCCGGGCTGGCCGCAACGCTGCGTCATTACGCGAGCGGCGAAGCGGTGGAGGCGATTCCAGTTTGGCGCATGATTTCTGCCGCGGCCGAGCGACTCCGCGAGAGAGCAGACGCTATCGCCTCGCGGCTTTGCGCGGCCAGTATCTCGGCAGAGGTTACTGAAACCGTCGCGACGATCGGCGGTGGCGCGCTGCCGGGGCAGACACTGCCGAGCTTCGGCATCTCACTCTCGGCGCCGGGTCTCTCCGCCGAGGAGATTGGCCGCCGGCTGCGAACGGGCGCTCCGCGCGTCTTCGGCTATATCGCCGGCGATCGCTACCTGCTAGATCTGCGCACGGTGCTCCCAGAGTCGGACGATGCGCTGATCAGCGCGGTTGTTGCGGCCGTCAAGTAGCTCGCAGCAACGCGCTGACGGGTGTCTTGTCGCGGCTGTCGCGGAAGTAGGGCGATGGCGGCGGGTAGAACCGCCGGTGCCGCTCCGCCAGCTCAGCTAGCTGCGCGGTGAGTTGGGCGACAGTTTCGTGGTCGTTCGCCTGCTGGGCATCGGCGAGCTGCTGGCTAAGCTGCCGCAGGAGGAACGCGTAGCGCTCCTTGCCGAGGAGATCGAGCGTCTGCCGAGCCTCGCGCACGATCTGTCCAGGTAGTTGAGCCGGCTTTCCTTCGAGCAAAGTCAACAGTCGCTCCGCATGGTCGGCCAACGTGTCGTCGAGACCGGCGATGATCTGGATTGGTTCCAGCTCGAACGGAATCTCCTCGTCGCGGAGCACAGCCAGGAGCTGCCGATTCCGCGCATCCATCAGATCATCTTCCGGAACCTGCGGCAGCACCTCACGGCAAATGGCACGGTGCTGAAGGAGCAACGCCAACAGGTAGTCCTCGTGGCTAACCCGGGTCGCCGAGGCGCGCGACCGCTGCGATTGCGCTGGCGTGGATGTTCGCTGGAAGGCGGTTCGTCGGATCTCCGACTGCACGATGCGCTCATCGAGGCGGAGTCGGCGAGCCAATTCGTGGACATAATGTGCCTGGACGACGCGGTCCGGGACTTGCCGTAGGACCGGCGCGACGCGGTGGACAGCCTCCGACTTCGCTTTAGCGTCGGTGGGGGAGACGTCGCGAGTCACCGCGTCAATGTAGAAATCGAGGAACGGTCGCGCCGCGGCGACGACCGCCGGCCAGCGCTCCGGCGACTTGCGGATGAGTTCGTCGGGGTCCTTACCCTCGGGTAGCTGGAGGATCGAGATCTCAGCGTTCAGCTTGCGCTCGAAGCGGATGACGCCGAGGGCATCCGGCACCGGCACTTCCTCCGCATCGAGCGCTTGCTGCATCGAGTCGAGGCTACGAAGTGTCGCCATCTGTCCGGCGGCATCGGCGTCGAGAGCGAGAACGATTCGCTTCGTCAGCCGCTTCACCTGCTCGATCTGCGCTTCCGTGAGCGCCGTACCCATGGCAGCGACCACATTGGCGTAGCCGTGCTGGTGCGCGGCGATCGCGTCCATGTAGCCCTCGACGATGATTACCTGGTCGCGCGCGCGGATCTCGGACTGGGCAAGGTCGAGCGCGTACAGTAGCGTGCTCTTGTCGAAGATCGCGGACTGCGGTGAATTCAGGTATTTGGGCTGGGCGTCGCCGAGCGCGCGTCCGCCAAAGCCGACGACGCGCCCATCCCGCGTGCGGATCGGGAACATCAGCCGATTCCGGAATCGGTCGTAATAGCCGCCAGACTCTCGCTTCTGGAGCAGACCAGCTTCAACCGCGAGTTCCGGATCGATACCGCGAGACGCCAGATAGCGGTGCAGTGAATCCCACGAATCTGGCGCGAAGCCGATACCGAACCGGCTGATGACTTCCGGCGTCAGGCCACGCTTGCGGGCCAGCTCCCGGCCTGGCTCGCCCGCCGTCGAGTTCGCCAGGACATTGGCGTAGAAAGTGGCCGCGAGCTCATTGAGATCAATCAACCGTTGCCGGTGCGCGTCGACCTCCGGCGCGACAGTCGGAGCGGTCGCGAGCTCCACACCGGCGCGCTTGGCCAGCTCGCGCAACGCCTCGCGGAACTCGACGTGCTCGATCTGCATGAAGAAGGTGAAGACGTCACCGCCCTTCCCACAGCCGAAGCAATGGAAGTTGCCAGACTCCGGGAAGACGACGAACGACGGCGTCTTCTCCTGATGGAACGGGCACAGGCCTTTGAAGCTGCGCCCGGTCTTCTTCAGCGGCACGTACCGCGAGACAAGCTCGACGATATCCGTACGCTCGCGAACTTCGGCAACCGCGTCTCGGGCCATAGTTACCTCATCCGAGCAAGGTCGGCGCGGCGGCGATCATGCGGACCATTGGCGTGGGACGAAGAGTCGCTGAAACGTCTCGACAGCGAACCGATCGGTCATGCTGGCGATGTAGTCGGCGACGAGTCGTTCGGGCGGCTCATCGCGTCCGACCTGCCGGTGCTCCGGGGGGAGGCGGTTCGGGTCTTCGAGGTAATACGCGGCCAGCTCGCGAATGACGTGTTGCGCCCGGAGCGTGTCCTCCCGCGCGTTGAGCGGGTTGTAGACCTGATCGAAGAGGAAGCGACGGAGCGCGTTCGCCGCTTCTTGAACGGTTGGGGACATCGCGATGCGGCCCGGACGCTCCGACGTCGTCGAATGCTCAACGATGTCGCAGACGAGCGTGTTGATCCGCTCGGCGTGGGTGTTGCCGAGCACCTCGGTCACGATCGATGGCAGGTCCGAAGGGTGAACCAACCCGGCCCGGATCGCGTCGTCGAGATCGTGGTTGATGTAGGCGATACCGTCAGCAATCTTGACGACCTCGCCTTCGAGGGAACCGGGACGACCGGAGACAGAACCGGTGATCTCGTCGTGCGGCTTGGAGTGCCGCAAGATGCCGTCGCGCACCTGCTCCGTCAGGTTGAGCCCGGCGCCGCCCTTCTCCAGCACGTCAACGACGCGGAGCGACTGCTCATTGTGGCGAAAGCCGGGAAGGATCTCCGCGAGTGCCGCCTCACCGGCGTGACCGAACGGCGTGTGCCCGAGGTCGTGCCCGAGACCTATTGCTTCGATCAAGTCTTCGTTGAGGCGCAGCGCGCGACCGATCGTGCGCGCGATCTGTGTGACCTCCAGTGTGTGCGTCAGCCGCGTCCGGTAATGATCTCCTGTCGGCGCGATGAAGACCTGCGTCTTGTGCATAAGCCGCCGGAAGCTCTTGCTGTGGATAATGCGGTCGCGGTCGCGCTGGAACGCCGTGCGGATCGAGGACTCCTCTTCCGGCTTGCGGCGCACCGCGTCGCGACTCAGCGTTGCCGCAGGCGCGAGGAGCGATGCTTCCAATGCTTCTAGCTGTTCTCGAATTGTGGTACCGGCGGCTGTCGTCATGCTCTCGACCACGCCTTTCGCATGCCTGAGAAAGATTGTACACCTCGTACGTACGGGCGTGTCTTGCCGAGGCGAGTCGCTTCAGACGTCGGTGTCAATCGTCTAACACTTCGAGGGGCGCTAAGCTGGCAATGAGGCGCTTCTGCCCGTGCCGCTTGAACATGACCGCCACCTCTTGGTCGTCCCGCCGATCTGATACCTCCAGGATGACGCCTTCACCGAACTTCGGATGGAAGACTCGCTGGCCGACGCGGTAGGACGGTGGCGTCGGAGGCTTGGGCGCGGCGACTGGCGCTGGTTCCTCGCGTGGAATGGCGGGCGATTGCCAGCTCGTACCGCTACCTCTCCGTGTTCGCTCGATCAAGCCCGTCGAGCCACGAGCTCGGGGCAAACGCGCGGAGCGGGTGTTTGTCTCGGCGCGCGGGAGCGAGGCCAAGAAGCGGGATGGCACGCTCGTCTGGTATTGGCCGTAGACGAGGCGGGTGGTCGCGCAGGTGATGAACAGCAGCTTCTGAGCGCGGGTGATGCCCACGTAGAAGAGGCGGCGCTCCTCCTCGAGCGGCATCGGATCGCTGAACTCCATCTCGATCGCGCGGCTGATGGGAAGCAACCCTTCCTCGACGCCGGCGATGAAGACGACGGGAAATTCCAAGCCCTTCGCCGAGTGGAGCGTGATCAGCGTCACGCCGCCCTGGTTCGCCTTGTCCAAGGAATCGATGTCCGTGATGAGCGAAACCTGCTCGAGGTAGGTTGGAAGGGCCTCGCCCGGCGGGAGAACGTCGTATTCCGCGAGATCGTTGCGGAGCTCGAGGACGTTTGCCCAGCGCTCCATCGCCTCTTCGTCCTCGCGATCGAACGATGCTTCGTACCCGGTTCGATCGACGATCCGGTCGAACAGCTCGCTCAGCGTCAGCCGCTCTGCATCGGAGCGGAGCGTGGCAAAGAGACTGCCGAGCTTCGCCGCGGCCGCCTTCGTCGAGCCGGACAGGTCAGGAGCGTCAGCAAAGGCGCTCGGATCGGCGAGGGCGATGAAGCCATCCAGCAGAGGCCGACCGTTGAGAACAGCCCAGGAGCGAATCGCCTCGATCGCCTTTGGTCCGAGCCCGCGCCCAATCGGCATGTTCTCGATGACGCGGCTTAGGCTAACCTCGTCCGCCGGATTGTGGAGCAGGCGGAGCACGGCCAGGACGTCCTTGATCTCCTTGCGGTCATAGAAGCGGACGCCACCGACCACGCGATAGGGGATGCTGCTGTTGCGGAATGCTTGCTCTATCACGCGGCTCTGCGCGGTCGTCCGGTACATAACCGCGAAGTCATCCGGGCTCAGCCCGTGCTGCTGGATCAGCCGCGCGATCCGGTCGCGGATCCAGGTTGCCTCGTGATTCTGATCGCTGAGCTCCTGGATCACGATCGGCTCGCCGTCCTCGTTCTCGGTACGCAGGCGGCGGTCGATCCGTTGCGTGTTCTCGCGAATGACTAAGTCGGCAGCCTCGACGATGCGGCGAGTTGAGCGGTAGTTCAGCTCGAGGTGAATCCGCTTCGCGTCGGGGAACTCACGCTCGAAGTCGAGGATGTTGCGAATGTCCGCCTGCCGCCACCCGTAGATCGACTGGTCCGGATCGCCAACAACGAACAAGTTGCGATGCTTGGCGGCCAGCGCGGCGACGAGGACGTATTGGACGCGGTTCGTGTCTTGGTACTCGTCGACGAGGATGTGCAGAAAGCGCTCCTGGTAGCGCTCGAGGAGCGAGGGCGCCTCGTCGAAGAGGCGAATCGGAAGCCCGAGAAGATCGTCGAAATCGACCGCGTTCGACCGCCGGAGGAGGCGCTGGTACTCGCGATAGACGCGCGCGACCACTTCGTCGTCGTACGTTTCCACGCTGGCCTCGAACTCCGCCGGTTCCAGCAAGAGCGCCTTCGCCGCCGAGATGCGCGACAGCATCCGGCGCGGCGCCACCTGCTTGGGATCCAGGCCGACGTTGATGATCGCCTGCTTGGCCATCGCAAGCTGATCGGCGTCATCGTAGATCACGAAGTTCGGCAAGATGCCCAATCGATCGGCGACGAGACCGGGATTCTGCCGGAGGAGTCGCGCGCCGAAGGAGTGAAAGGTGCCCATGACGAGCCCCTCCGCGGCGCCGTCTCCGAGCAGCCGTCCGATGCGCTCGCGCATCTCCCGCGCCGCCTTGTTGGTGAAGGTGACCGCGAGGATACGCTCAGGTGGCACCTGGCAGGCTTCGATGAGATAGGCGATGCGGTGGGTCAAGACGCGCGTCTTGCCCGATCCCGGTCCAGCGACGACGAGGACCGGTCCCTCAATTGTCGTCACAGCCGTCTGCTGATCGGCATTCAAGCCATGCAGCAGGTGGGTATGGTCAGCGGTGAGCGGCGTCGCCATTTGTTGCGTCATCTGCGAATCGATCCCAAGGCGGGGCAGCGAGCGGGGTGAAGTCTGTCCACGCTGTCGCGAGTCTACCATTGTCGGGGCTGGTGGAGTTGCGGAGCAGCGGGGCGGGTCCGGGCTGCCGCGCGGTGGTGACTTGGCGATCGAAATGATTCGACGCGGCGGCGGAGAATTGGTATACTTTCCGGCAGCATTGGGGAGTCGTCTAACGGTAGGACGCCTGACTCTGGATCAGGTAGTTGGGGTTCGAATCCCTGCTCCCCAGCCAATGATTC
>CALGSZ010000155.1 GCA_937901745.1 uncultured Chloroflexota bacterium | reverse complement strand
CCCCCTCTCCCGAGGTATCAGGAGAGGGGGAGTGGGAGGGGATTGGGAATGGTCAGTAGTGGACGACGACCGGTGTGCCCATCGGCGTCCACCAGTAGAGCCACTCGGCGAAGCTGACGGGGAGGTTGACGCAGCCGTGGCTCATGACTTGGCCGAAGTTGTTGTGCCAGTATGCGCCGTGGATCGCGTGGCCCCAGTTCGTGAAGTACATCACCCAGGGCACATCCGGGACGTAGTAGCACTCGCCTTGGATACAGCCGGACATCGTCTGGCTGGTGAGCTTCAGGTTGATGTACCAGGTACCGGTCGGCGTGTCGAAGCCGGGGCGACCGGTGCTGACATAGGTGCCAGCGATCCAGGTGTTCCCCTGCCAGACATTCATGTACTGCGTGCTGAGATTGACCTCGATCCACTTGCCGCCGCCGAAGGGAGCCGGTGGCGCCTCCGGGCAGCGCTTGGTGACCGTGCCCACCGAGGTCGTGACCTTGACGCCTTCGTCGTCGTAGGCGGTGTTGGTCAAAATGAACTCACGGGTCAGGACGTACGACCCGGAGGCCGCTGAGCCGGCCTGCCACATCCGCGTGCCGCCTGACTTGAGCGTCGTGTTGACCTTGAAGGGCTCCTTCGAGGTCGGCGCGTAGAGGGTCGTAATCGACTGGACGACGAAGGTGCCCTTGCCCGTGTTCGTGACGCGGATCTTTTCCGGATCAGAGGTGCAGTTGATCGTCACCTTGACGTCGCTGAGCTTCGCCGGCGGCGGGGGCGGGGCTGCCGGGCAGCGCGCTTCAAGCGTGCCGGCGGAGGTGACGACGCGGACGCCTTCCTTGTCGTAGGCGGAGTTGGTCAGCATCAGCTTGTATTGCAGGACGTAGCTGCCGGTCGCGGCCGAGCCGGCCTGCCACATCCGCGTCCCGCCAGCCGGAATCCGGTGGTCGACTTGGAAGAACTCGGTCGGCGCGTACAGCGTCTCAATCGACTGCACGATGATGGCAGCCGCGCCGTTGTTGGTGACGCGGATCCGCTCCGGGTTCGACGTGCAGTTGATCGTCAGCTTGACCTGATCGATCGAGACAGACGCCGTCGGCTCCGCGACAGGAGTCCCCGAATCCTCCGCGATCGAGGGACCCTCGGGCGTTGTCTCGACTTCGGCGGTTGGCGTCGCATCCGGCGCGGCGGGTTCTTCCTCGCCCTCTTCGGTCGGCGAGGCTTCTTCCGTGGGCTCGCTCGTTGGCGAAGGCTCCGGCGATTCTTCGGCCTCTTCGCCTTCCTCGCCGTCCTCGTCAGCGGCGGGGATGTCGTCGGAGATGGGGGATCCCTCGGCCTCCGGCGTCGCGGCGGAGCCCTGGCCATCGGGGATCACGAATTCTTCGGGGGGATCGTCCGCGTAAGCGGGCCGGATGGGCCCAACCGCTCCAAAGAGTGGCGCCAACACCAGGACCGCAAGCAAAACCCAGGTCACACGGCGGCTCATCGCCCAAACTCCCGTCACTCGCTCCCAAAAACCCATCCCCGGCGCCGGGGCTCCCCACCTTCCCCGGCGTCTTATGGGCCATTCTACATGCCCGCTACCTGTAACGCGTGGCAGGCGATAGTGGTTTCGTCCTGAAGCCGTCACTCTCGAACGGGCAGCGTTCTCGATTCGGCAGTGAGCGGGGGCAGCCCGTCGGGTCTGGCCAGAACTGTGGTTGCATGCCTGTGATTCCGCGGCTGCTGCTCACCTGGGCTGCCCGTCGCTCGGTCGCTCTCACGATGCCTGGAAGATCCCGACCGCGCCGTGGGCGGCATGCCCGAAGGCGTGGTTGACGAAGGGATACTCACCCGGCTCGTCGAGCGTGAATTCCACCACGGCGCCGTCACCAGGGCCGATCGTCACCGACTGAAGGCCGACGAGCTTGTTGGCCGGGTTCCCGTTGATATAGACGGCATCGAAGATCGTCCCGACGACATGGAAGCTCGACCAGATATTCGGCCCGGCATTGACGATGAAGACGCGGATTGGCGCGTTCACTTCGACGGAGATCGGATGCTCCATGTATTGGTTGGCGTAGCCGTTGAAGACGCAGTAGTCCATCGTGCCGTTGCCGACCATCTTCGTGTAGTCGGGAGCCATCACGCCGTTGCCGCTGTCCTTGAGGTAGTACTCGCTCTGGACGAACACGAATTCTTGGGCCGGTGACCAGCCTTCCTTCGGATCGACGATCATCGCGCCGTACATTCCCGCGGCGATGTGCATCAGGATCGGCGGTGTGCCGCAGTGGTACATGTATGCGCCGGGATACTTCGCGACGAACTGAAAGCTCAGCTCTTCCCCCGGCATGATGGACCGATAGTTCTTGTCCGGCGCTGTCTTGGCCGAGTGGAGGTCGAGCGAGTGGGCAGTCAAGGCGGCCGGATCGACGCTGAAGGTCACGTCGATGGTATCGCCCTCGACAACGCGTAACACGCGACCGGGAATGGTCCCGTCGAAGGTCCAGGCGGCGTAAGGAACGTCCTTGGCGATGTACTGCACGACGTCTTTGGCGACGACGGTGATCTGCTTGGGACCGGCCTCGACCGGCGGCAGCACCGGATCGTAGAGCGTGAAGGGCTGGACGGGCTGAGACGTCGCTGTTTGGGAGGAGTCTTCGTGGTCGTCCGACGCTGCCGCGCCTCTCGCGGTGAAAGCGGCGAGGGGTGGCAGCGTGAGGCCGATACCCGCCGCTCGCTTGAGCAACGTCCTGCGGTCGGCGCGCACTCCTGGCACGCCCGCGAGCGCCTGTTCGAGATCGTGGACTGTGTCGCTGAAGGGGGACATGCGCACGCTCCTTTCTCGTGGTGGCGCGGTGGTGGGCGCGCCGCGATCTCATGACGCCAGACTGCCAGTAAAGGCGTCTCAGGCGTATAGCCGAGTGAATAGGTCGGAATTGCAATATCGTGACAGTCTGGCGTGTGCGCCTCGCGGGTTGGGAAGGCGATGGCACGCCGGCGGGAGTCTCTGCCCTTTCCCGCCGGCGTTCTTATGTGGCGCCGAGGAATTGCGCGAGATCAGCCGGTGTTCTTCATTGCGCCAGCTATGCCATTGATGGTCAGCAGAACTGGCCGCAAGTACGTCTCCGACGATCCACCGCGGCGCAGACGGCGCAGCAGATCCACTTGAATGAAGGACAGTGGATCGACGTAGGGGTTGCGGCGCTCGATCGAGCGCTGAAGGACCGGATCGCGATCGAGCAATGCGGTCTGGCCGGTGACCGCCAGAAGAAGCTCGCGCGTCTGCTCGAACTCGCGGCGGATGCGCGCCCAAATGCGCTCCCGCATCTCGGCGGGCTCAACGAGCTCGACATAGCGCTCGGCGATGCGGAGGTCGGCCTTCGCGAGCGCCATCTCGGCGTTCGAGAGGAGCGCGGAGAAGAAGGGCCAGTCGCGCTCCATCTCCTGCAGGAGCGCCAAGCCGAAGGTATCGCGGCCGCGAGCGAGCGCGGTCCCGAGCCCGTACCAGGCGGGGAGCAGGATGCGCGCCTGCGTCCAGGAGAAGACCCAGGGAATGGCGCGGAGATCTTCGATCCGGTCGGAGGCGGTCCGCCGGGCGGGGCGGGAGCCAAGCTTCAGCCGGGCGATCTCATCAATCGGCGTCGCCTGCTGGAAGAACTTGACGAAGTCGGGATCGCCGTAGACCAGATCGCGATAGTGCTCCGCTGACCAGGCGGCCATCCGCGAGAGCGCGTCGGTAAAGACGGCCATGCGATCGGGCGCCGGTTGCGGGAGGGCGCCGACGGTGCTGACCAGGACGGCCCCGGCGACGAGCTCCAGCTCGCGGTACGCGATCTCCGGCAGAGAGTAGCGGGCGGAAACAACCTCGCCCTGCTCGGTGAGCTTGATCCGGCCGCGCACGGTGCCCGGCGGCTGCGCCAGGATGGCGACGTTCGTCGGGCCGCCGCCGCGCCCGATCGAGCCGCCGCGCCCGTGGAAAAAGGTGAAGTCGATACCGTGCTCTTCGAAGACTTGGGCCAGCTGGAGCTGGGCCGTGTAGAGCGCCCAGGAGGAGGCAAGGTAGCCGATCTCCTTGTTCGAGTCGGAATAGCCGATCATCACCTCCTGCGTGTCGCCCCAGGAGCGAACGGCGGTCCGATAGACGGGCTCCTCCAGCAGCCGGCTCATGATCTCCCGCGCGGCGGCGAGCGAGGCGCCCTGCTCGAAGAGCGGGGTGATCTGCAGCTGGGCGTTCTCGCCGCCAACGCCGGCCAACAGCGTTTCCTTCATCAGGAGGAGAACTTCCAGGACATCGGATGGCGACTCGGTTGCCGAGATGATGTAGGTCCGGATCGCGTCGCGGTGCGGGCCGGCGAGGAGCTCGCGGGTCAAGCGGAAGGTTTCGACGACCTCGCGCGCTTGCGGCGAAAGCGTGCTGAGATCTACCGGCACGAGCGGCCGGGGATCGGCGATCTCCTTCGCCAGCAGCGCCGTCTTTTCCGGCTCAGACAGACATGAATAGGAGGGATGGACGCCGGTGACGGCCAACACCTCGGCGAGCGCGGTCTCATGGCGTCGGGAATGGTCGCGCAGATCGAGGCGAGCAAAGTGGAAGCCGAAGACCTCGGCTTGTCGGATGACATCGTGGAGATCGCCGCGCGTGATCAACGGCTCTCGCTGCGCGAGGAGCGACTGCTCCACGAGTCTAAGGTCGGCGACGAGCTCGCTGGCCGACGCATAGCCGCCAGGGCGGCCGTCGCGAGCGGCGCGAACTCGCTCCCTCACCAGCGTGAGGGCCTGGCGGTAGGGCTCGTCGGCGTTCCGCTCTTCGATCTCGGCCACGACATCCGGGAACATCGCGCGATACGACTCCAGGAGCGGTTCGAGGTCGCGGGCAGGCCCGGCGATGTAGGTCGAAACGGAGATGCGTCCAGCCAGCTCCCCGAGCCGGTGGTCGAGGAAATCGAGCGCCGCGTCCTTCATGATCTGCAGGGCGGCCGCCGTGACCTGCGGCGTCACGTTCGGATTGCCGTCGCGATCGCCCCCGATCCACGAGCCGAACGTGAGGAAGGGCGGGACTGGGATGAACTCGTCCGGGTAGAGATCCTCGAGCGCCTCTTCCAGGTCGCGGTAGATCTGCGGTACGACGTGGACGAGAGTCTGCCGGAAATGGATGAGTCCGGCGTGGAGCTCGTCCAAGACGGTTGGCTGGACGGCGCGGACCTCATTGGAGCTCCAGAGCTCGGCGATGGTCGAGGCGAGCCGGACGCGAGCACGCTCGACCTCGGCTGGTAGCGGCCGGCGCTCGTCGAGATCGCGGATGATGCGGAAGACGCGGGCTTGCTTATCAATAATCGTCCGGCGGCGCGCCTCGGTTGGGTGAGCGGTCAGGACGAGACGGACCTGAGCGCGGGAGAGGAGCGCGCGCAGGTCGTCGGCGCTCATGCCGCGGTCTTTGAGCATGCCGATCGCTTCCCGGATCGAGCCGCGCCTGGGAGCCGGGGCGTTCTCGGCCTCTCGCCGGCGGATGCGGCGTACTCGCTCGTTATCCTCCGCCAGGTTGATGAGCTGGAAATAGCTCGTGAAGGCTCGGATCAGGACGTTGGCTTGCTCGACGCTGCAGCCGCTGACCAGGAGGCTCAGGCGGTCACCGGCGTCGGCGTCACCGGCGCGGTAGGCCTTCCCGAGCGCGCGCACTTCCTCTTCGAGGGCAAAGGCTTCTTCCCCCGCCTGGGTACGAATGACTTCGCCGAGGATATCGCCTAAGAGATAGACATCTTCCGAGATCGTTCGTCCTGTTGCCATCGTGATCGCGTTGCTCCGCCAAGCTCATGATGCTCATTCATACAATCGGGGGACGGTACACGGTTACTGGGCGCGCGACAAGGCATCGTGGCACGAAAGCGGACGCGCTACATTTGTGCATGACGCGCCGGTGTCAGCGGTGCCGAGCGGCGAGGATGACCGCTGGAGAGAAGTGAGGCAGGCATGACGCAGGAGCATCTCGGGATTCAGCGAGTCACGCTCCGCCGCGCGACGATAGACGACGCCGAGCGGATCTGCGCCTGGCGTGCCGAGCCTTCAGCGCGCCGCTACCAGCCGCTGCGGCAGATTCCACTCGAAGCGGTACGCGATCTCATTGCCTTCCGGGCGCGCACTCCTGTCGGTCCGGACGCGCGAGGACAGCTGCAATGGGTGATCGAGGCGCCGGAGGGACCGGTCGGCTGGCTGTCGGTGACGATTGATGATGACGACCGCGATCACGGCATCGGCAGCATCGGCTATACGGTCGGCGAGGCGTATCGCGGGAAGGGCTACGCGACGGCGGCGGTCGCCGCGCTGCTGCCGATTGCGTTCGATCCGAAGCGGCTGAACTTGGAGCGGCTCGAAATCCTCGCCGCGGTGGACAACATCGCCTCGCGCCGCGTCGCGGAGCAGAACGGCTTTCAGCTCGAAGGGATTCTGCGCGGGTTGTTCGTCATCAATGGGGAGCGCGTCGATCACGCGCTATACGCCCTCCTGCGCTCGGATTGGCTTGCCGCGCAGGGGTCATCTCCCGAGTGAGCGATCGGCGCGTCGTTCCTACGAGGGCTACGCGGGGTCTTGGCGGAGGCGCTCCTCCAGCACCGCTTTCAGGACGACGGCTTGATTATGCCGCTCGTCTCGCTTGCCGTAGAGAAGCGTGATCGGGCCCCGGCGCGCCGCGTCGAGTAACGGCTCGATCGCCTCCGGACGCTCGGCCAATTCCTGCAGGTAGCGGCTACGAAACTCTTCCCACTTGGTGAGGTCTTTACCGTACCAGCGGCGCAGCTCGTTGCTCGGAGCAACGTCGCGCAGCCAGAGGTCGACGCGCGCCGCTTCCTTGGTCAGCCCGCGCGGCCAAAGCCGGTCGACGAGGATGCGCAGACCGTCATCGGGAGTTGGTGGGTCGTAGACTCGGCGTAGTCGGATGCGCTCCGCTGACTGTCCGGCCTCGTGTTCCTGCTCGCCCATGCGCAACTGCTCCCGTGTTGAGCACGACGCTGACCTTCTCAGTGTACCCTCCTAGAACTGGCTGAGTCTGGACTGGGGCAGAGAAGGAGGAGAGCCTCGTGAGCGAAGCCTACGGCGATGGCTCAGGCGTAATTGACGTGGCGGCGCTCGCCGCGGCTGGCGAGTCGCGGATCCGCTGGTCGCACCTCGGCGACGATCTCGCCGTGAATGTCGTCGCTTTGGAGGCCGGCGAGGAGATACCGGTCCACGTCAATGCCGAGGTCGAAGTGCTCATGGTCGCTGTGGCAGGCGCTGGCACGGTGGCGCTTGGGCAGGATGAGACGCCGATTCGGGCCGGGCAACTGCTCGTCATCGCCAAGGGGGTGCCGCGAGGGATGCGAGCAGGATCGGAGCGATTTGTCTACATAACGTGCCACCGCCGGCGCGAGGCGCTGCGGCCAACTCTCCGCCCATCTCCCGCGAACGGTGGCTGATCGGCGACAATCCCGCTCCGCATGAGGACACGCGAAGCCGACGCAGGAGATGGATGCGCTATGGCGGAGAGCAGGACGTATCGGATCGCGGTCATTCCTGGTGACGGCATCGGCAAGGAGGTGGTGCCGGAAGGGCTGCGCGTGCTGGACCGGCTGGCGGCGACGAGCAGCGGCCGGCTCCGCTTCGAGTACGAGCATTTCCCGTGGGGCTGCGAGTACTACCTGAAAACCGGCCGGATGATGGACGCTGACGGGCTGAGCCGGCTCGAGGCGTTCGACGCGATCTACTTCGGCGCGGTCGGCTGGCCGGAGGTGCCGGACCACATCAGCCTCTGGGGCTTGCGTCTCGCGATCTGCCAAGGATTCGATCAGTACGCCTGCGTGCGGCCGGTGCGGCTCCTGCCGGGGATCGCGAGCCCGCTGCGGAACGCGACGCCGGAGGGGATGGATTGGGTCGTCGTCCGCGAGAACTCGGAGGGGGAGTACGCGGGCGTTGGTGGGCGGAACTTGGCTGGCCGTGGTCCGGACCGCGAGGTCGCCGTCCAGGCCGCGCTCTTCACCGCGCAAGGATGCGAGCGGATCATCCGCTACGCTTTCGAGCTTGCGCGGCGACGGAAGCGGAAGAAGGTCACCAGCGTCACGAAGAGCAACGCGCAGCAATACGGGATGACGCTGTGGGACGAGACCTTTGCGCGCGTCGCCGCGGACTATCCAGATGTCGAGACCGAACAGTTCCTGGTCGACGCGATGGCGGCGCGGTTCGTGCTGCGGCCGGAGACGCTGGAGGTGGTCGTCGCCTCGAATCTCTTCGGCGACATCCTGTCCGACCTCGGCAGCGCGCTGGCCGGATCGCTCGGGATCGCGGCGAGCGCGAATATCGATCCGGAGCGGCGCAAGCCGAGCATGTTCGAGCCGGTGCATGGCTCGGCGCCGGACATCGCCGGACAGGGGATCGCCAATCCCATCGCGGCGATCTGGACGGTCTCGCTGATGCTCGATCACTTGGGATTAGAGGAAGAGGCTGCGCGCGTGATGAGCGCGATCGAGGCGACGACGGCGGCCGGCATCCTCACGCCGGACCTGGGTGGCACGGCGACGACCGTCGAGGTCGGGCAGGCGATCGCGGAGCGGTTGTAGGCCGCCCTCTGTGTGCATTCGCGACCTGGTCAGCGGGTTACTGAATTTGCCTAACTATGACAGAGGGGCAGTGAAGTATCTCCACTGCCCCTCCATCGAACTTGCGTTGACTTTGCCTCAGGACGCGATAATTCGCCCTGGGTCTTTCAGATACTGGTTGATGATTCCATCCGCGGCAAGGTAGGCCAGGGCGCAGACGGTTTCCGTCGGGTTCATGCCCGGATTCTGTGGGAAGAGCGCTGCCCCGGTCACAAAGACATTGGGGGTATCCCACACCTGGCCATACTTGTTGGTCACGGAGTTGCCGGGATCGGTGCCCATAATGGCGCCGCCGGTGTTGTGCGTGCTCTGGTAGGGCGCGATGCGGTAAGGCTGGAGCTCTGTTGACGTAATGATGTCCTCTTCGTTGGCGCCCATTGCCCGCAGGATCTCGCGCATCTTGGGCGCCATGAATCGGATGAGGTTGTAGTCGTTTTCGTGCCAGTCGAAGGTGATTCGCAGAAGCGGTAGGCCGAAGCGGTCGCGATAGTTCGGGTCCAGGTCGAGATACTGGTCCTCGTACGGCAAGCTCTCTCCCTGGATGCCGATGGAGATCCGGCTATCCCAATTTTCGCGCACGGCTTGCTTCCACTCAGCACCCCAGTTCTTGCCGTTCGGCCCCATGACCGAGCTGACAGCGCCGATAACGCTGTTGCCAGTGCCTCCGCAGCCGATCGAGCCGCCACCGATGAAGTCCAAGTCACTGTGGTCGAAGTTGTCAGCCTCGAAATCATGAATCAGGGCGCCGGTGCCGCCGTTGCCCATGAACTGGTTGAACTTGCGACCCCGGAAAATCGCTTGTGAGCCGCCGCCGCCAAGCTGGTAGGTGTAGTTCTTGCCAACCAGCCCGCGATCGTTGCCGACGCCATTGGGATGTGGCTGATCGCGAGAGAGGAGCAAGAGTCGTACGTTCGAGAGGGTGTAGGCGGAAAGGATGACGATGTCGGCCGGTTGGAACTGTTCGCGTCCTGCCGGATCAACGTAGGTAATACCCGTGGCGAGACCATCGGGGCCGACGTTGATGCGAATCGCATAGCAGCCCGTCCGGATCTCATAGCGCCCGGTAGCGAGCGCCATGGGGATGTGATCGGTAAGCGCACTCGCTTTGGCGTTGATTTCACAACCGTAGCGCACGCAGAAGCCGCAATAGATGCAGCCGCTACGTTCGCGACCAGACAAGCCGGTGTAGTTCTGCGACAGGATCGCCGTGGGCTGCGGGAATGGATGGTAGCCCAGCTCGCGTGCGGCTTGGGTGAACATGTCAGCGGGAATGGATTGAGCGAGTGGTGGGAGAGGGTACTCGCGCTGCCGAGGGCCTTCGAACGGATTGCCTCCCTCTTGAATTTGCCCCTGGATGTTTCCGGCCTTCCCGGACACGCCGATGTCGTATTCCCACGCGTCGTAGTACGGCTCGAGCTCCTCATAGGTGATCGGCCAGTCCTGAATGCGGTTGCCGGGAGGTAGCTTGTCCTCTCCGTACCGTTCGATGTGATGGGTGCGGTACTGGAAATCGGAGGGGTAGAAGCGCCAGGACTGGGCCGCCCAGTGGACGCCTGCTCCGCCAACTCCTGAACCGGGGTTGAAGGAACCATATTGTCGCATCGGGAGGGCCGTGTGACGGGGGCTCGGTCTCCACGTCCACGTTTCGTTGGAGAGGTTGACCATGAGCTCCTTGCGGACCTCAAAACGGAGCTCGTCATGGTTGTGAACGAAGTCGCGTTCGACCGTCCGCCAGGGCCCCTGCTCAATAGAAACGACTTGGAGTCCCGCCTCGGTCAATTTCTGCGCCAGGATTCCGCCGGTCCAGCCAGCACCGACGGTGACGACGTCAACCTTCGGAAGCTGTGCCATCTGCGTCCTCCTATTGCTCGTGTTGCTCATGCAAGCCAGCCAAGTCGGTCAGGCTCTGCGGTTCCCGACCGGGCCAGTTCGGATCGCGCAGTTCGTCGGGAGAGTAGGCGCGCTGAGCACCGGGGTAGCCAATCATTTTCCAGCCGACCATGTCGCGATTGCCGCCGTACATCGGGTCGGAAAACATCCCCTCGATGGTGTGGGTCCGGAGAGTCGTGAAGAACGCCTGCGGGGACGGATCGTCGAAGCCTGTGGCGGTGCCGTCAGCCAGGGCGGCAACGACCTGGTCTTGCTGTTCTTCTGTCAGCTCAATGAAGTCCGCACCGAATCGCTCTTGCGAATATGCGTCGACGGCTGCCAACCCCCGACGGTAGACCTCCTGCGGTGTGAGGACGGACTGGTAACCGTAGCGAGGCGCTTCTTCGGGGCTGACCTCAATGACTTGGTAGACGTCGCGCCGGGTTATCAGCTCTGGCGGTGGTGCGAGGGGGCTTTCGTTGACGACGAGGTACGGTCCTTGGCGGTAAGTTTGGAGTCCCCATCCGTACGGGCCGGCAAGTGCAGAGTCGATGTAATCAACGACACGAGCTTCGCGTGCGCCGGGGTCGTCTGGCGTGCCGGGAATGATCCGTGCGGTAAGGGCGTCTACTGTTTCGTATTCATGTCGGTTGAAGAAGGTGAGAGCGATATTGGCGGAAACGGGTCGGGTTGTGGCTGTGTCCGATGGGGCGAAGTGAGCGTGATGGTGAGCTTCTGGGTGTCCCGAACCACTCGCTGAGATATTTCGCTCCGCGACGAGCCCGACTCCGGCAAGACCTGTTGCCGCGGCTGCCGCGCCCGAGCCCTTCAAGAACCGGCGTCGGGAGATGCGGGCTGGCTGCTGTTCCTCTGGCCCAGGAGCACACTCAATCGAGGCTTCTCGTCCGCTCATCGAAACCTCCTTGGCTGCGATGCCCTCGCGAGAACGCACCAATTGATATCGGAGCTCTGCGGCACAGAAAAATCTGCTTGGTCATGGGGGAATCATGGGATCCCCCTGGATGCGCATGAGTGCTTGGGGGGATTGACCAGCAGCCGATGCCTTCATCGTCGAGGTGAGTCAGGTGATCGACATAGGCTCGGTAATAAGATCCAAGAGGAGATGTGAGTGGTTCGTCATGAAAAGTCTATTCCGATGATGAGGTCTTGTCAACGAATATTTGCGTTCCTAAAGGAAACAGTAATGGAGGAAAACATTTGGTCTGGCCTGTATTGCGGCGGTGCTGTGCGAATCCCGGCTGAATGGGCCGTGCGATCCCTCGGCGGACGCTCAGGGACGACAGCCTGGGGCAAGGCGTCGGGTCTCAGAGATGCAGGTTGAAAAATGGGCGCCGACTATGCCCAAGTGGTCGGGCTCTTCTCCGAATCCACCGGGTCGGCGCCTCTTCTTGATCGCGTTGTTTTCCGGCTGAACCCGGATTATTGCCTCGCCAGCGCCGGCTGCTCCGGCCAGCGATACCGATCCGGCATGCGGTTCGCCAGCGATGGCACCTGCCGTCGGACCTTGCGGAGGAGAGAGCGGTCGAGCGTCGCGCTGATGACCGTCTCGGCGTCCGGTGCGGTGGCAAGCGGGATACCCCACGGGTCCACGATCAGCGACCGGCCGTAGCTCCACTTGCCGGGGGCGTAGGAGCCGACCTGCGCGGGCGCGATCATAAAGACCGTGTTCTCGATCGCGCGGGCGCGGATCAGGATCTCCCAGTGGTCCTTGCCGGTCGTCATCGTGAAGGCGGCGGGCAGGATGATGACCTCGGCGCCGCGTAGGGCGAGGATGCGGAATAGCTCCGGGAAGCGGAGGTCGTAGCAGATGGCGAGGCCGACGCGGACGCCATCGAGGTCGAACGTGACGATCTCGTCGCCCGGCGCGACGGTTGCCGATTCCTGGTAGCTCGCCACGCCGTCCAGGACGACGTCGAACATGTGGATCTTGCTGTACTTGGCCACGATGTCGCCGTCCGGGTTGAGGACGACCGTGGTGTTGAAGACCTTCGGCTCGCCGGGGCGGCTCTCGTAGATGCTGCCGCAGTGAAGGTAGATGCCGTGACGGCGCGCGCGCTCCGCGAGGAGGTCGATCGTCGGGCCGGGGATGGGTTCAGCGCTGGCGCGAATGCCCTCATCAGTCCCGAGATAGGTCCAGACTTCAGGGAGGGCAACAAGCCGCGCGCCGGTTCCAGCCGCGCGGTCGATCAGCTCGAGCGCCGTCTGAATATTGGCCGCCTTGTCGTCCCGCGTGTTCATCTGGACGGCGGCAACGCGCAGGAGATCCTCACCGGCGCCGGTCGGTATGTTCATCGGTCACCTCCTCGGCGTGCGCGGAAAAACTCGGTCGTCGTCGCGGGATCATAGCACGATGTGAGGGGCGGTCCGGCGGGGTGCGGCCGGGCATCGAAACAGGCTCGCCCTTTTCAGGCACCGTACGGTCACGTATCCTTGCCGCGGGCGAGCGAGGCAGGAATGAGCGCCTGCGTCGAATCGAACTAGGGAATTGCTGCTCGCCTTTCCCGCGCGATGGCGGTCGACTTCACGAGGGTCGCGGGCGGTCGTGGCCGCGGTGTCGGGTCGTGATCGCGCCTGATGACTCACTAAGGAGGACGAGAGACGTGGACAGTGTGGTAGCCTCCCAACTGGCTTCGTTGCCGAAAGGAGCGCTCCGCGACTGGTTCGCCGGGAACCTCGCGTCGGCCATGCGCGAGCGCGGCTACAACGTGATCGAGCCCAACGAAGCGACCGACGAGGGGGGCATCGTACTCCATCCTGTCGATCTGGCGAAGCCGACCTCGGTCCGCCGCAAGAACCGGGCGATCTTCGTCGTTGGCATTGGAGAGGACGATCGCTACCCCGAGGAGCCCCTCAAGACCGGCTATCCCCTGTTGCTGCGGACGCTAGCCAACCTCTTCATTTTGATGGTGCGTGAGGGGAAGAGCGGTCATCCTGAGGCGTTCTTCTTCACGTTGGAGCAGGGGTCGTACTCGGTTCCGCATACCGGGGACGACGCGGCGTTCTTCGACGCGATCCTGGAGCGGCTGGCGCCGCTGGCGACATCCCAGCTCATCATCGACAACATCTTCGTACCGGACCTCGAGCCGGAGCTGTGGAGCGGTGATGAGATCACGGCGTCGATCACGCGCGCCGGCAAGAAGCTGGACGAGCTCGATCTGCTGCCGTCGCCGTTCCCGCTCGAGGAGTACCTCTCCCCCGAGGACTTCCGCCACGTCCGCGCGATGTTCAACATCGGTGGACTGTCGTACGGCAACCTGAGCGCTCGTAAGGATGAAAAGCGCTTCTGGATGAGCGCGAGCGGCGTCGACAAGAGCCACCTCGTGGACATCGGGACGGAGATCCTGATGGTCACGGACTACCTGCCGGACAAGAAAGCGATGCGGTTGAGCGTACCGCCCAATATCCGGCCACGGCGGGTCTCCGTTGATGCGATCGAGCACTTCATGATCTACCGGGAGCACCCGCAGGTCGGAGCCATCCTGCACGTCCACGCGTGGATGGAGGGTATTCCCTCGACGCATGTGAACTTCCCGTGCGGCACCTATGAGCTGGCGTCGGCGGTTGCCGAGCTCGTGCGCCAATCTCCCGATCCGGGTCACGCGGTGATCGGGCTGAAAAACCACGGGCTGACGATCACCGGCGAGAGTCTGGACGAGATCTTCGATCGCATCGAGGGGAAGATCTTGCGCCAAGTGCCGATGACCTAGGGCGATCGGCGTGGCCGGGAAGGGGATGGCGCAGCCGAACATCGCAATCGGGGTGACGGTACCGCCGAAGCCGCCGCTTGGCTCGCTTCGGCAGTTGATGTTCGCTGCCCGGCTGCTTCGGCTCGACTCGGTCCTGATCTGGGACCACATCCAGGACTTTTTCCCGACGGCCCTCTGGACCAAAGATTTCACCTGGATGGCGAGCCAGAATGCCAGCCCGCACGAGTTCTTCGAGTTTCAGGTCACGCTAGGGTGGCTCGCCGCGCGGGCGGGCCGCGTCCGGATCGGAGTGGCGGCGACGGAGCCGATCCGGCGCCACCCGGTTGTCATCGCGCAGGCGATGTTGACCCTTGCGCACATGACGAAGCGGCGGCCGATCCTCGCCATCGGCGCTGGGGAGCGCGAGAACATCGAGCCGTATGGTCTCGACTTCAGGCGTGGCGTCAGCCGGCTGGAAGAAGCGCTCCAGATCATCCAGCGCTGCTTCACGACGACCGGTCCGATCGACTTCTCCGGCGAGTTCTTCCGGCTGGAGCACGGGCGGTTCGATCTGACCGTGTCTCCCAAGAAGCGGCCTGAGATTTGGGTGGCTGGGATCGGGCCGCGGATGCTCCAGTTGACCGGGCGCTACGGCGATGGCTGGCTGCCGGTCGGGATGATGCCGCCGGAGGAATACGCGACCAAGCTGGAAGCGGTCCGCGCCGCAGCGCGAGAGGCCGGGCGCGATCCGGCGGCGATTACGCCGGCGATCCAGTCCTTCCTCGTCGTCGCGCCGACGGAGGAAGAGGTGCGGGCGATGCTTCAGACGAAGATCGTTCGCTACTTCGGCGTGCTTGCTCCGGCTGAGCTTTGGAAGCGAGTCGGGTATCAGCATCCGCTGGGCGACGGATTCCGTGGCTTCTTCGACTTCGTGCCCGAGCGGTTCTCGCGGGCCGATCTCGAAGAGATGATCTCCATGGTGCCGACGGAGCTGGCGAGCCAGGGTCTGATCTGGGGGACGCCAGAGCAGGCGATCGCTCAGCTGCGGGCGTATGTCGAAGCTGGCGTCCGCCATTTCGTCATTTCACCCGCTTCGGCGATGATCTCTCGGCGTGCCATGCTCGACACCATTCGGGCGCTGCGGACAATAGGGAAGGCGCTGCGCAGCGGCTGAGCGCACCGCGGAGGGTCGTCCGCTGCCGTCAGGAGGGCGCTTTCAGACGGATGTGCGACGCGCCCGCAACCCGACCAGCAGAGGACCGGGACGCGGCGTGTCACTTGGTATGCGTGCACAGATCGGTGGTTGACAGCTTTGTCGCCACGTCTACACTCACCGACCGCGCGGCTCCACAAACTGCCCCTATCGGCGCGGGGACGTGCGTGGATGGCAGAAAACTCCAGATGGGGGGGTCGAGTTCACGGCTTCATAAGGGGGCGACATGACGGCATCCGCGACAATGACGTTGGACGATGACGAGAAGGCTCTCGAGGAGCAAGCGCGACCGTTCCGGGCTTTGTATGAGCATTGGGAGCGGACGCAATGGTCCGTTCAAGCAATTGATTTTTCGACCGACGCCAAGAGTTTCCGCGCATTAGACCCCGAGCGGCAAGAGGCGCTGATCTGGCTGTTCGCGCATCGGTTTCACGCTGAGTTCAGCGTTGCCCACACGCTGGCTCCGTTCCTGCTCGCGGCGCCGTCGTACGAGATGCAGCTCGTGCTGGCCACGCAGGTGGCGGACGAGTACCGGCACATGCAGTGCGTCCTCCGCGTCTATGAGGAGGTCTTCGGCGTGCGCGGCATCCAGGCGGCGCAGCGCCTAGCCGATGAGCACCTCGATCCGGTCGCGGCGTACTTCTATGAGCGATTCGAAGCCGTGGTCGGGGCGCTGCATCATGACCGCAGCGAGGAGGCGTTCATCCGCGCGGTGATGGCGTATCACCTGATCGCGGAGGGGGTAGTCGCGCGCACCGCGCAGAACCTGGCGGGCGGCAGCTACTCGAACTTCGGCGATTTCCCCGGCCTGCTGGAGGGCCAGCGCTTGGTTGGTCGCGACGAGGCGCGGCACATCGGCATCGGCGTCAGCTTCGTCCGGCAGCGCATGATCGAGGCTCCGGAGCGAACCCGTGAGGTCATCGCGCGCGGCCTGGAGGAATACGCGGAGATCACGGCGCAGGGCCTGCAGATGGTAAACGCGGACCTCGATGCCACCGTCCGCCGGGGCTATGGCGTCTCCGGCGTCGACTTCTACAGCGAGATGCTGCGCATGCTGGAAGTGCGGCTCCGCTCGGTCGGCTTCCTCTCGGATGACGAGAACCTCGACGCCATCAACAAAGTGGCAGGCGGCGCGTAAGATCACGCCGCCTGCCATCCATCCGGTTAGCGCGTCGGTGTCTACGTCGTAGGCGTGCCGGCCGGCGTCGCTTCCTCGGCCGTTTCCTCTGCCACGTCCGCCGAATCAGTCTCAGCGGTGGTCAGGCTGGACTCTTCCCCGCCAGTCGCTTCGTCGCTCGTGTCGTCAGTCGCCTCATCGGTCGAAATGACCTGGAGGAACTGACCAGCTGCCCAGCCGGAGCCGAACTCATCGCTCTCGACCTGGAACCAGGTGTAGCCGTCTGCGTCTTCTGGCCCGTCAACCACCGTCAGTTGCGTGCCGTCGGGCATGACATCGATGACTTCGGAATCCAGGCCTGGCGCATCGCGCAGGTTGAGGTCGCCATCAATCACCTGGACAGTGTCGCCGATCGCGATGAGGTCGGCCGGGCTGGCGAGGAACGCGCCAGCGACCCAGCCGGTCCCGGCGTCGGAGTCGACCTCGTACCAGTCGTAGCCGTCGGCGGCCTGCGGCCCGCTGACGATCGTCACCGCGGCATAGGTCGGTAGCTGGTCAATGACGCCAGCGTCGAGGCTGGGACCATCGCGCAGGTTGAGCAGATCGGCATCGACGACGAGGACCGTTCCGGCCGGGAAGCCGTCCGCCTCTTCGACCAGGGCCAGGTATCCGCCGGCTGCCCAGCCAGTCCCGAAGTCGCCAGCATCGATCTGATACCAGGGGATGCCGTCCGCGGTCACGGGGCCGTCAAGGACCGTCGCTTGCGTGCCAGATGGCATCGTGTCGATGATGCCCGCGTCGAGGCTGGCGTCATCGCGCAGGTTGAGCAGATCGGTGTTGACCTGGACCACATCGCCGGCCTCAAACCCGGGATCGATCGTCGCGGCGTCCGTCAGGAACTCGCTGGCTAGCCAGCCGCTGCGATCGGCGTCGATCTCCGCCTCATACCAGGTGAGATCATCAACCGGCTCCGGGCCAGCCGTGATCGTGGCGACGGTCCCATCGGGCAGGGTCTCCAGCACCTCGCTATCGAGACCCGGCTCGGAGCGGAGGTTTAGGCCATCGCCGTCGGCCGTGACCACGACCGTGTCACCCGCGACGAACTCGGCGTCCTGCGCGAAGACACTGGTTGGGCGGGTGACCATCGCCAGGCCGCCGAGCGCGATCAGCGCGACCAGCGCTAGCGAGCCAAGCAAGCGTCTCGGACTCGGGCGTGCTTGTGTTCGATTCATCATTGTCCCCCCTTCTCATACGCGTCAGCGGGTCTGCACACCCGCGCTGGTGACGCGCCTCGCCTTCTGGCGTTGCGGCGAGCGGGGCTACGGGGTCTATTCGCCTCGCCGCACTTGATCCGTCCGCACTCGGCGCGAATTGCGGGCATCGCGCCGGCTCCGGGGCAGGTGCAACGCCGATAGGTAGCGAACGTGACGAAACGAGCAACGTCACACGTTCGCATGACCATACTACCTGAATCAGACCCTAAATACCATTACCGAACCGTCATGTCTTTTTGGCACAGGGGCGACATTTCATCGCCTAGGCAACTCACTTGCTTGTGACCATTGGTCCCGTGTCGCACGGCATTACGCGACGGGGGAGGCGCGAGGGCGGTATCCTGCAGCCAAAGGCTGATTCAGCCTGCCGAAACGGGATCTGCGACGGGGGGCGGTGGAAAGGAGCGGATGGCGTGACGGGCGCACAGCGAGCAGCGGATGTGATGCGAATTCTCGTGCCACTTGACGGGTCGTCACTGGCCGAGCAGGTCATTCCCTATGCACAGGCACTCGCGGGCGAGAGCGGCGAGGTGGTGTTTCTGCATGTCATGCAGGAGCCCGAGGCCGTCCGGGGCTTGTTCGGCACGACTCTCGTTCCTGCCGACGAGGTGCTTCAGCTGGAAAAGGAAGCCGCGCAGCCGATGCTGGACGAGGTGCGGCAGCGCTGGCAGCCGGTGCTGAAGTCGGAACCGGCGACGGAGATGGCCACGGGCGATCCCGCGGATGTCATCTTGCGGGTGGCCGAGCGCCGTGGCTGCCGGCTCATCGCGATGGCGAGTCATGGACGCGGCGCGCTCGGGCGCCTTGCCTTCGGGAGCGTCACGGATCGGGTGGCGCGGACCTCTTCGATCCCGGTGCTCGTCATTCGCCCGAAGGACGAGAAGCCGAAGGTTGAACCTGTTTCGATCCGGCGGATCGTCATCCCGCACGACGGCTCGGAGCTAGCGGACGAGGCGCTGCCGCTGGCGACCGAGCTTGCGACGCAGCTGAGCGTGCCGGTGCATGTAGTCCGCGCGGTCAATCCCGCTGCCGCGGTGCCTCCCGCGCCGCTGACCGCCGGTCCGTATCCTGCCGAGCTGTACCAGCAGATCGCGGACGAGATGATTGCCGACGCGGAGTCGAGCGTCCAAGAGGTCTCCAAGCGGCTGGAACGCGCCGGTTTGCAGGTGACGACGGCGGTGGTCGAGGGCCCCGCCGTGATCGCCATCGAGGACGCGCTGACCGAGGGAGATCTGATCGTCATGACGAGCCATGGGCGCTCGGGCATCGCGCGCTGGCTCTTGGGCAGCGTCGCCGAGAAGCTGATCCGCACGGCGCCTGTGCCGGTCGTACTCGTTCCGTCCTCGATCCGCGAGGGGAGCGGTGGGAACCAGTAATGCGCGCGCCGGCGGCCGGCGGGCTGGCGAGGGAATCTAGGCAGTCTGGGAGTCGGGCATGAGGTTCGGGCGCCTGCTTGTTCCATTGGATGGCTCCGACGCGGCTCACGTGGCGGTGGACTACGCGGCGATCATTCCGAGCCGCGCGGTGACGCTGCTTTCCGTGGTTCCCGATGGCGCGGCCGAGCTCCTGGTCGCCGGCCCCGGCCGCCGGCAGGAATGGAAGGCGGCGCTCGTTGCCCGGGCCACCGCCTACCTCGATGAGGTCGCCGCGGAGCTGAGCCGGCAGGGGCGGGAGATCCACCTTCGAGTCGAGCATGGCGATCCGGCGGAGCAGATCATCGTGGCCGCGGCGGATTGCGACCTTATTGTGATGACGACGCACGGGCGCGGCGCGGGGGAGCGAGCGCTCTTCGGGAGCGTTGCTGACCGGGTGGTGCGGCACGCTTCGGTGCCGGTGCTCCTGATTCGCGGCGGGGAGCGGCCAGTGAGGGAGTCGCCGCTCACGCGCGTGGTCGTTCCGCTCGATGGCTCGCCGGCCGCCGAGCGGGCGCTGCCAGTGGCGATGGATCTGGCTGACGATCTGGGAATCCGCATTCACCTGGTGCGGGCGATTGACGCGGCGTCGCCGCGGGCGGTAGTCCGCGTCGGCCCGGCGCCAGCGAGCGCGTACGCGGCCGCTGTCGAGGAGGCTCGCTCCACGGCGACCGCGTATCTCGAGGAACAAGCCAAGCGCGTGCGAGCGCGGGACATCTCCGTCACGACCGAGGTGCGGGAGGGTGCGCCAGCGGCGGAGCTGAACGCGTTGACGAGGCCCGGGGACATCATCGTTATGACGACGCATGGGCGGACCGGCATCGGGCGGTGGCTGCTCGGGAGCGTGACGGAGCGAGTGGTGCGCGAAGCTCCGGTGCCGGTCCTGGTCGTGCGGGCGCGCGATGAGTCAGAGGCTTCCGCGTCTGCCGAGCAGAGCGATCGCACGGCGTAGAAGCGCTGCGTCGCCTGCTTCCACACTTCCGTTCTCCGTGCAGTGCCGCGGATGCGCACAACATCAAGACGTTCGGTCCGCCAGAAGTTGCCTGACGTTCGATGTCTCTTCCCTCGTGGTCGCCTGCTGGCAGCCCAACCTAGGGCGCGGAACGTTGATGTGGCGCACCAGTCGCAGAGGAGATACCGCCTGAGTATGCTTGACGAAGTAGGGCGGTAGGCGCGGGATGCGCTGCGCGAGGAGCGACACCGGTGCGACTCATCAAGATCGGGGTGGCGAGCGTCAACTCGACCGTCGGCGCGGTCGGGCCAAACGTCGATCGCGCGCTTCGGCTCGCTCAGGAGATGAGCGCCGAAGGGGTCACGGTCGGCGTCTTTCCGGAGCAAGTCGTCGGTGGGTATCCACCGGAAGACCTCGTCCAGTGGCAAGGGTTCGTCGACCAGCAGTGGCGCGAGCTCGAGCGATTCGCGCGGGAGACTGCCTCGCTGCCGACCGTCTTCATCATCGGCGTGGTCGCCGCGCATCAGGGGTTGCGCTACAACTGCGCGGCCGTCGTCGCCGGCGGGCGGATTCGGGGGCTGGTGCCGAAGGAGAAGCTCCCGACCTACAGCATCTACTACGAGGGCCGGACGATGGCCCGCGGCGTCCCGCTCCACTATGACGAGCACAACGGGGCGCCGTTCGGGGACATGATCTTTCGGTTCGATTTCGGCACGCTGGCGGCGGAAGTTTGCGAGGACCTGTGGAGCCCGGATGGTCCGATAAAGCGGCGGACCTACGCGGGCGCTGAGCTGGTCTGCAATGTCTCCGCCTCGGTCTTTCGGGTTGGTGTCGTCCAAACGCGGCGTGAGCTGATCGCGACGCGCGCCGCGGATCACCAGTGCACGATCGCCTATGCCAATCTCGTCGGCGCGAACGACGGCCTGATCTTCGATGGCGGCGGCTTCATCAACCAGAATGGCCGGCTCATCCTCGACGCTCCGCGCTTCCGCGAAGGGTTCGCCAGCGCCGTCATCGACCTCGACCGGACGACGCGACTCCGCACGGAGAACACGACCTGGCGCGACGACCGGGAAGAGTACGTCGCGAATAACCCGCTTCCCCCCGTCATCGAAATCCCGGAGACCGAGTTCTCGACGGCGGCTGCGCGCGAGCGCCTGACCTACCCGGTGCCGGCGCACCGCTCGTTCTTCCTGCCGGCTCCGGAGACGCCGCGCAGCGCGCGGGAAGAGCTGTGCGAGGACATTCTCGACGCGCTGGCGCTCGGCATCGGCGACTACTTCGAGAAGACGGGCGCGTTCAAGGTGATCGGCATCTCCCTCTCCGGCGGGCGGGATTCACTTCTGACGCTCCTGATTGCCCATCGCTATGCCAGCCGCGTCCGGCCGGAGAATCCGGGCTCGCTGCTGCGCGCGTTCTACCAGCCGTCGCGCTACTCCTCCGCGGAGACGCGCCGGGCGGCTGAAACGATCTGCCGGGAGCTGGGGGTGCCGCTCGAGATCGTCTCGATTGACGATGCGTTCGAGCGGGAGCGCGAGGCCGTGCAGGCGATGCTCGAGAGCGGTCAGCCGGTGACGCCGATCACCGAGCAGAACATCCAGGCCCGCCTGCGCGCGCAGCGAATGTGGAACTGGTCGAACTCCTCCGGCGGGCTGTTCCTCAACACGGGCAACATGACAGAGCGAGCCGTCGGCTACACGACGATCGGCGGCGACCTGATGGGCGCGCTGGCCGTCCTCGCCAACGTGCCGAAGACGGTCGTGATCTACCTGCTCGATTACCTCTATGAGAAGCATGGCTACGAGGGGATTCGGGCGGTGATGGCCAAGCCGGCCGGTCCGGAGCTGGCGCCGGATCAGGCGGGCGAAGAGGAGCTGATGCCGTTCCCGATCCTGGACGCCTGCTTCTACCTCTTCGTTGGCGAGAAGCTGCTGCCCGAAGAGGTGCGCTGCGCGATCGGCGAGATGTTCCCCGAGTACCCGCCGGAGGTGCTCGACGGGTACGTCGCCAAGTTCGTCCGGCTCTTCCTACAGTCGATTTACAAATGGGTGCAAGCGCCGCTCTCGTTGCACATCGGAAATCTAGACCTGGAGCGGGAGCGAGCGCTGCAGCTTCCCGTTGTAACGAGCGCTGATTGGACGAAATCCACGGCGAAGGAGACGGCGGAAGCGTCGCCCGCATCACCCCGGTGACAATCTGGCGCTTGTCCCGTCGCTGACCGGACGCGTATCTTCCTCTCAAGGCGCGATTGATATGCCGGGAGGAAGCGTAATGACGTCCATTTCTCGTCCGATTGGCCTTGCCTGGAGCCTGCGCCTGGCGCTCGGATTGGCGCTGCTCCTGGCGTTAGCGGCGCCGTGGCAGCCGGAGGCAGCCGCGCAGCAGCAGGCCGTGATTGTGAACGACCTCTCTACGGTCGAGCTGCCGCCGGACATCGGCCAGAGCGAGTACCAGGTCTATGTCCCGGAGACGCGCCACACGCTACGCGGCAGCATGCTCGACTACTGGCGGGCGAATGGCGCGGCGGCTGTCTACGGCTATCCGATCTCCGAGCCGTTTGCGGCGGAGAATGGCTACTACAGCCAGGCGTTCGAAGCGGCGGTCTTCCAGTACCATCCCGAGTATCTCTACACCGATGAGCCGATCATGCGGCTGATGCCGATCGGGGAGCCGGCGCTCGAAGCTCGGCGCGGTGACATGCGCCGCGACGGGCGGCGTGGCTTCGGCGGGGGCGACCGCCGGCACGCGGCCTGGACGCCGCTGCCATCGGATAGCCGGGCGGCGGCCCGCGCGATCGCCGAGGGCGGGTTCTATTCCGAGCTGACCGGGCACACGGTCAGCGGCGCCTTCTACGATTGGTACGCGGAGCACGAGGGCTGGTACTACCTGGGTGATCCCCTCAGCCAGCCGGTCGCGGAGCGCGGCGTCGTCGTCCAGTACTTCAGCGGAGCGCTGCTGATGCGGCATGCGGACGGCCGCGTGCGCTTGGCGCCGCTGGCTCGGGAGATGGCCGATGAGCTTGGCATCCCGACCGAGCCAGTGCCGCGCAACGGGTTGCCGACCTTCAGAGAGTCGTTCTTCCTGAAAGCGCGGAATCCGAATCCGCTCGGCGATCCGACCGAGGCGACCGGACGCAAGTGGATCGAAGTCAGCATCAGCCGGCAGATGCTCTGGGCATATCAGGGGGACACGCTGATCATGTCGTCTCCTGTCAGCACGGGATTGCCGCCAAACGAGACCGAGCTTGGCGTGTTCCACGTACGTCTCAAGTATCCGGAGCAAGACATGCGCGGCTTCGAGAGCGAGACCGGCGAAGTGATCGCCTTCGAAGATGCGCCGCCGGGCAGCGTCCTGGGGTACGACGTTGAGGACGTGCCGCACGTGATGTACTTCAACATGGACGCCGAGTCGCTGCACGGCACCTATTGGCACAACAACTTCGGTCAGCGCATGAGTCATGGCTGCGTCAACCTGCCCCTGGACGTCGCCGCGTTTCTCTATGACTGGGCGCCGCTCGGGACGATGGTCTGGGTGCACGAGTAGCGCGCCCGCGCTCACCGCTCCTGGCTACGCCTCTACTGCTTGGCGGAAGAGCGGATAGACCGCGCGAGCGAACTTGGCCAGCTCGCGTGCCAGGGCGACCGGGGGCAGCCGCACCTTGCTCGGGTCCAGGTGCTGGAACATCGTGAACTCGGTGAAGCGGACGCCTGGCCGGCCAGCAAGCGCTGCCGCCAGCTGTCGCGACTCCTCGATCGGGATCACCGTGTCGTCGCGGTCGTGCGCGAGGGCGATCAGCGGGGCTCGAATACCCGGCAAGTACGAGACGGGCGAGAGCGTATCGAGGCGCTGCCGCATCGCGGGTGGCAGACGTTCCAGCGCCGCCGTGGCCGCGCCAGGGTCGAGCGCCGTCAAGAGCGGGTAGATGGCTCGACCGTCCGGCGAGAGTTCGTCCGGGAGCGCTTGCTTGGTGCGCTCGCCAAAGGCCGCGCGCAGTCGTTCCGCCTCTTCTGGTTCGAGGGCGGCCGTTACGGAACGAGCGTAAACCTTGCGTGTTAGCGGATCGACGGGCCACGGGGCAGGGATGCCGTTCGGCGAGGTAGTGGCGCTGGCGATATCGCGCGCGAGGGTCCACATCGAGCCATAGGGCGCCCAAGCGACGACGAAGGCGACGCGGTCGCGGATGGAGGGGTCGGCGGCGGCCATCAGCGCGAAGGAGCCGCCGACGCACGTCCCGAGCAGTCCGCTCCTGGCCGGGCTAACGAACGGCTGCTCGACGAGCCACTGATAGGCGCGGGCGATCCCGGCGATGTCCACCGGGTCGAGGCGCAAATCACGCATCGCTGGTGACCAGTAGAGGAGCGCGGCGAAGCCGGCGCGGGCGAGAGCCTTGCCCAGGCGTGGCACCTGCGGATGATCGACGCCGAACGGGACGACGCCGAGGCAGACGACGATGCCGGGGTGAGGACCGGCGCCCGGCGGCCGGTAGAGATCGCCTTCGGCCTGACCGTTCGGCGTTGGGTAGCGCACGCGCTCGACCACCGGTTCCGGCGTCAGGCAGGCGATGGGTTTCGAGGGGAGCATCGGCAGGACGTCGAGGAAGAAGACGGCTGTCCGCGCGGTAGCGCGCAGCGGCCGCACGACGCGGTGAAGCCGCAAGCGGAGACCACCGGGATGCGCAATCGAGGAGCGCCGTGGTTGGATGATCGCCATCTCGCGCCTCCCGAGCCGGTATCCAGGCACCTGTTCCGCCGACTTGTGATGACAGCGTAGGGCGCGGCGCGTCCCGGCGATGACGCATTGTGGGCAGCCGTCGTGTCAGAAACGCTGCACGGCGCTGCTCCGAGGCGAGAGCGCCATTGCCGATCGTGCCTCCTGCGACCTCGCCCTGGTCTTGTCATCATTGTGGCGCTCTTGTAACGCCCCCGCTCTCGGTGTGACGGTCTCCGGACTCTCGCGGCACTACGCTGCGCGTGTCGGGGCGCCGCACGGAAAAGGGCGATGTGCCATGGCAGAGGTCAAGAGCGATGCGGATCAGCAACCGGGGTGCGCGATCTCTGCTCGGGGCGCTGAGTTTGGCGAGGGGTCCAAATGAGTAAGGGCATGAAGGTCATCATCGGCTCCATCGCTACAGTAGCCATCGTGGCCGCGTCGGCGTCCGTCGGCGGGCGGATCGTGGCGGAGCGACGGATCGAGCGAGAGATAGACGATCTCTTCGCCGCCAGCGCGACTGCCGAGCAGGTCGTCATCACCGAGGCTGACCTGAAGGAATTGCCGGAGCCCGTTCAGCGGTGGCTGCGCTATTCCGGCGTTGTCGGGAAAGATCGCCCGGCTGTCGTGCGGCTCAAGCAGGAGGGGGAGCTACGGCTTGGGGATCGCGGTTGGTTCCCCTTCACGGCCGAGGAGTACTACACCACCGACCCGCCGGGATACGTTTGGTCCGTAAAGATGGAGATGGCTCCGCTGGTCTATGTCGTTGGGCGCGATGCTTACATCGGCGGCAAGGGGAGCATGGACATGCGGCTCTTCGGTCTCGTTTCGGTCGCGAAGGAGAGCGGGCCGGACATGGACGTGGGAGCCTTGCTGCGTTACCTCAACGAGATCATGTGGTTCCCGGCCGCGGCGATCAGCCCGTACATCACCTGGGAAGCGATCGACACCGAGTCGGCGCTGGCGACGATGAGCTATGGGGGCGTCAGCGCGTCCGCGACGTTCTTCTTCGACGAGCAGGGTCGGCTGACGAACATGACGGCCGAGCGCTACGACCGAGAGGATGGCAAAGACAACCTGTGGTCGACGCCTTTGACCGACTATGGGGAGTTCGCTGGCGTCCGAGTTCCGGTCGAGGGAGAGGCTGTCTACGCGCGGGACACTGGCGACTATCCGTACATCCGGCTGCGGATCACCGAAGTCGAATACGACCGGCCTGAGCGGTACTAGATCCGAGCATACGCGGCAACGGGCTGCGCGACGATGGGAGGTGTGGCGATGGTCGCTCAATCCTGGACGCGCAGCCTGGGACGAAGCGAGAGACGTCCGGCACGTCGCCCACTTCTCCTGATCGCCGTCGAGACGCTGATGGGCTTCTCGGCTATCGGCGGCGGGATCGGCTTGCTGGGAGATTGGATCGGGATGCCGCGCGAGGCGCTGGAGGGAACCCCGTTCTCCAGCTTCACCATCCCGGCGCTGATCCTCATCTTCGTGGTCGGGGGCAGCCAGCTTGTCGCTGCCTGGCTGGCCTGGACGCGGCATCCGCTGGCGTTGGTCGCCTCCTTCGCGGCCGGATGCATCCTGCTCGGCTGGATCGCGGTCGAAGCGGTGATGGTTGACGACCCGGAGGGTCGGATGCTCCAGACGGTCGTTTTCGCCTGCGCCGCGCTCATTCTCGGGCTGGCATGGCGCTGGCGCCGGCGCGAGACCGCTTGAGCAGCCGGCAAGAGACCTCGCGTTGGCCGCTTCTCGCACGCTAATCGCGGTCGTGGTCTGACATCAGTGGCGCGGGCACGGATGTCCGGATGCGCAGCCCGTCGTAGGCGACGGCGATTCCCGGCGGAAGCAGCGATTCGGCGCGCTCGTGGCTCAGCTCGTGACTGAGATGGACGAGGTAGGCGGCGCGCGGCCGTAGCTCCTCCACGACCGCCACGGCTTCGCTCAGGCTCATGTGCGTGGGATGCGGGCGCTCCCGCAGCGCGTTGATTACGAGGATATCGAGATCCCGTAACAGCGCGAGAGATGAAGGCGGAATGCGCTTCGCATCGGTGACGTAGGCGAGTGGGCCGAAGCGATAGCCGGTGACGGACATCCGGCCGTGCTCGACCGGGATCGGAACGACTTCCAGGCCAAAGAGGGAGAACGGGCCTTCCACGACGGTCAGCGTCAGGTCCGGCTTGCCGCCATAGAACGTGTACTGGTCCACGAACGCGTAAGCGAAGCGCTCGCGCAGGGCGCGGGCGGTCTCTGGCGAGGCATAGACCGGGAGATGCCGGCCGGCGATCTCGTTGAAGCGCCGGAGGTCGTCGAAGCCGCCCGTGTGATCGGCATGGGCGTGCGTGAAGAGGACGGCGTCGATCTGCTTGAGGCCGGTCGCGAGCGCCTGCAGCCGGAGCTCGGTCGCGGTGTCGATCAGGATGGTGTGCCCGCCGTAGCGCACGACGGCCGATGTGCGGCCCCGGTGGTTGCGGGGATCGGAGGACGTGCAAACCGCGCAGTCACAGCCAATCACCGGGATGCCGTTCGATGTGCCCGTTCCGAGAAATGTCAGCTCGATCATGAACGCTCCAGATGAACAGTCAACGGTTGTCCTGTTGGCAATCCTACAGCCTGCCGATCCTGATGTCGTCCGGACGAACTGCCCGACGTTTGTGACCAAAGTCTCGTTGCGTTGCCTTATCGGGCACAAGGTCGCTGAGTAGGATGGAGGGCGATCGGGAGGTTTGGCTGGCTAACCCCTGGGAATTGGCCAGGTGGCCGATCGCCGCCAGACTGGGCGCCGGATCCCCGATCATCCGCTCGCCTCCGGTTGGACGTGGCGGACGAGAGAAGCCGGGCAGCGGAGTAGGTGAATGCAGGTAAGAGTGAGATCAGAGCCGGCGTCAAGACTGGCGGTGTCGGTGGACGTGGGACAGGAGGCGACATACCGCGCCAGCGACGCATTCGCGCGTGGCCTGGCAGGAATCGCGGCCGGCCGGACGCCGGGAGCGATCTACCGGGCGGCGTGCGGGCTTGCGGCGCGACTCGGGAGCGTCAGCAGCGTTGCCTTGCTGCGCCCGGACGACCGCGGTCTCTTCGGCGTCGCGTATGCCACTCCGCCGGCGATGCCGCGACCTGCGATCGACGCGGCGTCGGCAGCGCTGCATCAGCGCTGGATCGCGGCGCACGCGCCCGGCGAGCCGAGCACTGGACCGGGGACATTCGCGGTCGAGGGGCAGCCTCCCTTGCTCGTTGTCCCGCTGGTGCGGGGCGACTCGCTGCTCGGGGCGCTGGTGTTAGCGGGCGCGGGGCAACAGACTCCCGCGAGCACGCCGGCCGAGCGGATGATGATCGGCGCGATCGGCGTGGTGACCGCGCAGGCGCTCGAGGGCATCGTCCTGCGGCAGCGGTTGGATGTGTCGATCTCGCGCGCGGAACACGAGCGAGAGCTGACGGCCGCGCGCAAGGAGATCGGCCGAGAGCTTCACGATGGCCCGACGCAGGACCTCACGCTGGCGGGACTGACGCTCGACCGGCTGATCAAGACGCTCGGCGAGGATCAGGCAACAGCCGCCGATGTCCGACAAGCGCGGGATCTGATCGACCGCGCGATCCTGGGCATGCGGAAGGCGATCGGCAAGCTGCGCTCGTCGCAGCCACCAGCGCCGAGCATCACCGGCCCGCTGCGCGAGCTGCTCGCCGAGATGGCGCCGACCGCGCCGGGATTGGAAGTGAACTTCGATCACGTCAGCGGCGTGCGGTTGGCGCCGGAAATCGAACGCGCGATTGTTGGTATCGTGCGTGAGGCGTTGCACAACGTGCGGAAGCATGCCCAAGCGGACCGCGTACAGCTCGAGGTGCGCCGGGCCGACGGGGCGATTGAAATCGAGGTGGCTGACGACGGCGTCGGCTTCGAGGGAGCGGCTCCGGCCGGCCACTTCGGGTTAGAGCAGATCAAGGAGCTTGCGGAAGAGACGGGCGGCCGCCTCGAAGTTGGCTCCAAGAAGGGGAGCGGCACGACGGTCAAAGCCTGGATCCCCTTGCCTTCGGGGACGACCGGGACGCTCAAGCGGCAGGCAAGCGATAGCAGATGAGTCGCGTGAGGGCTGCGGTAAGTGCGGCGAGCAGCCGGAGGTACAGCGTTGAACAACAACGGATCAGCAAACATTCCATCGGCGCTTGGACAAGCCGCTAGCAACGGGTCCGGAGCGGGGGCGAACGGCGGGAGCCGTCTGACCGTGCTCCTCGCGGACGATCACCATCTCTTCCGGGAAGGACTGCGGCGCCTGCTCGAGCAGACCGGCGATATCGACGTCGTTGGTGAGGCGGCGAACGGCGAAGAGGCCATCCGCTTGGCGAAGGAGCTCGAGCCGCAAGTCATCCTGATGGACATCAACATGCCGATCGTCGACGGCATCCGCGCCACGGAGGCGGTGACGCGGCTCTGCCCGCAGACGAGCGTCATCGTGCTGACGATGTTCTGGGAGGATGACTACGCGATCCAGGCGGTGCGCGCCGGCGCGAAGGGCTACTTGCTCAAGAATGCGCGCTCGGAGGATGTCGTGCGCGCTGTGCGGCTGGCCGCATCCGGCGGCTCGGCGATCGACCCGGCCTTGGCCCCGATTCTGATCCGGGAATATCACCGGATGGTGACGCGCCAGCCGGAAGACGGGCATCGCGATGGCGGCCTCACGCAGCGCGAGCTGGCGCTCCTGCGGCTCCTGGCCGCTGGCTACAACAATCGCCAGATCGCGGCTGAGCTTTCGCTGGCGGAGAGCACGGTCAAGAACAACCTCTCCGCGCTCTTCCAAAAGATCGGCGTGCGGGACCGCACCCAGGCGGTGCTCTACGCCTTCGCGGAGAACTTGGTCCCGCGGCCTGTCTCGCCCATGAAGTGAGCGGAGTCAGGTGGGCGTCGGCTCTGTCTCCGCTCAATCCTGCTCAATCAGATCGTTCTTCGCGATCTTCAGCACGACCGTGCCGGCCGTCACGCTCGCGATCGCGTCGGCCGACGCGTAGCGGTCGGAGGCGAAGAATCCCTTGGCGTCGATGCGGATGAACCCGGTGCGCAGCAGCTGCTCGCGCGCCGGCGACGGCACCTTTGGCTCGCCCTCCGACCCGGCCAATTCCGCGAGCGTGTCGAAGAGTCCTTCGCCGGTCGGCTCCTGACCGGCAAGGGTGACTGCCTGCGGATCGCCCATCTTCACATACGCGACCTTGCCGATCTCCTCGCCGTCGGCGTCCACGACCCGCATGCCCTGCCGGACGAGCGCGATTGGCGCCGAGGCGTCCTCAGCCCCGCTGTGGTAAGCCTCCTCATGGTCAAGGGGGCGCGGCTCCGACGAGCCCATTTCGGCGCGGATATGGATGTGGCTCGGCTCCCCTGATTGCTCGTGAATCATGGCGGGTCTCCCTTCCGCTCGCCGGTTGGGGAAGGCGCGCCAGCGAGCGCATCGCGGCGGGTTGCGCCTTCCGGCGAGGGTCACGCAATGTGCGTGCCGCTCAGCGAGCCTCGAGCACCGTCATGCCGAGCTGAGTGGCCGCCGGATCGGCCATGCGGACGTAGTGCTCGATGCGCGAGAGGTGATCGGTGACCGCTTCCGGTCCGATCCCCGGCGGCGCGTAGATGCAGTAGATGACCGACGATGTTTCGGGTTGGACGCGAGCGCGGGCGGCAGGGCCTTGGATGATGGTTGTCAGAATGCCGTGCTGATCGCGCATCAGCATGTCGCCGGGCTTCGTGGCCGCCTCCTGACCGTTGTACAGCGTGTAGCGATCGTCGCTCGTGGCCGAATCGATGACGATGGGGAGCGCGACCTCCGCCAGGTCGTGCGAGGCGGTCAGGATGCCGGTCGCCAGCTCGGCCAAGAAGCCCGCTTCCACCAATGGCCCGCGGCGCGCGATCGGCTTGCCCTTGAGCGCGACCGATTCGATCTGCATCAGGACATGGTAGGTCTGGTCGAAGCGGCGGTAATAGGCGTCGTAGGCCGGAAGATGGCCGGTGGACCGGATCTGCGCTCGGGTCTGGCCGTGGTAGCGTTGCCGTAGCTCTTCTTCGAGCTCCGCCCGTGCCCGATCCAGCTCGGGAGTGCCACGTGGCGGGGCATCCAGTCGAAGCGCGAGCACGCCAGCAATGGCGCCCGGATGCTCCTCCATCCACCGCTCGGTCGCGATCAACAGCGGCTCATTGCCCACAGCGTCCCTCCTCGTGTCGCGCTGGTATCCCACGCCATTATGCCTATTCGGCGTTGGCGAGACGCGGCAAGCCGGCGCTGAGATCGCTCATGGACACGGAGTGGGGAGGCCCTTGCGGACCTCCCCTTTCCCCTCCTCGACCCCCGCTGGACCTATGGGGATTAGGCAGATTTGGGAACTTCGACCTGAGCGTACCGCTGCGGGCCGATCTCGATCCAGCCGTGCTTCACCGCGTACAGCACCGCCTGGACGCGGTCGTTGACATCGAGCTTGCGCAGGACAGAGGTCATGTGGTTCTTGACCGTTTGCTCGGTGACGAAGAGCGCGTTGGCAATCTCCTTGTTCGACAGACCCTGCGCGACGCAATCGAGCACTTCGATCTCGCGCGCGGAGAGCGGGATCGGCCCGTCGAGCCGATCCGCGACGTTGCCATTGCCGTGATCCGCGGCCTGCCGGAACTCCGACAGCACGCGCCAGGCGAGCTGCGGGCGGGCCAAGATCAACGGGTTGATCAGGTTCTCGCCCTGCGTCACGCGCCGCAGCGCATCGAGCAACGCATCGCTGTCGATGTCCTTGGTCAGGAACGCGACGGCTCCCGCGCGGATCGCATCGAAGAGACGGTCGTCGTCCATGTGCATCGAGAGGAAGACGATCTTGGCGTGCCGCTGCTGCCGGCGCAGCACGCGGGCGATCTTGAGACCGGTCACCCCAGGGAGCTGTACATCGAGAATGATGAGGTCGGGATGGTGAACGTCGGCAAGATGGATCGCCTGGTGACCGCTCTCCGCCTCCGCGACGATCTGGTAGCGCCCAGACTCCTCGAGCAGGCGGCGCAACCCGCGGCGATACATCGGATGATCGTCAACGAGCATCACCCGTCGCTGCAACATCGTCTCAGCCCTCTCCCCACGGCCCCATGTCCGCCACGCACACAACCTCCCGTGGCGGTAGCCACCCGAGATCGCCACAACTCCGATACGTCTAGCTTGTCGCCCACGACGGAGGTGATCCCGGCTTTCCTAGCTACAAACGTAGCGGGCCCATCCGACCTTTGGTATAGGGAATTTCGGTAGGACGGGTGTCGAAAATGGTCCCAGGCGGCCGATGGCGGGAAAGTACTATGTGTCGCGAAGTCAAGAAGCGGCTTTCGCCGTAGAAAGCACGGTCTGGGTGTACGTACGTCGCTGGTCAGTCTCACTGAGCGACCTGCGTCGCGAGCCAAAGCAGGCCGATCAGGGATTTGCCGTCTCGAATCTGCTCCGGGCCTGGCGCGAGCAAGCGGGAGAGGTCCGCGAGAGGCAAACGTACTAGCTCGGCTGGCTCATCCTCCGGGCGAGTGTGCTCCACGGGGTGGCAACCGGTGGCGTGGAAGAGGACGATCCGCTCCGAGGAATAGCCGGGCGTGGGGAAGAACGAGACGATCTCGGCCAGCTGACCGGGGGCATACCCTGTCTCTTCGATCAACTCCCGCCGCGCCGTCTCCGCCGGCGGCTCGCCCGGCTCGAGCGTACCAGCCGGAATCTCGAGCAGCGCCTCGCCCACGGCGTGGCGGTACTGGTGGACGAGAAGGAGGTGATCGTCGTCCGTGACGGCGACGATGGCGACCGCGCCCGGATGCTCGACGACCTCCCGCGTGGCGATGCGGCCGGAGGGGAGGCGAATCTCGTCCACGCGGACGCGCACGAGCTTGCCGTCAAAGCCGAGCCGCTGACCGATCGTCGCCGGCTTTGTCCCTTCGCCAGGCATGTGGCGACCTCCAAGAGATGGGGGTCAGACAAAGACGATGGCACTCCGGTTCCGGAGTGCCACAAGGAGGCGCCAGGCGGATTCGAACCGCCGATCAGGGTTTTGCAGACCCGTGCCTTACCACTTGGCTATGGCGCCGAGCAGAGGGCGGCGCTTGCTCGCTACAGGTCGAATTTTACCACGACCATCGGGCAGCGTCCGCCCCCATTCAACGCGCAAATGCCTTCCTTACTTCACGACCACGCAGACCAGATCGGGCGTGAGCCAGAACGGCGGCAGGTAGCCCACCGCGACCGACAGCGGCAGCACCTCCGTACGGAGCTCGAGGCCGAGCTTCTCCTCCATGAACGCGCGACGGGCCTGAATCCGCGCCCAAGTCGCCGGGAAGTCGCGGGCGAGTTCGTCTCGGAGCGATTCGTCGGCGAGCGCGATGGTGTCCTCGCTGTTGAGCGCGTAATGTGGTGGCAGCGGCGTCGGAATGATGTCGGCCGCGAAGACCATGCCGGACTGGAGCGGGATCGTGCTGCCTGGGCTGACCGGGGAATGGAGCCATTCCTCGTAGGCCGTCAGGTGGCCGGGATTGAGGAAGGAGTGGAACGGGGCGTCGCCGAGCGCGGCGTCGACCGCTGCCTGAATCTCGCCGCCAGTCACGCCGATCCCGACGGTCGTCAACCAGGTCGCGAGCGTCCGGTAGTACGGCAGCACGTATTGCTCGACGAACGCCTCGTCCACGGTATCGGTCAGCAGGCCGGCGCGGCAGCTGAGACCGCCCCAATAGCCGATCGCTGTCGTGACCGCATCACCGTGCTCGAGGACGCGGGCCGATGGGGAGCGCAGCGTAATCCTCCGGTCGCGGCCGGAGATGACGAGCGGGTGAACCGTCAACGGCTCGCCCTGGTACCCGAAGAGGCCGGCCGCCTCAAACTCCGTCATGCCCGGACGCGCGCCCTGAACGACGCGCAGCACCGCGGCGGATGCCCGCGCCGCGCCCCATTCGAACGCCGCGATCTGGGCGGCGGAGTTGCGGATCCGAAGCCCGGTCTCCGGATTGATGAGCGCATCGGTGACATCGGTCGCGCGGGTGCCGGTGACGCGCTCGATGATGCGGGGCAGCATCGCCGGCACGAACGCTGGCGCGCTCGGCGCATCCACCTCGCGAGGATCGAGCGTCTTCCAGCCAGCGACACCGACCCGGTCGCCCGGATTCATCCCCGCCTCGCGCAGCATCTCGGCGAGTGTCGGAGCGTCGGTATGCGGCTGACCGATAACGCTCCACGGGGGATAGAAGCGAACTTCCATCGGTAGACCCGCGATTGCCGTGTAGTCCACGCCTTCGACGCCGACGAAGAGGACGCGCTTGTCGGCAGGGCCGAGGAGCAGAATCGCTTCCTCGAAGCGCGGGTCATAGCCCGTCAGCCAGAGCAGGTTGCCGGCATGCTCGCGGTCACCGTAGACGACGACCCAATCGAGGCCAACCGCCTCATACAGCGCGCGGGCGCGAGCGATGTACTCCTCCTCGCTGATTTCCGGCCGCTCGACGGGGACGTCAATCGTCGGCGGCGACACCTGCCGTAACTCGATCCGCATGCTTTCCCTCCGCGCTTCTTCGCATGTTCCGTACGAAGAACGATACCGCGAGCGACGCGCGGCGTCTCCTGCCATCTGCGCGTGTACCATGGTGACAATGCGGCCGACGCGGGTGGTGCGTCTCCTAGCGGGTGGAGGGGAAGCGAATGAGCGCGCTCGATCCGGCACAGATTGGCTTCCGTCCCCTGCGGCACGAAGACCTCCCCCTCATGCATCGCTGGCTGAATCACGGGCCGGCGCTGAAGTGGTATGGCCTGCGCCCGACGACGCTCGACGAGATCGTGGCGGAGTACGCGCCGATGATTACCGGCGAGGATCCAACGCGGGCATTCCTCGTCACCTACGCGGACCGGCCGATCGGCTACATCCAGACCTACCTGATCCGTGATGAGCCGGATTACCAGGCGGCGACCGGCGCTCCCGACGACGCGGCGGGGGTTGACCTGTTCATCGGCGAGCCCGACTTCCTGTACCGGGGCCTGGGGCCGGCGTTACTGCGGCGCTTCCTGGCGGAGATCGTCTTCGCCGATGACCGCGTCGGGCAAGTCATCATCGGCCCCCATCCGGAGAACGCATCCGCGATCCGCGCCTATGCCAAGGTAGGCTTTCGGTATCTACGGACGGTCCCGGTGCCTGGCGAGGCGCGCCCTGAGTACTTGATGGTGCTGACGCGCGACGAGTTCGCCCGGATGTATCAGCCGCACGGAGAGGGGCAGGGTTGAGGGGAGGCACGGGCCGCCAGGGTGGCGCTCGCTCGAGTGGCGCCACCCGCGGGACAACCGTCGCTAGAAGCCCTCGGTGGAGCGGCGCTCCCGTTCCAGGCTGAACTCCGTGCTGCCGCAGCGGGGGCACCGGTCCGGCCGGGTGAAGCCGCGCTCGTAGTCGCCGCAGGACTGGCACGTCCAGCGTATGAGCGTGAAGAGGCGCAGCAGGTCGGATCGGCTGATGATCCCGATCAGGCGCCCGTCCCGGACGACGGGGACGCGGCGGATACCGTGCAGACCCATCAAGCTGGTGACCTGATCGGCGCTGACCTCATCGCCGACGCTGATGACGCCTCGGCTCATGATCTCCCCAACCGTGTGTCCCCGCTTGCTGATGACATCGAACTCGCTGACCATCCCGATGAGAATGCCCTGATCATCCACGACGGGCATTCCGCCGAAGCCATGCTGCCGAAGCGTCGCGGCCGCCTCCTCTACCGTCCGGTCCGGCGTGATCGTCACGACCTCTGTCGTCATGATCTCCCGCACCGGCACATTCGCTTCAGGCCCTTGCGCTGCTCGTTCGCCTTCCACCTCCGACCTCCCGGATCGCCGCTACGACAACATGCTTTGTAAGCGCCGATTGTACCCGGTAGGCGAGCGAGGATAGGCTGAGCCGGCGCCGGGCGAGGGTTGCTACAATCGGGCACGGATGCGCCAGCATGGCCACGGCGCGTTCCGCGTGAGGAAAGGGCGACGATTGTGGCAGGCGAAATGCCGGCGGAGCACGCCATTCTCGGACTGCTGCAACTGGACGACGGCTCCGGCCATGGATACGACCTGGCCCGACATTTCGCCGAAGGCCAGCCGCTGGCGACAGTGATCCGGCTCGAGCCGGGCATGCTCTACCACCACCTGAAAAAGCTCGATCGCGTTGGCTGGGCGACCGGCACCCTGGAGCCGCAAGGCTCCCGTCCGCCGCGAATGGTGTACCGGATCACGGAGGCAGGGCGCGCCGAGCTTCAGCGCTGGCTGCGCGAGCCGGTGGCTCACACTCGCGAGATCCGCCTCGAGTTCCTCGTCAAGCTTTACTTCGCTCGCCGGCTGGACCCGCGGCTTGCCCAGCGACTCGTCGGGGAGCAGCTTGAGACCTGCCGCCGGCTGGAAGCATCGCTGGCGGCGCAATTGGAAGAGCTCGCTACCGTCGAGGAGGGCGACGAGCCCGAGTTCACGCAGCTCGTCCTGGCGCTCCGGCTGCGCCAAACGCGGGCGGCGATTGCCTGGCTGGAAGAGGTCGCCGCGAGCGATGCTGGCGCCGAGCGAGCAGAGATTTCCCCTTCTCGGTCTCACAACTAAGCCCTCCGTCGGTTTCAGAGTATGAAGTGGGCACCAGGCGTTGCGCCCGCGATGGACATACGGGCTTGACAAGATGGAACTGTTGTTCTATACGTACAGTGCCCGCGGGCGGTCGACCCCTTCGACTCCAGAAACCAAAGGAGAAGGCAGTGAGCACAGCGACGAAGGCGACGGTCGGAAAGTTCGTCTGGCGTGAGCTGACGACGACGGACATGGCGCGCGCCGAGGCGTTCTACACCGAGTTGTTCGGGTGGCGCGTCGAGCAGACGCCGATGGCCGACGGGAAAACGTATCCGCTTCTGGTGGGGCCAACCGGGCATTTCGGGGGCCTGATGCAGCTGGAAGGCGTTCCCTCGAATTGGCTCACCTACGTCGAGGTCGAGAATGTGGACGCGGCGACTGAGCGGGCGGTGGCGCTCGGCGCTCAGGTCATCGTTCAGCCGCGGGACATCGTGGATGTCGGGCGCTTCTCCATCATCCTCGATCCGCAAGGGGCGGCAATCGCGCCGTTCTCCGACGCGACAGCGACGGGAGAGGATCCGGAGCCGCAGCTACCGCCGGTTGGCGGAATCACCTGGACGGAGCTCCTCACGTCTGATGTCGACGCCGCGGTGCGGTTCTACACCGAAGTCATTGGCTGGACCACTGAGAAATACGACATGGGCGGCCAAGAGTACACGGTCTTCAAGCGCGGCGAGCGGCTGGAGGGTGGCGTAATGGCCAAACCCGCGGAGTTGCCGGCCTCGTTGTGGCTCATCAATTTCCGCGTCGCTGATGTCGAGAAGGCGCGCGCTGACGTGACTCGGCTCGGCGGGCAGTTGATTGGATCGATCATCGAGGTCCCGACGATCGGGCGAGTCGCTTGGGCGATTGACCCAACCGGCGCCGTCTTCGCGATGCACGAAGCGGTGGAAGAGTAATTCTCAGTCATCAGCGCCCTCTCACCGGCACTCCGCGCTCGTCAACAACGAGGTTGATGAGCGCGGGGGCTGAGACGAGGGCGCTGATGGTTGTTAGATCTGCTCTCGCGGGTCGAGCGCGTCGCGCAGGCCGTCACCGACGAAGGTGAACGCGAGGGTGATCAGCCCGATCGCGAGACTCGGGGCGATCAGCATCCAGGGCTGGACGTTGTAGTTCTGCTTCCCGTCGTAGATCATCTGCCCCCAGCTGGAGGGGAATGGCGCGTCCAGGCTGACATCGGGCCGGAGCCCGATACCGAGGTACGTCAGCACGGCCTCGGAGATGATCGCCCCGGGAACGATGAACGCGGCGGCGACGATGATCGGGCCAAGCGCGTTCGGCAGGATGTGACGGAGGATGATCCGCCAGGCCGATGCCCCGCTCGCGCGCGCCGCCTCAATGAACTCCTTCTCCTTCAGCGACAGGGTGGTGCCTCGCACCAGGCGCGCGACTCCCGTCCAATTGACAATGGAGAGCGTGACGAAGAGCAGGATAAGGCCGTTGAAGAGCCGGCCAAACCTCGTGTCGCCGAACGAGACCTGCATCACGATGAAGAAAAGCAGGGCTGGGAAGGCGTAGACCACATCGGTGATGCGCATCAAGAGATTATCGACCCGGCCGCCGATGTAGCCCGCGGCGAGGCCGATCGGCACGCCGATCGTCAAGATCACTATCATCGGGATGAAGCCGACGACGAGCGAGATGCGCGTACCATATACGAGCCGGCTAAAGACATCTCGCCCAATCGAGTCCGTGCCGAGTGGGTACTCCCACGTTCCAGTCCGCTTGGGATTCGGATCATCAATCCAGGCGGCCTGGCGATATCTTCCCGCCTCCTGGACATTGGACTCAACCGGGTTGTGCGGGGCGATGACTGGCGCGAAGATCGCGACGAAGGCGAGGAAGATGAGATAGATCACGGCCGCGACCGCCATCTTGTTGCGGCGGAATTGGCGCCACGCATCGCTCCAGAGGCTACGCGCCGGCCGCGTTTCGCTCAACGCGGCGAGGCCGCGTACGTCCTCCGCGACGTTCCGGGTAGCTGAGACGGCGGGTGACGACATGGGCGATTACCTCTTCTACCGTCGGACCCGGATGCGCGGGTCGATTACTCCGTAGCTGATATCAACGAGGACGTTCGCGAACGCGATCAGCACCGCGTAGAAAATCGCCGTCCCCATGATCATCGAGTAGTCCCGTTTACTAATTGAATCGACGAATTCTCGGCCGAGTCCAGGCGCACCGTAAATGGACTCGATAATGATCGAGCCGGTGACCAGGTCAGCGGCGGCAGGCCCGAGAATGGTGAGCACCGGAATCATCGCATTGCGGAGCATGTGCCGTAGGACGATGGGCCGTTCCGCTAGGCCCTTGGCGCGCGCGGTGCGGATGTAATCCTGCCGCTTGATCTCGAGCATACTGGTGCGGGTCAGGCGAGTGACGAATGCCATCGTCCCGAGCCCGAGGATGATGCCGGGCGCGAGATAGGCGGGACCGAGGCCGTCCCATTCATGTGGCTTGCGGACCGGGGAAACGCCGAAATTGCGACTCAGGAATATCAGGAGCAAGAGCCCCGTCACGAATGTTGGCACCGAGATGCCGATGGTCGAGGTGAACAGGCTCAGGTAGTCGACCCAGGTGTTCTGGCGCAAGGCGCTGATGATACCGAGCGGAACGCCGACGATGACCGCGAAGGTGATTGCTACGAGGCCGATTCTTGCCGAGACCGGGAACTTCTCTCGGATCACATCCTCGACGTTCTTCGCGCCTTTCGACGCGTACGAAGGGCCGAGATGGCCACGGAACACGCCGAACATGTAGTTGAAGAACTGACTGTCGAGGAAGGCACGCCCGAGGCGTAGCGGGTTGCGGACGCCGTCGTCCCACGCTCGTTCGGCGGCCGTTGGGTTGACCCAGAGGGGCTTGTCGAGGCCGAACTTCGCGTTCAGCCGCCGCACGGTCGAGGCTGGCAGCGGCTTCTCCTGGCTCCAGGGGCCGCCAGGCGCTCGATACATCAGGAAGAACGTGACCGCGGCCACCGTCACGATAACGGGGATGATCCAGAGAACACGCCGGATGAGATAGGAGGTCATCGCCGCCCCAAGTGCGGCCGCGGGGAGCTCAGCGCGTAGTACGCGGGAGCCGGCAGCGGAGGGCTACGGCCCAACCGCTACCGGCCTCGCGATTTGCCGTGGCGCCTACGGGCGAGTGCTGAGCTGCTCGCGGCTCACGGTTACGCGTTCTTCTGCGCCAGGTCGATGTCGATCGTCATCAGCGAGCCGAACTGACCAGGCCACTCGACCTCGCTCGCGTTCGGCGTGTAGCCAACGACGTACGGCTTGACGACGAAGACGGCCGCCTGGTTGAACAGGAACGGACCGGGCACGTCGTCAACCAGAATCTGATTCGCCTGCTCGTAGTAGCCGATGCGCTCCTCGGGATCGACCGTGACGTCGCCCTTGGACACCAGCTCGTCAAACGCCGGGTTGCAGTAACCGAAGCGCTGAGCGAAGGTGGCGTCGCACTTCCAGTAGACGCTCAGCCAGTTCTGCGGGTCCGGATAGTCCTGGATCCAGCCGCTCGGATAGAGCAGGTGCGGGAAGGTCTCCGGATTCTTGCGCAGGTCGATCAGCGTCGTGCCGTCGGTCGGGACCAGCGTCAGCTCGACGCCGAGGATGTCGCGGATCTGGCCGGCGAGCCACTCGGCCTGCTCCTGGCGACCGGAAACGTCGCTGGCGTAATAGAGCTTGATCTCCGGCAGGTTCTCCGGGCCACCGTAGGTGGACTCGGCCAGCGCCTGGCGAGCGGCCTCAGGATCGAACCCGTACTTGTCCGTCTGGATGAAGCCGGGGACGCCCTCCGGAATCCAGCTCAGGGTCGGCGTGCAGTCGCCGCTGCGGATCTCAGCGCAGAGGGTCTCGCGGTCGATGGCATACGAGAAGGCCTCGCGAACCTTCTTGTCCTGCCACGGCTCCATCGTCAGATTGAACTGCAGGCTGTAGGTCGAGCCGGTCGGGTAGACCAGATACTCATCGCTGAGTTCAGGATCGGCCTCGACCTCAGGGATCTGCGGCGGCTCGATCTGAACGATCTCGAGCTCACCAGACCGATACGCCTCGAGCGCCACGCCGGCATCGGCGATGTAGATGTACTCGATCCGGTCAATCTTCGGCCGGCCCTGCCAGTAGTTGTCGTTCGCCTCGAAGGCGATCATCTGGTCTTCGATGATCTCGACGATCTTGAACGGGCCATTGCCGATGTGGTTCTCCGCCGTCTGCCACCAGTTGTCCGGATCCTGCTCGACGATTTCGCGCTTGACCGGATAGAACGGCCAGGTGTAGGCGACGGTGTGATAGTACGGCGCCGGGTTGGTGAGGTTCAGCTGGAGCGTCCGGTCGTCAATGACGGTCACGCCGAGCGCGTCGCGAGCCGCCTCCCACTCCTCCTGCGTGAACTCGGCCGGGTTCACCGGATCGTCTCCGGCAAGCGCGGCGAATTCAGCGCAGCCGACAATCTCGAACAGGAGCGACTGATACTCGCCCGCCGTGTTCGGGTCGCAAGTGCGCTCGATCGCATAGGCGAAATCGGCAGCCGTCAGCGGCGAGCCATCGCTCCACTTCAGGCCTTCACGCAGGTGGAACGTGATCTGGGTCGCGTCCTCGTTGTACTCCCAGCTTTCGGCCGCGGCCGGAACCGTCTGCTGGTTCTCATCCAGCTTGGTTAGGCCCTCATAGGCAAGAGCCAGAATGTCGATCTCATTCGTGAACGAGCTCTTCTGGGGATCGAAGTCGTCCGGATAGATCGGTTGATGGATGCGCAGCACCTTTGCTTCCGCATCCTGCGCTCGCGTCGGCAATGCCGCTAACGGCATTACCAGCGCTAGCGCGATCAGCAATGCGCCGATCCGCTTCATCGCGGTTGCCCGATACCTCATTGCTCCTCCTCCGTGAACCCTTCAGACTCGCCGCGTGGCGTCCGGCAGGATATGCAACAAAATGGGACTCCGTGTCAATGCCACCGGCGCACTTGCTCTGCTGGATCGTCCGCCATCCCTCAGACGATGGAGCATTGATTCATTATTGGTCACCATCAATCTTCGAAGCGGAGCCGGGCCGAACTCGCGATCCGGCGCGTCAGTCTCACGTCCTTCGCCCTCGGTAGGTCATACTCATGCGAAGTCGTTCGGAATTCTCGTAAGGAGCACGCCATGCTGAAGATCGACACAGGCACCCCCTATGGCGCCCGCGTCGAGCATCGCCTGCGGAACGAACAGGTAGGCTGGCTTGTCACGGTAGACCCCAATGGCACGCCGCAGCCGAGTCCAATTTGGTTTCTCTGGGACGGCCACGAAATTCTCATCTATAGCCGGCCGCGCACGCCCAAGATCGCCAATATCGAGCGGAGCCCTCGCGTCGCGCTTCATCTCAACAGCAACGCGGAGGGCAACGACATCGTGATCGTCACGGGCACGGCTCGCATCGATCCAGCCGCGCCCGCCGCGACCGACGTCCCGGCCTACGTCGAGAAGTACCGAGCCGGCATGAAGATGATCGGGATGACGCCGGAGACCTTCGCGGCCGCCTTCTCGGTCCCGATTTTCATCACGCCGGAGAAGTTGCGCGGCCACTGAGCCACGCGACGCGCGTATATGGAAGGAGAGGGGAGCAAATGGCATCCATCCTTGTGGAGTTCTTCCGGCACAACCTCTGGGCGAATCTGCAGATGCTCGATGTCTGCGCCGGGCTCAGCGACGATGTGCTCGATGCCGAGACGCCCGGCACCTACGGCAGCATCCGCGCCACGCTGATGCACCTGGCCGGCGCGCAGGGGCGCTACGTGGAGGCGCTGACCGGCAATCCGCCGAGCCCCGCCGTCCGCGAGACCGATCCGTTCCCGGGGTTTCCCACCCTTCGGGAATCGGTACAGCGGTCGAGCGAGACGCTCATCGAGATCGCCGAGCAGTCGTGCGAGGACCGAATCGTGCGCGGCATACGTCGCGGTCAGCCGTTCGCGATGCCCGCGTCTGTCTTTCTGCTGCAAGCGATCAATCACGCGACGGAGCACTGCGCCCAGATTGCGACGATCTTGGGCCAGCGTGGCATAAATCCGCCCGACATCGATTCTTGGGCGTTCCACGAGGCTGGCCACTCGGCGCTGAAGGAGTGAGAGGCGCCGATCGCGCCAATTGGAACGCAAATGAACCGGGGCGGGAGCGATGCCCGCCCCAGTTCATGTCCAGCCAAGGTGAGGGAGATAGCCCCGAAAGGAAGCAGCAGGTCCTGAGCGCGAGAAGCGGCGCGGTTAGGCGCGGCCGCCGAACGTATCGGTCCAGCGCAGCAGGCGCCGCTCCGCGATCTGAAGCAGCCAATCGGATAGCTTGCCGACGACCGCCAGCGCGATGATCGCCATCACGATGATGTCCGCCCGCGCCGAGTTCTGCCCGTCGATCAGGAGATAACCGAGTCCGCTCCAGGCGCCGATCAGCTCCGCGGCGACGAGGAAGAGCCAGCCCTGCGCCAGCCCAAGCCGCAACCCGGTCAGGAGCGAGGGCAGCGCCGCCGGGAGCAGCACCTCCCGAGCAAGAGCAAACCCACGGTAGCCGTAGGCGGTTGCCGCCTCGACGAGCTTGCGGTCGATCTGGCGGACGCCAGCGACGAGGTTGGTGTAGACGGGGAAGAAGACGCCCACCGCGATCAGAGCAATCTTCGGCTGCTCGCCGATTCCCATCCAGAGGACGAAGAGCGGCACCCACGCGAGCGAGGGGACGGTGCGAATCGCCTGAATCGTCGGCGCGAGCAGCTCCTCGATCGGCCGCGACAGACCGACGAGCAAGCCGAGCGCTACCGCCACGGCGCTGCCGAGCGCGAAGCCCTTCAAGACACGGATGATGCTGACCTCGAAGTGCTCCCAGAGCACGCCCGCCTCGGCAAGCTGGCGCGCGGCAGCCCAGACATCGAGCGGCGCCGGTAGCTGGCTCTTGCTATAGACCCCGGCTTCGACGACGACCTGCCAGAGCACAAGCAGCGCCACTGGCACGAGGAGCGCCCGCGCGATCCGGACTGGTGGGACGCGCGGGCGGAGTGACGGCAGCGCCTGGCCGGCGGGACGGACGAGCGAACGTTGGAGCATAGACCCTCACCCTTCTAGCTCCGCTCCCGTCCCTGGACTCCGGCCGAGGGACCGGAGCCCAAGGAAGCCCCGCCGCGGGAGTGTGGCGGAGGCGCCGGGAGAGGAGCCCTATGCCTGCGGCGTGACGATCTGCGAGATGAACTGCGGATCGATGAGCTCATCGAGCGACTTGGCGGCGTCGGCGCCCGGCGAGAGCTGATTCTCGGCCTCGAAGATCGGGATGATCCGGGTCAGAACCTCCTTCTGCTCGTCGCCCGGAATCGGGTTGATGTCCAGGACGGTGCGCTCGAAGAGCTCGCGCTGCGCGACTTCGAGGGAGAGATCCGCCTCTTCGGCCAAGATCTGCGCGGCCTCCTCCGGGTTCTCCAGAATCCACTGCCGGGCGCGCTCGTACTGGGCGAGGATGCGCGTGACGTAGGTCGGGTACTTCTCGAGAAACTCCTCGCGCGCGTTGAGGAAGCCCCAGGTGTTGAAGTCAATGTTGCGGAAGATCAGGCGGGAGCCCTGCTCGATCTCAGTCTGCGCCATGTAGGGATCGAGTCCGGACCAGGCATCAACGTCGCCGCGCTCCAGCGCCGTCTTGCCGTCCGCGTGCTGGAGGTTGACGATCTCGACGTCTTGCTGCGAGAGACCCACCGAATGCAGCGCCTGGAGGAGGAAGAAGTACGGGTCGGTTCCCTTCGTCGCCGCGACCTTCTTGCCCTTCAATTGCTCGATCGAGGTGATCTCGGAGTCCTTGCGGACGACGAGCGCGGTCCACTCCGGCTTGGAGTAGAGGTAGACGGTGCGGATCGGCGAGCCGTTCGCGCGCGCAAGCAGGGCAGCGGAGCCGGCCGTCGAGCCGAAGTCCACCGCCTCGGAGCGCAGCCACTCATTCGCCTTGTTGCTGCCGGCGCTCCAGACCCACTCGACCTTGATGCCCTCGTCCTTGAACTCTTCCTCGATCCAGCCGAACCGGCGCAGAACGAGGCTGCTCGGGTTGTAGAAGGCGTAATCCAGCTTGATCGTGCCCGGCTTCTCTTCTTGTGCCCGCGCCGAGCCAGCAGCGGCCGGGCCAAGGAGCGTCGGGAGGACGATGAGACTGAACACCAGAATTCTCAACCAACGCGCTCGCACCACGGTGCACTCCTTTCTTGGAATCTGCCCCGAAGGCAGAGAATTGACGACCAAAGCGGCTCCGAGCCGCGCCCCTTCCCACTCCGTGACGCCGGCGGCGTCACGCGGCATAGCCCGCCTCTGCGCTTTCTGGTTGCGCGGCGGGCTGAGTACACGACAGGAAGCCGAAGTAGCCGAGGATTTCGTCGCGCATCGCGGCCAGGACAGCGTCGCCGCGCGCTCGCGGGCGGGGACGATCGACGGTGAGCGTCCGCACGACCGTTGCCGGCCGCGGTCCCATCAGCACGACGCGGTCCGCGAGGTGTAGTGCCTCGTCCACGTCGTGCGTGACCATGATGACCGTCGGCGCGACTTCCGAGCAGACATCGAGGAGCAGATCTTGCATCTGCAGGCGGGTCAGAGCGTCGAGCGCGGCGAAGGGCTCGTCGAGGAGGAGGACGCCCGGGCGGCTGATCAGCGCGCGCGCCAGCGCCGCCCGCTGCGCCATGCCACCAGAGAGCTGGTACGGGTAGCTGTCGCCGAACCCGCTGAGGCCGACGCGTTCCAGCCACGTGGCGATCGAGGGCCGATCCGGCAGCCGCCGCGCGCCTACGGCGACGTTGGCCGCGACCGTCTTCCACGGGAAGAGCCGCGGCTCTTGAAAGACGACGGCGCAGCGCGTGTCCGCCGGCTCGACGACGCGGCCACCGAGCGTGACCTCGCCACTTGTGGGGCGATCGAGGCCAGCAATCAAGCGCAGGAGCGTCGACTTGCCGCAGCCGCTCGGCCCAAGGACGGCGACGAACTCGCCGGGTGCGATCTCGAGATTGACTTGGTGGAGGACGGAGAGACGCTCATTCCCCTGTCGGAACGTCTTCTCCACCTGACGAATAGTGACGGGCTCTGCCATGCCTGACCTCGCGCGCACAAAAACGCCCCCATCCTGCTGAGGAAGAGGGCGAAGAGCGCACGCACGTGCCGCCGGCATGTCGAGGCCCCACACCCTCATCTTCCAGCACGACCACTGACGGACTTAGCACCTACCCCGGAAGTGGGTGGTTGCTGGGGCTTCTCCGGGCCGGTCCCTCTGCCCCTCTGGATGAGAGCGGTGCGTCTCAGTTGTCGCGGCGCAATCTACAGTAGTTGATCAAGAATGTCAATACCTGGTCGGGCGCGATGTGACGGCCGTTGGGGCGCGGGCAGGAGCAGGGGTCGGCGAGAAAAAGGCGCTCCGCCGCCCGCGGGTCTCAGGTCTGTCCTGTTACCGCGGAGCGACGGAGCGCTACCTACCAGGATTCCGTAATCCCGACTCCTAAGTGGGTCCGGTTAGCGGACCGTGCGGAGCATGATCGTTGGCTTGCGCGGCTTCTTGGCTGCCTCCACGCTCAGCCGGCCGGCCACACGCTCGGCGGCGCGCTGGAATGCCTGACCCGTCGCGGACTCCGGATGCGTCAGCACCACCGGCTCGCCGGTGTCGCCGCCGATTCGGACCGTCGTCTCGATCGGAATCTGCCCCAGAAGCTCGACGCCGTACTGCTCGGCGGTGCGCTTGCCGCCGTCGCTGCCGAAGATGTCATGAACCGTGTTGCAGTGCGGGCAGACGAAGGCGCTCATGTTCTCGATGATGCCCAGGATGGGAGTCTTCACCTCCTGGAACATCTTCAAGCCCTTGACTGCATCGGCGAGCGCCACGTCCTGCGGCGTCGTGACGATCACCGCTCCGGAGATCGGGATGCTCTGGACGAGCGTGAGTTGGACATCGCCCGTGCCTGGCGGCAGGTCGATGACGAGGTAGTCGAGTTCGCCCCAATCAACGTCGTTGAGGAACTGGCGAATGAGCTGCGCGACCAGCGGGCCACGCCAGATGAGCGCCTTCTCCGGGTCGAGGATGAAGCCAATGCTCATCAGCTTGACCCCATGCGCCTCCAGCGGGATGATCCGCTGATTGCGCATCAGCGGCCGCTCGCTCGTCCCCATCATCAGCGGGATGCTCGGGCCGTAGACGTCGGCATCGAGGAGGCCAACGTTTGCTCCGGAGCGCGCCAGCGCCACGGCGAGGTTGACCGCGACGGTGGATTTCCCGACGCCGCCCTTGCCGGATGCGACGGCGATCGTGTTCTTGACGCCGCTGATCGGCTGGGCGTCCATCCTGCCGCCGCCCGAGGCGCGAACCCGCGAGCTCCACTTGAAGCTCACCTCTCCGACCTCAGGAAAGGCGGTCGTGATCGCGGTCCGCACGTCGTCGGCGATCTTGCCGCGCAGCGGGCAGGCCGGAGTTGTCAGCTCGACGTGAACCGTCACATCGCGGCCGTTGATCTCGACGTTTGGGATCATGCCCAATTCGACGAGGCTGCGGCCGATCTCCGGGTCGTTCACGGGCCGGATCGCCTCAATGATCTGCTCCTTCGTCAGGCCCGTCTTCTCATCGGATGTCAGCGTCATCGTGGCTCCTTCTATCGTCGAACGCGCCGCGCCCGCGTGGGGGCGTGGACGCGAGTCGTAGCGGCGGTGAGAATGGTCGAAGACCACGCGCCGGCCTTCAGCCACCATCAATTGTACTACCGGGGGGTATAGCGGCTGCTCGCCGGGCATGAGTACGCAAAACCGCGGCTTGCCGCGGTCAGCGATCCCCAGGATGCGTGGGGTTGGCGTTGTCGAGGGTTTGGTGTGAGCGCGGGGGTTTGGCCCCCGCGCTCAATTCAACGGGATGTCGCTATTGACAAACCCACTCGTTGCGCCGGCCGACAGACCACATCCAGGCGGCGGCGTTGGCGTTCGCGACCGGATCGAAAATGTCCTCGTTCGCGTAGGGCGTGGTCGCCCAGGTGCTGCGGAGGAATTGGAAGAGTCCGCTCGCGTAGTACGGCGCGGCGCCGACGGCGTTCGGATTGAGACCGGATTCGCAGCGCGCCACGCGCAGCATGTCCTCACGTGGCTGCCCATACCTGTCGGCCGCGGCGTAGATGATGGCGATGATCTCGTCCTGCGACCAGCCGTCCGACCCGTCAATGTTGCCGCTGCCGGAGTTGCTACGGCTCGAGCCGCCACCGGTGCGCAGGTAGTCACCGTAGGCCCAACCCCGCTGCCCGTTGTAAATCACGCCGAGGAAGCCATTCTGCTGATCGCCCGTGAGCTGGACGGTCGCGCCGGCGGGCATCACGAGCAGAACCCGGTCGGCGGTGCTCGGGCCGGCGCGCAGATTCAAGCCGGTCGTCGTCGTGGCCGTCCCGCCGCCGCTGCCTGTCGGGAGGGAAGACGATGGCTGCTCGGCGACGCCGGTGCCGGTGTCGAGGTACTGGGCTGAGGCCCAGCCTCTCGTCCCTTGATAGATCACTTCCAGGAAGCCGTTGGAGCTGTTGCCCGTCAGTTGGACGCGCGCGCGGTCGGGCATGACGAGGATGACCGAGTAGTTCGTGCCGGGGCCGGACCGGAGATTGAGGGCGCCGTCAAAGACGGTCGCGGTTCCGCTCCCGCCGCTCGAGCCACCGCTCGAGCCGCCGCCGAAGTCCAGGTAGTCGCCGTGTGCCCAGCCAGGGCGTCCGTTATAGACAACCTTGTAGAAGCCTCGTCGCGGTCCTCCGATGACCTCGACCCAGGCTCCGGGGGGCATCACCAAGCGAATGCGCTGGTCAGTGCGGGGGCCTGAGCGGAGGTTGAGGTAGGTGGTCGTTGTCGCGCCCGCGGCAAGCGCAGGGCGAGCCTCCATCATCATCAGGGGACCCAAAATCCCGGCCAAAATCAACGCGAGACCGAGCAGGCGCGGCACTCCCGGTCGACGGGCTACCGTGGGCACAGCAAGTCGCTCCTTTTCCCGTGCCCGACTGACGCGACCGGCAAAGAGAACAGGCCGGGGCTACCGGTCGCCGATCAGCCCGGCGACGGGATGGCGGCGATCGCGTGGCACGCGCATCGCGGCGTTCAATTGAGGAACTCGTTTAGGCCGGTCCAGCAACCGGCATTAGGCATCCAGCACTGTCCCTCTACAGTGCTGGATCAACCGGATGACCACATCCCGAGAGGAGATCCCAGCCATCATCCCCTCAGTGGCGCACTCCGGCGATGGCCCGCGTTATCGCATAAGCGGCGACCGCTTGTCAATATTTCCCAGAAATAGATGCAGATTTACCCAATTTTCTGGGGTGTGTCGAGGCCAGAATCGCGTATCTAGGTGACAATGAGTCCATTTGCGGCAGCCAATGCGCCGATGACCGTGTCGAGGTGGACGACGAATTCGGCGGTGATTTCGATGCGGTGCGCGAGCGGCGGATCGGGATCGAGGACGCGCGTATTGCTCCAGCCGCCGTCCGCTTCCTGCTCCGCGACGAACCACGCGCCCATCTTCCGCAGCCAGGGGAGATACTCGGGGTCCCGCGTCGCGTGGAACAGGAGTCCCGCGCCCCAGGCGCTCTTGCAGACCTGCTTCGTCGCGAACTGGCGCTCCGTCGATTCCATCGAGAAGCGCTGGTAGGCACGCCCAAGTTCGAGCCACTTGCTGTCACCAGTCGCCATGCCGAGCTGAGCGAGGAATGCCGCCGCGATGCCGCCGTTGTAGTGAAGCTGCAGCTCTTCCCGCGCGTCGTTCACGTAGTGCCGGGGATCTTCGCCTGCTGGCGGCCGCGTGACCAAGCCGTCGGCTTGAGTCCACACGGTGTAAAGGACGTGCGGCAAATCAGGCTGTGCCTGCCAGAGCCGCTCCAGCCACGCGCCGACCGCGATGGCACGTTCGAGCTGCCCGGTGATAATCGCGGACATACCGAACTGGCAGGTGAGGAAGAGGAGCTGCGGGTCGCTCGGGCTGGTGCGGTCGCGATACATCCAAACGCCACCGGTGGCCGGGTCTTGGAACTGGGCAGCGAATGCGAAGACCCGCCGGGCAACGTCAAAGCGGCGCAGGAGCCAAGCGCCGTAGGCGAGCACCGTTTCCGGGTAAGTGTTGAAGGCTCGGTTCGCCGCCGCGTCCCATGCCACGCCGCCGTGGAAGGCGCCATCCTCCCCGATGCCAGTCCGCTCGATCCAGGCGAGAGTCCGGTGCGCGGCCGCGGTCTCTCCGCTGACGACGAGCGCCCAGGGCACGCGGTAATAGCTGATTCGCGGTCGACCCGCGCCGGCGATCGCGCCGTCTTCGGCGATGTGCCGCAAGAGGAACTCCACGCCTCGCCGGCGCGCTGCCTCGATCTCCGCCACCCCTACGATTGGGCTCGTCTCCACGCTCATTGTTCGCTCCTTGCTCGCGCTATCTCCCCACGCCGCGCAGGCGGGGATCGAGGCGGTCACGCAACCCGTCACCGATAGTGTTGAGCGCCAGTACCAGGATGAAGATGCAGAAGCCGGGCCCGAGGACGTACCAGGGAGCTTGCGCCGCGTAGCTCTGCGCGGCCTTGAGCATCGTCCCCCACGTCGCGGTGGGGGGCTGGACGCCCAGACCCAGGTAGCTCAACCCGGCCTCGATCAGGATCGCGACCGCCATCGCCAGCGTCGTCTGCACCAGCAGCGCTCCGAGGCAGTTCGGCAGGATGTGCCGGACGATCAGCCGGGCGTCGCTGGCGCCCGCCGCTCGGCTCGCGGTCACGAAATCGGCCTCTTTCAGCGCCAGCACGCTCCCTCTGAAGAGCCGCGCGAAGCGTGGGACGAAGATCACACCGACGGTCAGGATGATGCTCGTCTGCGAGGCGCCGAACGCGGCGACGACGAGGATCGCGAAGAGGATCGAGGGAAACGCGAGCAATGCGTCCTGGATGCGCATCAGCAGCGAGTCAACGAATCCGCCGATGTAACCGGAGACGACGCCGATGGGAACGCCGATCGCCAGCGCGAGGGCGACGCCGAGCACGGCGACGACGAGCTCGACGCGCGCGCCGTGCACGATCCGGCTCAAGATGTCTCGGCCGAACTCATCCGTCCCGAGGGGGTGGGAGCGAGACGGCCCTTGCAGCAGCGAATCGGGAGCGAGCGCGTTCGGGTTCGAGGGCGCGATCCAGCCAGGCACCACCGCGCAGGCAACAGCCAGCGCCACGACCAGGATGGCCGCCACCAGGATGGGATCGGCCTTGACGGTGCTGAAGAGGCGGAATCGGCGCCGTGCCGCGCCGCGGCTGATATCGAAGGTCGCAGTTGTCGCGCTCATATCACTGCACTCGCAGCCGCGGGTTCACGAAGCCGTAGAGGAGATCGACCAGGAGGTTCATCAGCGTCAAGCCAACGGCCACGAACAAGACGGCGGTCTGGACGAGCGGATAATCCCGGTCGAAGATTGCCTGCACGGTCAACCAGCCGACTCCCGACCACCCAAAGACCTGCTCGATGATGACCGCGCCGCCGAGAAGCGCGCCGATCTCCAGACCGGCGATCGTCAGCACGGGAATCAGCGCATTCTTCAGAGCGTGCCGAACGATGATGACGCGCTCCCGCAGCCCCTTCGCGCGCGCCGTGCGCACATAGTCGGCTGCCATCACCTCGATCATGTCAGCCCGCAGGAAGCGCATCAGCGTCGCGGCGAGGTAGACGCCCAGGGTCACCGCGGGCATCAGCAGGCGCTTGAGGTTCCCGCCCGGATCTTCACTGAAGGGGACATAGCCGCTCGCCGGCAGCCATTTCAGCTGCACGCTGAACAGCAGAATGAGCGCGAGGCCGAGCCAGAAACTGGGCACGGCGAGCCCGGCGCTGACGAACCCCATCACCGCGCGATCAACGAGCGAGCCACGGTGTAACGCGGCGATGATCCCGAGCGGGAAGGCGATGAGGAGCGCGAAGAGCGTCGCCCCGGCGACGAGCTCCAGTGTCGCGGGGAGCTTCTGGAGGAAGAGCGAAAGCGTCGGCTGCTTGCTCCGGAGCGACTCACCGAAGTCGCCTTGAACCACGTCTCGGATCCAGTAGAGGTATTGGACGGGAATCGGCTTATCCAGGCCCATCTCCCGCCGCAGGGCCTCGAGTTTCGGCTTGTTTTCCGGCCGGGCTGCCTCCCGGCCCATCTTCATCGCGGCAGGATCGCCCGGCGCCATGCGGATCAGGGCAAAGACGAAGACCGAGACGAAGAAGATGGTGGGGACCGTTTCCAGGCAGCGACGCGCAGCGTAGCGAACCATTGACAGGACCTCAGCGGGAGCGGGGGATTGGGGCGGCGGTCATCGTGACCGCGCCGCCCCAACGTTCTCGTCCCCCGGTTCCCCTGGCCTTACTCTACGGTGACGTTCCGTACGAGGACGTAGCCGAGCGGGTTGATCTCCCAGCCGGTGACGTTGGGCGCCATCAGCGAGGCTTGCGGCGCTTCCTGGATCACCAAGATCGGGAGATCTTGCACGAACAGCTCCTGCAAGCGGCCGTAGCGCTCCGTCCGCTCCGCTTGATCGAGCGTCTGGTTGGCGCTATCGGCGAGCTCGGCGGCTTCCGCGTTCGTCCAGCCGTCTTCCAGATGCGGCTTCAGGCCGAGGCCGACGAAGTAGTTCGGGTCGGCAAAGCCGGGGAAGACGTTCCAGATGACGTCGTAGGTGTGGTTGATGTAGTTGTCGAGCCAGACGCCGAGTTCCTGGACCTCGATGTTCATCTTGATGCCAGCCTCGGCCAGGCCAGCCTGCCAGATCGTGGCCGCGCGCTCGCCATCCGGGAAGCCTTGGATCGTCAGGCAGGTGAATTCGAGGTTGCTGACGCCGGCTTCCTCCAGCAGCGCCCGGGCGCGCTCCGGGTCATAGTCGTAGCCGGGGACGTCCTTGAACGCCCAGTGGGACGAGCCGACGAACGTCCACTTCTGGCGACCCTCGCCGGAGAAGACGGTCTGCTGAATGGCGTCCTTGTTCAAGCAGTGGGCGATCGCTTGCCGGACCTTGACGTTCGTGCGGATGGCTTCGTTGTTCTTGCCGAGCAGCTCGAAGATATGGATGCTGCTCGTCGGGACGATCATGACGCTGACGTCAGAGTCGGAGCGCAGCGGCGCGGCCTGGGAGACCGGCACATCGAGGATGCCATTGACCTCGCGCGCCTTGAGATTCGTGATCGCGACTTGCGCCTCCGGCACGATGCGGAAGGTCAGCCGATCGACGCCCGGCACGCCTTCCTCGAAGTACGACTCGTTGCGCTCGAGCGTGATGTGATCGTTGGGCACCCACTCGACGAACTTGAACGGGCCGCTGCCGACCGCTTGCGACTCGATCTCCTCGGCGATCTCGGGCGAGATGATGCTGAGCGGCACCAGGCCGTCGAGGAAGTCGGCTTGGACCTCGTTCAGCGTGATCTTGATCGTCCGCGCATCAACGACCTCGTAGCCGGCAATGTTGGCGACGCGGCTCGACCAGACCGTCTGCTTCTCGGCAATGCGCTTGTACGAGAACTCGACGTGGCTGGCCTCGACCGGTTGCCCGTTGTGGTAGGTCGCGCCCTCTCGCAGGGTGAAGACATACGTCTTGTCGTCGGGCGTCTCCCAGCTTTCGGCAAGCTCGCCGACGTAGCTCAGCTCGGGGCCGTAACGGACCAGCGAGCTGAAGACGGTGAAGCGCAGCATGTTGCCGTAGACGAGGAGCTGGCTGACGTGCGGATCGAGTGTGTCGATGTCCCCGCCCGCCGCGACGACGAGCTCGCCGCCCGATTGAGCCAGGACGCGCATTGGCGCCACGCCAACGCTTGCCAGTCCGCCGAGTGCGCCAGCGCCGAGGCCGAGCAATCCCGCGCGGGCGAGCAGCTCGCGCCGATTGAGCCGCGCTGTGTCAATGCCCATCGAATTCTCCTTTCAAAGACGAGTAATGGCCACGCGCAAGGTAGGCGGTCGGGGCGATCCCTCGGCCGCCCATGGGAAGGACATCATTGTCCTAACCGTGCCGCGTCGGGAGGCACATCTTACATAGTGGACTAAGGCTGTCAACGCTCGCAAAGTGCATCGTGTCCCAGTTTCACGATTGTGCCGCCGCGCCCATTTCGGCGCATGCATCTGCCATGCCCGCGGGCGCGAGGAATCGGACCATGCCCGGCGAGAAGGCGATCTCGATCGTGTCCTTGTGCCGGACCACGGGCGCGGCCGGTTTGCTGGGCGACCAGGAGAGGGCATCTTGCACGGGGATCGTCTCGTCCGTGTCGGCAACGCGGACCGACAGAGACGGCGCAGCCGGCGCGACGGCGCGCGCGAACCGGTAGGCGCGGTACGCTGACCAGCCGGTTGAGATGACATAATCTTCTGCCTTGGGAGCAGGCGCGTGGGTAGCGTTCGCCGCATCCTGGGGAAGTGGGTGGGCGTTTCCGGCACAGAGGTCGGCGATCGTTTCGATGAGCAGCGCCGCGCCCGCTTCCGCGAGGGAGCGCTCGATCTCCGGAAGTCGCTCGGCGGCGGGCCAGGGGAGACGCCGCTGGCCGACGATCGGCCCGGTGTCCCAGCCAGCATCCATGAAGTGGATCGTCACGCCCGTCTGCTCGTCTCCCGCCCGCAGGGCCCAGAAGACCGGCTCCGGCCCGCGCCATCTCGGCAGCAGGGACGGATGAACATTGAGGCAGCCGAGGCGGGGGAGCTCCAGCACGGCCTTGGGCACGCGCAGCGAGAAGCAGCTCACGACGATCAGGTCCGGGTCGTGGCGGGCAATGGCTGTCACGGCGTCGCGGTGCCGCAGGGTAGAGGCGGCGAGAACAGGGATTCCCGCTTGCCATGCCATGCCGATCAGTTCGGCTTGGCGCGGGTCGATTTCGGGGACCGCTTCAGAGCCCGCTGGCGCGTCGGGAGGCGGAAGCTCGACGACCGGCGCGTCGCCGTGCTCGCCGGGCATCACGAGGGCTCGCACGTCGTGGCCGGCGTCGAGGAGCGCCTGCAACGCCGGCGCCGATCCGTGAGAGAGCATCCCGAAGAAGACGATGCGCGGCGGCGCCGATAGGTTTGACATTGATACCTCGCTGCACTAGCGTTCCCCCGGCCGTTTCGCGCGGTCGGTGTAATGCTGTTAGGGAGTGCGTCAATGCCGCGAATGGTTCACTGCGTCAAGCTCGGCCGAGAGTTGCCGGGATTGGAGAAGCCGCCGTTTCCCGGCGAGCTCGGGAAGCGGATCTACGAGCACGTCTCGGCCGAGGCGTTTGCGATGTGGCAGCCTCACATGACGATCTTGATCAATCACTATGGGTTGAATTTAGCCGATCCGGAAACGCGCAAGCTTCTCCAGAAGGAGATGGAGGCGTTCTTCTTTGGGGAGCGCGCGCGTATGCCCGAGGGATGGGTGCCACCCGACGCGGAATCGCAAGCGGAGGGCAAGTAACGGCCGCCGTCAGTCGCCGGCGCGTTCCGCGGCTTCCTCGACCGGAAGAAGGCGCGCGCGCAATGTGTCCAGCGCCTCCTGTCGCCGGGCGAGTGCGTCGATGCCTAGGGCCGCCCAGCGCAGCAGGTCGGCGTCGAGCGCGTCGAGCGCGCGGAGCCGCACTTCCTCCGTCAGGCACCCGAACTCGATCTGGAGCGCGGCCAACGCCAGCAGCACGATCGGGCCGTCCTCTGGATCGTCCAATTCTTCGACGAACTCGGCAAGCACCGCGCGCGTGGCGGCGTCTGGGCTGCGTCCCTCGCTGAGCGTGGACGTGAATACGGCGCGCACTTGCCGCGCTAGCAGGTCGTCGAAGATGTCGGCTTCGCTCGCGTCCATGGCCTACGTGTGGTCGTGTGCGCAATTAGCGCGGGGCTTAGAGCCCCGCGCCCAAATTGTGCCCCGCCCGCAATTTTCCGCCCCGCTCAATTCAATGGTTCGATGCGAGCACATGCATCAGGACGATGGGCTAGCGCCTTCGCCTTTCAGTTGCCGTAGCTCCGCGTCGATCTCGTCCTCGGCGCCGGAAATGCCTGCTTTGAGCAACGCCAGCTCAGTCTCGATCTCCGGATCGTCCAGCTCTTGGAATTCGCGGTCGAACGAATCGACGCTCAGCTCCGCGATCGCGGCGGCCTTGGCTTCGGAGGCGCGAATCTTCCGCTCCATCCGCTCCAGGTCCGCGGTCGGATCGAACGGGGAGAAGCTGGTCAGTGTCTCCGCCACCTGAGCCGTGGCGCGCGCCGCTCGGTGCCGGGCGATCAGCGTATCGCGCCGGCTCAGCGTCGCCTGGTACTTCGCCTCGAGCTGGCGCAGCTGCTCCTTGAGCTTTTCGACGACCTGCGCCTGCGTCTGGACCTGCTGCTCGTAGACCTGCGCGTTCGATTCGTTGTCGCGCTTGCGACGCAACGCCTCTCGCGCCAGATCGTCTTTGCCGGCTTGGACCGCTCGTCTCGCCTTCGCGGCCCACTCGTCCGCCAACCGCCGGGCTTCGTCCCGGTCGGCCTCGATCAGCTTCTGCTGGACGAGCATGTCCTGCACTTGCTGGCGTGCCTGGGTGATGGCGCTATCCATGTCCCGCAGGATCTGGTTGAGCATCACCTCCGGGTTCTCGGCACTGTCGATGAGTTCGTTGATGTTTGCCCGGACGAGCCGGGATAGCCGGTCCATGATCCCCATAGCACGTCTCCTTCACGCTACGCCCCGCGCATGGCCGGAGCATTCCAACGGTAGACCACCCTCCAGGCAGAAGCAAGGAATTGGCATGCGGTGAGAGGGCAAGCTGTGTGCCAGTGGGGGATGCGCTGAGGGACGACAAAGGGGCGAGATCACTGTGCTCGCCCCTTCACGTTGCGATTGCTCGTGATTAGCGGAGCACCCGGAGTTCCTGGCGCCGAATGCTCCGCGCGCCGACTCCGCGGTTAGCTCTGCTCGGCAGGTGTCGTCCGCTGTCCGAGGCTGCAGACGATGAGGGTGTAGACGCCGCCCTGCCCATCCGACGTGATGCTGATGTCCTTGATGCGGAGGTTGGCGTACGGAGTCGTTGAGCGATCCTTGCCGAGCCACGCGTTGACCTTGTCCATCGCTGCTCCGGGATCGGCCGCCGCGTGCGGGCTGTGAAACAAGAAGACACGAGTGTCGTTTGCAGGCAAATCGAGCATCGGAACTTGACCCCCGGCCGGCCACGTTCACCGTGGACGCGACCCAACGAACACACACCGAACCGTCACGCGATCACCCTGACCGCGCGGATGCGTGCGATCAGGAGTATACGCCGGTCAAGAGCGTAATCTGCTCGCTCAAATCCGGGGAAGATAGACGAGGTCGCCGACGGTGACGCGCGCTTCCGGGCCGCGATACCTCGCGTAGTAGCCGCGCATACCGTCGCAAAGGAACTGCAGCGCCTCGGTCACCGTCTCGTCCGGGCGCGCGTCGTCGGGGAAGCGCATCGCATAGCGGGTGAACTCGACGCACGGGTCAGCCGGGATGATCTCCTCTAGCCGGACCTCGCGTCCGTCCGATGTCTGGATGACTAGACCGGCCGCCAAGTCGTCCTCGCCGATCATCTGATCGGTGGCGATCAGGATGTTTTCGCCGGCGATGCCGTCGGTCAGGTGGTCGCCGAATTGGGCGCGCATCGCGTCGTAGTGACTGGTGAAGCCAATGGAGATGCCGTTGATTCCGCCCCGGTTCTTCGAGGCCGGGTGGTCTCGATGGTGGACATCTTCCAGTGGCTCGCCTGCCTCGGACCATCCCTTGACGCCACCCTCGGTGACATCCAGCGCCGGCACGGAACGGATTGGCTCCGGGACGTAGCGCCGGCGTGGTGGCTGCCCCACCTTCAGGCTCGCCACCTGCACGTGCAACCGGACGATCGGTCCCAGAAGGATCATCGCGCGCTTCCTTTCCAGGGGCTCACGATCCCGCCCTGCCGCCGTGGCGCGGCGTAGTCGGGGAGGCTGCAGAGTTCATGCTGTGCGCGGGCTAGAGACCGGCGGGAGCGCGCCGGGAGGCGACGAGCACGAACACGATGCAGATCACCAAGAGCGCCATCACGCTGACGACGATGAGCGCGAAGAGGCGGTCGGTTCCCGTGAGATCCAACGCCTCGGCGTCGTCCGCGGCAGGCTCCGCGTACGGGGCTTCCATCGGCTCTTCTTCTCCCGCGACGCGCGGCGGAGAATCGGCGCCGGCCGAGGCAGTGGACTGCTCGCGGGCTGCCCGGCGTGGCTCCGGCTCTGGGTGATGCTGGCGCTCCGTATTCACGCGGAAAAGCTTACCAGAGCGGTTTAGTGGCTGGTCGCGAGCGTGCCGGGGTGATCCGACTTGCGGCGCTGCCACCGGCGGGACAGCCAGATCGCGGCCAGCAGGACGATGAGTCCGGCCACCACATCGAGCAGGTAGTGATTCGCGGTGACGACGACCGCGCCGGACATCAGCGTCGGGTGGACGACGGCGATCAGCCGCATCCACCAGCGTCCTGCGAGGACCGCGCAGAGCAAAATCCCGGCGATCACCGACCAGGCGACGTGCATGCTCGGCATCGCCGCGTAGACGTTGACTGTGCTCGGAAGCGAGCCGTAGGCGTTGAAGAAGCTGCTACCGGTCGCGTCGCCGTAGTACCGCGGCCCGTAGAGAAGGAGCGTGTCGACGTAGCCGTGCGAGGCAGGGAGGAGCCGCGGCGGCGCCAACGGAAAAAACGCGTAGCCGGGTAGCGCCAAGCCGAGCGAGATGGCAAAGACGCGACGCCACTGCTCGAACGCGGCGGGAGCTCGCCACGCGCTCAGAACCGCCGCGACGATCAAGACCGGCAGAAATCCATAGACGTAATAGATGTTCGCGGCTTTGATGAGCCAGAGATGGTCGAGGGCACGCTGTTGCAGCGATTGCTCCCAATCGATGCCCAGCCACCGCTCGAAGTCGAGCAGCCACATCGCGTGCTTCACGCCGACACTCTCGCCCCGGCTGGCCAGGAGCCAGCGAATCAGGGTGTAGACGACGTACAGGGCGAGCAGCGGGGAGAGACCGACGACGAGCCGCCGAGCTACCGAGGAAGGCGGGATCTGGCGCGGTGATCTGATGGTCGTGCGTTGGACTGAAAAGCCAGTAGTGGCCATCGGCGCCTCGCAGCGTTAGATCGCACGGTCGCGGTCGGCGCGTGTCCTTGGCAGCAGCATGTCGCCGGTGTCACCGCACAGGCACGCTATTGGATGCACATTCATCTGTCCCGCTGAAGTTGAGGGCGGGACGCGCAGGTCCAACCGGGTGACGCCACCACACGCGGGGCACGGATGGACGTCGCAATTGTACGTCCCGAGGGGCGGGTTGTAAATCTCAGCGGAGCAAAATGCCGCGTCCGTTCGCGCCTATTCACTCAAGCTTGCAGGCTGCCAGCGTGCGGCTGGCGCGGGATGATTCGCACAATCAAGAAACCGGTTCGCGCCGACCGGCTACTCATGTGAAACGCTCACCATCGAGCGCTGTGAGATCGGGCGGGACCGATTCGAGCCAGCGACTGACTTGCTGCAGGAAACGGGCTTGCCGCCGGACCGCCATCGCGCCGCCCTTGGCGGATGGTGGCGCCGTGGCCAGTGTAGTCCCCTGTCCAGCTAGGAGCACATCGCCCTCGTAGGGGTGGCGACTGTTCAGATCGCACACAAACTATTGACCAGTTTGTGCGAGTATGTTACATCTCTGTTCGATCTCGATCGTTCTAGCTCGGCTACGGGGTAAGGATGGGAGGCACTCTTCTCCAGCTGACTTGGAGCGTGGTTGAGTACGCGCAGCGCGTCGCTCGGCTTGGCTTAGCGCCGAACACTCAGGGGAACCTGAGCGCGCGAGATCCGGAATCGGGTCTGATCGTGATTACCCCGCACGACTACCCATACGAGCAGATGACCTCGGCCGACGTCGTCGTGGTCGACGCTCATGGCCGCGTCGTTGACGGGCAACGCGAGCCGTCGCACGAGACGGCAGTTCACTGCGCCGTCTACCGCGAGCGACCGGACGTTCATGCCATCGTCCATGCGGAGCCGATCTACGTGAATGTCTTCGGCGCGCTCGGGCGACCGATCCCACCGGTCGTTGTCAGCCTGTTGCTGGCGGTCGGTGGCGAGACGCCGGTCATGCCGTTCATGCCGAGCGGCTCCGAGGCGTTCGCGCACGAGATGTTGCGCTGCATGCGCGATCGTCGAGCGGTCATTTGGGCGAATCACGGATGTCTCACGATCGGAGCGACGCTCGAGGAAGCGTTTCGGTGCCTCGTGGCGCTCGAAGGAGGGGCCAAAGTCGCCTACTTGGCGCACCTGCTAGGCACGCCTGCCGCGCTGTCGATGGCGGATCTCGAGAGCGCGGTGGGGTAGCGAAGGCGGTTGGCAGTCAGAGGTTCGCTGTTCTGGCACACCCGTGCCAAAGGAGGGCAGGATGAGCGCTAGACTGACGCGTCGGCGGTTTTTGGGTTCGGCTGCCATTGGTGCTACCGGGTACGTAACGGGCTTGGCCTGGCGTGGTGAGGTCAAGGCGGCGCCTGGCTCGTCGCGTCGCTTGAACGCGGCGCGCCGGCAGGAAACGATCGAGGTCTCCTTCGGATCCTGGTCGCCCATCCAGCAGACCACTGACAAGATGATCGAGGCGTTCACCGCGAATCATCCCGAGATCAAGGTGACGCGCTCGATCCTGAACTACCCCGAGTACATCGTCGATCTCAAGACGCGCGCGGCTTCGGATTCCCTGCCCGACATCATCGGTCTCGAGCCGGGGGCGCTGACTCAGGAGTACCGCGATTTCCTCATCCCGCTGCAAGATCTCGCTGCCGCGACGTGGGGCGACGATTGGCAGAGCAACTTCTTCCCGATCGGCATCGATCAAGCGCGGCTCGGCAACCCAAGCGGCGACGAGAGCTTCTACGGCCTGCCGCTCCTGACGCAGACGATCAACCTTTGGTACACGGTCCCGCTCTTCGAGGAAGCCGGACTCCAGCCGCCGACCACCTATGACGAGATGAAGGCGGCCGCTGACGTCTTCAACGAGATGGGCGTTGCCCCGCTGCTCCACGGCGCCGCCGACGGTTGGCAGCGGCGCGACATCTACATGCAGCTGATCCATAACATCGCGCCTGGATTGATCTACAAGGCCGAGCTTGGCGACGGCGCTTCCTTTACCGATGCGCCATTCGTCGAGGCGATGACATGGTACAAGCGCCTCTTCGATGACAAGATCGTTCAGGACGGGGCCCTCGGCTTGAGCGCCTATCCGCAGTCGGCCGCGCTGATCGAGGCGGGCAAGGCGGCGATGTTCCCCATGGGTGCCTGGTGGCAGCAACAAGCGACGGTCGAGAATCCTCCAGAGCTGTCGCAAGGGTTGCAGGGCTACGCGCCGATGAAGTTTCCGGACGTCACCGGGAATGGCGCTCCGGAAGACTTGCTTGGCGGCATTGACGTGATGCTCGGAATCACGAAGAACGCCAAGGACCCGGAGGCTGCCTTCACGGTCGTGGCCGACTTCATCTCCGGCGCCGCCGGGCAGGTGCTCATCAACACGTTCAACGACCTGCCCGCTGTGTCCGGTCTCAATCCGGAGACTTACGAGACAGAGCATCAGAAGCAGGTCTGGGAGACCTTCACGGTCGATTGGCTCCCGAAGGTGAAATTCGCTCGGCAATTGCGCGATCCAAAGGTGAAGCAGGCGCTCGAAGATGCGCTCGCTGGCGTGGCGGCTGGCGAGATGTCGCCTGAGGACGGAATGGCGATGGTCCAGGCCGCCTGGGAGCCGCCGCGGTAATCAAGCCGGCCGGATAGGGTCGCGGAGGCAGCTTGTCTTCCTGCTCCTCCGGGGACAAGCCCGTTGCCTCTGGCCCTATCCGGCCTTTTCCCGCTTTGCGTATTCCCGGTGTCCTCGCGCGAACGAGGGAACACCGCTGGCCAGCCGCGCAGAGCTAAGCTAGGGCCAGGTTTCGAGTTCGATGTCAGTGGAGTGCGATGGCCAAACAGGTAGTCGCAACGCGCGCGACCGTCTCAACGTGGCCGAGGCTTGGCCGGCAGGAGGGGCTGCTGTTCGTCTTGCCAGCGCTCCTCCTGTTCGCCGTCTTCGTCGCGTATCCCATCGTCTATATCCTGCGCGCCAGCCTTCTCGACTGGTCAGGTCTCGGCGCCGGGACCTTCGTGGGGATCGACAACTACATACAGCTCTTTCGGGAAGATCCGATCTTTCGCAAGACCCTGCGAAACTCGCTGTATTGGACGTTTCTGACGATCTTTCCGCAGATGTTCCTCGGCTTCTTGCTGGCCGTTCTCCTCAACAGCAAGATCATCGGTCGCACCATCTACCGCGCGATCTTCTACCTGCCCGCCATCATCTCCCCGGTTGTCATCGGTATCGTCTGGCAGCGCATCTACGACCCCTTCGGCGGGCTCCTCGCCGATATCGCGCAACGCTGGGATCTCGATTGGCTTTCTCGCCCTTACCTCGCCGATCCGAAGATCGCCATCTTCTCCTGCATCGCCGTCAACGTGTGGCAGTGGACCGGCTTCTCCATGCTCCTCTACCTGGCGGGGCTTCAGACGTTGCCTTCGGAAGTGCTGGAAGCCGCTGAGGTGGATGGGGCGTCGGTGATCCAGCGGCTGGTGCAGGTCGTCTGGCCGATGCTCCGGCCGATCCATCTCACGCTGATCCTGCTCGGAGTCATCGGGGCGCTCCAAACGTTCGCGCTCATCTTCATTCTGACCAAGGGCGGACCGAACAACGCGACGCAGATGATGCCGACCTACATCTTTCTCCAAGCGTTCCAGCTGCAGAACATGGGCTACGGAGCCGCGATTTCGGTCGTCCTGCTGATGATCGCGCTCATGTCCAGCCTCTTCCAGATGCGATTCCTCGGCGCGCGTTTCGTGGTGTCGGAGTAGACAAGATGGTCGCGACGTCTCTCGCCCAGACTCCGCACAGGCGGCGTTGGCGATGGCGCCGGATCGCCGGAAGAGTTGCCGCGCAGGTGGTCGTTACGCTGCTGGCGCTAGTCTGGCTCGTCCCGGTCGCGATGATGCTGACCGTGGCGCTGATGCCGTCCAGCTCCCGCGATGCCATCCTGGGTGGGCTCATCGTCAAGCAGCCCACGCTCGACAACTTTGGCAAGGTTTGGAGCGAGAACCCGCTGCCGCGCTATTTCCTCAATAGTCTGATCATCACCGTTCCGTCCGTCTTGCTTGTGCTGGTGGTCGCCTCGCTCGCTGCCTTCGCGTTTGCCCGCTTGAAGTTTTGGGGGAGCGGCGTCTGGTATGCCCTGCTGATGCTGACGCTGATGGTGCCGATCCCGACGCTGATCATCCCGCTCTTCCAGATTGCCAAGCGGCTCAATCTCCTCAACAACTATTTGGGACTGATCTTGCCGTACGCGGCGCTCGGCACGCCCTTCGCGATCATCATCCTCACGAGCTACTTCTCCCGCTTGCCGCGCGAGATCGAGGACGCGGCGCGGCTCGACGGGTGCTCCTCGTTCAAGATTTATTGGCAAATCTTGCTGCCGCTGAGCTGGCCGGCGCTCGCGGTCGTTTTCATTTGGCAGTTCATGGTCTCGTGGAACGAGTTCATCCTTGCGCTGATCATGATGCAGGACGATGCGCGGAAGCCGCTGATCCTCGTTCCGCTCATTTACAGCGGCGTTTACCTGACGAATCCCGGCGCCATGTTCGCCGTCTTGACGATCATCACTATCCCCGTCGTGATCGTCTTCGTCCTCCTGCAGCGCTATTTCGTGAGTGGTCTGACGGCGGGCTCGCTGAAAGGTTGACTGGTGGCTCTGCTCGGGATCGACGTCGGGACAACGGCGTGTAAGGCCGCTGCCTTCGCGGAAGATGGAACGCTTCTCGCGACGGCGTCCAAGGAGTATGTCCTGCGGACTCCCGCGCCCAATCACCTCGAGCTCGATCCAGACGATGTCTGGGCCGCTGTGGCCGGTTGCATCCGTCGAGTCAACGAGCAGCTGACCGGCGAGTCCGTCGTGGCGCTTGCCGTCTCCGCCCAGGGGGAAGCGGTGACGCCCGTCGGGCGGGACGGAGCGGCGCTCGCGCCCAGCCCGGTGACGTTCGATAACCGCGCCATCGAACAGGCGCAGCGGTTAGAAGCGGCGATCGGACGTGAGAAGCTGGCGCGGATCACCGGTCAGCCGCCTCATCCGATGTTCACGATCGCGAAGCTGATGTGGTGGCGTGACCATGACCCCGATCTCGTCCAGAGAACCTGGAAGTTCCTCTGCTACGGCGATCTCGTCAGCTTCCGGCTAGGAGCAGAGCCCGCGATCGACTATTCGATGGCGGCGCGGACGATGGCGTTCGACATTCGCGCGCATTGTTGGGCGGAGCCGGTTCTGGCGGCGGCCGGGATCGAGGCGGAAAAGCTGGCCACGCCGGTGCCAGCCGGCACGGTGATCGGCCGGGTGCGGGCGGATGTCGCGTCGGATCTCGGCTTCAGTGATCCACCCTTGATCGTCGCGGGTGGGCATGACCAGCCGTGCGGCGTGTTTGGGGCGGGCGCGTCGGCCGTCGGCGAGGCGATGCTCGCCATCGGCACAACCATCTGTCTCGCGCCTGTCTTGTCAGCACCGCGCGACGAGCTGCTCGACCACGACTATCCCTGCTATCCACACGTCGTTCCTGACCAATACGTGACGCTAGCCGGGAATTTCACCGGGGGATCGCTCCTGCGCTGGTACCGGGACGTGCTCGGCGAGGCTGAGCGTCAGGCAGCCGCGGAGACCGGCAGTGATGTCTACGAGCTGATCGTCGGGCAGGCTGTGCCCGAGCCAAGCGGGCTGCTCGTCTTACCGCACTTCGCGGGCTCCGGATCGCCTCACAACGATCCTCTTTCGCGGGGAGCCATCGTTGGGCTGACGTTCGCAACCTCTCGCGGGCATCTCATCAAAGCCCTGCTCGAAGGGGTGATGCTCGAGATGGCGGTCAATCGCGCTTGCCTCGCGGCGGCCGGCGTGTCAGTCGAGTCGGCGGTCGCGGTCGGAGGCGGCGCTCGCTCGGATCGCTGGCTGCAAATCGCGGCTGACGTCATGGGCATACCGATTAGGAGGGCCGCGCAACGTGAGGCGGCCTGCTGGGGCGCCGCTCGGCTCGCTGGCGTGGGCGCGGGGCTCCTCGATCCAGCCGCGCCAACCTCCGGGGCCTCAGAGAGGCGATTTGCTCCGAATCCAGACCATTCGCGGTACTATCAGGAGCGGCTGAGCGCCTATCGGTCGCTTTATTCGGCGCTCCGCCCCATGAGCAGCGCGATCTGATGTTGCCGCGTCCTGGCATTGCCAATGGCAAGCACCAAAGCTGAGAGTCAAGGGCAACGGCGGGCGGCGGGAATGCTCCCCGCGGAGCGGCGCCGACGCATTATCGACATCATCCTGGCTCGCCATACCGTTTCAGTCGCTGAGCTGGCCGAGACGTTCAACGTATCGGCGATGACGATTCGCCGCGATTTGCAGCTCCTCGAAGAGGAGGGGCTGGTCGAGGCGGTTCACGGTGGGGCCAGATCGTCCTCACAAAGTCCGTTCGAGCTGTCCTTTGCCCGCCGCGAGCTTGTCGAAGTCGAGGCCAAGCGCGCGATTGGCAAGATGGCCGCCGATCTCGTCTGCGATGGCGATTCAGTGGCTCTGGACGGGAGCACGACGACGCTGCAAGTCGCGCGCAACCTCGTGCAGCGGAAGCGGCTCACCGTGGTGACGAACGGGATCAAGGCCGCGGCTGAGCTTGGCAACCGGCCCGGCATCGAAGTCATCGTCACTGGTGGCCAGCTGCACCAAACCGCCAGTCTCGTGGGACCGTTCGCGCGGACGACGCTCGAGCATCTGAGGGTTGACTGGCTGTTTCTGTCGGGAACCGGCATTTCGGACGAATTGGAGCTGTGCGGTCCGAGCGAGTTCGACGCCGAGATCAAAGGGGCGATGATGGACATCGCGCGACAAGTCGTGCTCGTCGCGGATGCCACGAAATTCGGGCGCTACTCCTACGTGCGGGTCGCCGCGCTCTCCCGCATCCACCACGTCGTCACCGACGACCGAATCTCAGACCAATGGGCCGAGGCGATCACGAACGCCGGAGCGAAGCTGCACGTCGCCGCCTTGGATCACCACCGGCCAGCGTGACCACGCCATCGCATCGCTGACGGAACGGCATCCCTAGGCCGTCACGCGCTCCCCGTTGCCGAGCCGAATGCTCCGGTTGCTTCCAGAGCGGCGATCTCCGCGTCGTCGTAGCCGAGTTCGCGCAGAATCGCGTCGCGGTCGTCGTCGAGTCCCGGCGCAGGCCGGTAGGTCGGCTGGTAGCCGGCGAACTTCAGTGGCGAGCCGACAGCATGGATCGGGCCGAGGACGGCATGCTCGTAGTCGGCGGCCATGCCGCGCTCGGCAAGCTCCGCCGGATCGAGCGCCTCTTCCATCGAGCGCACCGGCGCGCACGGAACCGTGCCGCGCAGAAGCTCGATCCATTCCCGTGTGGTGCGCTGCGCGAACGTCTTGTTGAGGATGCTGAGCAGGGTGTCCCGGTTGGCCTGGCGATCCGCGAAGGACGCGAAGCGAGGATCGGTCGCCAGCTCCGGGTGGCCCATCCGTTCGACCAGCGCCCGGAAGAATTTCTCCTTGGCGCAGGCGACCGCGATGTAACCATCGGCGGTGGCGAAGAACTGGAACGGGACGATGGTCGGGTGGGCGGAGAGTGGCTGCCGCTCGGTGATCCGGCCGAGCGTGCGGAACCAGGTCGCTGGATACGTCAGCATGGCGAGCGCGACGTCGTAGAGCGAGGTGTCGACGTCCCGGCCACGACCGGTGCGCCGCGCATCGAGCAACCCGACGACGAGGCCGAGCGCCGCCGCTAAGCCGGTCGCATAATCCGCCAAGGGCAACCCGCTGCGTGCCGGTGGTGCGCCTGGCTCGCCGGTCAGCGTCGCCCACCCAGCTTCGGCTTGAATCAGCGCGTCGTAGCCTGGCTCGGCCTGGCGTGGACCGGTCCGGCCATAGGCGGAGAGCGAGACGCAGACGATCCGGGGATTGATCGGGCTTAGCGCGGCGTAGGTCAGCCCAAGCCGCTCTGGCAAGTCGCCGCGCAGGTTGTTGAAGACCGCGTCAGACCGGGCGACCAGCCGCTCGAAAACAGCGCGCCCGGCCGGGCTTTTCAAGTCGAGCGCGATCGAGCGCTTCCCCCGGTTGAACGTCTCGAAATAGGGACTGTGCCCGTCGCGCGCGGCAGGTGGCACACTGCGCCCAACATCGCCGCCAGCGGCGGGGTCTTCGATTTTCAGAACCTCGGCGCCGAGGTCGGCAAGGAGCAGTGTCGCGAAGGGACCCGCGCCGAATTGCTCGACCGCGAGGATGCGGTTTCCAGCGAGCGGCGCGCCTTCAGCAGTCATCGTCACTCCGTACTCGTGTGAATCATGCTGGCGCAGTCTACCCGTGAGGTTGCGGACGGGCAAACGCGGGCGGCGCTTAGCGTCCAAGGCGTAGATCGCGCAGGAAAGGAGACGCTTGGGAATGAGCCAAGACGGGGAAGGGACCGTGATCTCGGTTGTGCGCGATGGGTCGGTGCGCCGAATCATGCTGGCACGGCCGGAGCGGCGCAACGCGCTGTCTCGCTCGCTCGTCGCCGCGCTAGACGCTGCCTTCGCCGAGGTGGCGGCGGACGAGACGACGCGCGTCGTCGTCCTCGGCGGTGAGGGACCGGTTTTCTGCGCGGGTGGTGACATCGCGGAATTCTCGGAAGCCGCCGAGACGGGAACGGGCCGCGAGGATGCGGAGCGGCTCATCGCGCTGCTGGAGACGGTCGCGGCGTGCCCCGTGCCGGTCGTGGCTCGCGTGCAAGGCGCGGCGTTCGGCGGCGCGGTTGGCCTGCTCTGCGCGGCCGATCTTGTCGTCGCCGCGGACGACGCGCGCTTCTCCCTAAGCGAGGCGCGGATCGGTCTCGTGCCGGCCGTCATTTCGCGGTACGTGCTGGCGGCGCTTGGTCCGCGTGAAGCAAAGGCAAAGATGCTCCTCGCCGCTCCGTTCGACGCGCAGGAGGCGCTGCGAATTGGCCTCGTCCACCGCGTCGCGCCGGCGGATGAGCTCGATGAAACCGTCGAGGAAACGGTCAATACCCTGCTGCAGTGTGCGCCGGGATCGCTGGCGGCGGTCAAGGTGCTGACGCGGCGCCTGGCCGGAGCCGACGACGCGACCGCGCGGCAAATTTGTGTTGATCTCCTCGTCGAGCGGCTGGCCAGCGCCGAAGGCCAGGCCGGGCTGCGTGCCTTCCTCGAGAAGCGCCAGCCGCCGTGGATCGCAGAAGACGGACGGCTATGAACACGCTCGCGGTCCGGTAGCGCCGATCGTGCTGCTGGGCGAGCCTCACCTCGGTGGCCACGCCGCGCGACGCCCATTCCGTATGTAGGCCGTCCCGTTTCTCATTTCAGGCTAGATGCTCCCCACCCGTAAGGGCGGGACCTGTGCAATCTGCGTCTTGGGGCGGTCGTGACGCTTCCCACCTCGTAGGTGCGGACACGGGCCCCGGGGCGGAACCTGTGCCCGCCCGTCGCCCGCAGGGCGACAAGATCACCGACGCCCCACCGAAACAGGTCCCCTCCCGGCGCCCACAGCCGCCCCCGCGACTCCCTCGTAGGGGCGGAACCGGTGTCCGCCCATCGGCCGCAGGCCGATAATCCACGCGCCGCCGTCTCCATACCCCCTGCGTCGTCCACCGCCCGCGAACCAACGACCTCTCCTTGCTAAATCAACACATTTGTTCTATTCTCGCCCCTAAGCGGCACTCCCGGGCAGGGAGCGGGCCTGGGCAGCGCGTCACCTGCCCCGGGCATCCATGACGAAGCCCGACCGCCGAGCCCCGCCGTCCCCACCGGCCATCGCCCGAAAGGCAACAACAAACGCCGCGTTGGGAGCGCACGGTCGGGAGCGCTCGGCACGACCGATCAGGCATCCTCGCTCCAAGACTGCCGGCTCCACATTGCTCCCGCTGAGTGGAGCCGAAGAACCACCCGCAACCGACGCACCAAACCATGATCCTGCCCCTACGATTGAGTCATCGGGACGCGTCGCGCTCATGCAGACAGGTCTTGTGGCAATTCGTGGGGATTGTGCGGCGTTCAGCAATGCGTGGTGCATGGTCACGTGGAGAATCGGTGGGCGCTGGTCTGGATCGGTGTTATGTGGGCATCAATGCGGCGCGTATTGACATGATGGCATGCTGCCGTCAAATTGCGCGACAGGGGCACGTGATTTGCGCCGTAGGAACAATGAACGAAAGGGCTAGGAACCGGTGAATCCGCTCTCGCTTCTTCTGCATCTCGCGCCGCTGACTGGGTTGGCGCTGGCGGCATCCAGCGCTCCGGGAGGGGAAGCGTCGCCGCCGACGGAGTCCGCGTCGCAGGCCGCTCCGCCCAAGCCGACTGAACAACCCGACGAGCCACCGGTCGTGCGTCAGCACGAGCTGCAAATCGGCGACAAGCGGCTCTCCTACACGACCACGACCGGGTTCATGCCGCTGCGCAACGAGCGGGGCGAGGTGGAAGCGCGGCTCTTCTTCATGGCCTATACGCTCGACACGGATGAGCCGCGCGGCAACCGGCCACTGATGTTCTCGTTCAACGGCGGGCCGGGCTCGTCTTCCGTCTGGCTCCATCTCGGCGGGCTCGCGCCGCGTCGCGTCAGAATGCTCGACGATGGCGCGATGCCGGCGCCGCCGTTCCGCCTCGTCGACAACGAGTACACCTGGCTCGAGTTCACCGATCTCGTCTTCATCGATCCGGTCGATACCGGCTACTCCCGCGCCGCAACTCCCGAGCTGGCGAAGCAATACCGCGGTGTCCAGAAGGACATCGAATCGGTCGGGGAGTTCATTCGGCTCTACCTGACGCGTTACCGGCGGTGGGCGTCGCCGCTCTTCCTCGTCGGGGAGAGCTACGGCACGTTCCGCGCGGCCGGTCTCGCCGGCCACTTGATCGAGCGCGGCATCGCGTTCAACGGCATCGTCCTCGTCTCCAGCATCCTCGATCTGCTGACGGCGCGATTCGACCCGGGGAACGACCTGCCGGCGATTCTCTTCTTGCCGAGCTATGCCGCGACCGCCTGGTACCATCGCCGGCTGCCGGCCGATCTCCAGGAGCGAGAACTGACCGATGTGCTGGCGGAGGTCGAGGCTTGGGCGGCTGGCGACTACACCCTCGCGCTTGCTCGTGGCGCGAACCTCAGCGCCGAGGAGCGGGCCGCTGTCGTCGAGCGTCTCGCTCGATACACCGGGCTCTCGCGGCAGTACGTCGAGCAGAGCAATCTCCGAATCGAGATCCACCGCTATTGCCAGGAGCTGCTGCGCGAGGAAGGGCGTATGGTCGGTCGGCTCGATAGTCGCTACACCGGCTTCGCCACCGATGGCGCGAATGACATGCCGGATTTCGACCCGAGTATGGCCGCGATCCGGCCGCCCTTCACGACGATGCTCAACGATTATGTCCGCGGCGAGCTCGGCTATGAGTGCGATCTGGAGTACCACATCCTGCGCAGCCTCGAGTGGGATTGGGGCTCAGCGGAGGAGGGCTATCCAAAGACGGCTCACGCGCTGCAGGCGGCGTTCGCGCGGAATCCGTACCTGCACCTGTTCGTCGCCTCGGGCTACTACGATCTCGCCACGCCATACTTCGCGACGCGCTACACCTTGTCCCACCTGGCGCTCGATCCGACGGTCCGGACGCAGATCCGAACGGAGGACTACCCGGTCGGGCACATGGTCTATCTCGAGCGCGGCGTCTTGGCGCGACTCAAGGAGGACGTGGCGTCGTTCATCGCGACCGCGACGTCCGCTCCCGATCGGCCGCTGGCGCGTTAGCGAGGACTCGAGCTACCGACCGGCAAAGCGAAGGCGCGGTTTACGCGCGTGTTACACCGCGTCGCTATCCTTGGCTCAGAGGCGAACGCGAGCGATCGGATTGTCGCCCTCGCTTTGAGCGAAAGGAGGACGCGATGCTCCAACGCAGAACCATCGGTTTCGTACTTGGACTTGGGCTGTTGGGCCTCATCGTCGGGAGTGTCGGCGCGGCAGTGCTGGCGCAGGAAGCCACGCCGGAGCCCGAGACGGAAATCAGCGGCCCGCCGGGCTACAAGGAGTTCATCGAGGACCTGGCCGCCAACCTCGGCTTGCCGGCCGAGCAAGTGGATGCCGCCTTCAAGGACACGCTGAAGCAGCGAGTCGATGAGCGGGCGGACCGCATCAAGGAGCACCTCGACGCTGGAGACTTCCGCGGTTGGTTCGGGCGGGGCGTCCGCGCGGTCGAGCGGCGGGTCGAGCGGCACTTGCCGCGCGTGATCGAGATGCCCCGTGGAACGGGCCGCGCGCTCTTTGGCATGGACCGTGATCTGACCAATGACATTGCCGAGTTCATCGGCATTACGCCGCGTGAGCTGGTGTCCGAGCTGCGGCAGGGATCGAGCTTGGCCGAGATCGCGGAAGCGCACGGCAAGACTCGGGATGAGTTGAAGAGCTTCCTCCTCGAGCGCGCCGAGGCGCGGATCGACGCGCTGATCGACGCCGGTTCCGATGGTCAAAGCAAGCCCGCCGCGACTCCGACCGCGTAAATCCCCGCTTTCCTCTCAGCGGCAGGCGAGCGAAAATCGCCTGCCGTTACCGCATCTGTAGCCCGCCGTCGACGTTGATCGTCTGGCCGGTGATGTAGCTGGCGTCGTCGGAGGCGAGGAATGCAATGAGGCCAGCGACGTCCTCCCCAGTCCCGAAGCGGCCGAGCGGCACTTGCGACCGTTCGGCCGCCGCCGCTTCCTCGAACGTCTGGCCGGTCATCGCCGCCTGCCGCCGCAAAGCCGCCCAGTAGAGCTCGGTTCCCATGTGACCAGGGCAGACGCAGTTGACGCGGATGCCGGCCGACGCGAGCTCGCGGGCGAGCGCCTGCGTCAGTGCCACGACACCCGCTTTCGACGCTCCGTAGGCGCTCGAGCCGGCGGGAGTGTCGCGGCCGAAGACGGAGCCGACGGTGACAATGACCCCTGACCGCTGGGGGAGCATCACCCGCGCCGCCGCGCGGCAGGTGAAGAAGACGCCCTCCAAGTTGACCGAGATGATTCGCCGAAACTGCTCGTCCGTCATCTCGACGACGGGCGCCCGTCCGCCAATGCCGGCATTCGCCACGGCGACGTCGAGACCGCCGCTTTGCTCGACGATCCGCGCGACGACGGCATCGATCTCGCCCGCGACGCTCACGTCGCACCGGGCGCCGCCTGCCGCGCCGATCTCCGCCGCGATCTCTCCTACTCGCTCGTCACAATCGGCGATCCAAACGGCCGCGCCCTCGGCGATGAAGCGCTCGGCGACGCCGCGTCCGAGTCCATTCGCGCCGCCGGTGACCAGTACCCGTTTCCCCGCAAACCGCCCCGACGTCATGCTCCGCGCTGCTCCTCAAGATTCGATCGTGTCATCGCTCGCCAAGCGTAATGCGTCGTTGTGCCGAGGGATGGCGTTCAGCCTCGTCGTCCAGGCACCGATTCGCGGATCGTCGCGGTGGGAATGTTAGGCGCAGACCTGCCTAGGAGCGAGATCGGGATGGGACTGTGACATGGGCTCTTGAGAAAAGCGCAGCCGGCTCCAAGGCAAGGTCCTGTCGGGATCTCACCTTGGAGCCGGCCTGCTTACCAGTCGGCTGAAGGATTAGTAGTCGTAAGCCGCGTCGCCGCTTTGATCGAGGAGACGCACCTGCTCGGCGCGAGCGCCCTTCGGCCCGTGGCCGAGGCGGAACTCAACCCGGTCGCCCGGTTGCAGCCCGCCATACGGCGCCGCCGAGCGGTGGACGAAGACATCCTCGCCGCCGCTGTCTTGCGCGATGAAGCCGAATCCCTTCTCGGCGTCGTACCGCCGCACCACACCCGTGGCGAGCGGCAGCGTCGAGGGGTCCACGAACGGGCGATCGTCCCGCCCGCCGAAGCTCCCCGAGGAGCGGGCGGCACGGGACGCGCCGGTGCCTCGTTCGACAACCCGGACGTTCTCCGCCTTCGCGCCCTTCATGCCGACGCCGAGATCGAACTCGACGATATCCCCCTCGCCGAGAATCTCGCCGCCGAGGGCGCTGCGGTGAACGAAGAGATCGTCCCCATTCTCACGCTCGATGAACCCGAATCCCTTGTCCGGGTCGTACCACTTGACCGTCCCCGTTGCCACCGTGTACTCCGATCCGAAAAAACAAACGCCCGCGCTCTTGGGCGCTTAAGGTCGCAGCCTATCACGCAAGACATCCTCTAGCAATATCTGTACGTACATCGCGGTGTTTCGCCAAGTCCGGCGAGAAGTGGTTCACGTGGCGGACGGATAGGCGCCGCGCGCGGCCGGATTGTGCAGGCATGGGAAGGAGGGAGCGTTGGCCTTCCTACCGTGCCTTGGGCGAAAAGCGACCGCCTATAATCGCCCGTGCGGCGCGGGGCGCGAGGTGGGCGCCTGGAGCGGCGGGAGGCGGGTCCGCCGGATGCGTTGATGGAGCCCTGCGCATGGATCGAGCCCAGGGAACAGAACCGAATTCAACCCTCAGTGTCGACGAGGCGCGAGAGCGCATCCTCGCCGCGATTCGTCCACTACCGCCGGTCTCTATCCCTCTGATCACCGCGCTCGGCCGCGTACTCGCCGAGGAGATCGTCGCGTCGCTGCCGCTGCCGCCGTTCACGAACGCGGCGATGGACGGGTTTGCCGTTCGTGTCGCGGACACGGCGGGGGCGAGCCCGGCGGCGCCAGTCCGCTTGCGGGTGATCGGCGAGGCCGCGGCGGGAAATTCCTCACCGCCGCGGGTCGAGCCGGGAACCGCGATCCGGATCATGACCGGCGCGCCGGTGCCGGAAGGCGCGGATGCCATCGTCCGGTTCGAGGAGACGGACTATGCCGAGCGGTCGGCGGAACGGGAGAGCATCGCTGTCCTGCGGGCTCCGCGACCTGGCGAGCACATCCGCCTGGCGGGTGAGGATGTTCCCGCCGGCGCGACCGTCTTGCGGTCGGGCACGCCGCTGCGTCCCGCTGATTTGGGGTTGATCGCCGCGCTTGGCCGCACCGAGGTGCGCGTTCATCGCCGGCCGCGTGTCGCGATTCTCGCCACGGGCGATGAGGTGGTCGCTCCCGGCGAGCCAATTTCAGCCGGGCGCATCTACGACAGTAACAGCACTCTCATCGCCGCGCTGGTGCAGCAGAGCGGCGGCGAGTCGTGCCTGCTGGGTATCGCGCGCGACAACCTCGGCGCGGTGCGGGCCAAGCTGGAAGAGGCGCGACAGGCGGATCTGATCATCACCGCTGGTGGCGTCTCGGCTGGCGACTTCGATGTCGTCAAGGAGGCGTTGCGACTCGAGGGCGAGATTGCCTTCTGGCAGGTGCGGATGAGGCCGGGGAAGCCGCTCGCCTTCGGCCAGGTTGGCGGTATTCCGCTGCTCGGCTTGCCGGGAAATCCTGTCGCCGCTGCTGTTTGCTATCTCCAATTCGGACATGCCGCGGTCCGGACACTCCTCGGTCATCCAGTCCGGGCGCTGCCGACCGCGCGCGCGGTGCTGCTTGATCGCGTCGAGAATCGAGGAGGGCGGCGCCACTTCGTTCGCGTTCGCGTTGCACGCGCGGACGACGGGCGACTCATCGCTCGCCTGGTCGGTCCGCAAGGAGCGGGCATCCTCTCGTCGCTCGTTGGAGCCAACGGCTTGCTGGTCGTGCCGGAGGAGTTGGCGGTCGCCGAGCCGGGGATGGTATTGCCGGTCCAGCTGCTCGATTTGAACGCCAGCGAAGCCAATAATTGATCGTGTGATAGACTCGAAAAACGGCCGGGTAGCGCCGCGCGTATTTTCTGGCGCGGAATTTGAGTCTAAGCGCCGGCTCGATCTCTAACGCGCGTCAGGAAGTAGGAGTCAGGAGGGGCATATGGCCGAGCTGATTCTGAGGGCCGAACCGCGGACGATCGTTGGCAAGGGCGTTCGACGGCTGCGCCGGGAGGGCAAATTGCCCGGCGTTGTCTACGGACCGGGCATCGAAGGCGGCACCGTTCAGGTCACGGTTGACCGGAAAGAGCTGGAGCGCATGTTCGCGGCGCACGGCCATTCGACGCTCGTGACGCTGAAGTGGGATGGCTCCTCGCGGCAAGTCTTCATTCGCGAGGTGCAGATGGACCCAATCAAGAGCGTCGCGCTGCACGTCGACTTCTTCGCGCCGAACCTGCGGCAAGAGGTGGTCGCTTCGGTGCCGGTGGTGCTGCATCTCGGCTCGGAGAAGCCAGCGGGCATCCTGACCCAGCTCCACTCTGAGATCCAGGTGCGCGCGTTGCCGACGAAGCTGCCGCCCCAGATCGAAGCTGACGCCTCTCACTTGACCCAGGTCGGTGATGTGCTCCGCGTCGGCGATCTGAAGCTGCCGGAAGGGGTAACCGCTGTCACCCCCGAGGACGAGGTGATTGCCACCATCGCGGCTGGCGAGCGCGAGGAAGTGCCGGTTGAAGAGGAGGCGCCGGCGCCTGAAGCGCCTGCTGCTGCGCCGGCTGCGACCGCTGAAGGCGGCGAGGCCGCGGCCGAATCCTGATCGGCGAGACCCGACCACTCACGTCCAGGCAAGCCTAATTGCATCAACTCTCGCGCCACATGGAATGGTGGCGCGAGGTGACCGCTTTGCTGCTCAGGAGCGGCAGGGCGGTCACCAAGGTAAGGGGTGAGGGAGCGCATGCGTTTCCGTTGACATTTGGGCAGCGCTCTCGTAGTCTACGTTGGCTGGACAGGGGCGGCCTGTCGAAGGAGGGTGGACCGTGATCAACACCGGGGCCACAACGAACGCCGGCGGAATGGAGTGCCTGACGCTGCTCTTCACGCTGACGTTCGCGCTGCCCTGGGAGGAGTCTGCCCTGTTTGCCCCGCCGCTACGTCAATGACGAGATGACCGTCGGACGGTCGCGACGAGACAGCAGCAGATCTCCCGGGCGGCAACGTCCGGGAGTTTTATTTGTGTGGGGGCTGTGCCGGTGAAGGGTGGGCACGGCTCAGAGATGCCCCGAGGGAGGTTGGTGACAATGGAGCGGGACCATGCGCTCGAGCTGGTCGCGGTGGAGAAGCGCTTTACGAGGAAGCGCGGATCGGAGGTCGTCGCGCTCGCCGGTGTCTCGCTGCAGGTTCGACGCGGAGAGGTTGTCGGCATTCTTGGCCCGAACGGAAGCGGCAAGAGCACGCTGGTCCGCGTAGTCTCGACCCTGATCCTGCCGGATGCCGGCTCCGTCCGGGTGTTCGGCGCGGACGCGCTGCGACATCCGCGCGCCGCGCAGCGAATGATGAACCGCGTCAGCGTCGAGGCGAGCTTCTTCAAGAAGCTCTCTGCCTGGGAGAACTTGATGTATAGCGCCAAGTTCTATGGCGTGACGACGAACGAGGCGCGGCCGCGGATCGGCGACATCCTGGAAGGCGTGGGGTTCGACGTCAAGCGGGCGCACGAGCCGATGGAGCATCTCTCCAGGGGCATGCAGCAGAAGGTCGCTCTGGCGCGCGCGCTGTTGACGAGCCCGATGCTGATGCTGCTCGACGAGCCGACGACGGGGCTCGATCCGCGCAGCAAGAAGGATGTGCAGGCTGTGATCGAGCGGATTCGGAGCGAGCATGACGCCTCGATCCTGCTCTGTACGCACGACATGGACGAGGCAGAGAGCCTGTGTGACCGTGTCGGAATCATGGTCAATGGCCAGATCGTCGAGCTTGACGAGCCGACGGCGCTGAAGCGGCGCTATCAGAAGAATGGCCGTCTGCCGAATTTGGAGGAAGTGTTCATGGCCGTGACCGGCTCCAGCTTCAGTGACGCTGAGGAGCGGGAATCGGCGGAGGCTGCTGCCTAATGCACCAGACGCTCACGCCTCGGCGCGCGACATGGCTCAACGAGCTGATCGCCGCCTGGGGCTTCGTCCAGAGGAACTACTACCTGACCAAGCGCTACTTCATGTGGGAGCTGGTCTGGTTCGTCTACTCCGCGGCGAACGCGATGAGTATCGGCTTTATCGGCGTCGGCGTCGAGCGGAGCGAGGCCGGACAGGATGTCCAGCGCCTGACGACGTTCCTGCTGATCGGCGCGCTGCTCTGGAGCTATCTCTCGATGCTCTTCGACATCCTGTCGGAGACGGTGAGTTGGGAGCGCTGGGAGGGGACGATCGAGTACACCTTCATGAGCCCGGCCAGCCGCGCGACGCACCTGATTGGGACGAGCATCTACGCGGTGATCTACGGGATCATCCGCACGGTCATTATGTTCGCGTTGATCTCGCTCTTCTTCGATCTGGAGCTGCAGGGCGCGAACTACACGTCGGCTCTCGTGGTGCTGGCGATCGCGAGCATCTCACTCGTCGGCTTCGGCATGGTGACGGCGGTCATGCCGTTGCTGTCGCCGGAAAAGGGCCAGCAGGTGACGATGATCTTCGGCTCGTTGCTGCTCCTGATCTCCGGAATCTACTACCCGGTGGATGTGCTGCCCGGCTGGATGCAGGCGATCGCGACGATCTCGCCCGTCACGTACGCGCTCGAAGGCGTACGCGGCGCCTTGCTGGACGGCGAGAATGTCTCGACGCTGTGGCCGTCAATCTGGCCGCTCTTGGTTATGGGAGCGATCTGCGTGCCGCTCGGCCTTTGGGTCTTCCATCTGGGCGAGCGCTACGCCAAGCGGACTGGCCGCCTGAAGCGAAGTGGATAGCGGCAACGCTCGCGAGAGCGAATTAGCGAGAGGGTGGTTCGCCAGCACGACGGACCATCCCCTCTCGCTTGCAGTGGGGGTTTAGGGCACCGCTTGCCTGCTCGCTACGCCGGGGATTCGGTCGGCGCCGCGTGGTCATGGATGTGGGCTTCCTTGGCGTGGTGCTCTTCTTCGTCCTCTTGGCTGTAGTCGTGGCTGTGCGTGATCTCGCTGTGGTTGTGCGCGTGGGTGTGCCAGTACGAGCGGTGCTCGAAGTCGTCACCTAACCCACCCTTGTGGTGATGTGAAACGTGCCAGTGGTCATGCGTGTGGGTCACAGCCGGATGGGTGTGAGTCTTCTCCTTGCCCTCACCCTCGGTGCGCTGGATCACATCCGACATGCCCGTCTCCTTTCGCGGAAAGCGCCAATCCGACAATGTTTCAACCGCAGATGGCGTGCCATCCGCCGGGGAGTGTTCTTGCCGCGCTGACTGGGAGTGCGGTGTTCCGAGAGGTGGGCGCGGTAAGCGGATTCGAAAGCAACGGGTTACGCGACGGCGCGACATCGCTCCGGGCTAGGTCGTGCCGGGCAATGCCGCGTCGCGCTTGATGCGTCGGTTCTCCGACGGCTGCTAGCTGGATTTGACGTATTGCTGCGGGTTCTGGTCAAACTTTTCCTTGCACTCCTGCGAGCAGAAGTAATAGGTCTGACCCTGATATTGGCTCTGCGCCGCAGCCTGGCTCGAATCGATCTCCATGCCGCAGACTGGATCGGTGACTGTCATGGCGTGCGACCTCCATGCTGATTGGCCGGGATGCCCCGAGCCAGCGTCGGACCGCTCTGTCCGCTACTGCGTGCGCACGCTTCGTGCCAGGCTGCGCACTGGGAAGAGACTCGTCAGCGCCACCAGGGCGGCGAGGCCAAAGGTCAGCTGGTAGGTGCCGGCTGGCATCACCGCGTCCATCAGATCGACGAGCGGCCCGAACAAGCCGGCGAGGGCGCCGGCGCCGGCCGTGGCTATGTTGGCCAGGCCGAAGGCGGTCGCGCCTTCTCCCTCCGGCACGTGGTCACTCAGAAGCGCCCAATTGACCGCTTGAAACGCTCCGTTGCCGACTGCCACCAATCCGCCAGCGATGGCGACGACGGCGAGGCTTGGCGCGAAGCCGATCCCTGCCATGCCGACCGACGCTAGGACGATGCTGACGATGAGGATCGAGGTGCGGCCGATGGTGTCCGAGAGCCAGCCGGCGACGGTCGCGGCGATAGCAGCTAGCACGATCGCTCCGGCAAGCCCAGCGGCCGCCGACGCGGATGCTCCGCTGCCGAAGCGGTCCTCCAGGAAGAGGAGCAAGAAGCGCTGGGCGGGATAGGTGCCGAGCAGGAAGAGGAACTGCGCGATGACCGCCTTGCGGAACGGAGCGCTGCGATTCCACGTCTCCGCGAATGACCGCCAGAGATGTCGGGGATTGAGCGCGTGGGCGATGCCGCCTTGCCGCTCGTTTTTCGGTAACGGGGGAATGGAGGGTACCCAGAGGGCGGTCAGTCCCGCGGTCGCCACGAGAACGACAGCTAGGAAGATCAGGATCGCTCCCGACCCGGCGCCGGCGGCAATGAGGCCACGCGCGCCGAGGAGACCGAGGGCAGCTCCGGCCACGGTGAGCGCGTTCTTCGCCCCGGAGGCGGCGCCGCGCTGGCGCTCGTCAACCAGGTCGGGGATCAGCGCCTGGAATGCCGCTTGAGCGACGTTGGCGGCGACCTGGAGCAGGACGTAGCCGAGGAGCAAGAGGGCGAAGCTCGATGCCCAGCCGAAGCCGATGATTCCGGGCAGAGCGAGGACGGTGCCGGCGAGGATGAACGGTCTCCGTCGATCCGACAGGGGCGCGGCATCGCTGACTCGGCCCGCGACCGGCTGCGCAAGCGCGGCGATGCCGGTCCCCACCAGGCCAACCAAGCCAAGCGCGCTCCCTTGCAGCCGGGCTGGGGCGGTGGCTTCGATGCGCATGGGAAGGACGATGGTGTTGACCGTCGTCCAGAGCGCCATCAGCCCTAGGCCGTAGATATTGATTTCAAAGTCTCGGCGATCGAGACCTGTTCCTTCTTCGCGGTGGTGACGCCGCGAGACGGCCTGGGCACTGGCTTGCTTCACGGCGTCGCTCCTATATCCGCGCTCCCGCGCAGAACGATCCCCGCCCGGCGCCTGCGTTCGTGACGGGCGGGGCGATCTCTCGAATGAGGATCACTGCTGGGAAGCGGCGCCGCTGGGCGCGGTGCTGGCCGCGGCATGCGGCCCGCCGGTCCCGCGACGGGTAACGCATGCCGCGTTCCAGGGAGAGGAGCGACGAAGTCCTAGAGGTTCAGTTCGCCGAGTGCCGCGATTGCCGCGTCGTCATGTCCGGCGGCGCGGAGCGGGGCGATGATGTCTCGCTCCAGATTCGGCACGTAGCAGACGATGAGGTCCGCCTCAGTCTGCGGAACGATTCGGAACTCGCCGAGCGCGGCGGGGATGACGCACGACTCGGCTCGGCCGAGCGTCTCCGTTCCGCCCGCATACGCGATCTCGACCGGAGCGCCGACATTCGAGATCAGGAACGCGCGATCGGGATGCGCTGGCTCGGCGTGTGGCGCGCGCAGTGCCCACCGCTCGAGCGCGAAATGCTTCCCGGCGCACCCGACGACGTAGCGGTTATCCCCACTCTCCCTCGCCAGGCCCCCGTTCGGCTTGGGGAAGTAGTCGGTTCGTAGCTCGTCGAGGACGGCGGCGATGTTCGCGACCCATTCCTCCTCGGAAATCGGCTTACCGTAAAGATCGACCGGCATGACGTGGCGGCCCAGATCCGACGTTTGCTGGATCTCGAAGATGAGGGTGTCCGGCCCAAAGGAGTGCAACACGCCGCCGGGGACGTAGATGGTGTCGCCAGCCTTGATCGGGTAGCGGGGCATGACGGCGTCGTAGTCCTGAGACTTGAAGGCGGCGATGAGTTCGTCCCGGCTGAGGCCCGGCTTGATGCCCGCCAGGATGGTCGCACCCGGCGCGGCCCAGAGAATGTGCCAGGCCTCGGTCTTGCCGTTCGGCTCGCCGTAGACGCGCGCGGCCGTTGCGTCGTCGGCGTGGAGATGGACCGGCAGCGGATGCGAGGCATCGAGGAACTTGGCGAGGAGCGGGAAGTGCGGCCCGCGCCAGCCCTGGCCGACGATCGCGTCAGGATGCGCCATGACCAGATCGTGGAAGCTCTGGCCGGCCAGCTCGCCATTGACCACCGTCGCGCGGGCATCCCGATAGTCGCTCACTTCCCACGTCTCGGCGACGATCCCCTCTGGGACGCCCTCCTTCCCGAGCTTTTCCGGGATCAGCCGGTCGCCAAACGCGTACGTCCGGACGTGATAGGTCAGCTTCAAGGGATACCAGGCGATCGCCATCACTCAGCTCCTCACTGGTCGCTCAGAGGGTGATCTTTACCAGCCCCTGGTCGACGGAAATCGGATACTGCCGGACGCGCAGCCTTGGATTGGCGAGGGCGCGGCCGGTCGCGATCTCGAACTCGATGCCATGCCACGGACAGGTCAGGAACTCACCGTCGCGCACCCACTGGTGCTTCCACTCGGTCGCGGCGTTGCAGATCATCGTGCCGTTGACAGTCCCTTCGCAGAGAGGACCGGCCTGGTGGGGGCAGATGTTCGGGAGCGCGTAGAGCGTGCCGCCGACATTGAAGACGCCGATCTCGACGTTGCGGACCTTGACGAGGCGAGACGAGCCCGGCGGAAAGTCGTCAATCGTGCCGATGACGTGCTCGGCCATTACGCCCGCTCCTCGCTATCAGCGCCGACCGCACTTGGAGCGGGGATGCGAGTGAAGACGCGCAATGCGTTCTCGCCCATGATCTTCCGCTTCAAATCTTGCGGCATCGGGAGTCGCAGCAGCGCGCGGGGATGGTCGAAGTCGTGGTGCGGCCAGTCGGAGGCGAAGACGACGCGATCTTCGCCGATGTGCCGGATCGTTTCGACAAGGTGGTTGGGGTCGTCCGGCTCTTCAATTGGCTGCGTTGAGACCCAGATGCGCTCGCTCATGTACTCGCTCGGCCGGCGCTCCAGGACGGGTACCATCCGCCGGTATTCGTGATAGTACTTATCGAGCCGCCACTTCATGTAGGGCGCCCAGGCGATGCCTGCCTCAGTGAAAACGATGCGCAGGTTCGGGAAGCGAGCCGGGACGCCGGTGTGCATGATGCTGACAAGATTCGCCATCATCGCGAACGAGTGACCCAGCATCTGGCGGGCGAAGTGATTCTCGAATTGCTCGAGCTGGCAGGGGAAGACCGGCGAGACGATCGTCACGCTGTGCAGCACGACGGGCAGATCGGCGGCCTCAGCGGCGGCGAAGATCGGATCATAGCGGCGGTGTCCCCAGAGCGGATTGACGCCGGCCGTCGGCAGATAGATCGCCACGATCCGATCCTCGCGCGCGAACTCCTCGATGTCGCGCGCTGATCCCTCGGGATCTTGCGGACAGGCCAGCAGTGCGCCGTACAGCCCCGGCTCGTCGCGGAGCCAGCGGTCCAGGAGCCACCGGTTGTACGCCCGGGAGAGGAAGAGGGCGTATTCCGGATGCGGGATCGCGGCGAAGAGGAGCAAGTGATCGGGGAAGAGGATTCCCACGTCGACGCCGATCTCGGTTAGCTCCTCTCGCATCTCGCGCGCGGTATTGACCGAGCGATACGGATGCATGCCGCGGATGGGCGGATCGAGCCGGAAGTTCGGCGCGAATCCAGGGATTTGCAGATAGGGATAATTGGCGCCGTCCAGGTCTTCGAGCGAATGGCGCCAAGGCAAATCGCAGTAAGGCGCTAGCGCTCCGGGTGTGTCGTTGACGTGGACATCGCAATCGACCGTGAATACCATCGCATCTCGCTCATGGTTACTGGTGGCCCGGCCAGTTTGACCAAAGGCCGCTATCGGCACGAATGGATCGTGGGCGGCAGGATACACTAGTCGGGACAAATGTGAGATACCAGACCAGAAGGAGATAGGGCCGTGCGCGATGTGGTGCTGGGTGTCGATTCGAGCACGCAGTCAACCAAGGTGCTCGCCGTCGATCTCGAGACTGGAGTCACGCTCAAGGAAGGGCGGGCACCCCATTCCGGGGAGGATATCCAGCACCCGCACGAATGGTGGGCCGCGCTGAAGCAGGCCGTGGCCGGCGCGCTGCAGCCGGACTTCCGCGTGCGGGGCATCGCGGTGGCTGGCCAGCAGCACGGCTGCGTGACGCTCGACCGGGATGGCCAGCCGGTTCGCCCGGCGCCGCTCTGGAACAACGTCGCCGCCGCGCCGGATGCTGAGCGCCTCAACAGTCTCGCGGACTTCGCCACTGAGGTCGGCACGCGGCTCGTGGCATCCATCACGATCGCCAAGCTCGCGCACCTTGCCCGGACCGCGCCGGAGGATCTCGAGCGGACGGAGGCTGTTTGCCTGCCGCACGACTATCTCACCTTCCGGCTGACGGGTAACCTCGTCACCGACCGCGGCGAGGCCTCGGGATCCGGGTGGTGGTCGCCCGTGCAGGGGCGCATCCGGCGCGATCTGCTCGCGCTCGCCGTCGGTGAGCGCCATGCCGAACGGCTGCGACTGCCGGAGGTGCTCGGCCCGGAGCAGCCCGCCGGCACGCTCAGCGAGGCAGCAGCTGAGGAGCTTGGCCTCCCGGCTGGGATTCCGGTTGGTCCCGGCACGGGGGACAACATGGGATCGGCCGTCGGCATCGGCGCGGAGACGGGCGAGCTTATCATCAGCCTCGGCACCAGCGGCACCGCCTTCGCCGTCAGCGATCACCCGACCGCCGACCGCAGCGGCGAGGTTGCCGGATTCGCCGACGCGACCGGGCGGTTCCTCCCTCTCGCCTGCATGCTCAATTGCACGCGAGTCTTCGATGTCGTCGCGCAGCTTCTGGGGATTGAGCGCGTAGAGGCGTTGGACCGAGCCGGCGCCGTGGCTCCTGGCGCCGATGGGCTGTTGCTGGTTCCCTACCTCGCCGGCGAGCGGACCCCGAACCTCCCCAACGCGACCGGAGCGATCTTCGGCATCACCGCGCGCAACCTGACGCCGGACGTCTTGCTGCGCGCGGCCGTGGATGGCGTCGCGGCCGGATTGGCCTACTGCCTGCAGGCGCTGAACCGGCAGGGAATTGATGGGCCGGTCGTGACACTTGTTGGCGGTGGTTCCGCGCATCCGACGTGGCAGCAGGCGATCGCCGATGCGACGGGCCGGCCAGTCGTCGTCCGCGAGGGAGGCGAGCACTGCGCGCGCGGCGCTGCGACGCAGATCGCGGCGATCGTCCGGGGGGAGACGGTTGCCGCTCTCGCCAGCCAGTGGCGCCCGAAGGTCATCGCTGAGCGCGAGCCGCGCCCCGGCGCTCGCGAGGCGTTCGCCCTCGAGCGGCGAATGGAGCTGTTCGACGTTCACCTTAGCCGCGAGGCTGGCGAAGGCGTGGTCACGCCGATTCGATAAACCTGGACTAAGCGGCGATTACGCTAACGCCCGACCGATGGCGGCGAGTGCCGGGAAATCCTCTCGGTGCTTACGGTAGGCGTCGCGAAAGAGGGGCAGCAGTGCCTGATAGACCTCGTGCGCCTTCGGGTCGGGCGTGACCGGCTCGCCGTAGCGCGCCCAAGTGGTTGCCGTCTTAGCCGGGTTCGCGCCAGAGACGCAGGCGTAGGCGAGGAGCGCCGCGCCGAGCGCCGATCCCTCCACATCGAGGAGTGGCTGAATCGGCAGGCCGAAGACATCGGCGACGATTTGCCGCCACAGGGCGCTGCGAGCGCCGCCACCGGCGAGGATGGCGTGGTTCGGCTTCGCCCCGAGCGTTTCGAGGATGCTGAAAGCGTCGGCGAGCGCGAGCGTTGCCCCTTCCATGACCGCTCGTGTCAAGTGCTCGCGTCCATGCTCGGCGGTGAGCCCGAGGAAGAGACCGCGCGCCTGCGGATCCATGTGTGGTGTCCGCTCGCCGGCCAGGTACGGCAGGAAGAGGAGGCCGCCCGCGCCGGGCGGCACGCTCGCTGCCCACTCGGTCATCTGGTCATAGGCGTCCGCGGCCGGGAGCGCGAAGACGCGATCGCGCAGCCAGCGCAGCGCCAGACCGGAGACCATCGTCGCTCCCATCTGATACCAACCTGCCGCGCCCGGTCCCGGCTCCAGGCAGCTACACCAGGCATGGATCCGGCCGCCGGGATCGGGACGAACACCGTCCGTTGGCACGATGACCTGCGAGCCGGTGCTGATGGTCAGCAGCATCGTCGTTGGCTCGACGACGCCGGCCGCGAGCGCCGCGATTGGGGCATCGCCTCCGCCGGCGACGACCGGGATGCCGGATGGCAATCCGAGCGCGGCCGCGGCTTCGGGGAGCAGTCTCCCGCGCGGCGAAGCCGAGGGCAGGACTGGCGGCAATTGGTCTCGGCTGATTCCCACGGCGGCGAGGATCGTGTCCGACCAATCGCGTTGGCGAACGTCGAGCAGTAGGGTGCTGGCCGCATCGCTCGGCTCTGTCGCCCAAGTGCCGGTCAGTCGCCAGCCCAGGTAATCTTTCGGCAGCGCGATCCGTCGCACGTGGCGCCAGACATCCGGCTGCTCGTCCTGGAACCAGCGGATGGTTGCCGCCTGGAAGCCGGCGGCGAGCGGGCTGCCCGCGATCTCGATCAGGCGCTCTTTGCCGATTTCGGCTGTCAGTCGCTCGACTTGGGCGGCGCTGCGCGTATCGGCCCAAATGACCGCCGGGCGGAATGGCCGATCAGCCGAGTCAAGCAGCACCGTGCCGTGCATCTGGCCGGAGAGCCCGATCGCCGCGATCTCGTACCCGGCGGCTCGCGCGACCGCCTCACGGACGGCGCGAACCGTTGCCTCCCACCAGCGCTCAGGCTCCTGCTCGGCGAAGCCTGGTCGGGGGTGCGAGGTCGGGTGTTCAGCGCTGCCGACGCTCTGTACGCGTCCCTGGGCGTCGGTGACGACAGCCTTGACGGCGCCAGTCCCTAGGTCGATGCCGAGATAGCCTCCAGGCATGGCGTCCTCTCAGTCGGTCGCGGCGCGGTTGTCGTCTGGCGCCTCCGAGAGGAGCGCGTGAATGCGGTGGTTCACACCCTTGAGCGCGTCGTAGAGGCCCAGGTAGACCTCGCGGTAATAGCGGTCGTAGAAGTCGGCGGCAGCTGGATCGGGCGTGACCTGGCGAGCGCCAGGACGCACCTGCCGCAGCGCGTCGGCAAGATCGGCATAGACCCCTGAGCCGAGCCCGGCTAGCATCGCCGCGCCGAGCGCGGTGGCCTCATCTACGTCGAGGATGTTCAGCGTGGTCCGCTTCACGGAGGCTTTGATCCGGAGCAGCAGGTCGTTGCGCGTACTGCCGCCGATAACGGTGATCGGGGGGATGCTCGTCAGACCGGCGTATGGCAGCAGGGGCTCGAGTGTCGCCCGCGATTCGTAGGCGAGCCCTTCGAGCACTGCGCGGACGAGCTCCTTCCGCGTCACGTCGGTGGTCAAGCCGACGAAGGTGGCGCGGGCGCGCGGATCGTGGTGCGGCGCGTTTGCAAGTCGGAGATGGGGCACAAAGCAAGCTCCGAGACTGCCGATCGGCGCTTGCTCGGCTTCGGCAATTGCCGTCGTGTGGTCCAAGCCGCCCAACGCGCTCCGCAGCCACTCGACGCTCGCGCCGGACGTGTAGAGGCCACCGAAGACGTAGTACGCGCCGGCCGCGACGTGCACGCCTTGGGTATAGCCGGAGCGGCCAATCTCTGGATCGGTGAGTGGCCGATCGAGCGCGACGAAGAGTGCCTCCGCCGTGCCCATTGAGTCGAGCACTTCGCCACGGCGGGCGACACCAGCCGCAAGTGCGCCGCAGACGTGGTCATGCCCACCGGTGGCGACCACCGCGCCCCTCGGGAGCCCCGTCAGCGCGGCCGCTTCCGCGGTCACCGTCCCGATGCGGGCGCCGCTCCGCGACGGGGGCGCGAAGATGTCGCGCGGAAGGCCGGCGGCATCCAGGAGCCGCTCGTCCCACTGGAGCGCGTGGATATTGAACGCCATCGTCCGGCTCGCGAGCGACCAGTCGGTCGCCATTTCGCCGGAGAGCCGGTAGGCGATGTAGTCGGCGACGAGGAGAAAACGAACCGTCCGCGCCCACGCCTCCGGCTCGTGCTCCTTCAGCCACATCAGCTTGCAGATGCTGAAGATCGGCTGGACCGATAGCCCGGTAATCGCGAAGATCGTGTCCTCACCGACCGTTGCGGCTAGCTGCTCAGCCTGCGGGATCGTGCGCCGATCGAACCAGGCGATGGCGGGCGCGGTCGGCTTTCCCTCGCGGTCGATTGGGACACCTGCCTCGCCAACACTGGCGACAGCCACGCCAGCGATCCGAGAGGGATCGTCGAGCTGAGCCGTCGCGGCGCGCAAGACGGTGCACGCGAGGTCCCACAGCTCATCCGGCTCGTAATAGGCCCAGGTTGGCCGGGGATAGTGCGTCACCATCGGTGCGCTGGCGAGCGCGACCGTACGACCGTTGGGTTCGTAGACGACTGCTTTGACATTTGTCGAGCCCATGTCGAGCCCGACGAGGAGTGGCGTTCGCATCAGTTGCCGCGCCACCTCATCCCTTAACCGCGCCGAGCGAGAGGCCCCGGATGATGTAGCGCTGCGCGAGCAGGGCCATGATCGCGGGCGGCAGGAGCGCCAGGGTCGTGCGCACGCCGACGAGTTGGTAGTCGATACCGCGCGTGCTCTCGGCGCCCGCGATGACCACCGGCACCGGAATCGACTCCTTGAGCGAAATTGTCGCGGCGAAGATGTACTCGTTCCAGCTGAAGGCCATCACGATGATGAACGAGACGACGAGCCCGGGCGCGACGAGCGGCACCGCGATGCGGGAGAAGACTTGGAGCCGGCTGGCGCCGTCCACCTCGGCGGCCTCCTCGATCTCCCGTGGGATCTCGCGGAACATCTGGCTCAGGATGATGACTGGGAAGGGGAGATTGAAGGTGGCGTTGAGGATGACCAGCGCCCAGACGGAATCGAGCAGGTTGAACTCCCGAGCCAGGAGGTAATACGGCGTAACGAAGATGACGGGCGGGAGCACGCGCTGCGAGAGGAACCAGGTCGTCAAGTTCCCATTGGTCGGGTGACTGAAGCGGAAGCGCGCCAACGCGTAGGCGGCGAGCGTGCCGAGAATCAGCGCGACCACGCCGGCGCCGACGGAAATGATGACGCTGTTCTTGACCGCGTTCTGAACCTCCCGCTGGGACAACAGATCGCGCCAGTGCTTGAGCGTCGGCTCGAACTGGAGGACAGGAATCCATTTGGATCCGTAGACATCGGCCGGGAACTTAATGGAGTTGATGAAACCCCAATAGAGCGGAAAGACCGCCCAAATGAGCACGATCACGAGCATGAAAATGACGAAGAGATCGCCTAGCAGCCGGGTCGGCCGGCGTTGAATTCTCGCTACGTAGGAAGCCATGAAATCACCTCTCCGGCTCGTAAATGGCGCGGATCCGTTGCCACAGCAGGGTGACAAGGAGCATCACGATGAAGAGCAGCAGGAAGCCTTGCGCGGCGGCCTCACCGTAGTTGAAGAAGCGGCGAGCAGTCCGGAAGACGTAGAAGCCGTACAGCTCCGTGGCCCGGCCGGGGCCGCCGAGTGTCATCGAGATGACGATGTCGACAACTTTGAAGGCGTCAATCGTTCGCAGCAGCAGGATCAGCCAGAGAATCGGCGTCATCAGCGGTAGGGTTACCGAGAAGAGCCGCTGCCAGCCGGAGGCGCCGTCTACTTCGGCCGCCTCGATGACGTCCTGCGGGAGACCTTGCAGGCCAGCGAGCGCCACGAGGAAGACGAAGGGCGTCCATTGCCAAATGTCAACGATCATGATGGCGACGAACGCCCAGGTCGGGTGCGAAAGCCACGGGATGCCGTTGCCGCCCAGGGAGCGTATGAGCTGGTTCATCGGGCCGTCGATCTCGTAGAAGATCGTCTGGCCGAGGTACCCGAGCGCGATCGGGGAGGCAAAGAGCGGCAGCGTCATGATCGTCCGCAGGCTGCCGATCCCACGGATCTGCCGGTTGAAGAGCAGGGCGAGACTGAAGCCCAGCACCATCTCAACTGAGACGACGACCGCGACGTAGATGAGGGTCCGCACCAAGTCGTCGTGGAGCGCCTCGTCCTCGAGAAGTCGCCGGAAGTTATCGAGGCCGACGTAGCGGAGCATCCGGCCAGAGCGGAAGGCGTAGAAGCTCGTCCGCGCCGCGTACAGCAGCGGGAAGATCGTGATGAGCAGGATCCAGATCACCGCCGGGGCGATGAAGAGGTATTTGGCGCGGTCGCGCCCTCCGATGCGCCCGGCTACCGAGAGCGCGCCTTCCATCTGGCGAGGCACTGCTTGCTGAGTCATCGACCCACGTCTCCACGCGATCAAGAGGCCGGCGGATGCCCTTGGAGTGTGACGAAACGAGGAAGATGGCCGAGCCCGGCGACGGGAACCGGGCTCGGCGCGCAAACAACGTTCGGGTTACTCGAACCCAAGCGCGGCCTTGTACGACGCGAGCTGCAGGTCGCGTCCGAACCGGTCGGTGATCTCCTCGAAGTCGCTCGCCGTCTGCTCCAGCGCTTCCTCGGGATCGACCTGGCCGGTCACCGCCTCGGAGAGGTGGGTGTCAAGCGCGAGCCAGTACTCGAAGGTGCCCGGGATGCGGAGATACGGGAACTGGAGCGGATTGCCGAAGGTCTTGAAGTAGGCGTCGGTGTATTCGAGCGCGTCCTGCTCGTCCCAGCCGGCCTTGACGTAGTCCTCGATGGAGCCGGTGCCGTTCGGCGGCGGGAAGTGGAACGTGCGGCCGGGGTCGCAGCCGTCGAAGCCGCGCGCGGCGTAGGTCTTGGACTTCTGCTCGGTCGCCATCAGGGCGCAGAGGTAGTACGCGGCCTCCGGCGACTTCGCGTACTTGGAGATCACCGGCGCCCACGAACCGCCGGTCGTGTTGCCGACGATGTTCGGCGTGTCGACCGTGACCTCCTGACCGGCCGCGATGTTGTAGTAAGACATCGTGCCCGGGCACGGAGCGGTACCAGTCCGGCCCTTGACCAGCGACTTGCCACCGCGCTCCGGCGTCTCCTGCGCCAAAGCGCCGAGGTCGCCCCAGGTGAAGGTCACCGCGGCCTTGCCGGCGAGGAAGTAGTCCCAGGCCGCCGTCAAGCCCCAACCGAACATCGCCTCCGGTCCGTGCTTGGACAGCTCGATCAGCGTGTTGATCGCCTTGACGTGGCCGGGGCTGGTGATGAGCGGCTTCATGTCCTCGGGGTCGAACCAGTACAGCTTCTGGTTCTCCGGCCCGATGACGAACGGCGCGGAGAAGGTCATGAAGTGGAACATGGCCTGCTGGCCGACCTGCAGGTGCATGGTGACACCGGAGTCAGGCTGGCCATCGCCGTCCAGGTCCTTGCCGTTGAAGTAGCGGGCGATGTCAATGACCTGATCCCACGTCTGCGGCGGGACCGGTAGCTCGTAGCCGTACTCCTGCTCGAAGGCCTGGCGGTGCTTGTCATCGGTCAGCAGGTCGCGGCGATAGTAGAAGACCTGGCCGTCATGGTCATAGGCGGTGGTGTAGGTCTTGCCGCCGTACTGCATGAGTGCGCGCGGGCCGGGAAGGACCGTCTCGATATCCCACTGCGGGAAGCGCGGGTCCTGCATGAAGTCGTCGAGCGGGAGCAGGTAGTCGCCCTCGACGAGCTCGCCCATCCACCACGCGCCGATGATCGAGGCATCGAACGTGCCCGTCTCGTTGGCGACATCCTCGAGGAGCTTCGGCAGCGTGTCGTTCATCGCCGCGAGGACGATGTCGAGCTTCGCGCCGGTCGCCGCCTCGAACTCATCCCGGACCTCGAAGAGCGGAACCTGGATCGTTTCGTTCGGCATCAGGAAGGTGACGGTTTGCCCGCTGAAGAGACAGCCGTCATCCGCGCATGGTGTAGCGACCTGCGGCGCGGCCACGTCCGCCGGAACCGGCGTCGGATCTTGCGCCCGGACGCTCGCGGCACGCAAGAAGAGCGAGATTGCTGTAGAGGAGATGCCGATTGCCGAGGCGCGGGCGACAAATTCGCGCCGCGTCAGGTGCCCGTTGACGAGACCGCGATAGAGTTCATGGATCCGAGGGTCTGCCACTATCACGCCTCCTTACTCAATCGACGCCGACCTCATCGCCGGCTGCCCCCGGCAGCCGCCACCGGCTGCCAGCCAAGAGGGACCACTGGAAAGGAGCGTGCAGTGCCGAGCAGTGCGACATCCTTGCCCACTGAGCGCCCGGCACCGAGCACGAGCACGCCTCGCTCGCCTAGACCGTCGCTAAGGCGTGGCTATGAATGATCTCCCGCAACTGGCGAGAGACCGCTACCGGATCGTCATGTTGCCAGACGTTCCGGCCATAAATGACCCCTTTTGCGCCGGCTTCCATCGCGCCACGCGTCGCCGCGAAGACGTCCTCAACCGAGTCGGTCTTCGCGCCGCCCAGGACGAGGACCGGAGCCGGGCAGGAATCGATGATCTGTCGCATCGTCACGGGATCGCCCGTGTATTCCGTCTTGATCGCGTCCGCGCCTAGCTCGACCGCCATCCGGCAGGCGAAAGCGAGGCGCTCCGGATCCTTCTTGTTCTCGATGTGGCTGCCCCAGAGGACTGCCTCGACGATCAGCGGCAGACCGATGCGATGCGCTTCCTGCGCCGCCCTCGACACGGCCGCGACGTTGTCAGCGAACATGCCCTCGCCACCCGAGCCGAGCATCAGGAACATGATCATCGCCTCGCCGCCCATCGCGAGGACATCCGCCGGCGCGACGAGCTGCCGGTAATGCTCGCCATGGTGGCTGACGAACGGGTGATTCAGGAAGAAATCGGCCCGGATGATCGGAACCGGCGCATTGCGGGACGCGAAAAGATGCGCCGTCTTGGCGAAGAGCCCCGGCCCGATCAAGACGCCGTCCGGCCCGCCTTCGACGACGCGCTGGACCGTCTCGATCGCGTGCTCAGCGCCCTGGGGGACGCCTAAGGTGACGCCGTGATCGATCGCCGTGATGAAGGAACGCCCACTTTCCGATTGGAACAGTCGACCCAACCGTACCTGAAACCCAATCACACTGAACTCCAATCCGCTCTCTTCGACAAACCTCGGCGGATTCACGCGAGCCGCCGGACTATGCGTCCCCTTTTATAGCTCCGATGACTGCGTGGGGACTATAGGCAAGCGAAGCGTGCTCGTCAATAGTCGTGGGCACGCACGTTCGTTCGGCCTCGCGATGGAGCGCGATGCGACCCGCTCAGCGCGTGATTGCAAGGACCCAGGCGACGCCCAAAATCGCGGCGCTTCCGGCCACAACCGGGAACGCGGCCATCAATCCGAGGCGGGGGCGGAGCCTGTAGAGAAGAGCATCGGCGACGACGAGGACGAGGCTGGCGAGCGCACCCACTCGGACCGGCCATGTGACAGGGAGCATCGCCGGAGCGGCGACCACCGCGAGTCCCGCCGACAGCAGGATGGCGGCCCAGCAGAGGACCAGAGACCGCTTCTCTCCGAGCGCGGCGGATAGGTTCCGCACGCCGGCCGCGCGGTCGGCGGCGACGTCTGGCACCGATTGCGCCACGTGCACCGCGAGCGTGGCGCACGCTCCCAGCGGATAGAGCATCAGCAACGCTGGCTCGAAGCGGTCGAAAACCGTCAGCACCCAGATCGGCAAGAGGGGGAGAGCGAGGAGATACGGTAGCCAGGAGAGGGGCGTACGTTTGAACCAGAGGCTATAGGCGATGCCGAGCCCGTTGCCGAGCGTAACGAGCGCGAGCGGCGCCGCGCCGAGCCAGGCTCCGCAGACGAGCATCATGAGCAGACCGGCTGCCGCGAGGATCAACGCGCCGCGAACCGAGGCGTCCCCGGCGGGAATCGGTTTCGTCGGCTTGACGCGCGCATCGGTCGCGGCGTCCACCGCCTCGTTGATCGCCCCGACGGCGACTTGCCCGCCGAGCATCGCCCCGAGAAGCGCGCCAAGTCTCCCGAGCGGCGGCATGCCCGCCGCCGCGACGAGGGCGCAGGCGAGCGTCGCCAGCATGACGGCAAGGATGGGCGTCAGGTGGGTCAGCGCGACGTACGCCCGGACGGCGCGCCAGCGAGATCGGTCGGAGACGGCGGCTGGCATGGTTGGAGCATTGAGGGGAGACCCGAGGATGTCAAGCGGGGCGCCGGAACGTGACCCGGGCCGGTCGACCGTAGTATCATGATTAGCACTCTCGCGCCGAGAGTGCTAATGGATGGCGAGCATTCGGCGGCAGGAACGTGGAGGTCTGTGAATGAGTATCTCGCGCTGGGACCCGTGGGGCGACATCATCAGTCTGCGCGAAGCGATGAACAATCTGCTCGAGGAGAGCTTCGTCCGGTCGCGGTCGGGGGGACCGCCAGGCACGCTCGGTCTGGCCGTCGATGTGCTGGAGACGCCGAGCTCCTTTGTCGTCAAGGCGTCGGTGCCGGGTGTCCGGCCTGAGGACGTGTCCATCTCCGTGCTGGGCGACACTGTCCGGATCAGCGGCGAGCGACGGGACGAGGCATCCACCGAGTCGAGCGACGGGCACCGCTGGCTGATCCGCGAGCGGAGCTATGGAGCGTTCGAGCGAACGCTCAAGCTGCCGGCTCCGATCAATGTCGACGCGGCTTCGGCCGATTTCCAGGACGGTGTGTTGACGATCACGCTGCCGAAGGCCGAGGAGGCGAAGCCGCGGACGATCCGCGTGCGGGGCGTCTCTGAGGGAGATACCGCCACGTCATAGGCACGCTCGGCGAGGGGAGACAAGTCGCCTGGCCTAGTCTTGGCAGCGGCGTAGCCCGTTGACGCGAGCCTGGCGACGTTACATGATCCGTGGCGAGGCCACTGGAGAGCGTGGTCTGCCAAAGCGCCAGAAAGCGAGCGCCATGACCGCGCCGAACCTCGTCACGGAGCCACTTCCGCAACCACTGACCGGACTCGTTGGCCGGGAGCGTGAGCTTGCCGCGCTCACCGAGCTACTCCGACGCGAGGGATGCCGGCTCGTCACGATCACCGGACCGGGCGGGATCGGCAAGACGCGGCTCGCGCTCGCGGCGGGCGAGGCGCTGCAGGAGGCGTTCCCCGGCCGCATCGCCTTCGTCTCCCTGGCGGCAGTCACCGATCCCGGACTCGTCCTGGCCGCGATTGGCCGCCACCTCGGCGCGCACGAGGCCGGGGCCGCATCGCTGATCGCGGCGCTCCGCGAGCGATTGGGCGATACCCCGTTCCTGCTCATCCTAGACAACATCGAGCAAGTGGCGGACGCCGCGCCCGACTTGGCGGAGCTGCTTCGGGCCTGCCCTGGCCTGATCATGCTGGTGACCAGCCGCTCTGCCTTGCGCATCCGAGGGGAGCGCGAGTTCCCGCTCGCGCCGCTGCCGGTGCCGAACCCTGAACGACTGCCGTCCCTCGAAGAATTGGCGAGCAATCCGGCCGTCGCGCTCTTCATGGAGCGCGCCCAAGCCGTGCGGCCGGACCTCACGTTGACGCCGGAGAACGCTGGCGCGATCGCTCAGATCTGCGCTCGGCTCGATGGGCTGCCGCTGGCCTTGGAGCTTGCGGCCGCGCGGGTCAAGCTCTTGCCGCCGGCGGCGATGCTGCCTCGCTTGACCGACCGCCTCTCCTTGCTGACCGGCGGGCCGCGAGATCTGCCCGAGCGGCAGCAAACGCTGCGCGGGACTGTCGCATGGAGTCACGACCTGCTCTCGCCGGAGGAGCGTGTCGTCTTCCGCCGGCTGGCTGTCTTCGCCGGCGGCTGCTCGCTGGAAGTGGCGGAGGCGGTCGCGGGCCGGGGAGTGGAGGGCGATCACGAGCCCATCCCCTCAGTCTTCGATGCGCTGGCGTCGCTGGCCGATAAGAGTCTCCTGCGCGCGGAGACCGCGAGCGATGGCGAGCCGCGCTTCGTGATGCTCGAAACGATTCGCGAATTCGCGCTGGAGCGGCTGGAAGAAGCCGGCGAGGCCACCATCTTCAAGGACCGGCACGCCGAGCTCTTCCTTGGGCTGGCAGAGGATGCGCAGGAGGGGCTGGCGGGAGCGGATCAAGGCCGCTGGCTGAGCCGTTTGGAGACGGAGATCGGCAATCTCCGCGCCGCTCTCGGCTGGACAATCGCGAAGGAGGACGGCGCGGCGGCCTGCACGATCCTCGGCGCGCTCCACCGGTTCTGGGAAGCGCGCGGGCATGTCACCGAGGCGAGAGCATGGCTCGACCGCGCGCTCGCTCTGCCTGGCACGCCGACCGAGATTCGCGCCCGCGCGCTCGTCATCGCGGCCACGTTCGCTCGCCGCCAGGGGGATTACCACCGCGCCGTCGGTCTCTACGAGGAGGCGCTCACGCAGTATCAGGCATTGGGCGATCCGACCGGCGTGCCGAGCGTGCTCAACAACCTCGGCGTCATCGCCGACGACCGAGGGGATTACGACCGGGCGACCGAGCTGTACGAAGCGGCGCTGGAGCATCTCCGCGCTGCCGGCGACCGACCGCGGATCGCCGCGCTCCTCAACAATCTGGGGCGCGTGGCGCGACGCCGGCACGACGTTGGTCGCGCCGAGGAGCTGTACGCCGAAGCACTCGCGATTCATCGTGAGCTAGGCGATAAGCGCGGCGTCGGGCTGGCGCTCAATAACCTCGGCGTGGTCGCTTACAACCGGGGCGATATTGCCCGCGCGATTGCTTCCTACGAGGACGCACTCCGCGTCTGGACCGAGCTTGGCGACCAGCTTTACGCCGCGCTCACACAGCACAATCTCGCGGAGGCGGTCGCGGATAGCGGCGATCTGGCTCGCGCCGCGCAACTCTTCCGCGAGAGTCTGACCGCGCGCGCCGATCAGGGTGACCGGAGCGGCGTCGCCGAAACGCTCGCCGGTATCGCCGCGCTCGCGAGCCGGCGTGGGCTTCAGGCGCGAGCGGTCACGCTGCTCGGGGCGGCCACGGCATTGCGTGACGCGATCGGTATCTCGCTCCCGCCATCGGAGCAAGAGCGGCAGGACCGGTTGCTCGCCGTTCTGCGCCGGGATCTCACCGCGTCCGAGTTCGATGCCGCCTGGGCTTCCGGTCAGAACCTGGACTTCACCGCCGCCGTGGCCGAAGGGTTGGCGGTCACGGACGCGGTGGTTACCGGAGCGCCGTCCTCGCCCGAGCCCGCACCTGTCATCGCAGAGGTGAGGCTGACCAAGCGGGAGATCGAGGTGCTGCGGCTGCTGGTCGAGGGGTACTCGGACAAAGAGATCGGCGAGGCGCTCTTCATCAGCCACCGCACGGCGATGACCCACGTCACGAACATCCTCAACAAGCTTGCCGTCAACTCCAGGACAGCGGCCGCGGCCTGGGCGCTGCGCCACGGCGTCGTCTGACACCGAAAACACCGCAGACATCACCATCCGGGCATGGCCCATGCGGGCCAAAGACGCGGTGGCGGATGACTGATACGATACCGCGCCAAAACCGATAGACACCTCGAATGGCGTGGGCTCGGACGTTGGCACCGCGAGCCGGCGCCGCGCAAACAATGGGGAGCGATCGAACCGTGAGCGTCTATGACGATCTTGGCGTACGGCGCGTCATCAATGCCGCCGCGACCTTTACGCGCCTCGGCGGCTCGCTGATGCCACCGCCGGTGCTAGCGGCCATGAACGACGCCGCCGGCGCGTTCATCGACCTCGATGAATTGCAGCGTAAGGTCGGAGAGCGGATCGCGGAGCTGACCAAGAACGAGGCGGCGTATGTCTCCGCTGGCGCCGCCGCCGGGATCACGCTCGCTGTCGCGGCCTGCATCGCGGGCACGGACCCCAAGCTCATCGGGGCATTTCCGTATTTGGAGGGGGTCGAGCGCACCGAGGTAATAGTCCACCGCAGCCAGCGTAATGGCTACGACTACGCGGCGCGGCAGACCGGCGCGCGGCTGGTGGAAATCGGCGATAGCGTAGAGGAGCTACGGGCCGCGTTCTCCCCGCGGACGGCCTGCGTCCTCTGGTTCGCTGGCTCCCATTTCGCGGCTGGCGCGCTCCCATTGGAGGTAATCGTGCCGGAGGCGAAAGCGCGGGGCGTACCGGTTATCGTCGATGCCGCGGCGCAAATCCCGCCGATCTCCAATCTCTGGCGCTTCACGCGCGATCTCGGCGCCGACCTTTCGATCTTCAGCGGCGGCAAGGGGTTGCGTGGACCGCAATCGAGTGGCCTAGTCCTGGGGCGGCGCGATCTCATCGAGGGGTGCCGCGTGAATGGCAACCCGAACCACAGCATCGGCCGGCCGATGAAAGTCGGCAAGGAGGAGATGGTCGGCTTGCTCGCCGCCGTCGAGTGGTCGCTGGCCCAGGATGAGCCGGAGACGCTGGCCCGCTACGAGCGCATGGTGGCGAATTGGATCGCCGGGCTGAGCGGCTTCCCGGGCGTGGAGGTCGAGCGCGGGTATCCAAGCGAGGCCGGGCAACCGTATTCGCGCGCCATCGTGCGGCTTCTGCCGGAGTCTGGCTGGACTCGGGATGGGCTGGTCGCCGCGCTGTGGGACCGGGACCCGCGCATCGCGGTCGGCACGTTGCTGAACGACCCGGCCGCGATCGCCCTCAACCCGCAAACGCTTGAGCCAGGGGAAGAAGAGATCGTCCTGAACGTGCTGCGGGAACTGCTTGCGACAGCTCCGACCGAGGGAGGGAGATCTGGCGCGCCGGTCGCGGCCCGACCGGCAGGGGGCAGGTAGCACAGGGGAGGTGACATGATCTTCAACAGTCCCGAGCGTGTCGCCGCACTGACCGCCACCTGGACCGGCGAGCGGTTGCCGGACGGTCGTCCGTGCGTGCCCGACGACATCCTCGAGCGGATGAAGCTCGTCACGAGCGATGAAGCGTGGGGCGTGTTGGAGAAGACGCACGGCTACAAGTATCAGTTCGAGGGGAACTGGCTGAATCTCCATCCGGAGCTGATCCTCGTCGGGCGAGTCGTCACGTGCCAGATGGTGCCGCACCGGCCGGACCTGCACGAGGTCGTCCAGCGCATCGGGGAGTCGGAGGGACGCAGCGGCGGCCAGAATACCTGGGTGATCGACTCGCTCACCCGGGGGGATGTCCTCGTCGTCGACCTTTTCGGCAAGATCCGAGATGGCACCTTCGTTGGCGACAACCTCTCGACGGCGGCCCGCGCCCGCACGGGAACGGGCATCGTGATCGACGGCGGCATCCGCGATTTTCAGCGGGTGATGCAGCTCGCCGATTTCGCGGTCTTCTGTCGTGGCGTCGATCCCAGCGCGATCGCGGAAGTCACCCTGGTCGGCGTGAATATCCCGATTCGGATCGGGCGAGCGACGGTGCTCCCCGGCGACGTCGTTCTGGGAACGCCGAGCGGCGTGACGTTCATTCCGCCACACCTCGCCGAGGAGGTCGTGCGGCACTCCGAGGACATTCGTCAACGCGATGTCTTCGGGAAGCAGCGTCTTGCCGAGGGTGTCTACACATCGGGCCAGATCGACGTGCCGGTTTGGGAAGAAGCGATTGAGGCGGATTACCTCGCGTGGTGCGAGGAGCGGGGACTTCCGGCGCGAAAGCGCACCTGATAGGCGGAAGTCGAGAGTCGCGAACGTTGGCCTGTATCTGGCCGCCCCTTGACAACCATAGGGGGCGGGGGCATGCTTGCCCCGGAAGAGCACTAACAACCTAGGACACGCCCAAGGGCTGATATGGCGGTCCGCTTGGCGCTGAGGGCCGTTCGGTCTTGCCAAAGGAGGCAGGGAACGATGGACAGGCGTGAGCGATGGGTTCGGCCACCGTTGACCTTGACCCGGCGCACCGTCCTCAAAGGGGGCATCGGCGCCGTCGTCGCTACGACAGCGACCAGAGCGGGGTTGCGCTCCGGCGCCGCGCAGGAGGGCCCGGCGCTGCCGGGCGAGCTGCCGCGGTTCGACGGCGTGACGCTCCGTATCTTCACCCAGACCGGCCCGTTCATCAGCGGACCCGCCAAGGCCCACGCGCCGCAGTTCGAGCAATTGACCGGCGCGAAGGTCGAGGTGATCGAAGCGCCATTCGCCGAGCTCTTCCCGAAGGCGCAGCAGGTTGCGGTGACAGGCAGCGGCGACTTCGATATTCTGCTGGTCTCCAACACGTGGGTCGCTGACTTCGTCAACCTGAATTACGTCATCCCCTTCGATGATTTCATTCAGCAAGATTTGGAAGATGCCATCCTCGCCTGGGACGATATCCCGGACGGCATCAAGGCGAAGGACAGCTGGGGTGGCAAAACCTACGCCTTCATTGTCGATAACGACAACCACAGCATGTTCTATCGGAAAGACGTGCTGAGCGATCCGCAGTGGCAGGAGGCCTACCGGAACGAGACGGGCGAGGATCTGCCGAACCCGCCGCAGACGCTGACCGAGTTCGTCAAGGTCGCTCAGTTTTTCACCGGCAAGGACTGGGATTCGAGCGTCTCCGCTGACAAGTACGGCTTCGTTACGTCCGTGACGCGCGGCGCGCAGTCCTTCTGGTACTGCTATCCCTGGGCGGCGCAGTACGCCGTCGTCCCGGCTGACAAGGCGCCGGCGCAGGGAATCTTCCTCTTCGATCCGGATATGAACCCGCTCGTCAACACCGAGGGCTTCGTCCGCGGCATCACCGAGTATGTCGAGGCAATCAAGACGGCTCACAAGCCGGGGCTCGACACCGTCCGCGGCGATGTCATCTCCGAGGTCGTCAGTGGCCGCGCGCTGATGGCGTTCGACTGGGGCGACATCGGGCCGGCGTCTGTTGGACCGGACTCGGTCGTCAAGGGCAAGATCGGGTTCGCGATGGTGCCCGGCGCGACGGAGTACTTCGACTGGCAGACGGGCACCTGGGTGACGATGCCCGAGGGTGAGATCCATCGCGTGCCGACGCACGCCTTCAACGGCTGGTCGTACTACATTACGGCCCAGTCGCAGAATCCGGAGGCGGCGTGGGCATGGATCAAGTTCCACGCCAGCGCGCCGATCAGCGCCATTGATGTGGCATCGCCGGACTCCGGCTATCAGCCGTGGCGCACCTCCCACTCGGAGAATCTCCAGGCGTGGGTCGAGGTCGGCTGGTCCGAGGAAGATGCCCGGTCCTATGTCCAAACGATTCTCGACGTCACGAACCATCCGAATGCCGTCTTCGATCCGCGCATTCCCGGCGCGGCGCGCTATCAGGAGGCGCTCGAGCTCCACTTGCTGCGCGCGGTCGCGGAGGAGGCTTCTCCGCAGCAGGCGATGGATGACTGCGCGACCGACTTCAACTCCATCACGGACGAGCTTGGCCGCGATAATCAAATCGCCGCGTACAAGGCACACCTCGGGATCAGCTAGCGTCGATGCCCCGGGGCCACCAGGGCTCTGGGGCATCGCTGTCTCTACGCCGAACGGCACTTCGGGAGTCTCGCCGTGGCCGGACCAGTCGCTGTCCAAACTGCCCGAGTCGCGCCTGTCGCGAAGGGCCACCGACTGGAGCGGAGCGCAAGGTTCGTCTTTCTCGTCCCAACCGTAGCTTACTTGCTCCTGCTCGGCATCTTTCCTCTGTTGTTCTCGCTTTACCTTGTCTTCGGCTCATGGCAAGCGGGGACGAAGGACATCAGCTGGGTTGGGCTCGACAACATCCGGCGGTTGATCGAGCAGGACCGGTTCTGGAACTCGCTGACGCTAACGATCACGTTCGTCGCGCTCGTCACGGCGGTGGAGCTGTTGCTCGGCACGCTGGTGGCGCTGTCGCTGCAATCGGCGGTGCGATCGCGGAATTGGCTGCGGCTGGCGTACACGATGCCGATGCTGCTTCCGCCAATCGCCGTCTCTTACACCTGGCGGATGCTCTTCGACTTCAATCGGGGGCCGATCAACTACTTCCTCGGGCTGGTGGGAATCGAGCCGGTGCGGTGGCTCGCGGGACAGAAGTCGGCCGTCATCGCGGTGATGATTGCCGACATTTGGCAGTGGACGCCGTTCATCGCGCTCGGCGTGCTGGCGGCGTTGGAGTCGCTGCCGGCGGAGTTGTACGAGGCGGCGGTCGTCGATGGCGCCTCGGCCGGCTCGCTGCTGCGGGACATTACGCTGCCGCTTCTCCAGCCGTACATCGTCGCGCTCGTCGCCCTGCGCGCGATCGATGCGTTCAAGATCTTCGACCTCGTCTACGTCCTGACAGGCGGCGGGCCGGGGACGGCGACGGAGTTCCTCGGGTACTACGGCTATGTCGTCGGTTTCCGGCCGTTCAACATGGGGTTCACCGCCTCCGTTGCCTGGGCGATGGTCATCCTCATGTCGATCATCTTCTTCATCTTCCTGCGCGTCTTCCGGCGCATCGAGCAGGAGGCCTGAGGTGGCGCCATGGAGCTAGCGAAAAGCCGGCCGCTGCGGGTGGTCTACGCTGGCGTCTTGATCCTCTGGGCGGTGTTCACTCTTTTCCCGCTCTGGTGGACAGTGGTCACGGCGTTCAAGACGCAATCGGCAGTGACTGGCGCCACGCCGACCTTCCTCCCGTGGATCGATTTCGATCCGACGCTCGAGCCGATGCGCCGCATCTTCGTCGAGACCGAAGGTTATGGCGTATCCGGAATGGGCAATCTGCGCAAGCTGGCGATGAATAGCTTGATCGCCGCGCTCTGCTCCGGGTTGCTCGCCGTCCTGCTCGGCACGTCGGCGGCCTATGCGCTCAGCCGCTTCCAATATCAGCGATGGAAGAACCGGGATATCGCGTTCTGGCTCATCTCGCAGCGGATGTTCCCGCCGATCGCGCTCGTCGTGCCGTACTTCATCCTTTTCAACTTCCTGGACATCCTCGATACCCAGCTTGCGCTCATCCTCGTCTACACCGGGATGAACTTGCCGCTGATCGTCTGGCTGCTCCGCGACTACTTCCGCGACTTGCCGGTCGAGCTGGAAGAGGCATCCATGGTTGACGGCAGCACGCGGTACGGCGCGTTCTTCCGGATTGCGCTGCCGCTGGCGCTGCCGGGGTTGGTTGTCGCGTTTCTCTTCGCGTTTGTCTTCGCCTGGAACGAGTTCCTCTTCGCGCTGACGCTGACGTTCGAAGAGGCAAAGACGCTGCCGGTGCAAATCGCCGGCAACGTGGCGTTGACCGGTCCTCGGTATTGGGACATTGCCGCGCAAGGGCTGGTAGTGATGGTGCCGCCCCTGATCGTCGCCCTCCTGACCGGTCGCTACATCATTCGCGGCCTGACGCTCGGCGCGGTGAAATATTGAAGACACAACCATCGCGATAGAGAGGATCGCTTCGAGTTCCCGTCTCACGACGGGGTAGCGGGCGCCGTTGTACCCTGTAGGGACATGTCGTCGGCGTGCGCGCTGAGGAGCGTCTGGGTGCGGCCCCCCCTTCGGACTTCCTACTATTACGGATGGATCGTCGTTGCCGTCACGGTCATCGCATCTCTCCTGATCTTCGGCATCCGCTCGGCGCCGAGCGTGCTGATCAAGCCGCTTGAGCGCGATCTGGGCTGGAGCCGGACGGAGATCTCCTTCGCCATCTCGGTTGGGCTGCTCTTCACGGCGGTGGCGGCGCCGCTCGGCGGGGCGCTGATGGACCGCTTCGGGCCGCGGCGAATCCTGCTCGCGTGCCTGGTCCTGCTCGGCGTGAGCGTCGGCGGCGCGGCGGCGATGCAGCGACTGTGGCAGATGGTCCTCCTGTGGGGCGTGCTGACCGGGATCGGTACCGGAATGGCCTCGGTCCTCGGCGCGACGGTCGCGAACCGCTGGTTCGTCGCCCGGCGTGGGTTGGTGCAAGGCATGCTCGGCGCCGGGACGTCGGCCGGGCAGCTTGTTTTCATCCCGATCTTGAGCTGGCTCGTCGTCTCCCTCGGCTGGCGGGAGGCCTCGGTTGTCGCCGCGGTCGTGGTGACAGCGCTGGTTATCCCGGTGCTCCTCTTCATGCGCGACCTGCCGGCGGAGGTCGGCTTGCGACCATATGGGCTGGCGGATGATGCCGAAGTGCCGTCGTCCCGCCCAGCCAGCATCGTCGCGACGCTGAAACGCGCCGTGCGGGTGCCGGAGTTTTGGCTGCTGGCGGGGAGCTTCTTCGTCTGCGGCGCGACCTCGGTCGGCATCGTTGGCACGCACTTCATCCCGCACGCCGTTGATCACGGCTACGCCGAGGTGACCGCCGCGAGCGTGTTGGCGCTGATGGGCGCGATGAACTTCGTCGGGACCCTCGCCTCTGGATACCTGACTGACCGCATCGATCCGCGCAAGCTGCTCGCCTGCTACTACACGTTTCGCGGAGTCTCGCTCTTTCTCCTGCCGTTCGTCACCGATCTCGGTCTCGGTGGCCTGACGGTCTTCGCGGTCATCTTCGGGCTCGACTACATTGCCACGGTCCCGCCAACGGTCGCGCTCTGCGCCGACATCTTCGGCAGGGAGAATGTCGGTACGATCTACGGATGGGTCTTCTGCGCCCATCAGATCGGCGCGGCGCTGCTGGCGTATGTGGGAGGCGCGATCCACGACGCGCTTGGCAGCTACACGGTTGCCTTCATCGGCTCCGGCGCCCTCGCCGTGCTCGGAGGGGCGATGGCGCTGCGGATCGACCGAGAGGCGATGCCGGAGCGCGCGGCTCCGGCACAGGCAACCGCTTAGGGGAGTGGACATGCTGCGACTCGTGAAGCGACATCGCGGCGTCGGGCGAATGGTGTCTGCCGCGCGATGGCTGTTGTTGCCGCTGCTGGCTGCCGCGTTGCTGACGACAGGATCGAGTGCGCTAGCGGGGCAGGCGACGCCGACGCCAGATGTGCCCGCGCCCGAGGAGTGCACGACAGAGCCGGTAACGCTGGAGGAACTGCAGGCGCTTGTCGCGACGCCGGTCGCGGCGATGCCGGCTGCCTCGCCGCCGGCTACGTCCACGGCAGTGGATGCGGAAACCGAAGCCGCGGTGCGTGCGGTCATCCGCGAGCTGATCGCTTGCAGCAACGCCGGTGACCTTTGGCGTGTGCTCGCCCTCTATTCCGACCGATTCATTCGCCAGTGGTCGTTGAGCCTGGTCGAGGGGCTCACCGGCGAGGCCGGGCCGATGCCGGATCAGATCTATCGCGGCCTGGCCGGCGCGCGGCCGCTGCCGGAGGGGGCCCGGATCAGCATTCTGAGCTTCGGCGCGGTGGAGCGCCTGCCTGATGGGCGCGTCGCGGCGATCGTTGTCGGCGATGATCCGCAGGATCAGGAGCCGGCGGGTCCGACGCGCTTCCTGCTGGTCGAGCAGGCAGACGGTTGGCGGGTCGACGATTTCGAGGACGTGCCTGAGTAGCGCCGCGCGGGCGTCTTCGTTTTCACCGTATTGACAAGGGATTCGGGGTAGCGCAGACGCCGGAATCGCTTCCGCCGCGCTGCCTGGCCGCATAAGCAGACTTCCTTGCTGACGCGGCTGGTACTGGGGATGCAGCGAGAGGCGAGGCCGGGGTACCCTATGATTCGCAATAAGATGTGATGTCTGGCAGGGAGGAGATAGATGTCCGAGTATCGAGACCCGGATGACCGTCCAGTGGACCCGATCATGGACGATGAGTCGAGCGAGCGCCCGCCACGGCGGTCCTTGCCTCCTCTGACCCGCCCGACCGATCCCGATGCCTTTCGCCCGGCTCGCATTGGTGACGACGATGGCTTAGCGATCGATCCGGACGAGCCACGTCGCCGGTACACCCCGTAGCCGAGCTTCGGCGACGGTCCACCCTGCATCGAGACGGGACGCCGCGTGCCACGGGTTGATTGCTTTCTGCTCGCGGATGCCGCCCAGGTGGTGGGAGGCAAGCTCTACATCCTGGGCGGCGGCTGGGAGCGCCTGACGGTTCCCGAGCTTCCGCTGACGCGTGGCTTTGAGATCGCGGTGCGCGTCATCGTGCCCTGGATCGAGACGAATCGGCCACTGCAATTCACGGTGCAGCTCGAGAACGAGGACGGCGTGCCGCTACTCGATCCGCCTGCGCGACCGGTCGTGACCGTCGGCCGACCGGTGCACCTGCGGGAAGGATCGGAGCAGGGCGTGCCGTTCGTCTTGAAGATTTCCAACGTCGAGCTGAAGGAGACGGGCCGGCATGTCTTTACGCTCCGGTACGAGGATGAGGTGCTGGCCCGTACGGCCTTCGATGTCCTCGTCAAGCAGCGGAAAGGGTAGCCGGCGAGCGGAGGCAGGCGCCCCGTGGTACGGCTGACCGTCCAATACCTGGAGGATCGCCCCGGGCTCGAGGCGGTAACGGCCGCCGTGGCGCGCGAGCGGCTGCGGGAGGCGTTCGCCATCCTGCCAATCACAGACCTCGTCGTCGGCTGGCGGTTGCCAGTGGCGCTTCTCGACGTTTGCCGCGAGGAGGCAACTCGCGCGGGCGCGCGTTTCTACCGCTGGCAATTGGTGCTGGCTGGGCACGCGGATTTCGATCCTCCGGCGGAGTGGCGCGCGGTCGGGCTCGATGGCGAGGCGGCGCCGGCGTTCCGAGGGATGCGGGAGTTCACCTTCCTCTGCCCGCATCAGCCGGAGGCGCGTCGGCAGGCGCTTGCCGCGGTCGCTGATGTCGCGCGGCGGGATGTCTATGACGGCGTGATGCTCGATCGCATCCGCTTCCCGTCGCCCTGCCAGGAGCCGGAGCGGTCGTTTGCCTGCTTCTGCGATGCCTGCCGGGACGCGTTCGCCTCTGCCGGGCTCGACCTGGGAGAGGTGCGCGCGGCGGTGCGACGTTTGTTCGGATCGGCGGAGGGGAGCCGCCGCTGGCTCGAGGCGCTGCTCAGCGGGACCAACTCAAGCGGCGACACGGACGTGGCGCTGCTCAACGCGTTTCTCGATGGGCGCCAGGCAGCCGTGACTGCCTTGGTGCGGGAGGCAGTGCAGCAGGTCCGTGCGGCTGGCAAAGCGGTCGCGCTCGATGTCTTCTCGCCGGTGGTGACGCGGGCAGTGGGACAGGACTTACGCGCCTTGGCGTCCGGCGCCGGTCTCACCAAGCTGATGGTCTACGGCGGGACTGTTGCACCCGCCGGTCTGCCCTTCGAAATCCTCGGCTTGGCCGACTGGCTGGTCGAGCACCAAGGCATCCCCGAGGCGACGGCGATGGGCTGGCTGCGCGAGGCGACAGGCCTTCCGTTGCCGGATCGCCGCGCGACGCTCCGGCACGACGGCTTGTCGCCGGAAGCGCTCGCGGCAGAGGTGGCGCGCGCTCACGCTCTGGGCCTATCGGAGATCGACGTGGGCATTGATTTGGTCCACCTCGACGGCGTGACCTGCGCTGGCTGGACCGATGCGAGGTTGCGGGAAGCGCTCGTCGCGTTCCGCGACGCTGGCGTTTCCGGGCTCGTGCTGTCCTGGGATCTCTGGTTCATCTCGACCGAGCGGCTACGGCTCGTGGCCGATGTCTTCGCCGGCTGACGGCGGCGCTCATCAGGCGGTCAAGTCAAGGGCGAAGTGGACGTCGCCGTCGCGTCGCGTTACTTCCGTGAAGCCACAGGCGCGGTAGAGCCTGATCGCGTCCTCCCAGTCGTCGTTCGTCTCGCAGACGACGCGCCGGTGACCACGCGCTCGCGCCTCGGCGATGAGATGCTGAACGAGCCGTCGCCCGATGCCCCGGCCTCGCGCGTAACGAGCGACGGAAATCCGCACTAGGCGTCCGACGCCCGGTTCCTCGTCCATCAAGGCGCCGGTCCCGACAATACAGCCATCGGCCTCAGCGACGACGAAGGCGTGTCCCGTGCGCAGGTAGCTCGCCTCGATATCGCGCAGGTCCGGGTTGAGGGATTCATCGATCTGGCCGAAGTGGTCCTGCAATCCTGCCAAGATGAGCTGTCGCGCGACGTCCTTCTCTTCTGGGCGGAGAGGACGGATCGTTACTGAGAGCGGCGCGCCGGGTTGGTTGCCTTGCATCCCCTCTCCTGGAGATCGAGCATCCTCGGACTATCGGACGCTTACCGACGGGCGAATTGCCGCTCAAGCTCTGCCGCGCTTAGCTGCAGCATCGTCGGCCGCCCGTGGCCGCAGGCGCGTGGATGCTGCGTGCGCTCGAGTTGCGCGACGAGCTCCCGCATCTCCGCGAGGGAGAGGGGCTGTCCGGCACGAATCGAAGAGTGGCAGGCAGCGGTGATCGCGACCGAGTCGAGCCAACTGGTGCCGACGCCGCCGTCGGCGAGCTCTCGCAGCATCAGGCGAAACCGCTCGGCGATATCCACACCCTGGATGATTGCTGGGATGGCGCGGATCACGGCCGAGCCATGACCAAAGGGCTCGCAGTCGAAGCCGATCTGCCGAAACTCCTCGAGCGATTTCTCGAAGACCGCGAGTTCTTCTGGCGAGAGCTCGATGACGAGCGGATCGAGGAGCGGCTGTTGATCGACGGATTTGGCCGCCAGCTGCGCCAGGATCTTCTCGTACATCACCCGCTCGTGGGCGGCGTGCTGATCGATCAGGTAGAGTCCTTCCGGCCCCTCGGCGATGATGTAGCTGGCGGCGACCTGTCCCAGGACGCGGAGAATCGGCAGTCCAGAGGGATGCGTCTCCGGACGGTCTTGTGTCTCCGTCTCGGTCTCGTCGCTCGATACCAACGGTTCCGTCCGGATCGGCGCCATCGGCAGCTGGTCCGTTCGCTCGCGCGGCGGAGGCGGCTGGAAGGTGATGCCGGGCAGCTCGTCGCGGGGAGCGCGGACCAGAGCCGCGTGGGCCGCTCGCTGGACGGCTCGGCAGACGGCGCGCTCGTCGGCGAACTTGACCTCCGCCTTCGTCGGGTGAACGTTGACATCGACCGAGGCGGGATCGAGCTGGATGCGAGCGAGCGCGACCGGGTGCCGGCCGACCATCAGGAGTGAGTGATATGCCTCCTCCAAGGCGTAGGACAGCGCGCGGTTCTGGATCCACCGCCCGTTGACGAAGAAGACGATCCCTTGGCGGTGCGAGCGTGAGATGCTGGGAGCGGCGACCCAGCCGGTGACATCAACGCCAGGCACGGCCGCGGACTCGTCCAGCGGCTCCAGCGTCAGGAGCGCCCGGCCGACCTCAGCGCCGAGAATCGCGGTGGCGGTGGCCACGAGATCGCCTGAGCCATCGGTCGTGAAAACGCGCCGGCCGTCCGTCTCGAGCGAGAAGGCAACCTCCGGGTAGGCCAGCGCGTAGGCCTCAACGACGCGGCAGGCGAGACCGCTCTCGGTCGCCGGTTGGCGGAGGAACTTGCGGCGGGCCGGGACGTTGGCGAAGAGCTGGCGGACCGTCACCGTCGTGCCGAGGGGCGCGGCGGTCGCCTGGACGCGGCCCATCGTGCCGAAGTCGACGGTCAGCGCCGCGCCAGACGGCTGCTCACGGACGCGGGTGCGGATATCGAGGCGCGAGACCGCGGCGATGCTCGGCAATGCTTCGCCCCGGAAGCCGAGCGTCCCGAGCTGATGCAGATCTTCGAAGCGCGAGAGCTTCGAGGTCGCGTGTCGCTCGAGGGCAAGCGGAAGCTCGTCCGGCGGGATGCCCGAGCCGTCGTCGGTGACCTCGATCAGCTCGATGCCGCCGCCCGCGATTCTGACGGCGATTCGGCGAGCGCCGGCATCGAGCGCGTTCTCCACGAGCTCTTTCACGACCGATGCCGGCCGCTCGATCACTTCTCCGGCGGCGATCTTCCCGATGGTGTCCGGTGCCAGGAGACGAATCGCCATGCGTGCTCGCTGGTCCTCTGCGTCGGCGTCGCTACCCGCCGAGCTCGGTCAGGCGGCGGCGCAGCACCTCGACCCGCTCCGCCGCAACTTCGCGCTTCTGGCGGACACCTTCGACGACCGCCGCCGGCGCCTTCGTCGTGAACGCTTCGTTGGCCAGCTGTTGCTCCAAGCGGGAGAGATCGTTCTCCGCCTGTGCGAGCTCCTTGCGCAGCCGGGCCCGCTCCGCCTCGAGATCGATCATCCCGGCGAGCGGCATGACAGCCACCACCTCGCCGGCAACCGCCGTCAGCGCCTGTTCGGCCGTGGCCGGCTCGCCCGGCAGGATCCGCAGCCGGTCTTCCGCGATGCGAGCGAGGAAGCTCAACTCGCGGCGCGACGCTTCGAACGTCGCCACTCGGTCGCCGGGGTAAACATCGGCGGCGATCCAGCGTGCCGGCTCGACGTTCGCCTCGGCCCGAGCGTTGCGGATCTTGGTGACGAGATCCATCAGCGCGACCCAGTCCGATTCTGCCTCGAGATCGCGCGTGCCCGGCTCGGGCCACGGCGCGACCATCACGCTCTCGCCGACGTGCGGCAGGTGTTGCCAGAGCCGCTCCGTCACGAACGGCATGAACGGGTGGAGGAGCCGCATCGTCCGCTCGAGGACGTATGCGAGCGTCTGAGCCACCGGCGATCCGCCGGACGGCGTGGCGCCATCCGACGACTCGGCGCCGCGGAGGCGAACCTTCGCCGCCTCGATGTACCAGTCGCACAGCTCCGACCAGACGAAGTCGCGCAGCTGCCGCCCCGCCTCACCATAGAGGTGATTGCCCATGAGAGAGGTGACGTCCGCGGTGATCGCGTCGAGCCGGCTCAGGATCCAGCGGTCGGCCAGGGCGAGGTCGCCATGCGGGCGAGCGGGGCCGTCGCCGTCGAGCGTGACCCCCGCTTCCCGTATGGCGCGCAGCGCGAACCGCGTCGCGTTCCAGAGCTTGTTGACGAAGTTGCGGTTGTACTCGACCAGCGGGAGGCTCAGCTTCATGTCCACGCCGGGCGAGCCCTGCGTGATGAGCGCGAACCGCAGTGCGTCGACGCCGTACTCGGCCGAGACCTCGGTCGGATCGAGGACGTTCCCCTTCGTCTTGCTCATCTTGGCGCCTTCCGCGTCGCGGACGGTGCCGTGCAGGTAGACGGTGTGGAACGGGGGCTCGCCCATGATTTCGATCCCGAAGAAGACCATCCGAGCCACCCAGAAGAAGAGGATCTCGTAGCCGGTCTCCATCACCGAGGTCGGGTAGAAGCGGCGTAGATCCTCGGTGTCGTCAGGCCAGCCCAGCGTCGAGAACGGCCAGAGGCCAGAGCTGAACCAGGTGTCGAGTACGTCCGGGTCTTGCTTGACCGGTCCACCGCAGGAGGGGCAGGCCTGGAGTGTCTCCTCTTCGGTGACGATCGTCTCGCCGCACTGCTGGCAGTACCAAACCGGGATGCGGTGACCCCACCACAGCTGGCGAGAGATGCACCAGTCGCGAATGTTCTCCAGCCAGTTGAGGTAGACCCCCTTGAAGCGCTCCGGCACGAACTTGAGCCGGCCGTCCTTGGCGACCTGGATGGCGGGCTCGGCGAGCGGCTTCATCTCGACGAACCACTGCTCGCTCAGCAGCGGCTCGATGACCGTGCCGCACCGGTCGCAGTGGCCGACGGCGTGGACGTGCGGCTCGACGCCAACCAGCGCCCCGTCTTGCTCGAGCCGGGCGACGACCGCTTCTCGCCCGGCTGCGATGGTCAGTCCAGCGAACGGCCCCGCGTTCTCGTTCAGGGTGCCGTCCGTGTTCATGACGGTGACAAATGGGAGGTTGTGGCGCTTGGCGATCTCGAAGTCGTTCGGGTCATGCGCCGGGGTCACTTTGACCGCGCCAGACCCGAAGGTGGTATCGACGCTTTCGTCGGCGACGATCGGGATCACGCGGCCGAGGATGGGTAGCCGGACTTTTCGCCCAACGAGATGCTTGTACCGATCGTCGTCCGGATGCACGGCGACCGCAGTGTCACCCAGCATTGTCTCCGGTCGCGTGGTAGCGACGACGATCGCCTCGTCGCTCGTCTCGCCGGATTCCCCAATCACCGGATAGGCGATGCGCCAGAGCGAACCCTGAACGTCGCGGTGAGCGACTTCCAGGTCGGACAGGGCGGTCATGCAGCGCGGGCACCAGGAGATGAGCCGCTCGCCGCGGTAGATCAGGCCCTTGTCGTAGAGGTGCTTGAAGACGCGCCGCACCGCGCGAGCCGGACCGGGATCCATCGTGAACCGGAACCGCGTCCAGTCGCAGGATGCGCCGAGGATGCGCAACTGGTCGCGAATCCGGCCGCGTGTGCTATCCATGTAAGCCCAGACGCGCTCGAGGAATTTCTCTCGGCCGAGATCGTGGCGAGTCAGCCCCTCTTGGGCGATCAGCTTCTCGACGACCCACTGTCCGGCGATGCCCGCGTGGTCGGCGCCGGGCAGCCAGAGGGTCGGATCGCCGAGCATCCGGTGCCAGCGGACCATGACGTCCTCGATGGTCATGGTCAGCGCATGGCCGATATGGAGAGCGCCGGTGACGTTTGGCGGCGGCATGATGACAACGAAGGGACGCCGATCCGTCCGGTCGTTTGGCTGAAAGTAGCCCTGTGCATCCCACCAGTCATACAGGCCGCGCTCGACCTCTTGCGGATCGAACGCCGCCGGCAGCTCATCACCGGCGGCGTGTAGTGCCGGCCGTTGTTGCTGCGTTTGTGACACGATCACGGCCTCCTCATTGACGAAAGAAACTGACCCGTCCGGCGCGGTTTGCGCAAGGACGGGTCGAACCGTCGTAATCCCCAGCTTCGGCAGCCTGACTCCCGTCGCTCTCGAAACGCCGATCGGCTACGGACATCTCCCATCGAGACGGCGACGAGACAGACGGCCCGCTTGCGCGGTAATAGGCGCGCCTGGGCGGCTCTGCAACAAGAACAAACAAATAGGAAGACTGACGCGCCGGTGATTCGCTCGCTCGCGGGCGGTGCCCGCGCCGACTCGCGCGCTGAAGCGCCACCCTGAAATCGTCTCGATCGTCGGCGCTCGGCCCCCTTCAAGGGATTCTGCTATCCTGCGGCATCCGCTGTCAACGCCGGCCGCGACGCTTGCTTCGCGGTATACTTATCTGCGCAACACCGCACCGGCGTTGATTTGGTTGTTCCCTATTTGGTGGATTTGCGATAGAGGTAGACCGCGATTACGAAGGCTCCAACGACCGCACACAAACCTCGAGAACACGCCCTTCTCGTCGCCGTCGATGCGTACGGCGATCGCTGGGACGTGACCGATTCCCTGGAAGAGCTTGCGCGCTTAGCTGAGACGGCAGAGGTCGAGGTGGTGGGTGCTGTCACCCAGAAGTTGCCGCACCCACTTTCCGGCACCTACGTCGGCAAGGGCAAGCTGGAAGAGATCAAGGCGCTGCGCGAGGACCTGGGCTACGACGTCGTCATCGTTGATGACGAGCTGACGCCCGCGCAGCAGCGCAATCTCGAGAAGGCGCTCAACGTCAAGATCATCGATCGGACGGCGCTGATTCTCGATGTCTTTGCTCGACGCGCCCAGACGCACGAGGGGCGACTGCAGGTCGAACTCGCCCAGCTGGAGTACCGGCTGCCGCGACTGACCGGTATGTGGACACACCTTTCGCGGCAGGGAGTGGGCGGCGTCGGTCTGCGCGGACCCGGTGAGACGCAGCTCGAATCCGACCGGCGAGAGCTAGGTAAGCGGATCGCCTTCATCAAGCACCAGCTAGGGCAGGTGCATCGTCACCGCCAGCTCTACCGGGAGCATCGCAAGGAGCGCCAGGTCCCTGTCGTCGCCCTGGTCGGTTACACGAACGCGGGCAAGAGCACGCTCCTCAACGCGTTGACCGGTGCGGACGTGCTCGCTGAGGACAAGCTCTTCGCGACGCTCGATCCGACCACGCGGCGCGTTCGGCTCGAAGGCGGCCGGGAGATTCTGGTGACAGACACGGTCGGCTTCATCAACAACCTGCCAACGATGCTGATCGCTGCCTTCCGGGCAACGCTGGAAGAGATCAACGAGGCGGCCGTCATCGTACACGTCCTCGATGTCACGCACCCAAACGCCGTCGAGCAAGCCGACACGGTGAACCGGGTCCTCGAAGAGCTGGGAGCGGATGGGAAGCCGACCATCGTCGCGCTCAACAAGATCGATCGGCTTGGCGCGGCGGGCTTGCCGACACTCGAGCAGGTGACCGCGGCGCTCCCGCTACCGCCCGACGTGGTACCGATCTCTGCGCTCGAGGGCATAGGGCTCTCCGATCTGCTCGCGCGCATTGATGCGCTCCTCGCCGCCGAGCGCGACTTCGTTCCCGTCACATTGCGGGTTCCCTACGACCGCACCGACCTCGTTGATCGCTTCCACCGCCACGGCCGTGTGGACGAGCTAAGCCACGACGAGCAGGGCTCGACCGTGCGGGGGGCGCTGCCGGCCTCGCTGGTCGGCTCATTCGCGCCGTACGTGACGGTGGAGGGTAGCGGAGCAAGCGCCGCGGCGATCGCGGAGCGGCCGGAAACGGCGGCGTAGCGTCCCCTTCTTGACCATCCTGTTGACTCTTGACGGCTCTCGCGCCTGTATTCCGCGAATTTCCGCGGTTCGGCCGGCGGTTAGGACTATCGTATGAAAAGGGCTGAGCGCGGCCTTTACCCCCGTTCCGGCTAGCCAAACCCGCCGCTATACTCGCCTCGAGGGGTACGGCTCCCCTGCAAATGCGACGTCGGAAGAGAGGACACAGATGGTCGACGTGCTTTCCGAAATGCTGGCGCGGCTGCGAGTTGACAACGATCTCGATCTCGCGGCGATCTGCGCTGATGGGCTCCTCGTCGCCTCCGATCACGCTGAAGGACTCGACGCAGAAGGGATCTGCGCGACCGCGGGCGACGGATTCCTGATGATGACCGCGCTTGGCGGCGAGCTCGGTCGCGGCGAGCCGCGCATGCTGACGGTCGAGTACCAGGGCGGGACGGTTGTTATCTGCCCGCTCGACCATGGCGCGACGCTGGTGATGCTGACAGGTGGCGCTCTCAATCTCGGTCGCCTGCGGCTGGCAGCTCGCCGGTTCCTGGCCCAATATCAGGCGGCTGCCGAGGCGGCTGCCTAGTCGTTGCTGACGTACGAGCGCCTGCACACCGTGAGGCACGCGAGGGTGTCCGAAATACGGCCCGATTCCATCGCAAACGAGGGGCAGCGACGCGGCGCAACCTACCGCGAGGCCGGCGTCGATATCGACGCGGCAACGTCCGCGGTCGATCGGATCAAGGCGCTGGCTCATGCCACCTTCGCCGCTCCTGACGCCGCGGCGCCTATCGGGCATTTCGGCGGTGTCTATCGCATCGCCGCGGGGCCGGAGCGATTGCTCGTCGCCAGCGCCGATGGCGTCGGCACCAAGCTGATGCTCGCCTTCGTGCTCGGTGGCGAGGCGCACGCGCGGGTGGGCGCGGATCTGGTCAACCACTGCGTCAACGATGTGCTTGCCTGCGGAGCTACGCCGCTCTTCTTCCTCGATTACATCGCGATGGGCCGGCTCGATGGGGCCGTCCTCGAAGCTGTCGTCAGGGGAATGGCCACGGCCTGCCGGGAAAATGGCCTCGCGCTGATCGGCGGAGAGACGGCGGAGATGCCGGGTCTGTACCGGCCTGGCGAGTATGACGTCGCCGGCTTCATCGTCGGAGAGGTCGCGCCGGAGGCCTTCGTTGACGGGCGAGCGGTGCAGGAAGGCGACGCGCTGATCGGCTTGCCCGCAACGGGCCTGCACACCAACGGCTACAGCCTCGCCCGGCACATCCTCGGCCTGACCGGCGATGCCGCGAGCGATCGCGCGATTCTCGACCGGCCGCTTCCGGGCGGTGGTGGGGAGACGATCGGCGAGGCGCTGATGCGGCCGCATCCGTCGTACTTCTCAAAGGTCATGCCGCTCGTTCAAGATGGGCTCGTGCGTGGCATGGCGCACATCACCGGCGGCGGCCTAATCGACAACGTGCCGCGCATGCTGCCGGACGGATTGGCGGCGTGGATCGACCCGAGCACCTGGACCGCGAATCCGATCTTCACCTATCTCGTCGAGGCGGGCAGCGTACCCCAGGCGGAGCGATATCGCGCGTTGAACATGGGGATCGGCTTCGTACTGGCCGTTCCCGCCGATCGGGCGCGGGAGGCGCTGGAGGCGCTGCCGGGCGCGGTTGAAATCGGCCGGGTCGTGGCGGCTGATGGCGAGGGGCTCCCTCGCGTGCGTGGGTTGGCGGATACGACCGATGGCACCGTCGATGTCTAATGCAGGTCATCCCCCGAGGACGCATGGCGGACTCGCCCCGGCCGCCATCGGATCATTCGATCCACACCTGTCTCAGCTCATCATCGATGAGGAGACGGTGGAGGCGATTCTGGCGGTGTTGCGCCAGCTGATTCGTGACAGTCAGGCGATCAGCGGCATGGTGCTTGACCGTGCGGGGCAGATCATTGTCTGGACCGGGCAGGGCTACGCGGAGCAACGCACGCAGCTCGGCGCCTTGATCGCCGGCACCTATGCATCGACGCGAGAGGTGGCCCGCATTCTCCAGGAGAACAGCTTCCGGACGCTCCTCCAGGAGGGGGCGAAGGAGAAGATCTTCACCGAGGCGGTTGGCGATCAGTGGCTCGTCTCGGTCATTTTCGGCCGGCACACGCACCTTGGATTGGTCAAGGTGCTCTGCAGCCGCGCGACGCTCGATCTTGCGCAAATTCTGGCCCGTACGGTCGAGCGGAGTAAGAACCGACCTCGCATGAAGGATACGGGTTTGATGCGCGTGGCAAACGATACGATCGACCTTCTCTTCCGGGACGATACCGAGAAGTGATGGGCTGAGGAAAGGCACAATGGCGCTCATCAACGTCGCCGCACGGGAGATTCACGGGAAGATCGTGTACTACGGTCCCGGTCTGTGCGGAAAGACGACGAATCTGCAATACATCCATAGCAAGATTCCCGCCGGAGCGAAGGGAGATCTCCTCTCCATCGCCACTGAGACCGAGCGCACGCTCTTCTTCGACTTTCTCCCGCTCGATCTTGGCAAAGTGCATGGTTTCACCATCCGCTTCCATCTCTACACTGTGCCGGGCCAGGTGCTCTACGAGCGCACGCGGATTGCAGTGCTCAATGGGGCAGACGGCGTCGTCTTCGTTGCCGACGCGCAGCGGGAACGTTTGCCAGACAACCTTCAGAGCCTGCGCGAACTTGCGCAGAACATCACGGCTCAAGGGAAGCGATTCCTCGATTTTCCGCTGGTAATGCAATACAACAAGATGGACCTACCGAACGCGCTGCCGGTGCCCGTCCTCGATCGCTACCTCAACACGATCCGGGTGCCACGGTTCGAGGCAACCGCGGTCACGGGCCATGGCGTCTTCGAGACGCTGCGCGCGATCTGCAAGTTGGTCACGAACAAACTGTGACGATCCCCCAACCAGGCCGACAGGCGGGCGCCATCTGGCGCCCGTTTGTCGTTTATGCACGCGAAAGATTTCGACCCGACGTTCCGGCGGGTCGAACGTGGAGGATTAGAAGGGAATGTGGTGCGGAGACGGCTTAGACGATGACGTGCTCCGTCGCGAAGAGGGCCATCGTCGCCTTGGTGTCTTGAAAGTTCGGGGCGTCGGCGATCGCGGCGGCGAACTCCGGGCTCTTTTCAGCGCGGCGCCAGGCTTCCTCGTCGTCGAAGGCGCAGATCGCAACCGCGTCGAAGGGGGGCGGTGCCTGGTCGGCGGGGTGGCCAATCGCCGGATAGCAGCGATACGCGCGCAGGCCCGGCACCTTGGCCGTAAGCGGCGTGTGCTCGTTCAGCCAGTAGTTGGCGAATTCTTCCTGGCTCATATCTGGCTTCCGCTTGACCAAGAAGACGACGACAAACATCCCTTCGCGCTCCTTTCTTCTTGGCGTTCCGATCCGGTCGCCGTCTAATCCTCTCCGCGGAGGAAATCCGGCTGCAGATACGCCGGATTCGGATGCTTGTAGAATCCCTCTCCCGATTTCTCGCCGAGCTTGCCTTCGGCGATCAACCGGTGCAGCGTCGGCGATGGCACGTCGGTCGGATCGAGCGTGGTCGCCTGATAGGACGCCTCGATGTCCGCGACAACATCGAGCCCGACCATGTCCATGATCCCGAACGGCGCGTATTTCGTCTGGAAGAAGATCATCCAGAGCCTATCGACATCCTCCGGATCGGCGACGCCTTCGTCGATCACGCGCAGCGACTCTCGCTTTACCGCTCGCCAGATGCGGTTGATGATGAAACCCTTACTCTGGCCGCGGACGATCGCTGTGACGAGCCCGAGCGAGCGGCCAAACGAGCGTGCGCGCTGAATGACCTCGTCGGTGGTGTGGCCGCTGCTCATTAGCTCGAGCATCGAGCGGACCCAGATCGGCGCGAAGAAGTGCATGTTCAGCACACGCTCCGGCCCCTCGACGACCTCCGCCAACGGCGCCGACGGGAGGGAGGAGCTGTTCGTCGCCAGGATGGCTGTCCGCGGGGCGAGGCGGGAGAGATCGGCGAAGACGCCGCGCTTCGTCTCGAGATCCTCACGCACCGCCTCGATCACGAGGTCCGCGTCCGTGACTGCCTCTCCGAGCGAAGTTGCCGGGTGAAGGCGCTGCTCGGCCTCGGCCGGCGTACCTGGCAGCATTTCGGCCGCGGCGATCGCGGGTAGGATCTCGGTTCGCGCTCTCTCGAGCCCTCGGTTGAGTGCCGCCGCATTCGCGTCGAAGATGGTGACGGTCCGTCCGCTGAACGCCGTGAGCGAGGCGATCTGCGCGCCCATGGTGCCGGCGCCGATGATCGCCACTCTGTTGATACCCGGATCGTTGCTCTCCGCCCCCACTCGTTCAGATCCTTTCCCTGCTGTCGCGTTGATCGTTCGCATTGCCGCGGCGCACAAGCGCTCCCACGGTCGTTTGTCGTTGGCGCCGATAGTCTGCCAGAAATCCGCGCGTATCGCGCGTAGGCTTGGTATCATCGGGAATCGCGCGCCGGTCGGACTTGGAGATGGGAGATGGCGGGAGATCTCGTCCTTGGTGTGGATATTGGGACCTACAGCGCGAAGGGCGTGCTCTGTACGCCCAGCGGCGAGGTCCTTGCGAGCGGCACGATCGAGCATGATTTGAGCATTCCCCGGCCTGGCTGGGCCGAGCACGATCCCGACCGAGTCTGGTGGGGCGGGTTCGTTGGGCTGTGCCGCCAATTGCTGAGCGGCCGCTACAGCGGGGACGATGTGGGCGCCGTCGCGGTCAGCGCGATCGGCCCGTGTCTGCTGCCGGTCGATCGGAATGGGCGTCCTCTACGGCCAGGCATCCTCTACGGTATCGACACGAGGGCCACGGAGGAGATCGCCTGGCTGAATGAGCGGATCGGCGAGCGGGAAATCTTCGAGCTCGGCGGCATGGCGCTCACCACGCAGGCGATCGGCCCGAAGATCCTCTGGCTGCGGCGGCAGGAGCCGGAGATCTACAAGCAAGCACACAAGCTGATCACGGCCAGCTCTTATCTGATCCTCCGCCTGACCGGCGAGTACGTCATTGACCGGCACACCGGCAGCTACTACATCCCCTTGGTTGATATTCGCCGCCTCGAGTGGGACGCGCGCTATGCCGATGAGGTGACAGAGCTCGATCGCCTTCCGCGTCTGCAGTGGTCCGACGAGATCGCTGGCCAGGTGACCCCGGAGGCCGCGGCGGAGACCGGCTTGCGCGCCGGGACTCCGGTGACGGCCGGCGCCGTGGACGCCGCCGCGGAGGCGGTCAGCGTCGGAGTCGTCGCGCCGGGCGACATGATGGTCATGTACGGCACGACGATGTTCTTCATTCTTGTGACCGATCGGCCGCTTCCCGACCCGCGGATGTGGGCGACGGGGTATTGCTTCCCAGGCCTCTACGACGTCGCCGGCGGGATGGCGACCTCTGGCGCGCTGACTCGCTGGTTCCGAGACGAGTTTGGCGCGCCGGAACTGGCGGCTGAAGCACAGGGCGGGCCAAATGCCTACGCGGCGCTCGCCGACCTCGCGGCGCAGGTGCCTCCCGGCTGCCAGGGGCTCGTTTGCCTCCCGTACTTCAGCGGGGAGCGAACGCCGATCAACGACCCGATGGCTCGCGGCGTCTTTGCCGGGCTGACGCTTGCCCATACCCGCGCGCACCTGTATCGGGCGATCCTTGAGGGGACCGCGTTCGGCGTCCGGCACAACCTCGAGGCGATTCGGGGCATGGGCTCGGAGCCGCGCCGGCTCGTCGCGGTTGGCGGCGGCGCGAAGAACCGTGTCTGGCTGCAGATCGTCTCCGATGTAACCGGAGTGGCGCAGGATGTCCCGGCCCGCACGGTCGGCGCGGCGTATGGAGATGCCTTCCTGGCCGGTGTCGCCAGCGGCATCATCCCTGACCGCGAAAGCCTCACCCGCGACTGGGTGCAGATCGCAGAACGGCTCGAACCCCAAGCGCAGGAGCGGGAGATTTACGAACCCTACTACGGTGTGTACCGGCGTCTCTACGAGAGCGCCAAAGAGGAACTGCACGCGCTCGCGTCGCTGGGACTTGGCCAAATGCCCGCGTGACCAAAGGAACTGGTTGCTGCTCCAGGGTCCGTCGTTCGCTGCCTGGTGTCAATCGAAATATCACCCTAACGGGCCGCTTGCGTTGCCCCCATCCCCGTGATAGGGTGACTGGGT
>CALGSZ010000154.1 GCA_937901745.1 uncultured Chloroflexota bacterium | reverse complement strand
TCCTGCAGCCGGATCGTCTCCAACGGCTCCAAGATCGGATCGGGCAGCCCGGAGAAGCCGTTCCCCAGCCGCCATTGCAGATACCCGATCCAGACGACCACCTGCGCCAGCTCCTTGGCGTACTCGTTCACCTCCAGCCCGAGCAGTTGGCGCGGGGAAACCAGCGGATAGCCGAGCGACAGCCCGTTCGTCGCCCCGTAGACCAGCACCTCCTTCTCCAGATCGAGCAGCTTGACCAGCGCCACGTAGAGGAAATTGCCGCTGCCGCACGCCGGATCGAGCATCCGCACCCGCGTCAGCTCCTCCTGGAAGCCGTGCAGGCAGGCCGCGAACGCCGCCCGCCGGTTGTCACGCGTCCTTGGCGTGTCCGCCGCGTCCCACGCCGCCTTCAGTGCCTCCGCCTCCGCTCGCACCTCCGCCCAGCGTCGCCGCAGCGGCGCCATCACCACCGGCTCAACCACCCGCTCGATGTCGTGCCGCCCGGTGTAGTGCGCCCCCAGTTGCGAGCGCTTGCTCGGGTCCAGCGACCGTTCGAAGAGCGTCCCGAAGATCGCCGGCTCGACGCTCCCCCAATCGAGCGTTGCCGCATCCCGCAGCATCACCAGCTCGTCCGCCGTCAGCGGCACCGGCTCGATCGTCGCGAACAGCCCGCCATTGAACCGATCGATCCACTCGACGCCGAACGCTCCGCCGTCCCGCATCGCCGTCAGGAGCGCGACCACCTGCGACGAGAACGCCTCCGGCCGGCGCGCCCCAAGCGCCAGCAGGTTGGTGAACAGCCCCTTCGGCAAGAGGCCGACATCCTCGGCGAAGAGGCAGAAGAGCAGCTGCATCAGAAAATGCGCGACCCGATGCGGCTCCTGTCCACGGGCTTCCAGCCGTGCTGCCAGCTCGCCGAAGCGCGCCGCCGCCTCGACGGTGACCTCTTCTGTCGTCTGTCCAGGCCGCAGCCGCTCCGGATCGGCGAAGACGGCGCGCAGAATCGCCAGCGTCTCCGGCTGATCCAGGTCGTCAACGGTGAAGCGGTAGACGGTCTTCTTGGTGCCGGTGAAGTTGGTGTGGACCTCGAAGGTGTGCAGGTCGCAGACGACCAGCAGCGGCGGATTGCCCAGATCCTCCCGGTACTGGAGTAATTGCCGGTACGCCGCGGCGAGATCGGCGTGCTGGCCCTTGTACTCCCAGGCGAACTTCCCGTCCCACCAAACATCGGCGAAGCCGGCCGCGCCGCTCGTCTTCGTCGCGCCCTTTTCGAAGGTGTAGAAGGAGCCCGTCTTATCCGCCTCCGCCGGCGTCGGCATCCCCAGCAGCCGGCAGAGATCGAGAAAATGCTCCTGCGCCGCGCTCCGCTCCTTCAGCGTCGAGCCGCGCCACTTTGCCTGAAACTCTGCTACGTTCATGCAGTGATTGTACGGGAATCGGCGCACATCGGCGCGCTAATCAACCTCGATTGCATGGCACCGCTGGACCGGCCTTCGCCCCTGTCCCACAACACGCGCGACACTCCCCATTCGTCGGGCCGGAACCTGCGCCCTTTCCGGAACCTGTACCGCCAAGGTCGACAACAACTGCCAACCGCGATCCCGTGCCAATCCCGAGACGCACACTCGCCGCCGCAAATCCTCCGTTCGGACGGGACTTGTACCATTCCCGGCCCCAGTGCCAACCGCCGCCTTTCCTCGTAGGGGCGTGACTTGTGCCCGTCGCCCTTCGGGCGACAAATCACCGGCCCCCGCCGAAACCGGCCCAATTCCGGCGCCCACATCCGCCCCCGCGAATCCCTCGTAGGGGCGGAACCTGTGTCCGCCCATCGGCCGTAGGCCGATAGGCCACGCCCCGCCTCTCTCCCAGGCCCGATACTCGCGCCCTCTCCCTCTTGCCAAGTAAAAACATTTGTTCTATTCTAGCCCCTAAGCGGCACTCCCGGGCAGGGAGCGGGCCTGGGCAGCGCGTCACCTGCCCCGGGCATCCCACCCGATGCTCGCCTGCCGAGCCCCGCCGTCCCCACCGGCCACGAAATCACGTATCGCTCGGGATCTTCGCCGCGTTGGGAGCGCACGCGCGGGAGCGCTCGGCGCCGGTCCGCACCGCGCCATCTCGCCGGCCGCACAAATCCGGCCCCCGGACCTCCTCCAACCCTGACATTGTTGCCACGCCCGTTCGTGTGCCAGAATACGCCCGCCGAATCACACGTTCCGCGGTCGCAGGTTGGTCCGCTCCCCGCATCACAGGCGAAGGAACGGGCTCACGGAGGAGGAGAAGCCGGATGGCTCGATCGGTCGATGTCCTCGCGTTGTTGCGGCAAGCAAGTCCCGTTACCCGCCGGGAAATCCTCAAGAGAGCGGCGCTCGGCGGAATCTCCGGTCCGGCGCTCATGGCCATGCTCCGCTCCGATGCCTCGGCGGCGCCTGCCGGCCCCGCCCCACGGCTTCGCCAGCGGTCGCAGGACGGCGAACCCGTCCAGGGCGGCACCCTCGTCCTGACCGGGCACCAGGAGATTGCGAGCCTCTCGCCCGACGACACCGGTCCCACCGTCCACTGGGTCATGATCACCCAGATCCACAACGCCCTCGTGGAGATGGACGAGAACCTGCAATTCAACCCGGTGCTCGCCGAGTCGCTGCCGGAAGTCAGCGAGGACGGCCTCACCTACACCTTCAAGCTCCGGCAAGGCGTCAAGTTCCATGACGGCGAAGAGTTCACGTCCGAGGACGTCAAGTACACCTACGAGTGGTACATGAACCCGGACAACGCCGCGATCAACGCCGCCGACTTCGCCATGGTCGAAGCCGTCGAGGCGCCCGATCCGTACACCGTCATCGTCCGGATGAAGGAGCCGTACGCGCCCTTCCTGGCCCGCGTCGCCTCCAAGTTCATCGTCCCGGCTCACTACCACTCCCAGGTCGGTGAGACGGAGTACAAGGGCAAGCCGATCGGCACCGGCCCGTTCAAGCTCAAGGAATGGCGCCCCGCCGAGTACACCGAGGTCGAGGCCTTCGAGGATCACTTCCGGGGCCGGCCGCATCTCGATGCCATCCGCGAGGAGGTCGTGCCAGAGCCGTCAGTCCGCGCGATCGGTCTGGAGACCGGCGAGGCGCACTCTTCCGTCTGGCCGCTGACGCCGGAAGACAACATCCGCCTGGCCGAGGATTCCAATTTCGTCGTCTTCGTGACGTCGGCCTTCGCGGTCAACCACTTCCCGCTCAACAACAAGCTGCCGCAGCTGTCCGACAAGCGCGTCCGGCAGGCGATGATGTACGCCATCGATCGGGAGACCGTCATTGACGAGATCTTCCAAGGCGCGGCCGTCGTCGCCACCTCGAATCTCTCCCCGGCGATGGGTGACTTCTACAACCCGAACGTCAAGGAGTACCCGTACGATCCCGATCAGGCGAACGCCCTCCTCGACGAAGCCGGCTGGGTGATGGGCTCTGATGGCGTCCGCGAAAAGGACGGCATGAAGCTCTCCTTCGTCTGCACCACCATCACCGGCGACCAGACCCGCCGCCCGGAGGCCGAGTTGGTCCAGCAGTACCTCAAGGAAGTCGGGATCGACATGCAGCTGCAAGAGGCGCCGGTCGCGACCATCCTGGAGCAGCTGCGCAAGGGCGAGATGGACGCCTCCCTCTTCAACTGGACCTACGGCGGTGACTACGCCGATCCCGATGACGGCGGCACCCTCCGCTCGGATGGCGGCTCGAACTTCTCGCAGTTCCAGAACGCCCGCGTCGACGAGCTCCTCGACGCCGGCCTGCGCGAGATTGACCGCGAGAAGCGCATCGCCATCTATCACGAAATCCAAGAAATCATCGCTGAAGAAGTGCCGTTCCTCTTCATCTCGTATTGGGACTGGTACAACATCTTCAGCAGCAAGGTGAAGGGCCTGCCGGAGTCGGCGCTCGTCGGCGACCAGATCTACGCCAAGGCCTACCAGTGGTGGATTGAGGAATAGCGCTCTGTCGCGGCTCCCGTGCGACCAACCGTGCGGGAGCCGCGCTCGTTCTCTGGCGATCGGCTCGCCGGCACGCCCCCTACCGCTGGGAGTGGGGCGAGAGGTGAGGGATGCTCCGCTACATCACGATTCGTCTGCTGCAAGGGGTGGTGGTCATCTTCCTCGTCAGCATCACCTCGTTCATCATCATGCAGCTCGCGCCGGGTGACCCGGTCGACATCCTGATCGGCGAGCAGCAGATCACGCCGGAGCAAATCGCGGCCATCGAGCGAAAGTGGGGGCTGGATAGGCCCTGGTACGTCCAGTACTTCACCTGGCTGGGCAACGTCTTCACTGGCGACTTCGGTACATCGGTGGTGCGGACCGGGCAGCCGGTTCGGGAGATGATCTTCGAAGCCGCCCCGCAGACGATCAAGCTCAACCTGCTCTCGCTCATCGTCTCGATGCTGATCGCCATCCCAATCGGCGTCCTGGCGGCCGTCAAGCGCTACTCGCTCTTCGACTACGGCAGTATGGTCGGCGCCACCCTCGGCATCGCCCTCCCGAATTACTGGATCGGGCTGATGCTCATCATTGTCTTCTCCCTCAAGCTCGGGTGGCTTCCCCCGTACGGCTCGGGCTCGTGGAAGTCGTACATCCTGCCGGTCGCGGTGCTCGCCTCGCAAGAGATGGCGATCCTCGCCCGCCTCTCACGCGGCACCACCTCCGAAGCGCTAAGCCAGGACTATGTGACGACCGCCCGCGCCAAGGGCTTGCGCGACCGGACGGTCGTCACCCGCCACGTGGTGCGGAACGCACTCCTGCCGGTCGTGACGATGATCGGCTATCGGATCGCTTTCCTGCTGAGCGGGACGATCGTGGTCGAGACGATTTTCGCTTGGCCCGGCATCGGCCAGCTCTTCTTCAATTCGATCGACCGCATGGACTACCAGGTCGTGCAAGCCATCGTCCTGCTCCTCGCCACGCTCGTCGTCGTCGCCAATCTTGTCACCGACCTCGTCTATGCCTATATCGATCCGCGCATCCGCGTCCGGTAGGAGGCAAGAGCGACCAGGCGAGCGAAACTGCAGCACAACCATCGCCGGAGACGGCGCTACCGACTCGCGACAACCGGCTCGAGGCAATAGATGTCGATTCAGGCGGCAACGGAAGAGACACCAGCGCAAGCGATCTTAGAAACGGGGACCGCCCGGCGCAGTGAATGGTCCCGGGTCTGGCGCCGCTTCAAGCGCTATAAGCCCGGCCTGGCCGGCGCGACGCTCGTGATCGCGCTCATTTTCATCGCGATCTTCGCGCCCCTCATCGCCCCGTACTCTCCGACCGAGAAGGTAGGGCGCCGCGCGACGCCACCCTCCGCTGAATTCTGGCTCGGGCTCGATGAGATCGGCCGGGATGTCCTCAGCCGGCTCATCTTCGGCACGCGGGTCGCGCTCATCGTCGGTATCGGCGCGATGGCGATCGCGCTCATCATCGGCGTCACGATCGGCGCGGTCGCCGGCTATTTCGGCGGCACAGTCGATCTCGCGCTCTCCCGCGTCATCGACGCGCTAATGGCCTTCCCACTCCTCGCCCTCCTGATCACCCTCTCGGCGCTCTTCGAGCCGCACCTTCGCACCGTCGTCATCGTGATCGGCGTGACCGTCTGGGCCTCCTACGCGCGGGTCGTCCGCGCTGAAGTGCTCAGCTTGCGGGAGCGCGACTACGTCATCGCCGCTCGAGCGATCGGCGCGAGGAGTCCGCGCATCATCGCCCGGCACATGTTGCCGAACGTGATCGGCCCGGTCATCGTGCTCGCCAGCCTGGATGTCGGGAGCATCATCATCCTCGAATCGGCCCTCTCGTTCCTCGGCCTCGGCGTGCAGCCCCCCACTCCCTCGTGGGGAGGGATGCTCTCCGCCGGCCGCTCGCTGATGCGCAACGCGCCCCACATCGCCATCGCGCCAGGCGTCGCGATCACGCTGACAGTTCTCGCCTTCAACCTGATGGGCGACGGCCTGCGCGACGCCCTCGACCCCCGCCAACGCGAGTAGCGCCCGACCAGGGACGAGGCACCGGTAAGCGATGTTGATCTGAAACCAACGAGAATCGGAGATCAGGATTGGACGAAACGCCAACAAGCAACGATCGCCCAACCCCTGCCCCCCAACCCCTAACCCCCTCCGTTGGTATCTTCATCACCGCGATCGCCGGCGGCATGCGGGATGGCGCCCTGCGCTGGCGCGACCTGCGAGAGATGGCCCAGTGCGCGGAAGCGCTCGGGTTTGACTCCTTCTGGATTCCCGACCACCTCATCTTCAAGAACGAGGGAGAAGCGCCGCACGGGCCGTGGGAGTGTTGGTCACTCTTGTCCGCGCTTGCCGCCTCCACCTCGCGCATCACGCTCGGCACGGCCGTCACCTGCATCGGGTTCCGGGAACCGGGCCTCCTCGCCAAGATGGCCGCAACGGTCGATGAGATCAGTGGCGGGCGGTTAGTGCTGGGGCTCGGCGCCGGCTGGCACAAGCCGGAGTACGACACCTTCGGCTACCCCTACGAGAACCGGTTCGAGCGATTCGACGAGGCGGTCCACATCATCCGCACGCTCTTGCGTGAAGGAGCGATCGACTTCGAAGGACGCTTCTACACCCTGCGCGAGTGCGAGCTACGTCCACAAGGGCCGCGCGAGCATGGCCCGCCGATCATGATCGGCGCCCTCGCCAACAAGCCGCGCATGCTCCGGTTCGTCGCCCGCTACGCCGATTGGTGGAACGGCTGGCTCTTGCACGGCCGGAGTCATCCCGATGAGGTGCCGCCCCTGCGCGAGGCCGTTGACGCCGTCTGCGCCGAGGTGGGGCGTGATCCGGCGACGCTGGTGCGGACGATCGGGATCGGTATCGACCAACGCCCGCCCTCCGAGCGCCCAACCTACCCTGCCGAGGGACGCACGCCGCTGACCGGCACGCCAGAGGAGATCGCGGAAGCTCTGCGCGCCTTCGGCCGCGAGGGCATCGCCCATATTCAGGTGACGCCGTTCGTGCAGGGTGTCGCGGGGATCGAGACGCTCGCGCCAGTGCTGGAGTTGCTGAAACAGCCCTAAACGATTCGCTTAGCGCTCGACCAGGTAGGCAAAGACCGACGTCAGCGATTCGTCAGCCGGTTGTACCTCGAAGAGGCGAACCTGCGCCTTTCTGGCCAGGCGAGGCAGTTCCCGGTAGAAGGTCCGCACGTCGTTCGTCTCGGCGATGATCCGCCCTTGCGCGTCGATGCGGACGGCGCGGGTGGCGGGACTCGAGATCAGCGCGGCGGCCAGCCAGCGCGGCTCATCAGCGCGGATGCGGATGGCGTGATCATGCTCATCAATCCGCTCGCGGATGGCGCGGTAATCGCCCGCCGCGGCCAGCTTGCCGTTGACGATGACCAGGATGTTCTCGGCAAAGCGCTCGACCTCGACCAAGACGTGGGACGAGACGAGGATCGTCTTGCCGGCCGCGCCAAGCTCCCGAATGAGCCGGATGAGCTGGGCGCGCTGCGCGGGGTCTGTTCCGTTGAGCGGCTCGTCCATCAAGATCACGGCCGGGTCATGGACGAGCGCCGCCGCAACCTTGATGCGTTGCCGCATTCCTTTCGAGTAGCCGCCGAGCTTGCGGTCCGCGGCCGCCGTCATGTCGACCAGCGCCAGTGCGCGCTCAGTCGCCTCATCGGGGCGCGGCAGGCGCTGCAGAATCGCGTTCATCCGGACGAACTCGCGGCCAGTCAGGAAGGGATAGATATGCTCCTGCTCCGGCACGAGTCCCAGCGCGCGATACGCCCCGGGCTTGCCACGTGCGGGCTGGCCCAGGATCGAGATCTTGCCCGTGGACGGCGCCAAGAGCCCCGCCAGGAGCTTGAGGGTCGTCGACTTACCGGCGCCGTTCGGTCCCAGCAACGCGGTGACGCCAGACCCGATCCCGAAGGTCAGGTCGGAGACAGCGACGATGTCGCCGTACCACTTGGAGACGTGCTCGACCATGATCGTCGGCTCGCGCCCGGCGATGAGGCCGGGCATCTGCGGGCGCTCAGCGGAATCGCTCGTCTCGGGTTTCGCCGGGGCCAGGCTCGTCACACGACCGTCAGTCATTCGGCACGTACCGCCAATACATGATCCCGCAGCAGGCGGCGATTACCACAAGCATGCCGGCCACATACTCCGTGAGACCAAAGGCCTCACCGAACTCGTCTTCGAAGACCGGCTGGTCGAAGAGACGGAAGACGAATCCCTCGATGACATCGGTCGGGCTGAGGAAGACGAAGAAGCGCTGCAGGGTGTCGTCCTCCACGGCAGCAGCCAGCGTGTAGGCGAGCGTGGTCGAGACCAGGAATCCGATGATGATGATGGCGACGGCGATGCTCTTGCGGCCGGTAAATGACGAGATGGTCAGGCCGATCGAGCCGAGATAGAAGGCGATCAGGACACCAGCCACCGCGATCCGGCCCAGATCGTCCGCGTTGTGCGCGAGCGCCGAAAGCGGCTTATCCTCCAGGAGTTGGCGGAGGAGCCAATAGATTGCCGCCGGCACAAAGGACATGGTCAGGGTCAGGATCGCCGTCGCGCCGAGCTTAGCCAGCAGATAGTCGAACCGCGTGATCGCGCGAGAGAAATAGAGCGACAGCACGTTCTCTCGGCGGTCGCCGCAGAGCATCTCGGGCGCGATGGTGGCGACGAAGATGCCCTCGAGAACGAAAATGAATCCGAAGAAATCCCAGTACTCGAGCACTCCCGCGCTAGGGAGGAAGGCGCGGATACCGATCGGGATGACGACGACGATAGCCACCGCGAGGTAGAGCAGGATCGGGATGACCTTGCTCGTCCAGCTCTTCTTGATGCCGAGCGCGCGCTTCATCGAGTACCGTATCAGCGCCGATACCGCATGCCGCCGCCCGAGCCTCGGACCATCGTAGTGCTGATAGCCCCGGTCGTAGACCTCGCCGTGGCGCGCGGGCGCCGCTGTCGCAATCGCGGGGGAGCTCATGGGCGTTTCAGGCGCGACCACGTCCTGCCTCCGCGATGACTGTTGCCGGCTCGGCGATCGCGCCGTCTGTCACATTGCCGAGATAGAGATCTTCGAGCGAGCGAGAGCGAGTTCGGAGCGACCGCAAGGCGATACCCAAATCAGCCGCCGTGTCGCGGATGATGTCGTAGGTCCGGTCGCCGTCGAAGTAGACGAGAAACTCGCCCAAAGCGCCGGTCGCATCGGCCGGATTGGTATCGACTCGCAGGCCAGCTTGGGTCAACCGCTGCACGAAAGTTGTGACATCTCCGTCGACCCGGACCAGCAGGTCGGAGCTGGCCGGCCCGAGATCGCCGATCGGCTGGGAGAGCACGAGGCGACCGCCATCAATGATGACCACGTAGTCGCAGACCCGCTCGATGTCTTCCAGGATATGCGACGAGACGACCACCGCGATGCCGAGCGTGCGATGGATGCGGATGATGAGCTCCAGCATCTCCTCCCGGCCCTGCGGATCCATGCCGTTCGTCGGCTCGTCCAGAAAAACGAGGTCTGGATCGTGGACGATCGCCTGCGCCAGCTTGACCCGCTGCTTCATCCCTTGGGAGAAGCCCCGGATGAGCCGGTAGCGCTCCTCATCTAGTCCGACGTGATAGAGGACATCGGCGGCGCGCTGGCGCGCTTGACGCGCCGGCAGTCCGCTCATCTCCGCCATGTGCCCAACGAAGTCAGCGGCTGTCGTGCCCATCGGAAGGCAATCCGATTCCGGCATGTAGCCGACGCGCTCCCGGATCTTAGTGCCCTGCGAGCGCGTGTCGAAGCCGAGAACGCTGGCCGTGCCTTCCGTCGGACGTGTGAGTCCAAGGAGCAAACGCAGAAGCGTCGTCTTCCCGGCGCCGTTTGGGCCGAGTAGTCCGATCGCGGCTCGCGGGATCCTCAGATCGAGCCGATCGAGCGCGACGACACCGCCGTAGCGCTTCGTCAGCCCCCGCGCCTCGATGATGGGCGGAGCGGTTGCCACCGGCCCATCTCCGGCGACGCGCTGACCCGCCGCGCCCATACTGCCCGCGAACTTCTGGTCGGTCGACACGCTCATGGAAGAGAGTGTACTCGGATGGGAGGTGTGACGGCGAGGCGACGTTGGAGGTGCCCCGTTAGGGCTCCTCGTCTTCCGCGGCCTCGGCTTGTGCGGCCGCATCGGCCTGGAGCGCCTCGAATGTGTCGTCGCCGAGCTGAGCGCGGGCGATCAGTTCGAGGGCGGCGTGAATGGCCTCCTGCTCAAAGCGCAGCGTCAGGTAGGAGTCGTCGGAGACAGAAGATCCCATCGCCTCCAGCTGCGCTTCGATCGCCTCAGCGATGGCATAGAGATCTTCCGCGAGATTCCGCCAGACGACGACCGGGAGCGTGACATCGGCCGGGTGCTCGTTGCGATCGTCCATCGGTACTCCTTAGAAGTGCGCTGCTGCCGCTCCCGGTCGGCGTGCCGGGGCGGGTCATGCCACGCTCCAACTTGGTTGAGCTCGCCGCGCCGCTACCGCTGAGTCACGCCACGACCGAGCGCCGCCCGACGCCCTGACGTTGCAGCTGCTCGAGGCAATCTCCGGCGCGACGGAGCCCTTCCGCGAAGATATCCGGCCGCTGACCAACGCCGATGCGCAGGTAACCCTCGTATCCGAAGGCGGCTCCTGGCGCGAGCATTACGCTCCATTCCGCCGCCAGGCGATCGGCCAAATCATTCGATGGCACGTCGAGATCGTAGCGCAAGAGCGCCAGCAGGCCGCCGCGTGGCCGGCTCCAGGAAACGAGGTCGGCGTGCTCGGCGAACCAGCGATCGGCCGTTTCGAGATTGGCCGAGACGATCTCGTGGTTCCGAGCGACGATCCGGTCGCGCAGCGAGATGGCGATCGTCGCCAGCGCGTCGTTGAGCTTGCCCGGAGACAGCGAGACGTAGTCACGCGCTTCCCAGCAGGCTTGGACGACCTCCGCCGGTCCCGCGATCCAGCCGATTCGCAGGCCCGGCAATCCGAAAGGCTTCGAAAAGGTGCCGACGCTGATCGCGCGCGGCCCGAGGTCGCGCATCGGCGGGGCGAGCGGCTCTCCGCCGGGAATGTCCAACCATCGGTACGCCTCGTCCGACAGCACCCTCGCCCCGATCGAATCGGCGAGGTCATAGATGCGCCGATACTCCTCGGCCGACAGGATGGCGCCGGTCGGATTGTGCGGCGAATTGACGACGATCAGCTTCGTCCGCGGCGTTACGAGTCGCTCCAGCTCATCAAGATCGAAGCGGAATCCACCGTCTTCCGCAACGCGCCAGAGCGTGACATCGCAGCCAATCGCCCTCGCTACGCTGTAGAGCTGCTGGTAGGCGGGATAGACGGCAACGACATGATCGCCAGGATCGAGGAGTACGTTGAAGAGGAGATAGTTCGCCTCGATCGCTCCCGTCGTCACCAAAATCTCGTCGGGACTGGTATCGCGATACGTCGCGGCGATGGCCGAGCGCAGTTCTCGCGTACCGCGCGCCTCGCTGTAGCCGAGCCGCATCTGGATCAAGCGCTCCAGCGCCTGATCGCGCTCGTCTGGCGAGAGGAAGCCAAGCAACTCCTCGACGGACATCGGGTAGATCCCGCTCTCGGCGATATCGAACTCGACCTCGGTTTCCCAACGGGTCATCCATCGCTCAAGAGCGAACGTTTCGATCTTCACGCGACCAGGCCCCCTCCGTTCAACGCGGCGCGACGGTTGCAGACCGGTCCGCCAGGAGCGTGCGCGCCGCACCCGGCGGCACGACCGCTCCCGACGTTCCACCCACTACGGAGCTATGAGGTCGGTCCTCCCCCGCCAGCGCTTTCAGTCGTGGCTGGGATTGCCGACTCACCCGATGTGGTCCCCTCATCCTGGACGCGCTCGACCTCGATCGAGCACTCCGTGAGCAGCGCGGCGAGGGCACCCGCGGCCGCGAGCCACGGCGCGAGCAGCGCGCCGACGGCTCCGATCGTAACTGGGAATTCGACGACGACACGGTCACCCTGCTTGATGACGACGCGTCGGACGTTCCCTTCGTGGATCAGCTCCTTGACCTTGTCCAGGAGCTGTCCACCTTGAACCTTGAAGGTCTCCCGCGAGACTTTGTCGGACATCGTTTCCTCCTAGCCTTGTCCCAACGTCGCTGGGCCAACCAACTGCTGGTCAGCCGGCGAGCGTTGGCGGCACGCCCCTCGCGTGTCAGTGGGAATTATGGCAGGCAGAGCGGTTGCCAGGGCGCGCTGATGCACACCTACTCGGATGGCTAGGCTGCCGGCTCATCACTCGGGGGATGGCCGGCGATTCCGCCAGCGTTAGTCTACGAACAACGAGAGGCGCACCGGCTGCGCCAAGCATCGAAGCACCTCAGAGGAAAGGACGCAAATCATGAGCGAGACGGTTCAAGAGACGGGCGCAGGGATGCTGACTCGCCTCTCAGATGAGCTGGCGGCAGCGGTCGAGCGCGCTGGCGCGGGCACGGTGACAGTCTATTCGCGACAGCGCTTGCCAGGGACGGGAATCATCTGGAGTGAGGACGGCCTGATCGTAACCGCACACCACATCATCGAGCAGCCGGATGACATCACCATTGGACTGCCGGATGGACGCACGGTCCCCGCGACATTGATTGGCCGTGATCCAGGCAGCGATGTCGCCCTGCTGAGAGCGCAGGTCAGCGGCCTGACGCCACCGGCACGCTCTACCGCCACGGTCCGACCCGGCAACCTCGTGCTAGCGGTCGGCCGGCCAGGTCCCAGCGGCCCAATGGCCTCGTTCGGCGTCATCAGCTCCGTCGGCGGCGTGTGGCGAACCCACCGGGGCAGCCACGTCGAAGGCTACATCCGCGCGGATGTCGCGATGCTGCCCGGCTTCTCGGGCGGACCGCTGATTGACGGCGCCGGGCAAGTGCTTGGCATGAACACCTCGATGCTCGGACGAGGCGGCGGACTGACGATCCCGACCGCGGCGATCGACGCGATCGTGGCGGCGCTACAGACCCACGGCAAGATTCAGCGCGGCTACCTGGGCATCGGAGCGCAAGCGGTCGCGCTCAATCCCCGCCTAACCCAAGCAATCGGCGTATCCCAGGAGCGGGGCCTCGTCGTCGTCAGCCTCGATCCCGAAGGCCCAGCCGAGCGGGATGGCCTAATGCAGGGCGACATCATCGTGGCGATCAACGGTGAGCCAGTCGGGAGCGTCGAAGAGCTGCAGGACAAGCTGTCGGGCGACATCGTTGGCCGCGCGGTGCCGATTCGGTTGATACGAGGCGGCGTGGTGCAGGACGTGCACGTGACGATTGGCGAGCGGAACGGCCGCCGCTAACGCCGCGCCATCGAGGCGACGCCAGCACAAAGTTCATAGAAGGAAACGGCAACCAATGGAATCGCTCCTTGAGCAGAGTGTCCTTGGCGAGACGCTCTCAGCGGAGATCGTGGATATCGCGCGGAAAGTACGCGAGTCGGTCGTGCTCATCGATCGCCACGGTGGGAACGGGGCGGGTGTCATCTGGCGCGCCGATGGACGGATCGTGACGAATCGGCACGTCGTCGGCCTCGACCGGCGGGTCAATGTCAGCCTCAGCGATGGCCGGCGCTTCCCTGGAGAGGTCGTCGCTCGACACCCTCGGCGGGATGTGGCAGTCGTCCAGGTTCCAGCCGAGGGACTCCCCGCGGCCGAAATCGGCGATTCGACGACGGTGCGGCCCGGTCAGCTCGCCATCGCGGTCGGCCACCCGTTTGGATTTCGTGACGCGGTTTCGGCAGGAATCGTCGTAGCCGCTGGGCAGATGGCGACCGAGCGCGGCCCGCGGGCAGGCGACTTGCTCCAGTCAGATGTAATGCTCGCGCCGGGCAACTCCGGCGGCCCCCTGGTCGACGCCCACGGGCGCGTGATCGGGATCAACACGATGGTCGCCGGCAGGCTATCCCTCGCGGTGCCAAGCCAGGCAGTCGAGCGCTTCGTCGCCGGCGAGCGCCCAGGCGGGAGAATCGCCTACATCGGCGTGAACGGTGTCGTCGTCGCGCTCCGTGGGCAGGATTATCCGGCAGGCCTGCTCCTCTTGGAGATCGTGGACGGGGCTCCGGCCGACCGCGCGGGCTTGCTGGTCGGAGATGTGATCGTGGCGATCGGGGAGACGATTGTGACCGATCAAGAATCGGTCCCGGCGGCCCTGCTCCGCCTCGCGCCCGGAGAGGCGGTAACGATCCGGGTGCTACGTGGAGGGGAGCTACGCGAGTTCGTCGTGGTGCCGACCGAGCGGCAATGGTCGGGATGAGCGATAGAGCAACGGAGACCACGCTTCAGAACGCCGCCGACCCGGCGGGCCGAGCGCTGCGCGTCCATGTCGTGGCAGGCTATCCAGCGGTCCGCGCGGGTCTGGCGGCGCTGCTCGCGCGCGAGCGCGACATCGAGCCGGTCTCCGTGACGCCGGGGCCAGGGCTGCCAACGCTGTCCGAAGCCAACGCCGAGCGGCCGGATGCCATAGTGGCTGATGTCCAAAGCGTCGAGCCAGAGGTGATCTCCACATTGGAGGAGGCGTATCCTGGCACGCCGCTGGTGCTCGTCGGCGGCAATCCTGCCGTCGACGGCCCTGGGCTGGGAACGAGCCCGGTGGCATATCTGACGCAAGACGTTGACGCAACGACCCTCGTGGCAGCGGTGCGGGGCGTGGCGAGCGGATTGACGGTGATCGAGCCGGCACTCCTGATCGAAGCCGGCATCCATGCACATGCCCGCCTCGGCCCCGAGACGACAGCGACCGCGGGCGAGCCACTGACAGCCCGCGAGCGCGAGGTGCTCGAGTTCGTCGCGGCCGGGCTGCCGAACAAGACGATCGCCCGGCAGCTTGGTATCAGCGAGCACACGGTCAAGTTCCACGTCGGCTCGCTCTTGGCCAAGCTTGGTGCGAGCAGCCGGACCGAGGCGGTCATGATCGCCACCCGGCGCGGCCTGCTGCCGATCTAGTCGCCGTGGAGACATTCCGGACGCAATTGAAGGCCGGTCCAGCCTTACTGAGCAACTGGACCGGCCTTCAATATGTGAATTGCGTGATTCGACGGTTTGCGGCTAGTTGTCCACCAGGATAGACGTTGACGTTCGGTCACCCCGATCTCAACGATCCATAGCAACGATTTCCAGGAGCAATTCGAATCCCTGCCACCTGCCGCCAGGCGGTCTGCCACTATGCACTTCCGCTACAATGCCCGCCGGAAGGGGAGTCGTTACCGGTAGCTCACGCACGCGCTGCAGCCCGGTGAACCGTTTCCCCCATCATGGACATGGAGTCAATCGCCAATCGGCATCGCCGGACGGTCGCCAGCCGGCGACGGGTCTTCCCTTTTGCAGCGCAGGGCGTGAGAAGCGATAGTGGCCGAGTGATCCGAGAGGACGTCGATACCCAGCACCTCCAGCGGACGGTGGAGATCGCTCCACCAGTGGCGCCGGTGGAGCCATTGCCAGAGTCAAACGGACTGGAGCCCGTCGAGGAAGAGCAACATCCTCGTTCCTGGGCGCCGGCCGTACTCATCGCCATCGCCGCGCTCGCATTCCTCATCCGCTTCACCAATTCCCAGCATCTCTCGTCGCACGTCGACGAGGCGGCGAGCATCATGGCGGCGAAAGAAGTCTCGGAGAAGGGCGTACCAATCTTTCCCTCCGGCACGCTCTACCTCCAGGGCGGCACGCTCTCCTACCTCCTCGCGCCTTTCTTCTGGGCCGGCTACGGCGACATCGATCATCTCAGCACGTTGCGCTTTCCGAGCGTCGTCGCGGGCACGCTCGCCGTCGTCCTGTTGTTCTTCCTCGCCCGCCAAGTGACAGGGAGCGCCGTCGCGGGCCTCCTGGCCGCGCTGTTCCTAGCGCTCGATCCGACCAGCGCCCGCTGGAGCTCCTATGTCCGGATGTACGCGCTTCTCCAGTGCTTCTCGATCCTGCTCCTGTGGCTCTACATCCGGGCGCTCTTCGAGCCGTCGCCGCGCATATTGCGAGGTATGGTCGCCGTATTCTGGGTGACGGTGTTTACCCACATCGCGGTGCTCCTCTTCTGGCCGGCGATGGCCCTCGGCGCGCTGATCGTGCACGGCCGGGATTTGCGGACGCGCCGGCGAGACCTGAGCATCGCGCTCGGCGCCTGCCTCGGCGCGCCCTTCACCCTGCTGCTCCTTAACCAGCTCGTCGATCCGCCCGACAAGGCCGTGACTGAGTCCCTGCCAGGCGTCTCGTTCGTCGGGGATTACTTCATCTCCTTCAGCCAAATCCTCCATCCCAACATCGAATCGTGGGTCTTGCTGTTCCGGCGCACGGCGCTCGAGAGCGTGATGCCCACGGTCATCGTCGGCATCTCGGCGCTGCTTGCAGGCCGCTATCTCCTCGGGAGCGCGAACATCCGTGGCGAGTCCGCTCGGCGCATGGTCGTCGGGCTCATCCTGCTGCTCTACTGGCTGCCGATCGCGCTGGTAGCCGCCTTCACGTCCGGCTCCGAGGAGCGATATCTGCTCCACGTTCACCCGCTTGGCTTCATTTTGATCTCGGTGCTCGTCGCGGAGCTTCTCGGCTGGCGTCTCATACCCGCGCTGAAGATGCAGCCCGCGGCCCTCGCCGGCGCGCATCCCTCGGCTGCCTTGGGTACGGTCAGCAGCAATGGCCAGCCGGCACTAGCGCCGGCGCCGGCAGCGCCCACCGACGCGCCCGCGATCCCGTGGACACTGCCCCGCGGCCTGACTAGGACCGCCGCGCTCGTGTTGACGGTCGGAGCTATCGGCCTCGGCGCGGCGCTGCGCATCTTCCACCTCAATCACCTCAGCCTCTGGCTGGATGAGGGATTTACCGTCCTCTACTCGCGGCTGTCGTGGCCGTCGGTGCTCGGCTTCAACGGGTTCTATAGCCCGCACCCGCCGCTCTTCTTTGCACTCGTCAAGGCGGTGGCCTCAGTAACGTCGGACGCGACGGCGGGCCGGCTCATCAGCGTGGTCTCCGCGATCGCGACGCTGCCGGTCTTCTACGCCCTGGCGACGCGGCTGCTCGACCGGCGGGCCGCGGTCGTCGCGACCGGCGTCCTGGCCATCTCTCCGCTGCACATCTATTACTCGCAAGAAGCGCGGATGTACGCGCTCCTGGTCTTCCTGATCACGCTGACCTACCTGGCGCTCGTCTCCTACTGGCAGCGGCCACACTGGGGATGGGCTGCTCTCTACGGCGCGGCCGGCGCCCTGGCGATGTACATCGACTACAGCGCGGTCTACGCACTCGCCCCGCAAGCCGTGCCACTGGCGCTGATCGCATACGAGCGTGGACGGCAGATCCGGCCACTCCTGATCGCGATCGGCGCAGCGGGGATCGCCTACCTCCCGTGGCTGCCTCAGGTGATCGCGACGGTCGGCTCGGCCAACGAGGAAACGAGGCGAGAGAGCTATCTCGGCATTCAGCCGGATCGGGTCGGGACCGCGCTCCTCTCGATCGTCGGCCTGGCCGGCGATGGCTCCTACTTCCGCGGGACCAGCATGGCCCCCTGGAACCGAGCGCCGCAGCTTCGTCTCATACTGCTCGTCGCGGTTGTGGCGGTCCTGGCATCCGGCGTGGCGGTGCTCTGGAAGCAGCGGCGCCGCTCGCTGTTGATCGCCGGCTGCCTCTCCGCCGGGACGATCCTCGTCTCGATCTGGATCAGCCTAATCAGCCCCGGCTTCGCGGAGCGGACCGTCCTGACCGCAACGCTCGGCTGGGCGCTGCTCGCCGGAGCCGCTGTCGGCGCCGGACTGCGACGCGACTGGCTCTTGGTCGCGGCTGGCAGCCTCGCCGTCGTGGTGCTCGGCTCCGGTGTCACCATCGGTGCGATCTACGGCGGCGCCCATAAGCAGGAGTGGCGAACCGCGGCGGCCGACGTGGCCACCGTCGCGCCGCTCGGCATGCCGCTCGTGACGTACTCCTACGGAGCGGTGGCGGATACCTTGATTGATGTCTACGAGCCAGGGCTTCTCGACAACCTCCGGCACGTCACCATCCGCGACGGCGCGCTGGAAGAGCTTCTCTCGAACGGCGTGCTGCCAGAGGTTGGCCTGACGCGGCAAGACCTCGCCGCTGGCAAGCTCGCCGAGGCGCTGCCGGCCGACGATCCGACCTACGACGTCGTCTGGTATCTCTACCCCCCGCGCACGGGCGAGCGGGAGGTCCACGCCGCGTTCCAAGCCGCGGGTTATACGCGCATCTTCCGCAAGCTCTATGATGATCAGCGCTACCGCATCTGGCTCGACCTCTATGCCCGGCCGGGCGCGAAGATCGGGTCTGACTTGGAGATCAACGGTCAATTCGCGGACGAGGCCAAGGGATGGGCGCGACCGGAGACCGGCATCACGGTGAGTCCGGATGAGGCCGGCAACCGGCTGACGGTGACAAACAACGCGCTCCTGGGCACGACCGTCATGCGGGACATCCCGGCACAAGGCGAAGGCTTGTACACCTTCAGCGGCGAGACGCAGACGGCGCTCCCCGCGAACAGGGTCCAGTTGTCAGTCTCGTGCCTGGACACGAGCGGCGAGCCGATACTCGAGAGCGCATCCGAGGCGCCAGCGACGCCCCCGCCGCCCGATACTTGGCTACTACGGCGGACAGCGGCTTGGTGTCCGGCGGAGACCGTCACGGTGCGGGTCGCCCTGACGAACCTCGGCACCGGCGACGTTGCCTTCCGGAACGTCTCCCTTACGTATCTGCCGATTACCCAGAGAGACTGAGCGCCGCTCGCCGCCTATCGCAAGCGCGCGACAATCGCGGTCAAGTAATTGGGCGAGTCCAGTTGCGGCCCGCCCGTTGGCTCAGGACGAGACGTCGCTCTCGTGAGCGTGACTACGCCGCTTCAACCACCGGCTCCTGATCGCGATCCTTGGTCGGGCCAAGGTTCCGCCGCAGCCAGTCGACGATGCGGGGGATGGTCGCCTCATAGAGCGGGTGGCCGGGCTGGATCCAGTCGAGGTGGGCGCCATCCGCGACCTCGATCAGCTCCTTCGGCTCGCCCGCCCGGGCAAAGAGGCTGCGCGCCTCCTCAACCGGATGGAGTCCATTGCGAGCGCCGTGAACGATGAGCAGCGGGCGCGGCGAGATACGGTGGACGACTAGCTCCGGTCGAAACGCGTAGTACGCCTCGGCCGACCGCAACGAGACCTCCCGGCCAAAGCGCGGATGGTTCCCGTACATGTCCCGGTCGACTTCGACCCACGTCTCCTGGTCAATCGGGACAACATCCCACGGGCTGACGAGCGCGGACTTGCCCGTCAGCGCGCGTCGCTGGCGATCCTCACCGATCCGGCGCCAGATCTCCTCCCAGCAGCCGGCGGGAGCGGTCGTGCGCACGGCGCGGCCAGCGTCGCCGATGCCGTTGAGGCAGGCCACGGCCCGGACACGGTCGTCATCGGCGGCAGCCTCGATCACCACGCCACCGCCGAAGCCCCAACCGAGCAGCGCGATGCGGCTCGTGTCGATCTCCGGCCGAGTGTGGAGGTAAGAGACGGCGCTGCGCACATCCTCCACCTGCTCCATCGGCAGCAGGCGGCCAACCTCGCCGTCGCTGGTGCCGAGCCCTCGGTAGTCGAAGGAGAAGCAGGCGAAGCTGGCGTTAGTGAGCGGCCCCCACAGCTTGGCTGGAATCAGCTCCTTCAATCCCTGATACCCGGAACAGAGGACGACGGTGGGCAATCGGTCGCCGGGCTTGTAGTCGTCAGGAAGAACGAGGAGACCATCGAGGCGAATGCCGTCGCTAAAGAACGAGCATGTGATTGTCTGCATAGCCGCTCCACCAGGAACCACACCAGTGCCCGACAGCAATCAAAGTGTGAAGCAACTGATTCATGTCGTCAAGACCTGCTACACATCGATTCATGAATCAGCTGCGCCATCGGTGCTCGGTGGAGCGTCGTCCTCTTCCGACCAAGCCAGCGCCGAGGAGGAAGGGACCATCGGGCGGCGGAGCGGCACATAGGTTCCGCCGGCTTGCGCAGCCTCCTCGAGCTCTTGCAGCCGCGCGGTCGCTTGCGGCCCGAGCCGAACAGCGGCCTCAGAAACGAGGCAGTTCACCAGCGCCGCCGGGGCGGCGAGCGAGCCGACGAAGTCGAGGCGACTCGCGCGAACGAAGAGCGCGACTTCGGCCAGCGGCAAGAAAGGGGAAATCGGAGAGTCGGTAATCGCGAAAACGCGGCGCGGGAGCTCGTGCGCGTAGCGGGCGATGGCGAGCAAGTCGGCCGGGTAGCGGGCGAAGCCGATCACGACGATCACGGAGTCTGGCTCGCTGATGCGCAACCGATCATAGACGGTCGAATCACCGAGCGTGATCGCCTCGACGTTCGGCCGAATCTTGGCCAGGCTGTAGGAGAAGTACTCCGCGAGCGGGCGCACGAAGCGAAAGCCGAAGATCATCACTCGCGGCGCCTCGATCAGCGCCTGCACGAATTGCACGAACTGCGGCTCGGAAAAGCTACGCGCCAGCGCCTGCAAGCTCTCGATGTCCGTCTCGATGATTCGGCGTAGGAGGGCAGTCGGCGAGCGGTCGCTCGTCGAGAGTGCGCGGAAGTGGCTGACGCCGTCGAGATCGAAGCGAACTCGGTCCTGAATCGCGGTACGCAGCGCCGCGAAATCGGGATAGCCAAGCTCACGCGGGAAGCGGACGACAGTAGCGAGACTGACGCCAGCGGCGGCGGCAATCTCGCGCGTCGACATGAAGGCAACCTGGAGGTAATGCTCGGCAACGTAGGCGGCGACCTGGCTCATCCGCGGGGAGAGCCGGGATTGGGCCGCGGCAAGGCGATCGAAGAAGTCGTCGCCGGCTGTTGAGGGCATTCCCAATCCCCCACGCTCACTCTTCACGTTTGCTCCATTTCTATGCTAGCATGAATCAAACGATTCCAAGGATGCACTCCCCGTTCGGCACCACGCAGTGCAGCTGGCGCGTTTGTCACCACTTTGGGGAGGCGTAGGCGGCCGGCGGTGACTCGTCACTGCCGCCGCGGACGACGCGGAGAGCCGAACGACGATGATCAGGCTCGAACACGTCTCAAAAGTCTTCACTTCGCGCGGCCAGGTCGTGAAAGCCGTCGACGATGTCAGCCTCGAGGTAGGGGCTGGCGAGCTCGTCGTGCTCATCGGTCCGTCAGGCTCCGGCAAGACGACGACCATGCGGATGATCAACCGCCTGGAAGTGCCGACGTCGGGGCGAATTATCGTAGATGGGCGCGACGTGCAGGAGATGGACGTCGTCGCCCTACGCCGCCGCATCGGCTACGTGATTCAGCAGGGCGGACTCTTCCCGCATTTCACCGTGGCTGACAACGTCGCGGTCGTTCCTCGCCTACTCGGTTGGCCGCGCGCCAAGCGGCGACAGCGCGCCTATGAGCTCCTCGAGCTCGTCGGCCTCCCGCCGGACCAATTCGCCGATCGCTACCCACGCCAGCTCTCGGGTGGCCAGCAGCAGCGAGTCGGAGTGGCACGGGCGCTGGCCGCCGATCCCCCGATCGTGCTGATGGACGAGCCATTCGGCGCGGTCGACCCTATCACCCGCAAACAGCTCCAGCGGGAGCTGCGCCGCATCCAGTCCGAGGTTCGCAAGACGATCGTTTTCGTCACCCACGACATCGGCGAGGCTTTCCTCCTGGCCGACCGGATCGTCTTGATGTCGGAGGGACGCGTCGTCCAGGACGCGACCCCGGCAGACTTGCTCCGTCGCCCGGCCGACGCGTTCGTGACGGAGTTCATCGGCGAGGACCGCGGACTTCGCGCCCTCCAATACACCCGGCTGGAGGAGCTGGCCGGACCGGCTCCGGCCGGGCAGTCACCGAACGGCGTCGTTCTCCCCGGCGCCCTCTCGGTCCTCGAGGCAGCGCGAGAGGTTGGCAAGTTCGAGAACGCGACGGGTGATGGCTTCTGGGTCAGCGACGATGCGGGGCGCCCAGTCGGCTACCTCACGTACCTGCAGTTCGTCGCGCTGCTAGGAGAGACGATCGCCCCCGAGGACACATCCGGGAAGGAGCCGGCGCATGCAGTATCTGCGTGACAATCCGGACCGGGTGTTGGAGCTGACCGAGCAGCACGTGCGGCTCGTCGCGAGCAGCATCCTTATCGCGATGCTGATCGGCATCCCAATCGGGATTCTCGTCACCCGCGTCCGCTGGCTGGAGACGCCGGTCATTGGCGCCTTCGGCATGCTCTACACGGTACCCAGCCTGGCGCTGTTCGTCATCCTGCTCCGCTACACGGGCATTGGTCAAACCACCGTCATCGTCGCGCTCGTTCTCTATTCCCTCCTCGCTATCGTCCGGAACACCATCGCTGGCCTCGACTCCGTCCCACCGGCAATGATCGACGCAGCTCAGGGGATGGGGATGACAGGCCTCCAGCGCTTGTTCTGGGTCGAGCTGCCGCTCGCGTTGCCGGTGATTCTGGCCGGGGTGCGGCTTGCGACCGTCGCCGCGGTCGGGATTGCGACGATCGGCGCGGTGATCGGCGCCGGGGGTCTGGGCCGCTTGATCTTCGACGGGATGAGGTCGCTCGACACCGATCGCATCATCGCTGGCGCGCTGGTCGCCTCCCTCCTGGCGCTCGCGGCGGACTGGGGGTTGGCGGCGCTCGGCAATCTCCTGCGACGCGACGTCGGCGTGCTCAGCAAGGGGTAAGCTGGCGATGCGGGTCCGCGGCGAAGCACTCGACTTCATCACCTACATCCGCGAGAACCGGGAGCGCTTTACGGAGCTGCTGATCCAGCACCTCGAGCTCACCGTCTACTCGGTGCTGCTCGCGGTGCTAATCGCGGTTCCTCTGGCAATCCTGGCCAGCCGCGTCGAGCTTCTCGCCAAGCCTCTGACCTGGCTCGGCGCAATCGGGCAGACGATTCCCAGCCTGGCAATTCTGGCGCTCACCCTCGGCTGGCTCGGCATCGGGTTCCGCCCTTCCCTTGTCGCGCTCACCATCCGCGCGGTCCTACCGATCTTCCTCAACACCTACGTTGGCATTCGGAATGCTGACCGCTCCGTGATCGACGCGGCGCGAGGAATGGGAACCAGCGGAGCCCAGCTCCTGTTCCTCGTCGAATTACCGCTTGCCAGTCCGGTCCTCTTCGCCGGCATCCAGACCGCCACGGTCCAAACAGTCGGGCTCGCGACGCTTGCGGCCTACATTGGCGGTGGCGGACTCGGCGATCTGATCCTGCAAGGCCTAGCAATGGTCGACTACCCGATTTTGCTCGCGGGAGCGATTCCTGTCGCGCTGCTAGCGATTGCAGCCGAACTGCTGTTGGGTGGTCTGCGCCGGCTCGTCATCCCGGCCGGTTTGCAGACCGAAGGCCGATGAGCGCCCGCTGAAACGGGGCGAGGCAGAAAGGAGAAGAGCCGAAGCGACTGGAGAAGGATTCCGAATCGTCATCACGATCGGCGGACGGTCCGCTGCACGCAAGGAGGGAAGGTCTATGTCTCGAATGCGTGGCTTAGTGCTACTCGTTGTCGTCGCTCTCGGGATGGCGCTCGTGCCGGCCACCGGCGGCCAGGCACAAGGCGAGAAGCCAACGGTCGCCATTGGCTCGAAGGACTTCACCGAGCAGGTTCTCGTCAACGAGATGATGGCCCAGCTGCTCGAAGACGCGGGCTATCAGGTCGACCGCAAGCTCAATCTCGGCGGCACTGCCCTCGTCCATGAGGCGCTCGTCAGTGGCGAGATTGATCTTTATGTTGAGTACACCGGGACGGGTCTGCTGGCGATCCTGAACCTCGAGATCCCCGACGTCAGCGGCACTCCGACCGCTGGCGGCACTCCGACCGCAACTACTCTCGAGGACACTGTCTACGAGATCGTCAAGAACGAATACAAAGAACAATTCAACCTCGTCTGGCTCGAGCCGCTCGGCTTCAACAACACCTACGCGCTGGCGATGCGCCAGGAGCACGCGGAAGAGCTCGGCGTCACCAAGATCTCCGATCTGATCGGCAAGTCGAACGATCTGGTCTTCGGCGGCACGCAGGAGTTCCTGGTCCGGCCGGACGGCCTGCCTGGACTCACGGCCACCTACGAAGGCCTGGAGTTTGGGGAAGAGCGGGGAATGGATCCCGGCCTTCTGTACCAAGCGCTCGACAACGGCGATGTCGACGTGATCTCGGCCTTCGCGACCGACGGCCGCATCCCGGCGCTGGGACTGGTCACGCTGGAGGATGATCGTGGGTTCTTCCCGCCGTACTTCGCCGCGCCGGTCGTCCGCCAGGAGCTCTTGGATCAGGATCCGGCGATCGCCGACGTGCTGAACAAGCTCGCTGGCCAGATTGACGACCAGACGATGGCCCAGCTCAATCTCCAGGTCGACCAGGAGCGGAAGGAGCCCCAGGACGTGGTGCGGGCGTTCCTTCAGGAGCGCGGCCTGATCTCGGAATCCTAAGATCGGATTCCCGCTGACGAGGTTGGGCGCGGAGGCTGAGAACCATGCGACGGGCCTATGAAGTAATCGTCGTCGGCTGCGGCGGAATCGGCAGCGCCACCGTCTACTGGCTCGCGCGGACGATCGGTCGCGATGTGCTTGGGATCGAGCAGTTTCGGCTCGGACACGAGCGGGGCAGCTCGCAAGACCACTCGCGGATCATCCGCTACTCCTACCACGATCCGGCCTATACCGCGCTCGCCCGCCCAACGTACGAGCTTTGGGCGGAGCTTGAAGAGGTGTCCGGCCAGAAGCTCATGGTCACGTGCGGCGGCCTCGACCTCGAGCTCCGCGGCACCACCGGCCCCAAGGACCTCAGCCACTGCGCCGAGTCGATGCGGCAGCAGGGTGTTCCCTTCGAGGAGCTGGACGCCGCCGAGATCATGCGCCGCTGGCCACAGTTCACCCTCCCGGAGGAAGCGCGAGGGCTCTACCAGGCCCAGAGCGGACTGGTCGATGCGCGAAGGACGAATGCCGTCCACATCGCGCTCGCCCGCTTGCATGGCGCGACGATTCTCGACGAGCTTCCGGTGCGCGGTCTCCGCCCGACCAGCGCCGGTGTCGAGGTGCTAACCGACGACGGCGTCTTCTCCGCCGGGCACGTCGTGCTCGCTGCCGGTGCATGGACGAACAACCTCCTCGCCCACCTCGGCGTGCGATGGCCAATCACCGTGACCCAGGAACAGGTCACCTACTTCGCGACACCGCACATCCGCGAGTTCGCGCCCGACCGCTTCCCGATATGGATTTGGCGGGCGCCAGAGGAGTTTTATGGCTTTCCCGTATATGGCGAGGTCGCGACGAAGGCGGGCCAGGACGTCGGCGGTCCGGAGGTGACGGCGGAGACGCGCACCTTCGATCCCGATCCGGTCACCCGTGATCGCCTGGTCCGCTTCCTGGAAACCTACATCCCGCGCTTCCTCGGTCCGGAGCTCTTGACCAAGACCTGCCTCTACACGATGCCGCCGGATCGCCACTTCGTGCTCGATCGCGTGCCGGGACAGGACCGAGTGACCGTGGCGGTCGACGCCGCTCACGCTTTCAAGTTCGTGCCTCTGCTCGGCCGCATCCTCAGCCAGCTGGCGCTCGAGGGGCGCACCGAATACCCGATCGAGCCGTTCCGAGCCGACCGGCCGGCGCTGACCGATCCAACGTTCCGCCCGGTCTTCCGCAATGAGGCGGTCCTGACGCGGGCATCGTAGGGGTGCCCGCAAACTCGGTCCATTGCCAAGAGGCCATCGCGCGCACCAGGAGGGGGGATAGATATGAGCGGCAGTGACTCGACGAGCGGTGCCAAAGGCTTGCTGGAGCGGCTCGAGCAAGACGCGGTGATCTGCGCCGAGGGATACCTCTTCGAGTTCGAGCGGCGCGGCTACTTGCAGGCCGGAGCATATGTGCCGGAGGTCGTGCTGGAGCATCCGGAGCTTGTCGCTCAGCAACACCGGGACTTCGTCCACGCCGGGTCGGACGTGGTCGAGGCCTTCACCTACTACGCGCACCGGGAGAAGCTGAGACTAATCGGCAAGGAACACTTGCTGGAGGAGATGAACCGGCAGGCGCTTGAGATCGCCAAGCAGGTCGCGCGCGAGACCGGCACGCTCCTCGCCGGCAACATCTGCAACACCAACATCTTCGTCGGCGACGATGAATCTCGCCGGGCGGTGCGGGAGATGTTCGAGGAGCAAGTCGGCTGGGCAGTAGATGCCGGCGTCGACTTCATCATCGGGGAGACCTTCTCCTGGGGAGAGGAGGCCCTGATCGCGCTCGACGTCATCAAGCAGGCCAACAAGCCCGCGGTGATCACGTTCGCGATCCATCAGAAGCCGGAGACGCGAGAGGGGTGGTCACCTGCCGAGGCCTGCCGCCGCCTTGAGGCAGCCGGTGCCGATGTGGTCGGCATGAACTGCAGCCGCGGCCCGCGCACGATGCTGCCACTCCTGCGCGAGATCCGCGCCGCCGTGACCTGCCACGTCGCCGGACTGCCCGTGCCGTACCGCACCACCGAGGAGCAGCCGACGTTCCAATCGCTGCGTGATCCCGCTTATCCGAACGTGCCGGGCGGACGGCCATTCCCGACCGCGCTCGACCCCTTCACCTGCACGCGGTACGAGATCGCCGACTTTGGCCGGGAGGCGTACGAGGCCGGCATTCGCTACCTCGGGGTCTGCTGCGGCGCCGGTCCGCACCACATCCGCAGCTTGGCTGAGTCGATCGGCCGGACACCGCCAGCCAGCCGGTACTCGGCCGATATGTCGAAGCATGCCTACCTCGGCACCGATCCGCGCGTGAGGCCGGAGTACCGAGCCTACGTGTCGGAGCTCTAAGTCATCGCGCGGCGAAATGGATGCGCAGTCCAGCGATTCGGCGACTACTGGCTCGCTGAAAGAGAAGCGCGGGAATGAGCGTCATCTCGTTCATCCATGAATTGACCTGGGCCGACCTGCCCGACACGGTGCGCAATCAAGCGCGGCGATGCTTGCTCGACACCCTCGGAGCCGCGTTGGGAGGCCGGGGCACTGAGCTGTCACGCGTCGTCTACGAGGCGGCAACCGCGATCTTCGGCGGCAACGACACCCAGCTCTGGCTCGACGGCCGGACGGTCTCAGCGCCGGGGGCGGCGCTCGCGCACGGGATGACGGTTGACGCTCTCGATATCCACGATGGCTACACCCTGGTCAAGGGTCATGCCGGAGCCGCCATCGTTCCCGCGACGCTGGCGACAGTGCCGAAGGATGGCGATCCGATCTCAGGCCAAGAGCTGCTGACGAGCCTCGTCGTCGGTTATGAGGTGGCGCTGCGGGCAGGCTTGGCGTTGCACGCGACCGCGTGCGATTACCACACCTCCGGCGCCTGGAATGCGCTCGGCTGCGCCGCCGTCGCCGCCCGCCGCTTCGGCCTGGATGGGGAGCAGACTCGGCACGCGCTCGGCATCGCCGAGTACCACGGCCCGCGCTCGCAAATGATGCGTTGCATCGATCACCCGACGATGGTGAAAGATGGCTCGGGCTGGGGAGCCTTGGCCGGCGTCACGGCGGCGATCCTCGCCCGGGGCGGCTTCACCGGCGCGCCGGCCGTCACGGTCGAGGACGGGGAGGTCGAAGCGATCTGGCGCGATCTCGGGAAGCGCTGGCTAATCCTCGACCAGTATTTCAAGCCATACGCGGTATGCCGCTGGGCGCAACCGGCGATCACCGGCGCGCTCGCGCTCCATCGCAATCACCAGATTCCACTCGACCAAATCACGGAGATCGAGGTCTCCACCTTTCACGCGGCAACCCGGCTTGCCTCTCGCCACCCGGCGACGACCGAAGAAGCACAATACAGCCTGCCCTTCCCGGTAGCGGCGGCTCTGGTGCGCGGCCGCCTCGGACTCCCCGAGCTCAGCGGCGCTGGACTCGCTGACCGAGAAGTGCTGCGACTGGCGGAGCAAGTCACGCTTATCGAAGACCCGGACCTCACCGCCCGCTTCCCAGCGGAGCGGGTAGCGCGCGTGCGGATCACGCTCACCGACGGGCGTGTCTTCGACTCGGGCGAGTGCCAGGCGCCGTGGGACTGCGCGGAGCCGCCGACCGACGACGAACTCCAGGAGAAATTTCGCCGCCTGGCGTGCGAGAGCCCTGCCGCGGCGCGGGGCGAGGAGCTACTGACGACCACCTGGCGCACGGACGATCTGCCTGACGCGCGCACCCTCCTCGATCTGCTGGCCGCGCCGATCGCGTGACAACAAGAGCCGATGCGATGATCCGTAGTGAGATGGTCGCCACGAGAACCGAGGTCGTGTCCGAGCGCGGCGTCGTCGCTGGCGGCCACATGGCCGAAGCCGAAGCTGGGGTCCGGATGCTCGCGGCGGGCGGGAATGCGATCGACGCCATCGTCGCCGCGGCGTTCACCGGGTTCGTGGTCGAGCCGGACAACTGTGGCGTCGGTGGCTACGGCCGGCTGGCGCTCTTTCTCGCGGAGCAGCAGGAGTTCGTCACCATCGACCATTACGTGCGGGCGCCGCGGCGGGCGACACCGACTATGTTCGAGGTCGACCCGGACCAGCCGGAGACCTACTACGGCTGGCCGCAGGTGAAGGGCCGGCGCAACGACTGGGGCGCCTTGGCGCCGGCGGTGCCAGGCGCGGTGGCCGGTCTGTGCGCTGCCCACGAACGGTTTGGCCGGCTGCCATTGGAGCAAGTGCTGGAGCCGGCCGTCGAGGCAGCATCCGCGGGCGTGCCGGTGACGTGGAACCTCCAGCTCGCGATCGCTGGCCGGCTGGAAGAGATCTGGGCGATGCCGGAAGCGGCGGCCCGGCTGCTGCGCAATGGCAACATACCGAAGGCGGCAAGCCCCTTCGCCGTGGGCGACCGGCTCGACTTCTCTGACCTGGCCGAGACATTGCGCCGAATCGCGCGGGAGGGCGCAGCCGGCTTCTATACCGGCCCGGTGGCGCAGGCGATCGAGCGAACAGTGACTGAGCAAGGCGGGATCCTGACCGCCGCCGATCTGGAAAGCTACCGCCCGAAGATCATTCGGGAGCGACCGGCAACCTACCAGGGCGTCGCGTACATCACGGCCAACGATCAGGTTGGCTACGAGGCCCTGAACATCCTCGACTGCTTCGACCTCGCGCGGTACGGTCCGGAGAGCGCTGAATTCCGTCACATCATGTCCGAGGCGCTCGGCCGCGCGTTCACCGACAACATGACCCACTACGGTGATCCGGACTTCGTTCGCAGTCCGGTCGCCGGCCTAGCCAGCCGCGACTTTGCCGCCGAGCGAGCGGCCAGCATCCGGCTCGATGCCGCATCGCCGCGGCCGATCGTCGCCGGGAATCCCTGGCCCTACAACGGAGATGAAGCAGCAGCCGAAGGCACGCCAGCCCTATCAGCCGCGGGAATCGGTGGCACCAGCCAGATGGCAGCCGTCGACGCCGAAGGCAATCTAGCGACGCTGATCACCAGCCTAACCGGTCCGTTCGGCTCCCTCGTCCTCGTCCCCGGCACGGGGATCTTCCTCAACAACGCGATGCGGAACTTCGATCCCCGGCCGGACCGCGCCAATGCCATCGCTCCTGGCAAGATGCCCATCTTCGCCGCTCCGAGCATCGTCGCGGCGCGGGACGGCCGAGCCCTCTTCGGTGCCTGCGGCTCCGGCGGCTACCGGATCGCGAGCGGCGTGCTGCACACGATGGTGAACGTGCTCACCTTCGGTATGGGCCTGCAAGCCGCGATTGATGCGCCGCGCGTCCACTGCCAGGGGCATGAGACCTTCGTCGATGCGCGGATCCCGACCGCGATTCAGGAGCGACTGCGCGACCTCGGACACATCCTGGTCGTGCAAGAGGAGAGCCCAGGGGCAACCAACTTCGGACGCGTCAACGGCATCTGGATCGACCCGCGGACGGGGCTGCGTCACGCCGGCTCTGGCCCGGCATGGACTTCCGCCGCCGCCGGTCTCTGACCCTCGATCCCGCGACCGCGCGGTCACACCGCACGGACAGAGTCGCCAATTCCAGGCGCCCCTCACCCCAAAGCCAGAGTATTCGCGGGGTATTAGTCTGTCGTGGTGACGGGAGGCCACTTCGGAGCCGGCGGCGGCAGTACGAGCCCTTCGCGCGCCATCGCGTCCTCGCAAAGCGCCTCAGCCTTGGGATCGCGCGACGGGATCGGTGCGAGCCGGCGCACCATCGCCCCACCGGGCGTGTAGTACTGGATATAAGTCAGCCCCGTGAGAACCTGGGCCATCTCTCCCTTGTAGGCCCAGTCGGCCTCCAGGCGCGAGCCATCGACGATCAGCCATAGCGACGGCGACGTGAGCATCGCGTGGCACAACTGGCCCGTGCTGACGATCGAGCGCACGCCGGTCCAGTAGTCCACGTACTCCCCGTCGGCGGTCAAGCGCGTGTAGCGCTGGGCGCGCTCCCGATTGAGCGGGCTAGAGACAAAGATGAGGTCGTCCCGGCTGCCGAGCGCCAGGTAGGCCGGCGGCGGAATCGCGACGAAGACCGGCTCGCCCGGCTTGTGTCGCGCGGCGACGTACTCGGAAACCACCAGGTAATCGCTCCCGATCACTGGCCGCGTCCGGAGATTGTTGAGACCGCTCAGCTCATGAACGAGGATGAGCGCGACCAGCGCCACGGCAGCGATCGCGAGGACACGCGCTTGGACGGGTGAGCGACGCGCCCGCCGGGGCGCAACCGGGCGAGAACGGAGCTGGGATCTACGGAGACGCGCTCGGCCAGCGGGAGCCGGTGTGGCTGGGGCGCCAGAAGCCGTTGCAGACATGGCAGCGATTATAGGCCGGAAGGACGGCGAGCCGTCCACCGGCTGAGGAACCAAGCGAGGACGAGCACCGGCAGCAGCACCAGCGCCGCGGCCGTGATCCACAGCCCGAGCTGCAGCGAGAGCGGCTCGTAGCGCAGCTCGACGACATGCTCGCCAGCGGGCAACGGCACCGCGCGAAGAACGTGATTGGCGACATAGAGCGGCACCTTGCGGCCATCCACGTAAGCTTTCCAGCCAGAATCGTAGACCTCGCTCAGCACCAGCAGTCCCGCCGCATCCGTCCGCGTGGTCAGCCGAATGACGTCGTCCTCGTAATGTGTAATCGTCGCCTCGTCGGCGTCCGGATCGGACGCTTCGGCGAGCGCGGGCACGTCGGTCTCGAGTAGCGCCGTCTCGAGCGGATCGACCGCTCCGCTGGCCAGCAAATCAAGCGCCTCTCCCTGCTCGACGGTGAAGGCATCGTGGACGATCCAAGCCCGGGGGAGAGCGGTGTCATCGCGCAGGACACGAATCTGATCGTTGCGGAAGACCTCGGTCGTCCGATTGAGGAGGTAAAGCAGGTCAGGACGCGGTCGCCCGGGCTCCAGATCATTCGGGATGATGATGTAGCGAGCATTGAGCAGGCTCAACAACGGCGAGCGGATGCCGGGCGGGTGGATATTGGCGTCGTGGTAGTCCTGCTCCAACCCGTTGAGAGCGCGAATGAACTCGACGTAGCGCTTCAGCTGAATCGGGTTGTAGCCCTGGATATCTTGCAGCCCCAGACGCATGGCGCGGGCGCTGACCAGCAGCGCCTGAATCCGCGGATCGAGGCGGCGGCCATGGTACGTCAGACCGTCCCGCTCCGCCGTCCGCAGCCCGATCGGGTCATACCCGAAGTAGCGGAACGGCCCCTCCTCCGCGAAGCGCTGCTGCAGGAACTCCCCGGCGCCGCCCGGGTCCTCCTTGCTGGCGACGACCTCGATGCCACGCTGGATTGAGGCGCTGGTCTCCGTTCCGAGCCGAGCGACGATCTCACGGCCAGTCGGATCCCAGAGGATCAGGAGGAGCAACAGAACCGGCAGCGCCGGCGTGAGGTGGGTTGCCCAACGGAATCGCTCCCGCACCGACGGCATGCCAGCGATGGCGGCGACGGCAAGGATAACGCTGACCGCGACGATGACGACGATCGTCTCGTCGTTGATCTCACCACCCTCGCGCCGGAGCGCCCCGATCAGCGCGACGAGCGCCGCCGTGGGAAGCAGCGCCGCCACCATCGCCCACCGCCGGCGCGACCACTTGGGCAGCGTGGCGACCGTTGCGCCGGCGAGGATCGCCGGACCAACCCAGAGGAGGCCGATGACACGGTACGCGGCGTGCTCGTGGAGCGATTGGTAGCGCGGGAGCAAGTAGAAGAGCCGATGGAGCGGCGTCGGCTCGAGCGTCAACGTCAGGATGACGACGGTGTAAACCGCGAAGTAGGGCACGGCATGGCGAGCGCGAGCGACGAGCGGTGCGAGCAGCGCCAGAGCCAGCGTCGCGCCGCCGACATAGAACTTGAGCGTGCTCCGGTCCGTGCTCAAGATGCGGTCGAGCATCCCGAGGAGCGGCCACGGGCGAGTACCATCCGACAGCTCCTCGTAGGTGCCGCCAGCGAGATTCGACGCCGCGTTGACCTCGAGCCGGATCAGCACCCCCGCCGCGCCGAGCGCGAAGCCAAGGAAGAAGACGCCGGCGCCGTGGATGATCATCGCCACGAGACGCTCGCGCAGAGTGGCAGACCTGTCCGGCGGCTGGATCAGCGTGCGGTAAGCCACGTAGCTCGCGACGACGAGCATCCCGTTGTACGCGCCCTGCCCGATCCAGCCAGCCAGCATCTGACTGATCGCCAGGCCAGCCAACCACCAGGAGAGCGCCCGCCCGCTCCACGTCCGCGCCCGCAGCGCCAGCTCGACGCCGAGCATCGCCAGCGGGATCCAGGGAGCGATCTGCGCCATGATGGTGCAGCAGCGGCTGTTATGGACGACGTAGGGGCCGAACTCGAATGCCGACGCGGCGACGAGACTCGGCAGGACCGGCATGCCCAGGACACGCGCCAAGCCGTAGGTCGCCAACCCACCGATGATGAGGTGAACCACGGCGTACGCCTTCATGGCGGCGACGGCGGGGAGAAACGTGAAGCAGAGCATGGCCGGGAGGTACGCCCAGCCAGACTGTGGATCGCCGGCGAAAGGCGTCCCGCTGAAGACATGGGGATTCCAGCCGGGGATATCGAACTGGCGCAGATGCTCGCCGAGATGGGCGTACCAGGTGAGATAGAACGTCAGCAGATCGACCCGAGAGACCCAACTGGCCACTCGGATCAGGTCCCAGGAAACGACCGCCGTCAGGGCGAGGAGGATCGCGATCGCAACAAGATCGCCGCGAAGATCCGTCCGCCAGCCGATTCTCGCCGCCATCGTTGCCGGCCAAGAGGAAACGCTGACGTGTTGATTGGTCGTCGAAGGTTGTGCAACGGCCAAGATCGGACCGGTAGGCGTTACAAGCCTGATACGGGCCGAGCACCATCGCGTGCCCGGCGAGCGCTGTGCTCTTCGGACGCTCTGGAGATGTGCCAGGCGACGCCGCACATCGTCGCGGGGTTCGAGTATAGCAACTCCCCGTGCCTGGGGGAGCGAACGCCGACCCGGCGCCGCCACGCCGAGCGGACGAACGGCGCCACAACCGCCCTACATCTCATCTGGCGGCTGCTGGTGCTCCCGAATGATCTCCTCGGCCTCATCGAGCGCGGCCTGCTTGGCTCGCTCGGCCGCCAAGTCTTCCGGCAGGCCGCGTCCTCGCCGGACGATCGCGCGCACCACTTCGGCCGCCGCTGGATCGAGCTCCAGATGACAAGCTTCGTCTCCCCAAGCACTCGGGACGCGCTCCAACAACTCCGCGATCCGCTCTCGCAGTCCCGCTGGCGCCGAATCCTGGTACGTCGCGTCGAGCTCTCGCGCGACGGCGCTCCATTCCGACCGCCGCAAGGTGACGCTATCCATACGGGCATTCCCTCCGCAGAGATCGCGGGGCACGGTCAATTTGCACGCCGCGACTGCCCGGCGTGTGTCGTGTGGTATACTGCATCGAGATCAAGCGTTTCCTTCGCGTACGCGATCGCAGGGTGCGCCCGGCATACCGACCTCGCCATGGTTGGGCGCATCGCCAGTATCTCGTTCCGCTGGAGCCGTTTGACTCAGGTTTCTTTTTTTCGTATCGCGTCGAACCGATCGACGCAGAGGGCTTCAGCGGAATGAGCGACCGCACGATTGTGTGCCGCGATTGCGGCGAGACGTTTTCCTTTACTTCCGGCGAGCAGGCGTACTATCAGGAGCGCGGGTTCTCGGAGCCGCAGCGCTGCCCGAGCTGCCGTGCTGCTCGTAAGGCGCAGCGTGCCGCGGACGGCTACGGCAATGGTGGCTACTCCAGCGGCGGATACTCCCGTGGGGGCGGCTACAGCAGCGGCCCGCGCGAGATGTTCCCGGCTGTTTGCTCGTCCTGCGGCGTGGAGACGGAAGTTCCCTTCCAGCCGCGGAGCGACAAGCCGGTCTACTGCCGCGACTGCTATCAGCAGCAGCGCTCGTCCAGCAACCGCTACGCGCGGTACTAGTCGAGAAGCGGCGAGATCTAACGACCTCGCCGCCCCGTCCAACCGAATCCTATCCGGATGTGAGCCGGTCGCCGTTGCGGCCGGCTTGCTCGTTT
>CALGSZ010000153.1 GCA_937901745.1 uncultured Chloroflexota bacterium | reverse complement strand
GACGTTCCTAGATGCCGTGATCCGCGCGGGATTCGGTATCAGCGGGACTTGGCCGATGCGCACCGAACTCAGCAACCGTATGATCGGCATGGGCACCAACGCCCTCGCCTCCAGCATCGTGTTGGTCTGCCGTCCGCGCCCGAATGACGCGCCGGTCGTCACGCGCCGGGAGTTCGTGAGCCGTCTCAAGGCCGAGCTGCCGGAGGCGCTGCGCCACCTCCAGCGCGGCAACATCGCCCCGGTGGACCTGGCGCAGGCCGCGATCGGCCCCGGGATGGCGGTCTACACGCGCTATTCGAAGGTGGTGGACGCTGCCGGCAACCCGCTCACGGTGCGGGAGGCGCTGGCGCTGATCAACCAGGTGCTGGACGAGGTCCTGGCGGAGCAGGAGGGCGACTTCGATGCCGACACCCGCTGGGCCGTCGCCTGGTTCGAGCAGTTCGGTTTCGACGAAGGCGAGTACGGTGTGGCCGAAACGCTATCGAAGGCCAAGAACACCAGCGTCTCTGGGATGGTCGATGCGGGTATCCTCGCCTCGCGCGCTGGCAAGGTCCGGCTCCTGGCCCCCAGCGAGCTCCCCGCGGACTGGGACCCGTCCACAGACGCCCGCCTGACCGTGTGGGAGATCGTGCATCACCTGATTCGCGTGCTGGAAGCGGAAGGCGAAGCCGGCGCGGCGGAGCTGGTGGCGAAGCTTGGGAGCAAGGCCGATGTAGCCCGCGAGCTGGCCTATAGGCTCTACACGATCTGCGAGCGGAAGAAGCGGGCGAAGGAGGCGCTCTCCTACAACGCGCTCGTGCAGAGCTGGCCGGAGATCGTCAGGCTGGCGCGCGAGGCACCAGCCGTGGCTGTCATAGAGCAGAGCGATCTTGGTTTGGAATAATTGACGGAGGGCATCTGCCGATCCGTCCTTTCTCACGTTCACGTTCTGAGCTAAGTGAGTAGGAAATCGCATGGCAGAACGCGTCAACGCGGAATCCGACCGCCCAGCCTCTTCCTCAGAGGTCGTGAAGTCGGTGCAGTTGGAAGCTAAGCGCTTGGTGAAGGCTCTGGAGCCGCTCGCGGCGGTGAGGCCCGGCCGTGCCGATACCCTGGATGCGCTCACCGCAGCCGTAAAGAAGCTTCCAGCGGGAGAAGAGTTTGCCGCCGCAGTCGAGAAACTCAGGGCAACCGCCGAGGAGGCGATCTCTGCGATCCAGGAGGAGCGGCAGGAAGGGTTTGGCCGTTGCGTCGCTGCTTACATCGGCAGGGCGCGGGAGGCGGGCACGCCGATCTCTGAGGCGAGCTCGGGGTGGAGGGTTGGTCCGCTCCTGATCGAGCTCGACCATGCCTCCGCACGCGCGCGGGCATGCTACAATCATGAGGTGGTGGTTGGGTGGAACCCGGTTTCGAGCGCGGATGACCTGCAAGCGCTTGAGCAGCAGGCCCTCAAGGCGCTCGAGAGCAAGGCCATCCCTGAGGCGTCGCTCCCCGAGCTGTTCCTGAGTGCATACCGCAATGCGCCATCCCGGGCGGAAGCAAGCCCCACGGTGCCGATCGATGACTTCCTGATGCAGCTCCGCGTCGAGCTCTTCCGCCAGCAACTCGCGGGGAGGCCGGACCGCCGCGTTGCTGCGACCGCGCTCGCCGTGGACATGCCCCTTTGGGCCTTCCTCTACAACATTGACCGCTACCGCGCCCTCCCCGTGCGAGATGGCCAGCCGCGCCTGGGCTTCCAGTCCTGCGCCATGCGAGAAACGCAGCAGGGCCACGGGGTGACGATCAACGGCCTTCGTCCGACCGACGACTACCGCCGTGTTTGTTACGTTACCGGCACGGAGTCCTGACATGGTCAAGGCGGCCGATGTGACCCGCGGAGCGCTCAAGCACATCGCCCAGTATGGCGTTCCGAGCCCTGGAGCTACGGGACTATTCGACGTGGGCACAGGACCGTTCTTGGATTACTTCGAGCGCGAGGTTATGGATGCTCTCATCGCCCAGGGTGGCGCCACCTTCCGTATCGTTGAAGGGCCCTACCGGGCGGGCAAGACCCATCTCCTCACCTTGCTATTGGAGCGGGCGACCGCGAAAGGGATGGCCGTGGTTTACGCCGACCTCTCCCTCGCGCTGCGGCTCGACGATTGGAAGAGCATCGTCAAGTTCGTCTTGGGCAATCTCAGGTGGAGCGGAGCCCGGGGAGAGGCCGCTTCCGTGGGGGAGATCACCGAACTGCTCGGCGCAGCCAACCCGTCGAGGGTCGAGGCGCTCGCCAGCGCTCGACTCCCTCACACCGGCTTCCAGCGGGCAATGGTGCTCCTCGCCTCCGGCGCTCCACTCAAACCGGAGGCCCGGGAGCTGCTGCACGCCTATCTCCGGGGCCAGCCGATTGGCGCGGGCGCGCTACGGGCGGCGGACAAGCGCGTCGCCGGCGTCAAAGACCCGCTTTCCCAGCGAAACGCCGATCACGCACTCCGTACGGTGCTGCGAGGCCTCCATCTGCTCGGGATTCCGGGCAGCCTGATCCTGTTGGACGAAACTGAGCAAATCTTCCAGGCGCGCCGGGCCACCCCGACTCGCAAGGAAATGAATGCCGCGCAGCTCATGCGCCGACTCATCGACGGGTGCGCTACCGGCCAGTACGCGGGCGTCTCTTTCGTCCTTGCCGTACTGCCGGGTTTTCTCGAGGCCTGTTCGCACGTCAACGCAGCGGTCGGCCAGCGACTCCGCGTGTCTCGCCGCCACGAGCTGCATCCATCGTGGAGATGGCCCGTCATTCAGGTCGCGGACGCCTGCTCCGCCCGCACGCCGGAGGAGTTTCTCAGGGGAGCAGTCGAGGTTTACGCGGCGGCTGCCCGTGCCCTCGGATCGGTGCCGGCGAACCTGGAGCAGCACCTGTTTTCCGAGGGAATGAGGGTCCTGCGTGAGAACGCGGGGCAAGGATACCGCGGCCCTCTCGTGAAAGCACTAGCCGCTCAGGTGAACAGCGTCATTGGGAGGTGAGGATGGAGCTGCGACTGCTGGAGATCATGCGGCGCTTGGCTTCGAAAGGCACCGCGCCGGAGACTGGATGCTCCCGGCTCGGGGTCGGGAACGAGGAAGCGATTTCTCGATTGGAGCGGGAATACATCTTCGCTCACTTCGATGCCGGCATGTCGGCCGAGAAGTACGTCATCGGCCCCAACGGCTCCGGAAAGACGCACTTCCTACGCGAGCTCATGGAGGTTGCACGCGACCGGGACTGCGTCACGGCCGAGGTCCAGCTCGGCAAGCAGCTCGATTTCACCAAGCCCTTGATCGTATACAAGGAGCTCGCTCGGGAGGTGAAGGCCCCGGACTCGCAAGGAACGGGAATTCATGAGCTAATCATCGTCACCATCGAGCGGCACCGGGAAGCCGGATCATTGCCGGACTGGCTGAGCCTCCTGGAACGCCCTCAGCTCAAGCTGAGAGAGTTTGGACTCGCCGCGCGAGCGGCCGCCAAGGCCTACCTCGACGGCGACATGATGCGATTCGAAGACGCGTGCAGGTGGCTGGCCGGCGAAGTCTCCGATAAGGACGCAGCTAAGGCAGCAGGTGTGGCGAAGGTCGCTACCGCGGAACACGACATCACGGGCGCGCGGCTTCGCCTCTCACTCGCCCAGTTCATCAGGTTGTCCGGCTTTCGAGGGTCGGTCTTCTGCTTCGACGAAGGCGACGAGGGGTTCAACGTCGACCGCAAGAAGCTGAACAAGATCCTCTCCCTGATCCGTTCGCAGTTGGACGCGGTGGCCGATCTCAAGGGTGGATCAGCGCTATTCGTTTACGCCCTCACCAAGCCGATTGTCGAAGCAATGGAAAATTACCCTGCGCTTCTCGACCGCGTTCGCGATCCGGGACCGGGACAGAGTTTCTTCGAAGGGAACACACTGGCGCCGAAGATCGACCTCACCTTTCGTCCCAATCCCGAGGAGGACCTCCGGCGTATCGGCATGCGTTGGGTTGACCTCGTCTATGATGAGTTCCCCGATCAGGCACGAGTGGACCGCGAAGTGGCGCTCGAGTCCGTCCGTCGGATCGCTCAGGAGGTCAACCAAGAAGATTCCACGGCAAGCGCGCGCCGGCTGATGGTCAAGCGAACCTGCACATATCTCCTTGGCGCGCTCGGAGTTGCCGTATCCCAGCCAGCGGGGATGCAGGCCGATGAGGAGAAGGAGGTTTGATCCCCACAACGATACCGGTGGGAGCCCGTGTTGACACGAAGCTCGGCCCGGCGATCGTGCTCGGGACGGAGAACGGGCAGGCCCGCATCCGCCTGGAGGAGCACGGCATCGAGGTCACGATCTCCACTGCAGACCTTCGGGTGATCAAGACGGCCTCGTCGGTGCGGCGGGGTCTCGAGACGGTGAACCGGCGCCCCGGCTGGAAGCGGGAGGAGCCGGCGGATCCGCGCCAGATCGGGCTGAGGACCATCGAGGCGCTGCGGTTCGGGCTCGTGCCGGCCGCGGCAATCGAGCGGCTGACCATCGGGTTCGCGGCCCTCAAGGCGTGGGCGAGCTCTCGCCTTCCCCATGGGCACGATGGCGAGCCGCTCGTTTCCGAGATCCTTGGCCCGTTCGGCACCGGGAAAAGTCATACGATGGCCGCGATTCGGCATATTGCGCGGGAGAAGGGCTATCTAACCGCGCATGCCGAGGTCGATGGCCGCTTTATCAGCCTTTCGGATCCAGCGCGGCTCCTGTTTGCCCTCTGCTCCAACCTCGCGGGGCGGGACTTGGACAGCACAACGCCCATACTTGACGTATACCTCAAAGCCGTAGAGCGGCAAGGCAAGGCGCCGCGCCTGTTCGCGAACATCGATCGAATTGGGGATAACTACCGGACCGTGCAGTACCTTGTAGAGAACGACCTGCTTGACGAGCACGGGCATCTGATGGATGCTATCCTCTCAAGCAGCAACGAGGTGACGGCGAACGAGGCGAATCGGGCGATCTATCCTCACAAGGATCTCTCCGCAGTTTGGAACGGCACCCTCGTCCGTAGCTTGATCGGCAAGCGCGTAGCCGATCGTCCCAAAGACTTCATCGCGGCGCTCGTAGGGCACACCCTCGTCGCGGAGCAAGCAGGGTACAGCGGCCTCGTCATTACCATCGACGAGTTCGAGGTCGAGTACGGGCTGCCACCGGACCGCTTCCAGCGCATCCAGAGCCTGCTCGGGGCGCTTTCGGACTATCTCGCTGGAGACACAGAGCTCCCGGACGCACCGATTGCCTTCTTCATCGCCAGCGTACGATCAAACATGAAGGTCGGGTACCCCGAGCTCGACGAACTATTGTCTCGCGCGAACGCCGACTCGTACGAGCTGGAGCCCCTCTCCACCCCGCACCTCCGCGAACTCGGGGAAAAGATTCACGGCCTCTACACCGAGGTGTATGGCCTGGACGCTAAGTTCGATGCCCGCTTCGTCGAGCGAACCCTAGCAGCGCTCGAGGTCAGTGACCTCGACGACAGCGGCCGCACTCGAGCATTCGTAAAGCGTTACGTCGCCGCCCTGGATTCCCACTATGGTCCTGGACCAAACCATACCGGCGCCTGACGAGGCGTTGGAGGCCGATCGACAGCTCGCCGAAAAGATGCCGCGAGCCTGGCCGGCCTTCTTCGGCACGTTCGGCCGATTGACACCAGCTCAGCGTGCGGCGATGCCGGCCATCCTCGACGGCCGTGATGTTCTGCTCGCCTCCGCGACGGCCTCCGGCAAGACCGAAGCTGCCTGCGCGCCGCTGGTTGAACGATATCTGGACCGTTCTTCACCCTGGACGATCCTGTACGTCTCGCCGACGCGGGCGCTCGCCAATGACCTGCTCGCCCGCCTTGAGTCACCGCTCCGGCTGCTCCGGCTACGTGTGGCGCGTCGGACCGGCGAGCACAAAGAGGGCGAGCGTTCGCATGCACACGTGCTGCTGACGACCCCGGAATCGTTCGACAGCATGCTTTGTCGAGGGCGGCATGACACCGGTCATATCCTGGCACCAGTTGTCGCCGTAGTCATCGACGAGGTGCACCTGCTCTACGGCACTCCCAGGGGGGAGCAGATCCGCTGGCTCCTAGCGCGACTTCGCCGCCTTCGTCGGCAAGCCGTCCGGGAGGGCTGGACAACGAACGCCGAACTGCAGGTCATCGCGTTGAGCGCGACGCTTCGGGATCCCATGGCGGTCAAGAAGGCACTCCTGCCGGACGGTGAGATCATCACTGTTCCGGGGAGCAGAGAAATCGAGGTCATCCGGCTTGCCGAGACGGGTTTAGCGCGTAGGACGGAGGATGTGCTTCCGCTGTACCTCGGCTCAGACCCTGGGCCCAGGAAGCTCCTCGTATTCTGCAACTCCAAGAAGCGGGTGGACGCCCTGGCGCTCCTTCTCCGAGAACGACTCGCGCCGCTCCGATACGAAGTCCTCGCGCATCATGCTGGCCTCGTCAAGACGAAGCGGGAAGCTGTTGAAGAACGCGCCCGGCAGCGTGACCGGCTCGTCATCTGTGCGACTTCAACCCTCGAGCTCGGAATCGATATTGGGGATATCGACACCGTCGTCCTGGATGCTCCCCCTCCCGACATCCCGTCGCTCCTCCAACGGATCGGCCGCGGGAATCGCCGAACCGGCAAGACGCGCGTCCTTCCGTGCTGGCAGGGCGCGGCAGAACGGCTGGTGCAGGAAAGTCTGCTCTCCGCAGCGGCGAAGAGCGATCTCGGCCCCGGCGAGGTAGGGCCAAGCCACTGCGTCATTCGACAGCAGATCGCCTCCTACATCTTCCAGGCGCCAAATCGCTGCCGCAGTGAAAGCACGATCCTGTCCCTTGCGGCAGAGTGTGCCCCAGCAGACATCGCTTCAGAAGTGCTCCGCCACATGATCGCAAACGGTGAATTGAAGCTTGATGCAAAAGGCATCAGTCTCGGGCAATACTGGCTCGACCAGGCCGGGAAGGGTACGATCCATTCGAACATCGACCCAACCCACGGCGCCACGGTTGTCGACGCGGTGACGGGGGATCGTGTGGCCGAGGGAGTCCTGGTGAATTCCGCTGGTCAGATGGCACTTGGCGGGGACAGGTACAGAGTCCTTAGCGGAAGCCCCTGGCGGATCGAGGTAGAAGCCAGTCGCAAACCGGGCGCCGAGGCGACTTGGCGCTACGCGAGCAGTGGGCCACGCTTTGTCCACGCGGGACAGCCCTATGCAGTGCGTCGGTACTTGGGGATCGCCGATCATGTTTGGCCGATCGTTCGCGTAGAAGGTAGAGATTACGTGTTTCATTTCGGCGGCGAGGGGCGCCGCGGGCTACTGACCCTCCTCGCTCCCGAGCTCGATGTTCTCAGCATCACCGAGTGGGCAATCATCTTCGCTGGCGACGCTCCCGATGGGCCACCGGAGTGGATTCTCCATGCCACTGAGAGTTCACTCGCCCGGGCCGCCCGGGCTTCTCTCGAATCAATCGAGCGAAACCTCGGGAGGCCGCGCGCCAACGCGTACCTTCCGGAACGGGTCCGGTACGATGAAATTCTGCGCTGGCTTGACATCCCTGGCCAACTGGGGGCCATGAAGGCTGCGGTATGGCAGCGGTCAGCTGGGCCCACAGCCTCCGTGCTCCATGAATTGGCCACAAGGCCGTCGGGCGGCTGACATTGTTCGGACTATCTGAGTGGAAACGTGCTGCCCCTCCCCCCGGAACCTGGTCCACGCGGACTGACGTTTTGAGCTATCTTG